>CANIZL010000017.1 GCA_947471985.1 Verrucomicrobiota bacterium | reverse complement strand
GTCGGAATCCGATCCTGCTCAAGGATGGTCTGACGTCGAATCCCGAGCCGTTGTCCCCGGAGCTGGCCCTCTTGCGGGCGGCGGTGAACCTCGGGGCGTTGCTCGCCGATGGCATCGGCGACGCCATTCTGGTGCGCGGCGAATCCGGCCCCGGTCAATCGCTCCGGCTGGCCTACAATATTCTGCAGGCCGCCGGATGTCGTTCGTTCAAGACCGATTACGTCGCCTGTCCGAGCTGCGGGCGCACGCTCTTCAACCTGCAAACGGTCACCGCGCGGATCAAAGATCGCACCGTGCACCTTAAGGGAGTGAAGATCGCGATCATGGGCTGCATCGTGAACGGCCCCGGTGAGATGGCGGACGCCGATTTTGGCTACGTCGGCGGCGCCCCCAACAAGATCAATCTCTACGTCGGCAAGAAGCCGGTGAAATTCAACATTCCGGAAGGTGAAGCCGTGGACCGGTTGGTGGATTTGATCAAGGAACACGGTAAGTGGGTGGAGCCAGTGGCATTGGATTGAGCGGGCGGTGAACTGGCGGTCGGGAGGGCCCGGGCGACTCCCTTGGAAACATCGGAGCCATTTCCAGGGAAACTCGCTTGTCGTCACCGGAGGCACGTGGCTTTGTCCATTCGTGGCCTTGGCAGTTCTGGAGTTAAAGCAGGTTTCCAAATTTTACGGCGATTACCCCGCCGTGCAGGATCTGTCCTTTTCCGTTCCCGCCGGTTGCCTCTTCGGATTCCTCGGCCCCAACGGTGCCGGCAAGACGACCTCCCTGCGGATGATTCTCGACATCCTCCGTCCCACGTCGGGTTCGATCACGATCCTCGGGGCGGATTCCGCAGCCCGGGTGCGGGACCGCCTGGGTTATCTCCCCGAGGAGAAGGGGCTGTACAAGAAGATGAAGGCGTGGGCGGTCATTGCCTACTTCGCGACGCTCAAGGGTGTACCGACGGCAGCGGCCAAAAAGCGTGCCCATGCGTTGTTGGAACGGCATGGCTTGGGCCAGTTCGCCGAAGCCCGCACGGAAGCACTCTCGAAGGGCATGGCGCAAAAAGTCCAGGTCCTGGCCAGCATCGCCCACGATCCGGAATTGGTGATCCTCGACGAACCGTTCTCCGGACTTGATCCCGTCAATCAGGGCGTACTGGAGGAATTGGTGCTCGACCTGAAAGCCCGGGGCCGCACGGTGATCTTCAGCACGCACGTCATGCAGCATGCCGAGCGCTTGTGCGACCACCTCCTCGTGATGGCCCGCGGCCGCAAGTGCTTTGAGGGCTCGGTGGACGACGCCCGCCGGTTGCTCGCGCCCCGGGTGCAACTCCGTGCGCGGGGCGATCTCGCCCCCTTGCGGACGCTGCCGGGTATCGACGCTTTGAGCGAACTCACCCCGGGCGAATGGGAGGTCCGCCTAAGACCCGGCACGGATCCGCAATCCGTGTTGGCGGGGTGCTTCACACTGGGCTTGCCGCTCACCTCGTTTGAGGCCACGCGGCCATCGCTCCACGACGTCTTCGTCCATCTGGTCGGCGCCGAGGCCCGGGAGGCCGGCCGGTAATTCGCCATCGCCATGCGTCGCACACTGCTCATCGCCCAGCGGGAGTTCCTGGAGAATGTCAAAACCAAGGGTTTTTGGCTCGGCATCCTGCTGTTCCCGGTCCTGATTGGCGTCAGCGCCCTGCTACCCGCGTTCCTCGCCCGCAAAGCCACCCCGGTGCGGACGTTCGTGGTGGCGGATGCCACCGGGCTCTACGAACCCCTGATCGTAGCGGCAGCCGAAGCCGATGGCCGGCGTGCGCGGGAGCGCGCCCCGGCGACGTCAACCAACGTGCCCTCCGAATCGACGGTTCGCCCACCCGCCGATGAAGTTCACAGTCGGTTTCGCCGGGTTCCCCTGCCCCCTGAATTGGCGGGCAATTTGGAGCCCGGAATCCTGGAAGCCCGACTGCGGCCCAGACTCGCGGAGAACGGGACCAACGCCCTGTTCGCCGCCGTGATCGTGCCCCGCGGATTCGGCCCCGGCTCCACCAATGCCCTTCATTTCTGGTGCGCCAATCAGGCGGATGGCTCCCTGCGGGATCTCGTTGAACGAACCCTCACCGCCGAATTCCGGCGGCAGGAATACGCCCGTCTCGGCCTCGATGCCTCCGTCATTCAGCGGACGGAGGCCCTGAGGATTCCCATCGCCGATCTCAATCCCACGAAGGCCGCCGGCAGCGAGCGGGTGGGATTGGCCGATCAATTGACCCAGTGGGCGCCCAGTCTCTTTGTCTACCTGCTCTGGGTCGCGATTTTTGCCGTCTCCCAAATGTTGTTGAATTCCGTGATTGAGGAGAAATCGAACCGCCTCATCGAGGTGATGCTTTCCAGCGTTACGCCGACGCAATTCATGATGGGTAAATTGATCGGGATTGCGGCAGTGGGAATGGTGATGCTGTCCGCGTGGCTGGGCTCGATGTTTGGCGTCGCTCTCTGGCAGACCCAGTCCGCAGCTCAGGCTGCTGCGGGTTCGGGTGCCGGTGAGATTGCGCAGGCGCTGGTGTCGCTGTTGCGGGGCTCGTGGCTGCTCCCGGCGTTCGCGTTCTACTTTGCCTGCGGCTACGTCCTCTATGCGGGCGTCTTTCTAACCCTGGGTTCACTGTGCAATACGATCAAGGAAGCTCAGAATCTGATGGGTCCCATGATGCTCGTACTCATGGTGCCGTTGTTCCTGATGCCCTTCATCCCGCGCGATCCGAACGGTCCATTGGCCTCGTTCCTCTCCTGGATCCCGCCCTATACGCCGTTTGTGATGATGAATCGTGTGGCGGCCCATCCGCCGGTCTGGCAGGTCATTGGCACGTCGATCACATTGCTGAGCTTTATCGTCCTGCTGCTCTGGGCGTGCGGACGGATTTTTCGACTGGGAATCCTGCGAACGGGACAACCGCCCAAATTCCGGGAGTTGCTGCGGTGGTTGGTGGGTAAAGACCATCCGTGATCCGTGCCCGTGAGATCCGGAGACACCCTGAGCGGCGCCGGGGAAAGCGGGGGCTGGAGCGCCCCCGGCTTTAACCGACGCGAGGTAGGCTCCCGGCGGCGATCGCCTGACCGTGCCGTTTGTCCTTTTCGTCGGGCAGATGAAACGTCACCTGACCGCCCAGAGTCGGATACTCGGTCGCCAACACCGCCCGCGCACCCGCCAGAATGACATCGCCTCCCGCACCGCTCGTCACGCGGCCCAGGATCAGGACGTGCCGGAGATCGTAAAAATCCGCGTAGTGCGCCACCGCATGGCCGAGATAGCAGCCGATGGTCTCGTAGATACGCAGCGCCCGGGCGTCGCCCGCGGCCATCAAAGCTTGGACGGCCTTGAGTTTTTCCGGCAGAGGCAGCGCTGGATCCAGTTCGATGCCCGCAGGCCCCAGCAGGCGACCGACCGCTTGCTGGCTGAAATATTGCACGCCGCACCCGGGATCCCCACTCCATTCGTCCCGGGGCGCATCGGGCCGATAATCCACCGGGGCAAAGGCCAGTTCATTGAGCCAACTGGTGATGTTGCCCTCGGCCGTGACGAACCCGCCGGCCGTACTCGTCCCCAGGGAAATGCCCAGCACGGAATTCACGCCCAGCGACATCGAAGCCGCCAATGCCGTCACTTCGCCATCGTTCACCACTTCGAACGGAATACCACCCCACGCCTCGCGCAGATCCAGAAACAGGTTCTTGATCCGCTTGGCAAAATCCTCCGGCGAGACGCCCCGATAAAGCGACGCGACTTTTACCCGGTTATTGACGTAAACCCCCGCGGCGCTGCCGCCGATCGCGTCCACGCGGGGCAAATGCGCCGCCGCCCGGCGCAGGGAGTCCATGATCCCGTCGAAATGATATTGCGGATCCTTCTGAAAGTACGGGTCCCAGACGATCTCCTCACTGAACACCACTTCTCCGTCGCGCAACGCCGCAACTTTTCGGTCGGATCCGCCCAGATCGAAACCGATACGGCAGCCGGCCAACTGCCGGCCCAAGGGAGCCGTGGTGGCCCGGGCGGGCGGCAGCGAGGCGGTCGGAATCACCTGCAGCGGCGCATCGTAAATGCGCTCGCCAATGATCTCGGAATCAAACCGCCCCGTGGCGTCGTCCCGATAATGCCGGGCCAGGGCGGCCGCGATTTCCGCCGGACCGTCCACATAGAGGTTCCGTCCGCCGTAGGCCCACAGAAGGAACTTCGCCAGCCGCTCGACGAAAAACGCATTGATCTCAGCCGCCCCGGACACGCTGGCCGGCAGGACCCGGAGACCGTGATGGAAGACGGAACCGTCGGTTTGTTCGAGCGCCAGACGGACCGGAACCGTCGCCGTGCGGTCAAAGCACTGGCGCGCCAACGACGCCGGACGGAATTCCGGATCCAGAACGGGCCGCAACTGCGGGAGCGGCAGGAAATCAGCAAGCAATGCCATGGGGAGAATCTTTGGGGCCGGAACGCGGTTCGCCAAGAGCAACCTATTAAACAGCGCCGCGAATGAAAGCGTCACCGGATTCACCCTTGAGACCACCCCGGCTTCGTGCCTCTCTACGCGGGTTCGTCGCAAGCCGTCGCGGGGCGGACCGACCTCATCATGCAGAAAGACAAAGCAAAACGATTTTACGTCCTCCTCTGGACCTCGGTGGTCCTGGCGTTGGGCGGTGTCGTGGGCGCCAAGCCGGCGTATCACTGGTACGCCCATCGACGGGCGATCGAAATCGTGAACGACATCTACAAGCAGGATCTCCCCCGGGGCGACTGGGCCTCCGTCAGTCGCAAACTACGACTGGCCACCTCCTTCTCGTTCCGTGCCCCCGAGGTGCTCCGGCTAACGGCCCAGGTCCTTTCGGCCGCGGACAAAATCGAAGCCCTGCAATACTACGCCCGACTCGTCGAAACGGGAACGGCGACGCTGGAGGATCGGCTCGAATACGCCCGGCAGGCATTGCATTTTAATCGCCCGGACGTCAGTCGGACGCTGGCGCGGGACATCCTCGCGCAATCGCCGGTCAACGTCGACGCCCTGCTGATCGGCACGGAAGCGCTTACCCGACTGGGCTTGACCCAAGACGCCAGCCGCCTGGCGGAGGCCACGCTCCAAACGCACCCCACGAATGAGGAGGCGATCCTGCGCCTCGGGGTGCTGCGATCCCTCGATTCGGACGAGAAGCTACGACAAGCGGGACGCAAGCTGCTCTGGGGGCTGGCCATCGGACAGGGACCGTTTCGAACCAAGGCCGTGGAACATCTGGCCACCGAAACGACCCTCACCCGCGCCGAACTGATCGTCCTGGCCAAGGCGATGGAGTACCAGACCAACCGGAACCTGACGCAGGATCTGGTCTTTTACGACCTGCGCCACCGGCTGGCACCGGAGTCGGAACGGGGACCGATCGCCGCCTTGGTCGTGCAGCGCTTGGGTGAAAAGGCAACGCCAACGGAGCGGATCATGGCGGCAGATTGGCTACTTAACCACGGTGCCTCACTGCGGGTCAGTGAGGTGCTGACGGAATCCATGAGCCGGCAGAGCAGTCTGGCGGCCGAACGTTGGATCCAGGCCAAGGCGAATCTGGATAATTGGGCCGAGGTGAATGATCTGGTGGAGGATTTCACCATCGCCATTCCACCGGCGATCCGGCATTGCTTCCGGGCCGTGATTCAAAACCGGTCGGGCAACACCAACGCGGTAATCAGCCACCTGACCCAGGCGGTGACCGCCTTGAATACGCTGAATGCGAGCAAGGACGAGGCGGCTCAAAACGATCCGTCGCAAATCCTCGTCGTGGCCAAATTTGCCGAGCAATTGCGTCAACCCAAGCTCGCCGCAGCCGCCTATGACAAGCTGCTCCCCTACCCCACGCACGCCGCCCAGGCGGCCCGGGAGATTTTCCGCACGCTGGCCCTCTCGGACGACGTCCAACAGGTCCTCGTCACCCTCCGCCGCCTGCGCGAATTCCAACCGACCAATCTCGAGATCGCCGATGCCCTCAGCTGGGGTGAATTATTGACCCGCCAACGGGTGCCGGAAAACGCCGCACTTTGCCTGGAACGTCTCGCCAAGTATCCCAATTCGGACCGCTTTCGCATCACCGCGGCGTTGGGACACATCCGCCAGAACAATCCCGACGCGGCCATCGCGCTCCTGGAAGCCCGGTACCCGGATCGCACCGATATGCCGGGCCGGGCCCGCCTGTTGTATGTGGCCGCCTTGGGCAATGCCGGCCAACGCCAACCGGCGGAACGACTGGCCGCGACACTTGACCTCCAGAAGTTCAAGAGTGAAGAACTCGAAATGATCCGGCCGTGGCGGGAGGAATTGAATCGGTAATTGTCCCACCTTCCCCGCTCGGCACGCAACAAAGGCTCTGCTTTTGGCCGCGAAACTGCTGTCCGGGAATGGATCGACAGGTTTCTTTGACCGCACCCCGGCCAACCGTATGCTAAAGACCAAACAGTTAACCATGAAATCCACGTGAGGGCGTATTGTGTCATTGCAGCGAATGCATTTATGGAGTTGGTGCGGCAGCCGGTTTATCTGCTGCTGCTGACCGTCTCCGGCCTGTTCATCGTCTTCCTGTCGTCGGTCTCGTACTTCGGTCTGGGCGAAGACGTCAAGCTGGTGAAGGACATGGCGCTGTCGGTGACGCTAATTTCCGGGCTGGTGGGGGCGGTGCTGTGTGCCTCGTCGTCCGTGGCGCAGGAAATCCGGTCGGGCACGGTCCTGACGGTCCTGGCCAAGCCGGTGACGCGCGCGACCTTCATTCTGGGCAAGTTCACCGGACTGGCCGGTGTGCTGACCCTGCTGACTTTTCACAACCTGCTGGCGGCGCTGTTGGCGAGCCGCATTGCGTTCGATGCCTACGGGGAGGCGGATCGCCTCGCCGTCGGGCTGTATTTCGGGGCGTGCTTTGCGGCGTATTTCCTCGGAGGTTTTCTCAATTATTTCCTGCGGCGCCCCTTCGTTTCCGATGCCGTTTGGGCGGTGGTGGGATTGGCGGGACTGACGGTCACGGGTCTGATCAAGTTCACCGTTCACGACCGGATGTTTGACGGCGCGCAGCAGGCCGATTGGCGCCTGATTCCCGCGGCCCTGCTGATCCTGTTCGCGTTGTGGGTGCTCGCCGCGCTGGCCCTCGCCTGCTCCACCCGGCTCGACGTCATTCCCACGCTGGCGATCTGCTCGGCCTTTTTCCTCCTCGGTCTGGTTTCCGATTACTTTTTCGGCCGACCGGCGGCGGAGGGGGTGCTCTGGGCCAAGGTGCTTTACGCAGTGACACCAAATTGGTCGCAATTCTGGGTGGCCGACGCCTTGGAAGGCACCAAGACCGCCGGAGCGATCTGGCGGTACGTCCCTCAGGCAGCGATTTATCTGGCCACGTCCCTCGTCACCTGGCTGGCCGCCGCCCTCACGTTCTTTGAAGAACGGGAGTTGAACTAGGTAACTTTCACGCCAGTATCCGCGCCCGCCGATGAACCGCTTGCTTGCCCGTAATGGTCTGATCAACACGCTCGCCCTGGCGCTTGCCGCCGCGGGGCTTTGGTGGTTGTCAGGTGCCGCCGCGTCGTTGACCGCCGAGGTGACGACCGCGCTGGTCGTGGTGGGATTCCTGACCGCCCTCGTCGCGTGGTTCCAGATGCGTCTCGGGTTGCGCGAAGAGGCCGAGCGGTTGGAAATGGCGGATCTCGCCCGTTCCCGCGCCCAGGCGTCCATGTTCGATACCGCGGCGGCGGAGACCTTTCCGGCCCGTCGCGCCCGGGCGCAGTTTGATCGTTTTCTAGTCCCGGCCTTTACCCTGCTCCTCTTCGTTTTGGAAGCGGGCGCCACGTGGTGGTTCTACCGGCGGCTCATGTCCCCGGAGAAGCCACTCCCGGTGCTGGCCGCACTACCGGGTTTCCTGTTTGGCGGTCTGGGCCTTGCCTTGTTCCTCCTCGGACGGTATTCCGCCCGACTCGCCCAACTGGAGTCCTCCCAACTGCTCCGCCCCAGTGCGGCGGCGCTCATCCTCGGCGCGTTCCTCGCGTTTCTTTCGGCCATCGTCGAAGGTTTGGATTTCTTCGGTTTCCCCCAGTATGACCGCTATGCCGCTTGGGCCTTGGTGGTGGCGTTGGGCTTCATTGCTTTGGAGACCCTGCTGGCACTCATCTTCGAGGCCTATCGCCCGCGACAGGCCGGCAAGGAATCGCGGCTGATCTACGAAAACCGCCTCATGGGTCTGCTGGGCCAGCCCACCGGCATCTTCAGCACCCTCGCGCAGGCCGTTGACTACCAGTTCGGCTTCAAGGTCAGCGAAACCTGGTTCTACCAATTTCTCCAACAGAACGTCCTCCGCCTGCTGCTCGTCCAGGTCGGCCTCATCTGGCTGGCCACGACGATCGTGGTCATCGACCCGGGCGATCAGGGACTCAAGGAACGGTTCGGCCAGCCGGTGGGGCTCCTCGAACCCGGCTTCCACTTCAAGTGGCCGTATCCGGTCGACGAAATCCATCGGTACAACACGCGCCTGCTGCAATCACTCAACGTGGGTTTCCTCCCGGATCGCGATCTGGACAAGGACGACACCATCGTCTGGACCCGCTCCCATTACCGCGAGGAATTCAATTTTCTGGTGGCTTCGCGGGATCAATCCGGGGGGACCACCAATCAAAGTGACGCCGTTCCGGTCAATCTGCTGACCGCCGGTATTCCCGTGCAGTTCGTCGTCAAGGACCTGCGGCAATGGGGGTATCAGCACACCGACCCGGCCGGATTCCTCGAGCGGCTGGCCTACCGGGAAGTGGTCCGGCATCTGGCCAGCGTCGACATCGAGAAGGTCATGTCGTTCGGCCGGGCGGAAATGGCGGAGACCCTGAAAAACGCCATTCAGAAGAGCGCCGATGCGGCCCAACTCGGAGTCGAGATTGTTTTCGTCGGCTTGCAGGACATTCACCCGCCCGCCGGCACCAAGGAGATCGCCGTCGCGGCTGCGTATGAAAAGCTCATCGGGGCGGATCAGGACCGGGCCACGGCCGTCCTCTTTGCCGAAGGTGAGGCCCGCCGCAATGTGCTCGGCGCGGAGGCGGAGGCCACCCGCCGGGTCAACACGGCCAAGGCCACCGCCGCGCTCCGCCAGAGCGACGCCGCCGGTCGCGCCGGACAATTCGCCAGCCAGCTCGCCGCGTACCAGGCGGCACCCAGCGTCTATCGCACCCGCGCCCAGGTGGACACGTTCACCAAGGCCGTCGCGGAGGCCCGCAAATACATCATCGTCCCGGAAGGCCTCAGCAGCGTGGTCATCCTCAATCTCGAAGACAAGATCCGTAAAGACATCCTCGACGCCGGCCTGGTCGCCCCCGAGCCCCGCACCACCACCGCCCCGCGTTGATCCCCAGCGTCACCTTAATTTCCGTATCGATGAAAAAGAATCCGATCTCGCTCGCCACTGGCGTCATTCTGCTCCTGATCTTCATGGCGCTGATCTTCTGTTACCAGGTCCGCTCCACCGAGATGGCCGTGGTGACGACCTTCGGTCGCTACTCGCACTCGGAGACCAACGCCGGCCTGAAGTTCCGCCTCCCGCAGCCCTTCCAGAAGGTCTACAAATTTGACCAGCGCCTGCAGACCTTCGAACGGAAGTACGAACAGAATTTCACCCGCGACAAGAAGACGCCGATCGTCAGCGTTTTCGTCGGCTGGCGCATTGCCGAACCGCGCGCCTTTTTGGAACTTCATAACGGCGACTTGAGCAAGGCCGAGGCCGCCCTCGAGAGCATCGTCCGCGACGCCAAAAACTCCGTGCTCGGGCGGCACGATTTCACGGAACTCGTGTCCGCGGATCCGGCCCTCGTGAAATTTGATCTCATCGAATCGGAGATGAAGACGGCCATGGCGGCCAGTGCTTTGAAGACCGCCGGAATTCAGGTGGAAATCGTCGGCATCAAACAGCTCGGCCTGCCGGAATCACTCACGGCGAAGGTGTTCGACCGCATGAAGACGGAACGGGAGAAGCTGGTGAAGTCCTTCACCGCCGAAGGCGAATCCGAGGCGACCAAGATCAAGTCGAAGGCGGAGACCGAACGGTCGATCCTGCTGGCCAACGCGGACCGCGAGGCCCGGATTCTTCTGGGTGAAGCCGAAGCCAAAGCGACCGAGTCCTACAAGGTCTTGAATCAGGAGCCCGATTTCGCCGAATTCCTTCTGAAGTTGCGGGGCTTGGAACAGTTCAAGGATCGCTCCACGCTCATCCTCGACGCCAGCACGCCTCCCTTGGATCTGCTGCGCGGGACCGGCAGCGCCACCCCGGCACTCAAAAAGTGACCTACCATGGCCGCCCCTGATCCCCGCCTCTCCGGCATGAAGACCACCCAGCAGCCGGTGGCCAGTGCCGATGACGCCTCCAGCCAGGCACTCAGCGAAGCCTTAAGCAGCAGTTTCGTGCTGGTCCGGCTGCTGATCATCGCCCTGCTGGTGGCCCTCGCCTTCTCCTGCTGCTTTCAGGTAAAGCAGAATGAGGTGGCCGTGGTCCTGCGCTTCGGACGCCCCGTGGGGGATACCCCCAGTGAACGTATCCAACGCCCCGGTCTCCATTGGTCCCTGCCCTACCCCATCGATGAGGTGGTGAAGATCCCGCTGGGTGAATCCAGCATGGTCCGCTCCACCGTCGCCTGGTACGCCCAGACCCGTGAAGAGGAGGCCGCCGGCGCCAAACCGCCGGAACTGGCCCAGCTAACCCCGGGACGGGATGGCCACGTGCTCACTTCGGATGGAAACATCCTGCACGTCCGGGCCAACCTGCGCTACCGCATCGCCGATCCCGTCGCCTATACCTTCAATTTCCAGAATCCCACCAACCTGTTGATCAATGCGCTGAACAACAGCGTTCACTGGGCGGCGGTTCGGACCACGGCCGATGACGCCCTGTACAAGGACGTCCCGGCGTTTCGGGAATCTGTCCGCGCCCGGCTCAGCCAGTTGATCGAATTGGCGCGACTGGGTGTCCGCATTGATCAACTCGAAGTCCAGACGGAGCCGCCGCAGTACGTGAAGAGCGCGTTTGACCGGGTGATCGGCGCCGGGCAGGACAAGGATAAACGCATCAAGGAAGCCCAGGGCGAGTACGAAAAAGTCACCCGCGAAGCCGTGGGTGAGGCGGCCCGGGTGGTGGATACCGCCCGCGCCAACGGCAACGCGCTGATTCAGGGTCTCGCCGCCGATGCACAGTTCTTTCAGGATCAACTGCCCGAATACCGCAAGTCCCCCGCCCTCGTGAAAACCCGCCTCCGCCTCGCCAGCATCGGCCGCGTGTTCACCAATTCCGTCGACAAGTGGTACCTTCCGTCCGGTGTCCATGAACTTCGGCTCACGCTCGGTCGTGAGCCCGAAGCGGTCACCAAACCCGCTGATCGCTGAACTCCCCTTCATCCCATGCAAGTCACTTCGCTCCTCAGCCTCGATCAAAACCCGGCGCAACACCCGGACGGCTGCGAGTGCGGCCATGAGCACGGCGGCCTCGATCATTCGCACACCAACATGAAACTGGGCCAGGCCTTGCTGGGCGCCATTTTCGTCGCGAATTCGTATCTCATCGAGTGGTTCTTCACCCAGGGCGCCACCGTGGCGCAACTGAGCGCGCTCGTCGGCGCCTGCATCCTCGGATGGCCGATTCTGGTGGTCGCTTTCAAGGATCTCCTCAAGGGCCGCCTGTCCATCAACGAGCTCGTCGCACTCGGCGTGCTCGCCACGGCCGCCAACGGACGTTTCCAGGAAGCCGGCATCATCGCCTTCTTCATGTTGCTGGGCGAAATCATCGAAACCCGCACCGCCGCCGGCGCTCGCGCGTCCATCCAATCCCTCGTTAAACTGACCCCCACCAAGGCCCGCCGCCTGCGCGCCGGTCGCGAGGAGGAGGTCACCGCCGGAGAACTCGCGGTCGGCGATATCATCCGCATCCGCCCGGGCGACAACATCGCAGCCGACGGCATCATCGAGTCCGGTCAGAGTTCCATCAATCAGGCCAACATCACCGGCGAATCCCTTTCCGTGGACAAAGCCACGGGCGAGACGGTGTTCGCCGGAACGATTAATCTGACGGGTGTGCTGGAAGTGAAAGTTACCAAGGCCGGCACCGACACCACGCTGGGCCGCGTCCGCGAACTGATCCTGGCCGCCGAAAAGACCAAGCTGCCCTTCATGCGGATCATCGACCAGTACATGGGGTACTACACCCCGCTGGTTCTGGTCATCGCCGCGTTGGTCTGGTTCTTCACGCAGGATCTCGACCGGGTCATCACGATTCTCATCGGCGCCTGCCCGTGCGCCTTCATTCTCGCCACGCCCACCGCGATGGTCGCCGCCTTGAGTGCAGCCGCTCGATTGGGCATCCTGGTCAAGAACATCGCCGACCTGGAAGCCGCCGCGCGCATCACGGCGTTCGTCTTCGACAAGACCGGCACGCTCACCACCGGCAAATTGGTCGTCAGCCGGCTGAACCCCCTCGACGGCATCCAACCCGCCGAACTGCTGCACGCCGCCGCCAGCGCGGAACAGTTCTCCAATCATCCCACCGCCAAGGCGATCACCAGCCTCGCCCTCGAAGCCGGCGTGTCCCTGGCCGACGTCCGGGACTTTAAGGAAACCGCCGGAAAGGGCGTGGCCGGAACCGTCGACGGCACCCGAGTGGTGGTCGGCCGCGCGATCTGGCTCAAGGACAATGGCATCAGTGGCGACTTCATGAAGTCGGTGGACCTCGATGAAACCGCCGGTTTCAGTCTGTTGTTTGTCGCGCGGGACGGAAAGTGCCTCGGGTGGATCGGCCTCCAGGACCAAACCCGCGCCGAGGCCGCCGGAGCGATCAAGGAACTGGCTGCCGCCGGCATCCTCCGCATCGCGATGGTTTCCGGGGATCGCAAGCCGGTCGCGGATCGGGTCGCCACGGAAATCGGGATCACCGAAGTGGTGGCCGAGTGCCTGCCGCAGGACAAAGTGGAATTTGTCCGCCAGGCGAAGGCCGCGGGTTATCGCGTGGCGGTGATCGGCGACGGCGTCAATGACGCCCCCGCACTCGCCGCCGGTGACATCAGCATCGCCATGGGCGCTGCCGGATCGGAAGTGGCCATCAATTCAGCCACCATCGCCCTCATGAACAACGATCTGCGCCGCCTGCCCTTCCTGGTGAAGCTCAGCCGGATGGCCCGGAGCGTCATCAACCAGAACTTCCTCTTCGGCATCGTGTTCGTGGTCCTCGTCATCATCGGCGGCGCCATCGGACGCATCCATCCCATCATGGCCGCGATCCTGCACAACGTTGGAGCCCTGTTCGTGGTCTTCAACAGCGCACGACTCGTCCGTCAGGGCGAGGAATTGGAACCGTTCCTGGCCCCGTCCCCGACGGACTCCAACGCCACGCCTCCAGCGGCGGCGTCGCCTTCGCTCCGCCCGCAAGCCGCCTGATCTCGTACCGGCACTCACCCTCCGAACCCACACCTGCCCATGGCCATCTCGCCTCCTGCCTCCGCTCCGGAAATCGTCGTCAAGGCGACCGGCCTGACCAAGGTCTTCAAGGATTTCTGGGGGCGCCCCAAGGCCCGGGCCGTGGACAATGTCGATTTCGAGATCGCCCGGGGGGAGATCTTCGGATTGCTCGGACCGAATGGCTCCGGCAAGTCGACCACCATCAAGCTGCTGCTGGGGCTTCTGTACCCCACCAAGGGGCACATCACCGTCTTCGGCAAATCGCCCAATGACGTCCAGACCAAGGCACGTATCGGGTATCTGCCCGAAGAGAGTTACCTCTACAAGTACCTCACTCCCGGTGAGACCTTGGATTTCTTCGGCAACCTGTTCCATCTCTCCAGCGCCGAACGCGCCCGCCGGACCGAACAGCTCATCGAGATGGTCGGCCTCAACCAGGCCCGCACGCGCACCGTGGGTGAATTCTCCAAGGGCATGCAACGCCGGATCGGGATCGCGCAGGCGCTGATCAATGATCCGGACCTGATCATCCTCGATGAACCGACCGCCGGACTGGATCCGCTCGGTTGCCGGGAGGTCAAGGACCTGATCCTCGCGCTGGCCCGGCGCGGCAAGACGGTGATCCTCTCCAGCCATTTGCTGGCGGACGTCGAAGATGTCTGCAGCCGGGTGGTCATTTATTACGGCGGTAAGATCCAGGCGAACGGTTCCCTGGGCGACCTGTTGGCGACGCCCGATCAAGTGCGTTTCACGGCGCCCATGCTGACCCGTGAAACCACCCAGCGGGTATTGGAGATCCTCCGAGCCGAGGCCGGCGACCGCGTCCGGCTCGACAATCCCACCCAGAATCTCGAATCGTACTTCCTCGGCGTCGTGGAACGGGCCCGCACGAGTGGCGCCACCAGCGGCGCCACCAGTGGCAATACGGTGGCGGAATTCATCCGCGGCGAAGGGGCCGATGCGGATCGCAATCAAGCCGCCACGGTCCTGGATCGTCTGACCCGCGGCGCTGCGGCCCCTGCGTCCGTGGCTGCCGTGCCGGAACCCAGCGAACCCGCGGTCAACACCCAAAAACTGGGCGCCTTGCTGAAACCCTCCGAGCCGGAACCCCAGTCAACGCCCGCGCCCGCAGCACCGGCAGCCGTTACCGCCCCGTCGGTCCCGGCGACCTCCGCCCCGGCCACCCCCGCCGCCGCGACTCCACCCCGGAAGCCCGCCGCGGATCTCTCGCAGGCGAATGATAAACTTTCCGGCCTTTTGGGCGGCGGCCCCAAGAAGCCATGAGGCGGCTGTACGAAATTTATGAAGGGGCGGAGTCCCGGCGGGAAGCCGTTCCCTTGGGCATTTCCTGGAGTGCCCTGTTGCTAGGGCCCCTCTGGCTGCTGCTACAACGTCTTTGGCTGGCCGTGCCGGCGTATAGCCTGCCGCTGATCACCGTTTTCCGGGTGTTGTATGTTTATCAGGCAGGGATCTGGGCGTACGTCGCCGCACTGGCCGCGCACAACCTGCTGATGGCCCTGCGGGCTCGGTCGCTGATGGCCCGCCGCTGCGAACGCAACGGACTGTCCTATGTCGCGACCATCCCGGGCACCGATCGCGCCAATGCCCTGGCGAAGCTCGCCCAGGTCGGCGGCACTCCGCTGGCGGAGTGGCGTCCGCGCCAGATCGTTTCCGTGCCCGACTTTGTGCCGTCTTCGTGGCGGGGATTCATCGGCGTGGTGCTGCTCACGTTGAAGGCCGCATTCCGCTTCCGCCTCGTCCTGGTGCTCGTGTCGCTTTTGGTGAGCGCCGTCTTCCTGCTCCCGGCCGTCCTGAAGCACGATGGCACCGCCAATGGTTTCACCCAGATCCTCCTGAGTTACACGCTGACCACCATCACCGCCCTCCTCGGCTGTGCGACGCTCTGGCTGGCGTGCGGCACCCTGGCCCGGGATATCGACGACTTCAGCCTGTTGAGTGTGGTGGTCAAACCCATTCCCCGCTGGCAGATCTGGCTGGCGAAATGGACGGGCATCATGGTTTTGAATGCCGGTCTCATCGCGCTGGCAGGCACCATCGTTTACGGATTGATGATGGCCCGGGCCAACCAACTTTCGCCCGAGGAACAAAGCAAGCTCCACAACGAAGTACTGGTCTCGCGGGTCAGCTTCCGCTCACCCACGCCCGACATCAGCGAGGACGTGGAACGCGTCTTCAAGGAGCGCATCAATCAACCCGGCGTGCGGGAACTGGGCGAGGCCTTCGTCCGCAAACAAATCCGGGAGCAATTGCAGTCCTCTCTGATGGCCACGCCGCCGCAATTCGAGCGGCCGCTGCCCTGGGTTTTCAATCTGGGACCGGACGCCCGGAAGCGTTTCGCGGGTCGGCCCCTGTATTTGCGGGTCCGGTTCTACATCCCCAGCACCGAATACGCCGGCATGAACGCCACCTGGAACCACTTCTGGGGCATCGGCGGGGAGGGACAGCGTCTGGTCACCCTTCGCAATAGCTTTGGTTCGGATACTCCCACGGAATTTGCGATCCCGTCCGAGCAGATCCGTGATGACGGCAAGCTCTATGTCCGGTACGGCAATGGCTCCACCTACACGGTGCTGATCCCGCCCGAGAACGGCATCGAGATTCTCGCCCCCACCGGCGGCTTCGCCGGCAATTATATCCGTGGCCTGGTGATCATCTATTGCTGGATCGGACTGCTGGCGGCCATCGGGCTGTTCTCGGCCAGCTTCCTGCAATTTAACGTCGCCGCCTTTGTCTCACTCGCCCTGCTGCTCGTGGGCCTGTCCGGCGGCACCTTGAAATCCGTCGTCGAACAGGGCGGCATCGTCGGCCTCGATCACGACACGGGAGCGGTCAAGGAGTTCAATCTCGTCAACCGCCTGGCGGTCGCCATCTACGGCACCGCCCACACCGTCCTGGAACAGATCGTCGGTTTCTCGCCCGTGGCCGCCTTGAGCGCCGGACATGCCATCACCTGGGGCGAACTCGCCCGGTGCGTGGGCTTGGTACTCGGCGTGGGCGCGGGTGGATTGGGACTGATCGGCATGCTCGTGCTGACCAAACGGGAAATCGCCATGCCCCACAAATGAACCCGCGCAAACTCACCTATCTGGGAGTGGGGCTGGTCGCGCTGATCGGCAGCCACTTCATCCAACCACGCCTGAACGATGCCCGCGGGGCCCTCGGACTCACCCGTTCCGAGCCGCTCAAAAATGCCCCGCCGGTCCTGGCCTTCACCACGGTCGCGCTGGGCAGCTTCCGCGGCATGATCGTCAATGCGCTGTGGATCCGTTCCGGTGAACTGCAGGAGGACGGCCGCTATTTCGAGGCCGTGCAGCTCGCGGATTGGATCACCAAGCTCCAGCCCTATTTCAGCACCGTCTGGGTCAATCTCGCCTGGAACCTCAGCTACAACATCTCCGTCAAGTTTCCGGATCCCGAGGATCGCTGGAAATGGGTCCAGCGCGGGATCGAACTGCTCCGCGACGAGGGCTTGAAATACAATCCCCACGCCGTCGACATCTACGCCGAGCTGGCCCGGCATTTCCACCACAAGATGGGCGCGTACCTCGACGACGCGCACCTCACCTACAAGTGGCATTGGTATCAGGAAATGCAGGCCGTGATCCCGGGGGGCAAACCGGACTACACCGAGCTGCTGAACCCAAAAACTCCCGAGGCCGCCGAACGCGTTCGCATCCTCAAGGAGCGTTACAAGATGGATCCGGCCTTCATGCAGGAGGTCGATAACACCTTCGGCCCCTTGGAATGGCGATTGCCGGAAACGCACGCCATCTACTGGGCCAGTCTGGGCCTGAAGGAAGGCCGGGGTGAGGGCGACAAGCGCAATCTGCGCCGCAACATCTTCCAGCCGATGCAGACCGCCTTCCAACGCGGTCGATTGATCGAAAACCGGCTGTTCATCGGCCAGAGCAATATCTCGCCGGGCCTGCGCTTCATGTCGGCGCCGAACCTGGCCATGATCCCCAACGCCCATCAGGCGTACCTCTCCCAGCGCGAGGCGGATCCCGAGATGGCCGATCACTTTGCCACCGGCCATCGCAACTTCCTTCAGGACGCGGTCTATTTCCTCTTCACCTACGGACGGGAAAAAGAGGCCGCCCAGTGGTTCAATTATATCCGACAGAACTTCCCGCTGAACGGTCTGAAGCCCGGCGAATCCATGGAGGATTTCTGCCTCCGACGCATCGGCGAGGATATCAACGAAACCAGTCCGGATCGGATCAAGGCCATGATCGAGGGCCCGATTGCCGCCGGCATGACCGAGCTGGTGGTGGGCGATACCGACCGGGCCCTGGCCCTCCTGCGGATGGCGGGGAAGATTCACGAAAACTTCTCGGACCGGATTGGTCGACAAAAGAGCACGGTCGTCCGCATGACCCTGGCGCCGTTTGAGGAGATGAAGATCGATGTGGCCAGGACGCTGCTGACGCCCAACGAGAATGTGAATCCGGACTTCCAGAATGCCCTGCGCAGCGCCTTGAAGTTGCCCGCCGATTTCGGCACCCCGCGCACCAACGCGGTCCCGAAATTGTAGTCAGCGGGTGCGCTCCGGGCAGGCCGCCCCCGACTGCCCACCGAATCCAACCCGGGCAAAACACCCCGGTTGCCGAAGGTGATCAACGGGTGTTGGTTTCCGGCAACACCGGATCGCCATCCATTATGCCCACGTCCCATTACTCGTTCGTCGCTCGCTGCTGCGGCGGTGCGGCCGCCCTATTGCTGATCATCGGAGGGCACTCGCTACCCACCCGCGCCGCTGAATCCGGCCCCGGCCCGTCCGATGACAACGGGCGGTACAAACTCCCCCTGCAGGAGACCAATCGCCTGAGCCGAGTCGTCCTCCCTTGGAATGGTCGCGACGTGGTGTCCGCCCAGCTCGACGGTGGCAGCAAGCGCTACGTGAAATGGTGGTCGACCACCCGCGGCGGCCGGAGCCTGGAACTCTCCCTCGTGCAGTTGGAAGCATCGGTCGAAGCCCAACCCCGGCTGATCGTGGAGACGGTGGATCACCTGACGCAATTTCCCGACGGACGCTGGGTGCTGCCCGTGAAGGACGCGACCACCCCGCACGCCCGCTGGCGCGAAGCCCGTAGCTATTCGTGGTCCATTGAGGCCACCCGGCCGGGCACCTATTTTGTGGAAGCCACCGGTCAGGGCTGGTCGGATCACGGTGAAGTGGTCGAGGTCACCCTGGCCGGCAAAACCCGGCCAGCCCTGATGCTCAGCCACGATTCCCGCGCGCGTTGGTCCGTCGCGGGTGCCGGCCGGCTTCAGATTCCCGCCGCCGGACGGATCGTCATCACCGCGCTCCTGGGAGAAAAACGGGCCACCCTCAATGGAGCCCTGCGATCCCTCACGCTCCGCCCGGCCCCGGCCGGGGATCGCATGCAACAAAGTGGGACTGCCGAACTTCTCCTGGCCCCGGGCGACGCATCCCTACGTGGACGCCGCCTGCTGGTGGATGGCTCCGGCGCAGTCACTGGCTGGGACGATGGCGCCACGACGGGTTTCCTCGTCTGGGACTGCTCCCTGGCCCAAGCTGGGACCTTTGACGTGGAGGCGACCTACACCACCGACGTCGGCTTCCGCGGATGCGACTTGGAAGTCACCGCCACCGGCGAAACCGCGCCCCCGCCCTTTCGCTTGGAACCTACGGTCGAACGGGAGATCACCCGTCGCATCGGCACCTTTCAGCGAACCCGCCCGGGGGAATTCGAACTCACGTTAAAACCCCGAAGCGCTCCCGGTCTGAATGGGTTGCACCTGCGCAACCTGCACTTGATCGCGCGTTGAGCGGCCGCCGGCTATTTGCTGTCGAGTCGCCAGACCCCGTCCCATCCCGGGGCCGGCGGGGCCGCCCGCCACGCCACCACCCGGGCCAGCATGGTTTTTGCGGGTCCATCCTGGGGAAACAAACGCAGGCATTCCTGAAAGCCCTGCTCCGCCGCCGCCCAGGACGCACTCCGGTACGCCGCCAACGCTTCGGCATACCGCTGACAGAGCTGCTCTATTTCCGGCGACACCTCCTCGCGCAGCGCTAGCAATTCAAAGACCCGGGTCGGCTCGTCCTTGCCCTTCATCCCCAACAGATCCACCTCGCGCGTCACAATGCCCGTTCCCGCCTGATTCCGGGTGGCTTCACTGATCAAGAGGTGGGTGCCGTAAAATTTATTGGCCCCTTCGAGCCGCGAGGCCGTGTTCACCGTATCGCCAATTACCGTGTAACTGCGGGCGTTTTCGGAACCGAGATTCCCCACAATCAGATCTCCCGTGTTGATCCCCAGGCGAAAACTGATCCGGGGCAGATTCTTTCGCATCCCGGTCAACTCAGGGAGTTCCGCCAAGAATTGCTGCACCGCCCGCCACTGAGAAAGCGCCGACCGACAGGCCAGCAGCGCATGCTCGCCCTCCGTCGTAAAGGGCGGTCCCCAGAAGGCCATGACCGCATCGCCAATGAACTTGTCGACCACCCCGAGGTGCTGCTGGATGGCATTGGATTGCAACGTAAAATAGCGGTTCAGCAGGTTCACCAGTCCGCTGGGCGTGAGTTGCTCGCTCAATTCGGTGAAGCCCGCCAAATCGGCGAAGGATACCGTCATCACCCGCCGCCCACCGGCCGTATCCACTGTCCCGGGTTGTAGAATCACCCGCTCCAGAATGCGGGGATCCATGTACCGCCCAAACGTCCGCTTGATCTGCTCCTTGTCCCGCAGCTCACGGATGAAGTAATTGAAGGACCGCGTCAGCAACGCGACTTCATCCGTCGACCGGATCGGCAGTTCCACATTCAGATCCCCGGTCTCCACGGTTCGCAGTCCAGCCAGGAGGGAATGCACCGGCGCCACCAGACGCCGGGTGATCATCGCCGCCACCACGATCCCCAGCACGACGAGCAGGAGGGTGGCGAGCGCGGTCAGCCAGACGACGCGATTCTGTCCCCGCACGCCGGATTCCGCCGCGGCGTGGGCAAAGGTCGCCATCTTTTCCTGCAGCTTTTCCCGGTGATTTTGCAACGAACTCTGGAGTTCATTGAGGACGTTGAGAATATCATGGGCCCGCTCCCGGGCGCCCTCCCGCTGCAGGGCCAGTACCTCCTGCTGACGGGCGGTAATGCGGGGATAATCCTCCTCCACCTGCGCCAACAGAAAGCGAATTTCGTCCAGCTGATCCAAATCGTGGGGTGACGTTTTCGCCAGCAAGGCGTGGGCGCGGGCGATATCCGTGCTAATGCGCTGAGAATAAATCACGTAATTCGTGCTGGCCTCCGCGATAACCGCACGATTGGGCGAATCCTGATTCAGCGCGCCAAACCAGCGCTCAAAGGCCAGCCGCCGGCGCAGACCCGTTTCATTCAGACTCGACAAGGCCGTGGCCAGTGGCAGTTCCTTCTCGGCGATGACTTGGAGCGTCCGCTGGGTCTGGATGACCTGAATCAGGAGAAATCCCGCCAACACGATGGTGAAACTCAACAGCAGCACGGCCAGACCGAAGATCTTCACCCGGATGCTGTACTTGATCGGCATGCCTGCTCGATAGGGGCTGTCTCCGGAAAAGTCTACCCTGCGGAAGGCCGGCCCCGCCCGCGGGATTCCGCATGAAATCCGTTTCCCATTTCCGCGACCGCCGCCAGATTGGCCGCCGCTTATGAGTCAGCTGAAAATCGCCGCCCTGGCTGGAGACGGCATCGGACCCGAAGTCATGCGCGAGGCCTTGAACGTCCTGCGCACGGCGGCACGCAAATTCAATCTGGACCTCGCCATCACCGAGGCCCCCGTGGGCTGGGCCGGCATTGATGCCGCCGGACAGGCGCTGCCAGATGCCACCCTGAGCCTGTGCCGCGCCTCCGACGCCATCCTGTTCGGCAGCGTCGGCCTGCCGGATCGGGACCCCACCATTCCGAAGGAACAGCGCCCCGAACGCGCCGCCCTCCTGCGCCTCCGCAAGGAGTTCAGCCTGTTCGCCAACCTCCGCCCCGTCCAGCTGCCCAAGGCCCTCGCCCACGCCTGCCCCCTGCGGCCCGAACGTCAGGGCAATGGTCTCGATCTCCTCGTCGTCCGCGAACTCACTGGCGGCATGTACTTTGGTCAGCCCAAGAAAACCGAGGACCTCGGCAACGGCCAGCAGCGGGCGACCGACACGATGGTTTACACGACCGCCGAGATCGAACGTATCGCCCACGTGGCCTTTCAATCCGCCCGGCTGCGCCGCAAAAAGCTCACCAGCATCGACAAGGCCAACGTGCTCGAAAACGGCATCCTGTGGCGTGAAGTCGTGACCCGCATCGGCAAGCAGTACGCCGACGTCAGCCTCGAACACATGTTCGTCGATAACGCCGCCATGCAATTGATGCTCCGGCCCACGCAATTCGATGTGGTGCTGTGCGAAAACATGTTTGGCGACATCCTCTCGGACGAAGCCGCGGCCCTGGCGGGCTCGCTCGGGATGCTGCCCAGCGCGAGTCTGGGCAATACCACGGGCGACAAGACCTTCGGCCTATTCGAACCCGCCGGCGGCACCGCCCCGGACATCGCTGGCAAGGACCTGGCCAATCCCATCGCCCAGATCCTCTCCTCCGCCATGATGATGACCTACAGCTTCGGCCGGGCCGACGTCGGGGCCGCCATCGAAGGCGCCGTGCAGCGTGCGATCCAGCAGGGACTCCGGACCGGCGACATTTACAGCGCGGAAGATGCCTCGGCCCGTCGGGTGGGCACGAAGGAAATGGGCGCCGCGATCGCCGCCGCCGTGTAATGAATCCGCAACGCGTCGGGAGGCCTTCCGACGGGCGATTCTTACCCCGGGCGATGCAGTCCTGGCTGGGACTGTTGCCCGTGCTCCTGCTGCTGGCCGCGGGGTGTGCCACGCACCCCCGGCCCAGCCCCCTGAATCGCTTCGAGTTCGAAGCGATCGAGATGGCCATCCCGTTCCGGATCGTCGTCTACTCCGCCGACAGCCAAGTGGCCACCAACGCCGCCCGGCAGGCGTTTGCCCGCATTCATGGACTCAACGGGCAACTTAGCGATTACGATCCCGAATCCGAGTTGAGTCGGTTTTCGCGGACTGCCGGGACCGGACAATCGGTGCCCCTGTCCACCGAGCTGGCTGCAGTTTTGGTGCGGGCTCAAGAGGTGGCCCGGGAAAGCGACGGAGCCTTCGACGTCACGGTGGGTCCGCTAGTCCAGCTGTGGCGCCGGGCTCGACGACAAAAGGAAATGCCGGATCCCGCCCGACTCAGCGAAGCCAGTGCGGCGGTGGGCTGGGGCCAACTGGAACTTCGCCGCACCCATGGAGCCACGACCGCGCAATTCCCTTTCACCGGCCGCTTGTTGAAGCCAGGCATGCGTCTGGATTTGGGCGGCATCGCCAAGGGATATGCGCTGGACGAAGCCACCCGAATTCTGCGCGCTCACGGTTTGCACCGCACCCTGATCACCGGTGCGGGCGACATGGTCGCCGGAGATCCGCCCCCGGGGCAGCCCGGTTGGAAGATTGATCTCCCGCCGGTGGAATTCCCTGGAGCACCACCGGACCAAGCGGTCTGGCTCCGGCGCGGCGCGCTGTGTACGAGTGGCGATTTATTCCAATACGTGGAGATCGATGGCCAACGGTACTCTCATATCGTCGATCCCCACACGGGACTGGGCCTGACGGATCGCGGACTGGTGATCGTACTGGGACGGGATGGAATGACCACCGACGCCTTGTCGACCGCGCTCAGCGTGCTTCCGACGAACCAGGGACTCGCCGTGGCCAGAAAGTACCGGGTCGAGGCCCGTATCCTCCGGGTCCCGAAGGGCACGCTGGAAGCGAACCAAACACCGAATTTCCCCCGCTAGACACCCGGCCGGCCGGACCGATGCCCGGAGGGCCGGATTCATTTCCACCTTGCCTCCGGTCCGCCGCTCAGCAATTTCCCCGCCCTCGTCCAGAGTGCTGGTTAAACCGTTCTAAATTGATCAAACATGTCTGAATCCGCTCATTCCCCCGTCGATTTCGGCGGATTGCCTCCCGAGATGTCGTCCCGCGCCGCCGCCCAGGTTCTGGTGTGGCCGGTGCCCTACGAGAAAACCGTGAGCTACGGCAGCGGCACGGCCAGCGGCCCCGACGCCATCATCGAAGCCTCCCGCAACATGGAGCTTTACGACGAGGAACTGGGCAAGGAAACCGCCCGCATCGGCATCCATACCCTGCCCGCTGCCGCGTGTGACCTCGCGCCGGAACCCATGATGCAGTCGCTCGAACGGCAAATGTCCGAACTCGTCGACACCGGCAAATTCGTCTGCGTCCTCGGCGGTGAACACTCCATCACCCCGCCGCTCGTCCGCGCACACCACCGGAAATATCCCCGGCTCTCCGTGCTCCAGATCGACGCCCACGCCGATCTCCGTGACACCTACGACGGCACGCCCTTCAGTCATGCCTGCGCGATGCGCCGGGTCGTGGAAACCTGCCCGGCCGTCCAGGTGGGCATCCGTTCCATGTCCACCCCCGAGGCGCTCGCCGCGCCGAAGCTGCGCACCCGCTTGTTTTACGCGAAGGACATCGTCGGCCGCACCGGTTGGATCGATCAGGTCGTGGCTTCCCTGAGCGAAGAAGTTTACCTGACGTTCGACGTCGACGGCCTTTGCCCGAGCATCATTCCCACGACCGGCACGCCGGAGCCGGGTGGCCTATTGTGGTATGAAACCCTGGAGCTGCTGCGCACGGTGGCCCGGAGTCGGAAGATCGTCGGCATGGATTTCGTCGAGCTGTCGGGCAACACCGACAATCACGCCCCGGCGTTTGCAACGGCGAAACTGATCTACCGCACGATCGGTTATATTTTCGAAAAGCAGCTCCCGCCGCTGGCTTGAAGTAAGGCACGGACTACGCCCTTCGCGCATTGGCGAAGGGCGTAGGACGACTGCTCAATCCGCCAGGACCTTTTCCAGTTTCGCCACGTCTGCGTGCGGCCCGATGCACGCGAGGCTGGTCCGTTCCGGCACGAAGAATTGACGGGCGCAGGCTTGGATCTGCTGCGGCGTGACCGATCGGAGTCCGCGCCGGATGCGGGCGGTGGGAATCGGTTCGCCAAAGCCCAGTACCTGCTCGCCCAAGGTCATCATCTGGTTTTCCGTGCCCTCCAGCGACAACTCCAACTGCCCCAGGACATAGTCGCGCGCCCGCTCAAACTCCGCCTTCCCCACCGGTCGTTCCACCAGCCGGCGCAATTCGCGGCGGACCAGCTTCACCACGGGAATCAATTCCCGGTGCTCCACACCAGCGGAAATCACCAGATCCCCGGCATCCGCCCAAAAGGACGTGCCGCTTTGGATGTTGTACGCGAGGCCGTGCTGTTCGCGAATTACCTGGAACAACCGGGAACTCATGTTCTCCCCCAGCACCACGTTGAGCAGACGCAGGGCGTAACGACTCGAATCCCGCCGGGGCGCCGTGCGCAGGGCCAGATTGACGTGCGTTTGTTCCGTCGCTTTCCGATGCAGCCGGACCCGCGGTCGTGTCCCCGCGTCCGGTGCGGCCAAAAACGGCGGCTGGGTCCCCGGCCGGAATCGTTCCGTATGCCGGCGCACCGCCCGAACCAGATCGCGATGCCGGATCCGCCCCGCCGCCGCAATCACCGTCGCCCCGGCGACATAATGCGAGCCCAAATAGCCCAGCAACTCCGCCCGCCGCATACGATCGATGGTTTTCGTCGTACCAATCACCGGACGGCCGAGCGGATGATCCCCGAACTGGGCGGCGTTCAATAAATCATGCACGTGCTCTCCGGGTTGGTCCCGGTACATGGAGATCTCCTCGCGAATCACCCCGCGTTCCCGGATGATCTCGGCCGGCGCCAGGACGGAATCGAGAAACATGTCCAGCAGGACCTCCAACAGATCGGGCCACCGCGCCGCCTGGGCGCGGGCATAGAAACAGGTGTGTTCCTCGTCAGTGAAGGCGTTGAGGTAGCCGCCGATGCCCTCGATGGCCTGGGAGATTTGCGCCGAGGTCCGACGCTTCGTCCCCTTGAACAACAGATGCTCCAGAAAATGCGAGACCCCGTTGAACCGTTCCGGCTCGTGCCGTCCGCCCACGCCCACCCAGATGCCCAAGGAAACGCTCGCCATCTCCGGCATTTCGGCCGTCGCGACGCGAACCCCACCGGGCAGGGTGGTTAATTGACCCGGGACCATCGGCGGATCAGCGGTAAGCCGCGGGGACGCTCTCGGGGGCGCCCACCGTGCGGCGGTAATGCAGAATCTTTTCCACCGCCGCTTCCGGGGTATCGACGATCGTAAAAAGATCCGTATCGCCCGGCGAAATCATTTTGGCGGGCTCCATGGTGGCCTTGATCCAGGCAATCAGGCCCTCCCAATACTGACTCCCGTAGAGGATCAACGGAAACGCCGGGATGCGCTGGGTTTGCACCAGCGTCACCACTTCAAACAGTTCATCCAGAGTACCGAAGCCACCGGGCATATAAACAAAGCCCATGCTGTATTTCACCAGGCAGACTTTGCGACTGAAAAAGTAGTGGAAGTTGACCTGCAGGTTGGCGAAGCGATTGCCCTTTTGTTCAAACGGCAATTCGATGTTCAGCCCAACACTGGGCGGCTTCACCCCGCTCTTGGGACGGGCCTCCGCGCCGCCCCGATTCGCCGCCTCCATGATGCCCGGACCGCCACCGGTGATCACCGAAATATCATTCTCCCCCAGGCTTCGCGCGATCGCCTGGGCGGCCTTGTAGTAGGGATCCTCCGACTTCGTCCGCGCCGAACCGAACACCGTGACCGCCGGCCCCAGACGGCTCAGGGTGTCGAAGGAATCCACGAACTCCGCCATAATGCGAAAAACTCGCCAGGGATCCTCGGACTGGCGTTGCGGATACGTCGGCATCATTGACGCCCACAGTAACGGGCCACAGCCGGTCGGCGAGTCAGAAGCGACACCTCCGGACTGGCGCCCATCCTCATTTTCGGCTTTCTTAGTAGGAATCCCGCTGAACTGGCTCGCGCCAACTCGGCGGAACCATTTTTCGCGTCCGCCATGCAATTGCCCAGGGTCGCCCTGCTCATCGAGACCTCGAACGCCTATGCCCGGGGCCTCCTTCACGGCGTCGTGTCCTACCTGCGCGAACACGGCCCGTGGTCCATTCATCTCGCCGAGCACGGACGCGGCGATGTCCCGCCTGCCTGGCTGCCCGACTGGGATGGCGAAGGCGTGATTGCCCGGATTGAAAACCCCGCCATCGCCCGCGCCATCCGGCGTCTCCGCGCTCCGGTCGTGGACGTCAGTGCCGCGCAATTGGTCCCCAACCTGCCCTGGCTGGAAACGGACGACGACGCCATCGCCCGCCTGGCCATCCAGCACTTGTCCGAGCGCGGATTTCGCAATTTCGCCTATTGCGGCGATAGCCGCTTCAACTGGTCAAATTGGCGCGGCGAGCGCTTTCGGAAACAATTGGCCGAGGCTGGCCACTCGTGCGCCCAGTTCAAACCCCGCCCCCAATCCGGAGGGGACGAGGAATACGAAGTCGAGGAAATTGGCAACTGGCTCTCGCAACTCCCCCAACCTGTGGGCGTCCTCGCCTGCTATGATTTTCGCGGACGCCAGGTGCTCGATGCCTGCCGACGACGCGGCATCGCCGTACCGGAAAAGGTCGCCGTGATCGGCGTCGATAACGACGAATTGCTCTGCAGCCTCTGCACGCCTCCGTTAACCAGCATCATCCCCAACACCCACCGCACCGGCTACGAGGCCGCGGAATTGCTGGATCGAATGATGCGCGGCGCGGCGGTCGATACCCGGGGGTATTTCATCGAACCCCTTGGCATCGCCACGCGCCAGTCGACCGACATCGTGGCCATTGATGACGTCAACGTTTCCCGCGCGGTCCGCTACATCCGCGACCACGCCTGCGAAGGGATTCGGGTGAAGGACCTGCTGCAGGCCGTGCCCCAGTCACGACGCGTGTTGGAATCGCGCTTCCAGAAATTCATCGGCCGCACCCCCCACGAGGAAATCCTCCGGGTGCAGCTGGATCGGGCGCGATCGCTCCTGACGGAGACCGATCTCCCCCTGACCGAGGTGGCGGAACAGGCGGGGTTCTCGAACACGGAGTACCTGAGTGTGGTGTTCAAAAAGCACGTGGGCACGCCTCCGGGCCGCTACCGGAACCTCAATCGTCCGTAAGCCCGTCAGCCCGCTGCCCCGGCTGACCGCTTATTTGAGTGTCTGGAGATAGACCTGGATATCGGCCAACTCCTGTTCGTTGAAGAGATCGCCCATGGGAGGCATTGGCGACATCTCCAGCGCTTCAAACCCCTTCGCCAGCACCTTGCTGGGTTCCAGCAGACTTTCCCGGATGTACTCGGGCGTCCCGCGCGTGGCGATGCCATCCAGCGCCGGCCCCACCGTGCTGCCCTGCCCCTTGATCTGATGGCACAGCACACAGGCCGCGACGTGCTTGAAAACGATATGCTCGCCCCGCTTTAGATCGCCCACTACGGAGACCCCGGTGGCCGCCTCGATTGGGCGCAGCTCGCAGAGTTTGATGTCGTCAAAATAGCCTTCGCCGCGCGCCACGTGCAGAATGTTAATGGACGCACGGGGCCGCTGGGTGTTGTTGAAATCCACCGAAACCAGGGTCCACTCACCATCGCGCGTGACCGTCTCGGTCTCGGTGCGGCCGATGTGATCATTGAGACTGAGCTTCCCGCGCAGACCGCCGCGGGCCTTCACCCAAGCGGAGAGTCGGTACATGGTGTTGGGCTTCAGGTCGACGTCGGCGTACAGACTCGTATCCGCGTCGCCGCGACTGACGCACCGCACGGCAAATTTGCCGCCGTGCACTTCGCCCGGTCCGGAAACCATCGACCACTCCGAAGCCGTGTTGGCGGGGCGATTGCCGTAGTCGCGCCGCGTCCAACCCTGCGGCAAGCCGTTGCCGCCGGCCACTTCCAGATCCGCATTGGGCAGCAGATTGGGACCTTCCGCGAACGCCTCGGCCTGATGTTTCTTCAGCAGCAGACGGGTCGCCTCGTTCAGCCACTCGTCCGCCCGGTGCTCCGGCTTGCGGGCCAGGCTCACGACCATGGCCCGGATTTCCGGGGTGGTGGCAAAGTCAGCCAACTTCACCATGCCCGCGAGACGCGTCACCAGATCGGGATCACTAATGACCCCGGCTCCGAAAAATAGGGATTTGGCGTGATCATCCCGACCCAGGGCACGCGTGGCATTGCGGCGCAATTTCGGGTTCTTCGCCCGCAAGGCCGTGAGATGCGTGGCCTCATCCAATTGGCCCAAGCCACTCAACGTCCACAAGGCATGAACGGCCGCCACGCCGGTTTCCTTCGCGGTCACCAGCGCCTTGAGCGCCGCCGCCGCCTCGGTCCGGTGTCCCTCGACCAGCAACCGCTGGGCCGTCAGGCGCCAGAATTGCGAGTCTGTGCCCAGCGCCTGCACCAACGCCTCCGTGGACGCGCCCTTCAGCGAAGCCACTGCCGGCTTGGTGGCCTGGTCCCACACCACCCGATAGATCCGGCCGCGCGCATGATCGCGCAGCGGATTTTCGTGGGCACCGCCGACACCGGTCTTGGCGTCGTAGCCACCCCGCTGCACGCTGGGAGTGGGGTTGTGCTGGATAATGAAATTCTGCCAATCCACAAACCACACCGCACCGTCGGGTCCCACTTCAGCGAACACCGGCGACATCCACTCGTCACTGCTGGCCACCAGATTGAAGCCATCTTTCGCCACATAACCGGCGCCCAACGGCTGCACATCCATCAACGTGATGACCTTCATGGTCGGCTCGCAGACCATCGCGCGCCCCTGCAAGCGGGCGGGAAGATTCGCGGAATAGATGAAGGCACTGCCCGCCGCGGCGGTATAGCCACCGAACACGTCCACCTGCCGGAAATTGGGAGTGATGGTGTGGCACTTGTCCTCCACGTTGATCTTCTTGGCGGACATGATGCGCATGCCCTTCGGGGCCGCCGTCGCCGGAATACCGCCGTAAAAGATCGGTGCCCCGTTGGCCGTGCCACCGAAATCATCCCCGGCGTCATTCGCGCTTTGGCCCCAGGAATTGTTGGAGAACTGATGCAGGAATTCGAGCGCGGAACCATCGGCCCGGAACCGGTAGGTCCCCTGCCCGAATTGCTTGCGCTCACCGCCGACTTCGCCGTTGAAACCGGAATAGCCCACGCAGCCGTACAGCCAATTGTCGTAGCCCGTATGCAGATTATTCGCCTGGGCATGCGTGTCGCCAATGCCCCAGCCCGTCATGATCTCCTTCCGGACATCCGCCTTACCGTCGCCATCGGTGTCGGCCAGAAACAGAAAACGCGGGGACTGCGCCACTATGATCCCACCGTTCACAAAGACGATGCTGGTGGGCAGGTTCAGTTTATCGGCGAAGACCGTGAATTTGTCCGCCTTGCCATCGCCATCGGTGTCTTCACAGATCTTGATGGAGTCTAAACCCTCGCCGGAACGTTGGACGCCGTGGGGATAATCCCGCGTCTCGGCAATCCAGCAACGACCGCGTTCGTCCCACGCCATGGCGATGGGCTTGGCAATGTCCGGTTCGGCGGCAAAAAGTTCCAGACGCATATCGATCGGCACCTGGGTGCGCTCGCGACTGCCCTGGACGGAAAGCGGTTGAACGAAGGTGATGGCCTCCGGACGCCGCTCGTAATTGGCCACATTGGGATTGGCCTCCCGTTTCTCGGGTTCCCGTTGCGCGAGAAAGGATTCCCACGCCTGACGCCGCGCGGTACCGACCGCCGCCGTCAGCCGCCCCCGGCAGGCAGCCGCCCAGTCGGATTCCGCACCGGAGAAATCACCCCGCACCAACCGATCCGCTCCCAGCCCACTCAGCGCCGGAAAATCCGTCCCTGCCGCGTCCAACAGGACGACGTCGAAACGTTGCACCCACGCCGGCGTGACCACGGCCGGGTCGGCCATGTAATCAAACCAGATGGCATCGCGTCCCAGGTCGCGCATGAGGACGTGACAGTGCTGGGCCGCCGGCGTGCCTTCCCGACCGAGGTAGAGAATGCGTAGCGGACCGGTGGTGGCAGCGGCGACGGAAGCCGTGGCCGCCACCAACACAGCCAGGGAACGGGCAAAGGAACGGATCATGTCAGAGGAATCAGCGTCAGATAACCGGTGGAGCGGCTCGCGGTCTTAAATGGTAAAAGCCGGCAGTTTGACGATGGCGCCGCCCTTGAGCGCCGATTCGTGCGAGCACAGGCCCACGCACGTCCAGTTCGCCGACTGCTTCGCATTCGGAAACGGGTCGCGACCTTCCACCAGCGCCATGGCGAATTCGTTCGCCAGATGCGGATGACTCCCGCCGTGGCCGCTGCCCTGGGTGAAGGACAGATGGGTCTTCTTGGAGGAATCGTAGACGCCCTGGGTCGTGTACTTCGCAATCCCCTTGGGCAGGCGCTTGGCGAAATCCGGGCACTTCAACGGCTGCGGAATCTTCGGCTCGGGCCGCTTGGCCGTGTGCAATACCAGCGGCTCGTGCTCGATCAACGGCCATTCCACGGACGCCTTGCTGCCGTAGACGTCGATGCTCTCGCGGTACTGGCGGGCCGTATCAAACAGCGAGCGAATGATGCGGGCGTTGACGTCCGTGTTGGCAAACTTGATGTGCGCGGTCTCGACGGCGAACGGGGATTTGTACTGCTTCACCAGTTCGGGGCGGATGGTGCCGGAGCCGAAGCAGGAAACGTATTCCGCCGATTGCCCGATCATGCCCGCCACCGGTCCCACACAGTGCGTCGCGTACCACATCGGCGGGAGACCCGGCCAGTAATTGGGCCAGCCGTCCATGTCCTGCTGATGCGACGCCTGGACGAACTGGAGCTTACCCAACTTGCCCGCGTCCAGCATCTGCTTCATGAACAGGTATTCCCGCGCATACACGACGGTCTCCATCATCATGTATTTCAGGCCGGTCTTCCGGACCAATTCCACGATCTTTTTGCAATCCTCCACGTTGGTCGCCATCGGCACCGTGCACGCCACGTGCTTGCCCGCCTTCAGCGCGGCGATCGACATCCAACCGTGGTCGGGAATGGGCGAATTGATGTGCACCACTTCGACCTGCGGATCCTTGAGCAGGGCCGCGAAGTCGGTGTACCGCTTTTCCACGCCGAAGTAGTCCCCCACCGCCTTGAGTTTTTCTTCACTGCGCTGGCAGATGGCGTAGCAGTCGGTGTGCGGATGCTTCTGCCAGAGCGGAATGAATTCCGCACCGAAGCCCAGGCCCACCACCGCGACATTGATTTTTTTGTTCTTACTCATAGTCATTCAGCTCTGCATTCAATACGGCATGGATTCCATCGATTCAAAAAGTGTTCTCCGGGCACGGAGGGACATTCGGATCGCTCACCCAAAAATGGGGGAAGATCATCCAGATTCCCCGGAGGCGCCCCGGCGTCGGGCTCGGGAGTTTGCTCCGGCCCACCTGCCTGGCTGTTTCACCACCAGAACGACGGACCGCCACTGGTGCGGACGCGCATCTGCTGGAACTTCGTCCACTGAGAGTGGCCATCGAGATAGAGGAGATTGCCTCCGGAGGGCAACTTTCCGTCCAGGTGGGGCGCTTGATGCCCCTTCCAACCGCCATCAATGCCCTTGTAGGTGTTCCGGTTCCGGTCGGTTTCATTATCACCGGTGGAAATCGTACCATCCGCCGTGATCACCCGGGCAGCGGGCCCCGGCTCATATTCCCCGGCGGAGGTGACGATCGGCCGGGGATTCAGAGATTCGGTAATATTGGTCAGGGTGATGCGGCCCGCACCTTTGAAGGCCACGGCATACCCGATGACGCGATAGCCGGTACTGGCCTCGTTGGTGACCACCTCACCCCTAACCCCGGTGGTGAAGGCCCAAAGTTCGTCGTTATTCTGTTTCGCGAACGCCGGGCAGTAGAGGATCGAGCGGGTGCCACCATTCTTCACGAAGGCGTTCGCGGCGGAAGCCGGCAGATCCCAGGGCCAATTCGCGCCACTGCAATCGGGAAATCGCTCCCGGTTGTCATCCGCATACATGCGGATGGCCAATCCCAGATTGCGCAGGTTGCTATTGCACTTGATGGCGACCGCCTTGCTCTTGGCCTTGGCCAGAGCCGGCAGGAGCATGCCCGCCAGAATCGCGATGATGGCGATGACTACCAGCAGTTCAATCAAGGTAAACGCGCCCCAGCGGACGCTGCGGCTAGCGGACAGCTTCTTCATAGACACTTTCAGAATTCGTGGTGGAACACCGCCACCATGACGCGAGTCCGCGGAAGAAACCATGCACACTTGCTCCTTTGGGTTGTGAAATATCACCAAGGCCATCCCCCCTCACGACCTTAAATCCGGAAGTCAATGGGGGTGACGCCCTAAGCCGCCTTGGTGAAATTTCGCATTCAATAGTTGAAATACCACATAGCCGGCGCAGGGGTTTTCGATAATCTCTTCACGTTCCCTGCACTGTCGGCGGCTCCACATCCGTTTTGTGGAACCGGGAGGCCTTCGTTGACTTCATCCGGCGCCATTCGGTGCACAACGTATTGCTATAGTTCCAACATGAAGAACAACCAAAGAACGGCCCCGACCGCTCCCCGTCGTGGCCTGCCAGGCTGGACCTGCGCACTGCTAGCCGCTGGCGCACTCACCTTCGGCGCCCAGGCACAGGTTCAAAAGGCGGGAGATCTCCTGGTAAGTGTCGACGCCACCGGCTTGGCCTTGGGCTCAGTGACCAGCGTTCCCAATAAAGGAACCTTGGGCGGCGTGTTCGGTGCCACCGGAACCGAGGCCGACCGGCCGGCGGTTCAACTGGTGGGCGGCACCAAGGCGTTGAATTTCGACGGCACGGACTTCCTCCAGCTCGAGGACGCCGTCGGGGGTTCCCTGATCACCGCCCCGGCCAGCATCACGGGACCCAACCCCACGCATTCCATCGAGGTGTGGACGCTGAATCCCAATGTTGCGGGCGAAGAAACCCTCGTCTCCTGGGGCCACCGCGGTGGACCAGACGGCTCCAACGTCTCCTTCGGTTACGGCTCGGACTTCCGCTGGGGTGCCATGGGGCACTGGGGCGCGCCCGACCTCGGGTGGAACAACGACGGCGGCAATCCCGCCCCGAACAAGTGGCATCACCTGGTCTATACCTACGATGAAACCACCAGCCGGGTCTACGCGGATGGCAAACTCACCAACGCGGAAATCCTCGGCCCGGACGTGCTGAACACCCATCCGGACACTGCCATCAATATTGCCAATCAGCTGGAAGCGGACGGAGTCACCCCCACGGGCGGCCTGCGCTACACCGGGGCCATCGCCCGGGTCCGCATCCATGACGGAGTCCTCTCTCCGGAGCAGGTTCTCGCGAACTACAATCTGGAAAAGGGCGACTTCGTCGATCCCGCTCCGCCGCCGCCCATCGTTGCGGCCCGGCTGACCAAAGGCCCCATCCACCGGTATTCGTTCAGCGAAACCGCGGCGGCCAATGCCACGGATGCGGAGTTCAAGGATTCCGTGGGGACCGCTCACGGCAAGGTGCAGGGTGACGGCGCCGCCTTCTCAGGCAGCCGCCTCGTCCTGGCCGGCGGGCCTTCGGGCACCGCCGCTTTCGGCGATCTGCCGAACGGCATCATCTCCTCGAACAGCACCAATAATGGGGGTTCGGGTGAGGTCTCCATCGAAACCTGGATGAAGGTAACCGGCGCCCGCACCTGGTCGCGCGTGTTCGATATCGGTTCTTCCACGTCGGAGACGGACAACGAAGTGACCGGCCCCGGTGGTGGCGGCACAGGCCTCGATTACCTCGAACTCTCCGCCCAAATCGGCGACGACACGGGCAGCCGCCGCTTGGAAATCCGTAATGAGGATCCAGCGAACGGCGGTATTGTGACGTCGGATTCATCGACCAAGACCTTCGGCAAGGACTTCCAGGTCCTGGTCACCTGGAAGGAAAGCACCGGCCGCATCGTTCTATATGAGAACGGTCTCGAAATCGCCAGCCTGACGACGGACGATCCGATGAGCGATCTGCACGACGTCAATGTCTGGCTGGGCCGCTCCAACTGGAACGGCGACCAAAACACCCAGGGTGAGTACGATGAGTTCCGTATTTACAATACGGCATTGACCCCGCAACAGGCCTTGGGCAACGCCCTGGCCGGTCCGGATCTGATCAACGATCACGACGTCGCGGCCACCATCACCCAGCAACCGTCGAACCAGACGATCCCGGAAACCCTGTCCGCCACGTTCAGCGTGGCGAGCCTGGGATCCACTCCCATCACGATCCAATGGTATCGGAATGACGTCGCCATTCCCGGCGCGACCGGCAGCAGCTATACGATTCCGGCCGTTTCCGCCGCGGACAACAATGCGAAGTTCACGGCGAAAGTCTCCAACGGCTCCGGCGCCACGGCGGTGACCGTGGCCAGTGCTCCCGCGACGTTGATCGTCGTTTCGGACACGGTGACCCTGAAGCACCGGTACAGCTTCTCCGAGACCTCCGGCACGTCCGTAAAAGACTCCGTGGGCACCGCGAACGGCACGTTGAACGGCACGGGTACCCTCGGTGGCGGCCAACTCGCCCTCGATGGCACGGACGGCTACGTGAACCTCCCGAACGGCATCATTTCGTCCTTGGGCGACAATGGTACGATCGAAGCCTGGTTCACCTACGACGGCGGTCCCGCCTGGTCCCGTATGTTTGATTTCGGCAGCCAGGTGGACGGGGAAGACGGCACCGGCAATGGTCAGGACTACCTCTTCTTCACCCCGAAGACCGGCGACGGCATGCCCCGTTTCATCGCCAACTTCCCGAACGGCGGCGACTCCACCGTCGTCAGCACGCCGGGTTCCACGCCGATCGGCGAGCAAATGCATCTGGCGATCACCTACAGCTTCACCGGCAGCACGGTGCGCGTCTTCACCAACGGCACCGAAGTCGTGGTGGGTTCGACGACCAAGCGCCTCTCCGAGCTGACGGGCGACGTCAATAACTGGCTGGGCAAGTCCCAGTTCCCGGCGGATCCCAGCTTCAAGGGCAAGTACAATGAGTTCCGCATCTATCAGGGCGCGCTCACCCCGGCTCAGGTCACGGCCAGCTTTGCTGCCGGTCCCGATTCCCTGCCGGTCGTCACCAAGCCCATCGAAGTGACCGCCACGCGGCAAGGACGCCAGTCCCCGGACATTACCGTCACCTGGACCGGCGGCGCGGGTCCGTTCCTCGTCCAGACCTCGCCGGTTCTCGGCACCTGGATCGACACGGTCACCACCTCGGATCGCAGCGTGACGCTGCCGCTCGTCGGCGGTGCGGGCTTCATCCGCGTGCTCGACGGTGCGACCAAGACCGTCCAACTGTTCAAGGCGCATTTGGATGCCGCGCAGGAACCCAACAAGCCGGCCTCGACCGCCACGGGGTTGGGCCTCGCGATCATTGAAGGCCAGAACCTCACCTACTACGTGAGCTACGAAGGCCTGACTACCGGTCTGACCGCGTCGCACATCCACAACGGCGCGGTCGGCGTCGCCGGCCCGGTGTCCATCGGCTTCACGCCGTTGGTCGGCAGCTTCTCGGGGATCATCTCGGGCACGGCCACACTGACGGCCGATCAAAAGACCGCCATCGTCTCCGGCGGCTGGTACTTCAACATCCACACGACGCAGTTCGGTGGCGGCGAAATCCGCGGCCAGATCCTGCCGTAAGTACGCACAATTCTCACGCCGCCGGCCACCCCGGCGGCGCTGAGACTTTCCCGGCCGGGCGAGCCTTCAGGCTCCCCGGCCTTTATCGTGTCCTGAAACCGGCACGCAATCCCCGCGCCAATCGGTTCGGCCGTCGCCCCCCGAGCCGGCGCTACGGCGTCGCTGGCGCCGCCACTCTCAGTCGTTCCCGCAGGGCCTTGATTTTGGGCAATTGGGGAGACAAGGCACTGGCCGCCTCGACGTGCTGGGCCGCCGTCCCCAGGTCCCCGGCGCGCAGATACTCCTCCGCCAGGGCCACGTGCGCCGTGGCATCGCTGGGATCGCAGCGCAGCGCTTCCTTCAGGCTGGCGATGGCCCCCGGTCCGTCCCCCTGGCGGGAGTGAGAGAGTCCCAGATTGAAATGGGCCTGGGCGAAGTCGGGTTTCAGCACGGTGGCTTTTTTGAACGCGTCCGTCGCCGCGGCCCAGTGCGATTGACAATAACACGCCATGCCCAGCTGGGCCCAACCGTTGGGTGAATTCGGACGCGCGACCAAATGCCGCTGAAAGAGGGCTTCCGCCTCCGCACAGCGACGTTGTTGCAGTCGGATCCGCCCCTGTAGCAGCAAACCTTCTGCGTCATCCGGCACGCGGATCAACAGGTTCGACACCACCGTCTCGGCTTCGGGCAAACGTCGCTCCCGCAGCAGGGCGTTCGCCTGTTCCGCCAGTTTGCTAACATCGAGTCGCAAATCCTGTACTTCCCGCAGAAAGGGATCCGGCCAGTCAAAAGGCTTGGGCATCGCCGCCGCGATCTGGGAATGGCGCTGCGCGGCGTCAGCTTGTCCCTGCCGCAAGCGCGCCTGTCCGAACAGGACGTGCGCCGGACGGGCTGTGTACGGATTGGACAGGCAGGGCGCCAACAGCGCCGGCACCGCTTCCACCGCCCCGAGCGCCAGCGATGCCCGCGCCAATTCGAGGCGGGCCGCCGGATGCCCGGGCACGACCGACAGCAGCGCGTGCAATTGATTGGTGGCGTCCGTCCAGCGTCCCCGCTCGATCAATGCCTGCGCCCGCCGCAAGCGGGAGGCGTCATTGGTCACGCCGCTCAAGCGAATCGCCCGGTCCAGGTTCTCCAGGGCGGCGTCCGGTTGTTCGCGTAATTGGCGCAATCCCAGCAGATGCGGCCAGCGGGGAGAAAGCGGATCCCGAGCACGCGCCTCCGTGTAACAGAATTCCGCCGGGGCGCCGAAATCAGCCGCGTCCAGAGCCTGCCCGTAGCGTCCCCAGGCCATCGCGGAAAGCTGATTCGTCAGCAACTGGGCCCGCGCCCGGGCCAGCGTGGACTGCAGTGCGGGATCCAAACCCGCCGTTACCACCTCCGGCGGTGCCACGGGTGCGGCGGGCGCCAACGATGCTGGTGGAGCCGCCGACTCCGGCGCTTTGGGCGAACAGCCCGTGAGCGGCACCAGTCCCAGGCAACCCGCCAGAAGAACCCCACGCCACCCCATCGGTTGGGCGGTTTGGGAGTCGTGTTTCTGAACGCTCAAGATCATCGGGGGAGCCAGGTTCAAAGTTGGCCCGAGCCGCGGGCCAATACCCGGCGTTGGCCGGCCGCGCCGCCCGGAAATTTCTCCACCACGCCTTCCGGCCAGCGCACTTCGATCGAGTCCACCACCGGGATCGCGCCCAGGCCGAAATGCAGCATGGGTTCATGACTCGACAGATAGCTCATCGCGGGTTGCAGTACGGCCCATTGGCGTCGTCCACCCGCCCGCAGCGTTACCTCCGCACCGATGGCATCGCGCCCGCCGTGGGCCGGATCGACAAGTCGCAACTGCAACCAGTTCCCCCGTTTTGGAGCCACGTTGCGCAACACGACCGCAGGGCCGGCCACGTTCCCCAGGACCAGATCCAGTCCCCCATCCCGATCCAGATCCGCCACCGCCAGGCTCCGTCCCACGGAAGCAGTACCGGAAAACGCGGGATTGGCGGGCGATTGATCCTTAAAGTGCCCTTGGCCGGTGTTGGCGAAGACCTGGGGTCGTTGCGCATACGTCGCCCACCATGGCGAAACCCCAAGCCGCACCGGCGATTGCGGAGGAGTGGCCCGCGAAACCAGCCCGTTGGCCACGGCGAGATCGACGTTTCCGTCATTATCAAAATCCGCCGCCACGGTGCCAAATCCCGTCCCCCGCCAGGCCTGCTGCTGCAATCCGGCACGCGCCACGGTGTCCGTAAACAGCCCGGCCTGATCCTGGCAGTACAACGAGTGAAACTCATCCGTCAGGTGAGTAACAAACAGATCGCCCCGCCCGTCACCATCAAAATCCGCCCACGCCACGCCCATGTTGGCCGCGGTGCGCCCCATGGCATTGAAGGCCAGCCCGCGCATCGCCGCCTCCTCGCGAAACGTGCCGTCGTGTTGATTGACAAATAACCGGTTCACCCGCCCGTCGTCCGCGCAGAAAATATCCGGCCAGCCATCCCCATTAAAATCCGCGCACACCAGGCCCAGAGCCGCACCGGGCAGGCGCGTCAATCCCGCCCGTTCCGTGACCTCGACAAACCGGGGCTGGGCTCCCGGCGTCCCGGTCACATTCCGCCACAGCCGCGTGGTCGTGGCCGGAAAGGCCTCCGGCGAACAAAAATCACGCCGGCCCTGCACGTCGTGGCAAACCTGGGTCGGGTCGTAGTCGAGATAATTCCCCACCACCAAGTCCAGCCATCCGTCGCGGTCGAAATCGATGAAACTTGCTGGAGCAGCCCAGCGCGGATTGTCCAGACCGGCGGCGCGACCCACTTCCTGGAATTTCATTTCACCGTGGTTCCACAACAACCGGACCGCGCCGTACTCGGTCACCACGAGGTCCGCCAGGCCATCGTTATTGAGATCCCCCGCCACCGCCCCCATGCCCCGCCCCACCAAACCCGCGCCGGACGACCCGGCTGCAAGGGCCTGAAAACGGCCGTCCGGTTGTTGCTGATACAACGCATTCGGCACGCCCGAGTCCGCACCGCCATTTTGCACCAAGTACAAATCCGCCCGCCCGTCGTTGTCGAAATCCTGCACCACGACGCCCGAGCCGACCTGGTCGGCCATGAACCAATTCGTTCCCGCCACGTGCACGAAATCCAAGTGAACCGCCGCGGTGGCATCTTCCAGCCAGGCCGGCCCCGCGGCTACCCCCAGCGCCGCCGGCGGGGCGCCGGTGGTTTTGGGTGCGGTCGTTACGGATTGAGCGGGTGATCGATCGCACCCGGTCCACAGGCACGCGAACAACCAGATCAGCGCGGCCCGTGCGCCGCGCCCACTTCCACCTTCGGGATTCCGACGCAACATGGCTACGGTTTGCCCCACGGCAGCGCCCCACCGCGCACCGCCGCCAGACATTGCTTCACGTCCAAGCCCCGCTGAGCCTCCGCCGACCACTTGGCCTGGCGATCCCGCCAGACCCTCAGCTCCGCCGACGACGGTGAATACGGCTTCGCGTGGGGCACGTCCTGCCCGACGAGCATCGCGAGATAACCATCCATGCCGAAGGAGTTCGAGGGATGCAGCAATTGCGCTCCCGCCACCACGCTGGGGCCGTTCTCCCGATAAAAGTCCACCAGGAATTGGGCCCCGTGGAGCGGCGTATCGTTATTGCACGCCCGCCAGAACGGGGTGTCGACCCGACGATTGAACTTGTAGTGCACCGCGAGGAAATCCCGGATGTCGTCCCACGCCTGCGCGTTGTAGCGATTGTACAACTCGATCAACGTGGGCGTGGGCGCTCCCAGACAATCCACCAGGGAATCGGCCAACGTGCTGGCTTCGACACAGATTACCTGCAGGGCGGTGGCTTCCAGGGGCTCAACAAACCCCACGGCATTCCCCACACCCACGACGTTGCCCACCCAGTTCCGCGCGTACCGGCCGCTGCGAAACTTCACCACCCGCGGGGTGGTCGCCACTTGCGGATTCTTCCGCAGAAATTCCGCCAGTGCGTCCTCGTCACTGATGAAATTCGAGGAGTAGACGTAACCGCGGTTAATGAAGTTCTCGTGTTCGATCTGCCAGCACCAACCCGAATCCATCGTCTCCACAGTAGTGTAAGGCTTGATGGGCTCGGTCGTCCGGGGCCAGCCACCGATCACCGCCCGGTCACAAAATAAGGTGTCCGAGTAGCTGATAAAAGGTTCGGCCAGACTGCGCCCCAGCAATTCGCTACGAAACCCCGAAGCATCCACGAAGAGATCCGCCGTGATCCGCTCGCCCGCCGGTGTCACCAGGGCCGCAATTCCCTCGGGCCCGCGCTCCGCCGTGACGGTCGCATCCACGATGCCAATGCCCAGGGTGCGGCACACACTTTCCAGCCACGCCGCCAGATTGCGGTTTTCGATGTGATACGCGTGACTGTTGTGGAACAGGGGTTGCCCATCCGGCCGCCGGGGAAACGCCCGATTTTGGGCGATGAACGCCGAAACGGGACCCGCCCACGGGGCGTCGCCATCGAAGAAGAAACCGTTATTGCGCCCCAATTCCGGCAACCGCTGCTGGAACTCGTAGGCGAAGGTATAATAAAACTCCCGCCGACTGCCCCACAAAAAGCGGATGCCCAACTTCCACGTCGGCTCGGCTTGGGCGAAGAACTGCCCCGGCTTGAGCTTCAAGTAATCAAAGAAATGCCGGGGAAAAGCCAGCGTCGTGCCTTCGCCCACGCCGATGATCCCCAAGTCCGGGCTCCGAACGATGGAGACTTCCAGATGGGGCAAGCGGCGCTTCAAAGTCAGCGCGGCCATGAGACCGGCGCTGCCGGCTCCGAGGACAACCACTCGGCGGATGGACATAGGAAAGCACACTAGCGCCTCCGGAGGCCTTGAACAGGGCCGGAGCACTCGCCCAAACGAACTCACTTCAGGCTCGGGAGGAAAGCCCCGAGCCGACCGGCAGGGCCGGAATTATTCCGCGGTGGCGTCCTCGGCGGTGTCGGTGTCGGTGGCCGACTTCTTGCGACGGGTCGCCGGGGGCTTCACCCGGGGCGCATCACTCCACAGCCCTTCCAGATCGTACTTCTCCCGCACGTCCTTCTTCATCACGTGGACGATCACGTCGAAATAGTCCGCCACCACCCAATTGGAGCGGGCATTGCCTTCGGTGCTCGTCGGCCGCAGACCATGGTCCACCGCCAGGGTATCAATGATTTCCGATTCAATCGCCCGGAGATGTGGCTCCGAGGTGCCGGTGGCGATTACAAAATAATCCGTCACCGACGACAGCTTCCGCACATCGAGCACGAGCAAGTTCTCCGCCTTCTTATCGTCGGCGAGCTTGCGGCACAAGAGGGCGAGTTTTTTCGCATCCATCAAGCGCGCACTCTAGCGGCTGCCCGCCCCGACGCGAGCGGATAGTTGCAGCCGGTCGTTATTCGTTATTGCCCGGTGGGGCTGTTGGGCACGCACCACAGAAGTCCGGGCTTGTTCAGATTCTGTTCCCGCTGAAAATCCTCGAAGCGGATGAAATGCACCTGTCCGCTGAACCCCGTGATCACCGCCCCCTTCTTGTGTCGCCGCCCCACGCCCTCGTCCGCGTTGGGATACTGCGCGGCATCGTGCCCCACATTGGGGCCCCAGTACTCCCCGTACCTTTTGAAGTCCGGCTCCCACATCGCATAGGCCGATGGATTGAACTGGCTGACCTTGAAGGTGTTCCCTTCCCCAAGTTTGGCGAAACCGCACACCGCACCGTTCATGATGTAGCTGGACAGCTTCTGCAGGCGCGGCTTCCACGAGACGTGATTGGTGGGGTCCAGGGGACAGAAATACGATTTCCGGACCCCGATGTACTGCCAGTAAAGGCCGGCATTGGCGAGGGCGATCTCATTGGTCTTGGCGGGGTCCGGCGCCCGGCCGGCGATCGGTTTGTACAGCCAGCCCGGCCCGTATTCGTTGCCCCAATTCGGCCACGGCATGTAATCCCGATTGTCGTTCGCGTACATCTGGAGGGCGAGCCCCAGCTGCCGATTGTTGTTCACGCACGCCGTGCGCTGGGCCTTTTCCTTGGCATTGCTGAGCGCGGGCAACAGCAGTCCGGCCAGAATCGCGATGATTGCGATCACCACCAGCAACTCGATGAGTGTGAAGCCCGGCACCCGCCAGCACCGCGGTTTCAAGGGAGATTTCATGAGCGTCGTGTCCGTACGCTCGCATTCAACGGCAATCCGGCACCGGGGTCCAGCCAATTCCCGGTGACACTCCGGTGCCGGTCCCATTCGGGAGTCCGTCAGGGGGACGGCGCGTTCGTTCCGCGACCGGCAGTCCGCCCGGTTACTCCGGGTCTTCGCCGGATTGTTCCCGTTGTTCGTTGAGCCGTTGCAGGACTTCGCTCATGTCCTCGACATCCTCAAAAAGGGCGGCCGCCACATACACGGGCCGCTTCGCCGCCGCCGCCAAGGCCAGGCAATCGCTGGGCCGGGCATCCAATTCCACCAGCTTGCTGCCCAATTCATTTTCCTGCTTCAGGATCAGGCGCGCGTAGTAGGTCGCATTGCGCAGTTCGGTAATGACCACGCGTTCGATGGTGATGCCGAATCCCTGAAAGACGTGCCCGATCATGTCGTGCGTGAGCGGGCGATCCTTGGCGGCACCCCGCATGGCCATGTGAATCACCGAGCCCATGCTCTGCTCCACCTGGATGACAAACACCTTCTCATCATTGCCGAGAAACAAAGCGACCCCGCTGTTGGCAGGCAGCAGGCCTCGAATTTGCACTGGCACGACATCGCGCTTCACCGGTCAACCATGGGCACGTTCCCTGCGTCCGGCAATGGTGGGAGTGCAATTTCATCACCCGCAGTCCCGCCCCGGAAACCCGCGGGATCAGCGGGCGGCTTCGATCTGTCGGCCAATCTCAAAGGCCACATCCAGCGCCGCCTTGGCCTGCGCCCCACTGACCCGCGGCGTGCGACGGGCACCGACGCTCTCAATGAAGTGGGTCAGTTCGAGCTTCAAGGGCTCATCCTTGGCGATCGGCACCGGTTCGCGCACAATCTTCTTGCCGGCGAATTCGCTCACAATCGTCGAATCGCGGGAGGATAGCAGCTTCTTCAGGAGCGAACTTTCGGACTCATCCCCCCGCGCCAAGCGGTAGACGAAGCCTTCCTGCGCCCGGTAATCCAAGCTGATATAGGAAGCGCCCGTGCCATCCCGGGCACCGCTGAAGACCCGAATCTTGCGCAATCGCTCGGGACTGATGCGGCTGGCGGTAAGATTGGCGACGCAGCCATTGGCGAACCGAAGCCGGGCGTTGGCGATGTCCTCGCTGGCACTGAGGACGGAAATCCCCACGCCTTCCACGCTGACGATCGGTGACTTGACGAACGCCAGCACGATATCCAGGTCGTGAATCATGAGATCCAGCACGACCCCCACGTCCGTGCTGCGGGCGGGGTACGGAGAAAGGCGATGGCATTCAATGAAGCGCGGTTCCGGGGCGGCTTCCTCCAGGTAGCGGTAAACCGGATTGAATCGTTCCACGTGGCCGACCTGCAGGACCAATTGTTTCTGGGCGGCCAACTCCACGAGTTCGGCGGCCTGCACGGCGGAATCCGTCATCGGCTTCTCGACCAGCAGATGTTTCCCGGCCTGGAGTAATTCCCGGGCCAGGGCGTGGTGGGTGATCGTGGGCGTAACAATGCTGAGGGCATCGCTCGCCGCGCCCGCTTCGGCGACACTGGCAAACGCGCGTACGCCGTGTTTGACGGCGTGGGTGCGGGCGTTTTCCGCCGATACATCGTAGACCCCGACGAAATCCACCAGTCCGGCCCGGGCCAGCTCGGCGTAGATGCGGGCGTGCTCCTTGCCCAGGGAACCGACGCCGAGGACCGCAACCCGAACGGGAGTCAAAGACATGGGCGGCACCGTAACGAATAACTCGACCTCGCCAAACCGGTCTGCTCCCGGCGCCGTTCCACCCGTGGCGGGGATCGAAGCCGGGACGTCCCCGGATCGCCCGTCACGCATTTCCTCCATCTCGGGCTTTGTCCGAGCCGCGCTTTCTGCCTATTCCTCCAGAGCAATCCGGTCATGGCTGTCCTCGATTCTTTACTGAACCTCGCCGCCCTTTTGTTGTGGCTGTCGTGGAGAGGCATCGGCACGGAACAGGCCAGCGGCCCGGCCGGAACGTTGTTGGCCAATTTGCGCCCCGCCCACCGCGGCCGCGCCGGCCGTCACGGCTACCTGATCGGCTTGATCGGCCTCCTGCTGGGAAGGGCCGTCGTGTACCGGCAATTTGGACCGTCCTTCGACTGGCATCCCTCGTGGTCGCCGGGCGCCGTATCCATGGTGTTTCGCAGCGACCATTTCCTACGGATGCTCGCGTCCTCGCTCCTCGGCTTTGGCTGGATGATGTTTGGCCTGTGGGCGTCCGCGTGCCTGGTGGCGGCCTTGCACCGCCCGCCGCACGACAAGGATGCGTTGACGCGGGAAGTCCGGCGACGTCTCGGGTGGATCTCGCTGCTTCCCTCCGTCTGCCTGTTGGCGCTGCCCATGGTGGTCTTGACGCTGGTGTGGCTCGTCCTGGGCTGGCTGGCGGCGAGCACGGGATTGGTGCCCGAGCTCCAAGGGCCGGCGCATTTGTTTCAGCAGGCGGCCGTGGTGGGCGTGGGCGCGGTCCTGGTCTGGCGCTGGCTCCTCACCGGAGTGCTGATCTTGTATTTCCTGAATTCCTACGTCTTTTTCGGCGCGAGTCCGTTGTGGGATTTCGTCCAACAAACGGGGACGCGACTGTGTCGTCCACTCGCCTTTCTGCGCCTGGGCCGGCTGCACCTGGCACCCTTGGTGTGGTTGGCCGTGCTTTGGCTCGCGGTGGGACTGCTCGGAACCGGACTGCCCTGGCGGCTCACCACCGCCGCGGGGCTGAAGGGCGTGGCCGGCGCCAAGGCCCCGCCGTGGTTGGAACACGGACTCCTGCCCACCCTGTATCGCAGTCTGCCCTGGTAACCCCGTGAAACCGTCCCCGCCCGCGCCGGCATCCGATGGAGCGCCGGTCTTCCTCCGGATGGCCGACGGAGCGGTGGTCATCGCCATCAAGGCACAACCCCGGGCGAGCCGGACGGAAATCGTCGGACCGTTCGGCGAAGAACTGAAAATCAAGATCGCCGCGCCGCCCGTGGATTCCGCGGCGAACGAAACCCTGGTGGAGTTCCTCGCCAAAAAGCTGCGGTGCCCACGCCGGGCGGTGGTGCTGGTGCGGGGTCAGTCCAACACCCACAAACAAGTCGCGATTCACGGCCTGACGTTGGACCAGGTGGCCGCCGGCCTATCGACCTGACCACTCGGACCCGCCCCCGGAAAACGACAAGGCACCCGGAGACGGGTGCCGTGCGCGGCCATTAAGTGGCCGGAAATGGGTGGGGAAAGAATCCCGTGGAAGTCCCGCTTACTTGGCGGCGGGTTTCGCGGCCAGACGGTTCAACGCCAACTGCAGGCGCGAGCGTTTGCGTTGGGCCGTCTTCGCCTTCAGGACACCGCTCTTGGCGGCTTTGTCGTAGGCGGACGCGGCGGCGCTGATCGCCTTCTTGGCGTCATCGGGCTTACCCGCGGCCACGGCCGTGGTGAACTTCCGCTCCATGGTGCGGACCCGGGACTTGACGGACTGATTTTGAGCGGCCTTGCGGGCACTGCTACGGACGCGCTTGGCGGCAGACTTCGTATTCGGCATAGCGAGCTATTATGTTGTAAAAACTGAAGCGCTAAGCTATCGGCCATCTAAAAGCGGTGTCAACGGATCCGTACAGACCTTCCCAAGCCTTTGCGCGACGGCATTTCCGACCCCCACCGCGTCAAACCCTCCGCCAATTCCCTTCAAAACACCCGCAATTGGGGCTCGTGCGTCGCTGGATCGCGAACCGGATCAAGGAAAGAACGCGGAGCCGGCCCCAGCGAGCCCCGGGTTTCGAAGGCCGTGGCCGCCGGAGTTTCCACCTTCTCGACCGGCGCCAGCGGGTCCAGCAGATCCCACACCCCGCGCCACGTGGGCTTCCGCCGCAGGTACCGAAGGGCACTGCCGGCCTGCTCCACCGTAAACTGACGGGACCCGCGATCGATGGCGTCCTGCAGGGTTTCCCGGTTCATGCGGCTTTCGAGTCCCACTCCGGTGGGGCGGGCCGCCAACTGCGATAAAGCCGTTCCGGCGGGCGAATCCATCAGCGGCGAAGAGGCCACCACCACGGAGGCACTGGCCGACGTACTGATCGACACGGTGCGGGCAGTGGCCGGGGTGCCCGAAGCCCCGGTCAATGAACCGGCCGCCGGTGCATTGGTTCCCGTCAATACTGGAGCGGATTCGCTCACGGTCGCGGTGGCGGTCACGGTTTTCGTCAAGCCGTCACCCGCCGCCGCGAGATAACTGGCCCCGACCAAACTCCATGACACGGCGGCCAGCTTCACCGTCAGGCGTCGCGGTGATCGACCTTGGCGCTGACCCGCCGCGGCCCCTGCGGCCACCCTCGAAACCGGAGACAAGGAATTGTCGTTCATGAAATCTATCCTCAGAGAAACACGTCGCCGCGTTCCCGGGAAGCACGAAATCTTTTTCCGTGGGCAGAACCGCCCGCAGCGGCTGCCTCCGCGGAAAGACGCCTTGCGGGACCGGCGAAGTTTATCGCCCTTCCGTCAAGCGTCGGCGCGCGGCCCGGATCCGTTCCACGGCGTCCGCCACCGAACTCCCGGTGGTGTTCAAATGGCCCATCTTGCGACCGGCACGAGGCTCGGCTTTGCCGTAGAGATGCAATTTCACTTGAGGATCCGCCAGCGCCGCCGCCCAGTCCGGCACCCCGCCCGCCGCCAACCATTCGTCGCCCAACAGATTGGCCATGGCACCCGGCGCCCGGAGTTCCACCGACCCCAGTGGCAAGCCACACACCGCGCGCAACTGCTGCTCAAACTGGCTCGTGAGACACGCGTCCCGGGTGATATGCCCCGAGTTATGCGTTCGGGGCGCCAGCTCATTCACCAGCAACCGGCCGTCACCGGTGACAAACAATTCCACGGTGAGCAGGCCCACCACCTCCAGCGATTCCAGAATGCGCCGGGCAAGTTGCACCGCTTCGTCCGTCAAGGCGCTCGTAATATCCGCGGGCGTAAACGTGACATCCAAAATATGGTGGGCGTGGGCATTTTCGAACGGCGCAAACGCCCGAAATTCACTCTCCGCCGTCCGGGCAGCCACGACGCTGATCTCCTTGGCGAAATCCACCCAAGCCTCAAAAATCCCCTCCGCCCCGCCCAAACGCGCATACGCGGCCGGCAGTTCGTCCAACCGACGCAACTTCTGCTGCCCCTTGCCGTCGTACCCAAAGCTCGCCGTCTTGAGCACCGCCGGCAGCCCCAGCTCCGCCGCGGCCGCCTCAAGATCGGCCAGCGATCGAATCGCCCGAAACGGCGTCACCGGAATGCCGTGTTCCGCGAGAAAACCCTTCTCGCGCAACCGATGCTGGGTGACGTGCAGCACCCGGCCGTCCGGGCGCACCGGAACAATTTCCGCACAGGCCGCACTGGTCACGCTTGGCACATTTTCAAATTCAAACGTCACCACATCGACCGTCCGGGCAAACTCCCGCACCGCGTCCAGATCCTCGTAACGTCCCACAAACTCACGGTCCGCCACCTGACCGGCGGGCGAATCGGTATCCGGGGAATACACATGAACGCGGTAGCCCAGTTCGCGGGCCGCGAGGGCCAGCATGCGGCCCAGTTGGCCACTGCCCAGGATTCCCAGGGTGGCTCCGGGCAAAAGAGGAGAGATCCGTTCCGACATAAAGCGCGCCGAGAATGGCCGCAGCCGGGCGGTTGAACAACCTGAACAACAGCGGAACCGGAAAAGCGTGAAACTCCAGAACCGGCCCGGGCCTTACTCGTCGCGCTCCCGCGAGGCGGGTGCGACGGCCACCGCGGGAGCCAGGCCCACACGATGAGATGGCTCCCGGGCAGCACGGCCACCGGGCCGGTCTGGAGTCCCCCCGGCTTCCATCCCGGGGGCTTCATCAGCACCCAGGCCGGGAACCGGTTGAAAAAGCTCCACAAAAAGCTCCTCCAACGTCAGGGGAAATTCATTAACGCGTACTTCCGGCAGGGCGCGAAGCCCATCGAGTTGACTGTCGTCCGTCAGCCGCGCCACCGCGGTCAGGACCGGGCCCAGCGATTGACTCCGCAGGGCACCCGGCACCGCCACCCCGTCCGGCACGACCGCACCCGGGAAGACCACCTGAACCCGGCGCATGGTGCGCTTCCATTCCTCCACCGGTCCCTCGGCCATCACCCGGCCGTGCTCCATCATGCCGACATGACTCGCCAGTCGCTCCAGATCGCCCAGCAGATGCGTTGATAAAAGAATCGTACAGCCATCGGTCCCCAGCAGGGCGTCCACCAGACACCCCAACACCTCGCGCCGCGCAATCGGATCGAGACCCGCCGCCGGTTCATCCAGAATCAAGACCTCCGGTCGAACGGCCAGCGCCGTCAAAACCGAGGCCAGACGCCGGGTGCCCCCGGACAATCGGCCCAGCGGTCGATCCCCCGGGATCTCCCATCGGCGCGCCAGCGATTGGGCGAGGCTTTGGTCCCACCGGTCATAAAAATGGGCGGAATAGCGGCACAAGTCATCCAGACTCATCCAATCCGGCGCCGCCGCCGACTGGGCAACATAAGCCACCCGTTGCCGCACGGACCGATCCGCCAGCCAAAAATCCTGCCCCAGCAATCGGGCTTCCCCCGAATCCGCCCGCAGCAATCCCAACAGCAAACGGAGCGACGTCGTCTTGCCCGCGCCATTTCGCCCGATCAAGCCATAAACGGATCCTGGCTCGACCCGCAGATTGAAGCCATTCACGGCCACCACCCCCCGCCCAAACGTCGAGCGAAACGTCTTGCTCAGTTGATGTGCAGCGATGGGAATCATATCGGTGCGGCCGGCTGGCCCCGAAGAAGAATGGGGCTGCCAGGCCTAGGCCGAACCGCCTGCCACGACGGAAAACTTCTGGGGCTCCGCGCCGGTGGCTTCGTGATCCTTGGCCAGGCGATTCAATTCGTCCCGCACCACCGCCAGGACCCGGGGGCCGGGCACCTTGAGTTGGGCGGCTTCAAGCGCGAGTTGTCGGGCGGTCCGCCGGAGCGCCTGCTCCTGTTCGGCCGGCGCCAGCGCCACGGCGGCTTCCGCCACAAAGGCCCCCTTGCCATGCCGCATTTCGATGACGCCATCGCGCTCCAGCTCCGTGTACGCCTTCACCACCGTGGTGGGATTCACCGCCAGCGCACTGGCCAACTCGCGGATCGAGGGCAGCTGATCACCGAGACGCAGCGTGCCTCCGGCCACATAGTACTTCAGCTGATCCATCATCTGACGGTACACAGGGACCCCGGAGCGATCGTCAATTTGGAGGTGCAGTTGGGCGGTCATGGCTAAATCCTTCCGTTACCGGCTGTTGGATAACACCAGAACAGTGACTGTCAAACGGCGAATCTGCTGCGATCGAAGACTTTGGAAAGTGCCCGCCGGCCGAGCCTGAGCCCAGCCGCAGAAGGGGTCCGATGTGGACAACCCTTCCTTGCCGCGACGCACCATGGTTTCCTAGGGTTGCGGTCCCCGGGAGACGCACGTGGGAAAGCGGATCGCCTTCGCTGTGCGGCGGACCGGGGAATTGCATGTCGGAATACCGTGTCCATTTCGAGGTCTTTGAAGGCCCGCTCGATCTGCTGCTTCACCTGGTGAAAAAGCAGGAGGTGGACATTTACCAGATCAACCTGACGCGCGTGGCGACGGAATTCGTCGCTTACCTCAATGAGATGCGGCAGCTGGACCTGGAGGTGGCGGGGGAATTCCTCGTCATGGCGGCCACCCTGCTCTTCATCAAGAGCCGCGAACTCCTCCCCAAGGACAAACGCGCCACAGTCGCCGAGGATGAACCGGACGAGGACGATCCGCGGTTCGAGCTCATTCGGCGGCTCGTCGAATACAAGAAGTTCAAGGACGCCGCAGCCCAGCTGCAGGAGCGCGAGGGCCAGATGGCCGATATTTACGAGCGTCGGCCGGGGAAGATGGAGTTCACCCAAGTGGTCGAAACCCGGACCGAGCCCGCGACGGTGTGGGATCTGGTGCAGGTGGTCAGTGCGATCCTCAAGCGCTTCAATGCCCGGGACGATGTCCGCGAGATCCAGGCGGATCCGTACACCGTCAGCGAGAAAATGGAAACGCTGCGGAATCTGATCCTGACCCGGCCGCGCTTCCGGGTCAGCGAACTGTTCGCGGAGGCCCATAGCAAGACTGAAGTGGTGGTCACCTTTCTGGCCATCCTGGAACTGACCCGCCTCAAACAATTCGTGCTCAGTCAGGGCGAGGAATTCGGGGAGATCGATGTCTCCGCCGCCCCGCCCCCGGAACCACCGCCGCCGGACCTGAACACCACGCCGGAACTCCCGGGCCTCGATACGCCGCCCCCGGCCCCGGAGCGGACCGCCGACGAGATCCTGAATCAACAACTGCCCGACGCCACGCCCTCCGCCGGCGAAGGCTCCGCACCGCAGGTCGCGTAATTTCTTCATTGTCTTCATTGCATGGATGCCCCTGAAAATCCGGATCAACCCGCCCCGGAAATCCCGCCCACGACGGCGCCCCGCGAAGTTTCCGAAGAACCCACCGCCGAAGTAGCCCCGGTGGATGCGCCGGTGGATGCGCCGGTGGATGCGCCGGTGGATGCGCCGGTGGATGCGCCAATAACTGCCGACGTGGATGCCGTTGTCGACGCCCCGGTTGTTCCGTCATCGGACGCCACCCCCGTCCAAGAGGAGGATCATCCGGTACAGCAGCTCATCTTTATGGAGCTGAAGTTCATTCTGGAAGCGCTCCTGTTTACTTCCCAGAAACCCTTGAGCGTCGCCGAACTGCGCGACCTGCTGACGCTGGCGTCGAATGAGGAAGGCGCCGCCGAGGCGACCCGGGCGCTGCGCAAACTGCCGGCGGAAAAACTCACCACCGCTTTGGCGGAGTTGGCTCGCGATCACGAAGCCGCCGCCCGGAGCTACCGGCTGGTCTGCATTGCGGGGGCCTGGCAATTCGTCACCCAACCCGACTACGCCCCGTGGCTCCGCGCCATGCTGGGCGTGAAAAACCGCCCGTCCCGCCTGAGCCAGGCCGCCCTCGAAACACTGGCGATCATCGCCTACCGGCAACCGATTACCCGCGCCGAAATGGAACAGATCCGGGGCGTCGCGGTCGACGGCACCATCACCACGCTGGTCGAACGGCAGCTGATCCAGCAGGCCGGTCGCGCAGAAGTGCTGGGGCGTCCGATGCAATACGCCACCACCCCCGAATTCCTCAATTACTTCGGACTGGCCGCACTCACGGCCTTGCCCTCCGCGGATGAGTTGCGCCGCATCCCCGTCCAACGGCCCGAAAACCTCTCAACCGTGGATCCAGGCCTGGCCACGACGGCACCCGATCCGGTGCAACAGATGACCCTGGAACAGGCGGAGAACGCGGGTGCCGGTGCGCCCACCGTCGATGCCGAGGTGGCCACTGAAATCCCCGCGACAAGCAGCGAGCCGGAGACGAAACCCGACGGCGTGGGCAACTGACGGTGCCGGGGCTACGGCCCCGACGGGTGTGAAAGCAGGGCGGCCCTAAAGCAGGACAGCCCAAAATCCGCTCGGTGGCTTTTCGGCCGTCGCTCAATGCATTTCCACCGCGCACGTGCCCAGCCCACCCCGATAATAATTGAACTGCACGTTCGGGTGCTCGGCGAGCAGCGACATGGGCACCGCCGTATCCACCAGCCGCTGCGAGATCATCAGGGCCGTCAGCCGCTGTCCCAACGGATTGTCGTGCGTGCCCGCCTGCCAGATGGACACCTTGTCCGCCTGCCACGTCTCCACGGGCCCCACGGTGATGGCCCGCGTCGGGACCATCGTAATGTTGCCCCCGCCGCTCGTGCGGGCATTCTGCGCGAGCGTCAACGGGTGCAGGTCCACCACCCGGGTCGTCAGCGCCCGGAACTCCGCCGCGGTCGGCGGCTGATCCTTGTAACGGCCGCGACGAGCCACCGGATCATTAAAGGCCCAGTGCTTGGTGTCCCCCTGCCCGCCCTGCATCACCGCACAGCGCACTCCCGAGTTCCAGGATTTGCGGTAAGCCGCCGTATCCGCCCGCGGAAAATGCAGGTTCGCCTCGGGCGGGCGCAGGGATTTCTGAATGCGATCGAAACACATTTCGCGATCCGCCCGCTCGAAGCTCAGCGGATGCGTGACCGGCACCTCACGCCCCGTGGCCACATCAAACCATTCGTCCATGCCCCAGAAATGCGCGTCGCCCAGCTTCAATCCCAAGCTGTTCACCAACCGTGCCACCAGAGGCAACTGCTCCGTCGGACCGATCGGACCGCAGATACCCACCGGGTTGTCCGGCGTGCTTTGGCGCCAGGCCTCGATGTATTCCAAGGCTTCAGCGAGATAAAAATCCTCCAGCGTGTCGTAAAAAACCACCTTGAATCCCGGGCGGGAGAGCCGGGCCAGATCCCGCGGGGTCAGGGCCGCAGCGGTCCGGATGATCTCCGAATCCAACGTGGTATAGTCCCACCAGTCCGGGGCAATCGCACTTAGCTTACGAGGCATGGCGCAGTTTAAGGCGCTGACCTTCGAAGGAACAACTAAGAGCCGGCCGAAAAATGCACCTCGCCGGGAGCCTCAAGCCAGCTTCTCGCGCAACGCCGTCTTGAGAATCTTGCCCGTGGCGTTGCGCGGCAGCGCGGGCAGCACAATGACCCGCCGCGGCAGCTTGTAATCCGCCATCTGCGGCCGGAGAAACTCCAGCAACGCCTTGTCCGAAAACCCCGCCGCAGCGGACTCGTCGAGGGCCACGAAAGCCACCGCGCGTTCACCCCGCTTTTCGTCGGCCTCACCGACGACCGCACATTCCTTGATGCCCGGAAACCGGTAAATCACTTCCTCGATCTCCCGCGGATACACATTGATGCCATTCGGCTTCAGCATGTCCTTCTTGCGATCCGTCACGACATACCAGCCATCCGGGCGACGATGCCCGATATCGCCGGTCCGCAACCAGCCGTTCACAATGGTCTCGGCCGTCTTCGCCGGCGCATTCCAGTAGCCCGCCATCACGTTGGGCCCGCGCACACAAAGTTCCCCGTCGGTGCCGTCGGGCAGGAACGCACCGGCATCGTCCTGCACACTCACTTCCACCCCGGGAATCACCGGGCCAATGGTGCCGGCGTGATGCGGGCCTTTGACGGGATTGACGCAGACAACCGGGCTGGCTTCGCTCAGGCCATAGCCCTCGATCAGCGGCACCCCGGGATGGCGCGCATTGAAGGCGCGCAGAATCTCGCTGGGCAACGGCCCCGCCCCGCTCACACAGATCCGCAGGGGCAGCTCGACTTGCGCCGGCAAATGCGCCAAGGCGCGGAACAACGCGGCCATCGCCGGGAGCACCGTACCCCGACTCTGCAGCATCTCCGCGACCATGAGCTTCGGCTGACTCAGGCCCTTGATGAGCACAATGCTCCCGCCCACCATCAGCGGCAGCAGGACTGAAACGGTGAGCATGAAGCTGTGGAACATCGGCAGCAGCAGGACGAACCGGTCAAAATCCACGACTTCCAAAACCTGGCGGCAGGACTCAATGTTCGACATCAGATTGCCGTGCGTGAGCATGGCGCCCTTGGGCTGACCGGTGGTGCCGCTCGTGTAAATCAATACCGCTAGATCCGCATGGGCCCGCCCCGAGACCGGCAGCGGTTCCCCGACCGCCACGGCCGCCGGCAACCCAGCAAAATCTTCGGCCCGCAGGATCTGCAGGAAATTGAGGCTGGCCGTCAATTCGGCCACCGCCTCCCCCATCCCCTCTTCGGTCAGCAACACCGTTACGCCCGCGTCCGCCAGCAGGTACGCCACCTCCGTGGGCTTGAGGAACGTATTCACGGGTACGGCGACCGCATCGGCGCCCAACACCCCGAAGAGTGCGCTGACGAATTCCGGTCGATTCCGCAGCCACAACCCTACCCGGTCGCCCGGCCGAATCCCGAATCGCTCCCGCAAGGCGCGGCTGACCGCTGCCGATTCCCCCTGAAAGTGCGCGTAACTGAACTGCGCGTCCGCCCAGAAGAGCGCGGTCTTGTCGGGATTCGCCGCCACCGACGCGTGAAATGCAGTGTGGAGATTGTGCATGTGAACCGGGGATTTAGAAACCGGCACCCACCCGGTCGTCAAGCTTTAGCACCCAATCGTAACAGATCCTTCTTCGGGAGCCCCGACGCGCAGCCTTAACATCGGACCGATGCCCGCCCTGGAAACCCTCCGACCGGCGGAATCCGGCCCACGGTCGCCACCCAGCTCCGACCGTGAAAACCCTTTCGGCAGCGGGTTTCCCCGATATTGTCCACCTCCGTTTCGGTTGCCGGATGGTTTCCGGACCGAAAGGGAGAACGATATCCGATGGACGCCGCGCACATTCGTAATTTCAGCATCATTGCCCACATTGATCACGGGAAGACCACTCTGTCTGACCGTCTTCTGCATCGCACCGGCACCGTGGCCACGCGCGATATGGAGGATCAGTTGCTCGACGCAATGGACTTGGAGCGTGAACGCGGGATCACCATCAAGGCCCACCCCGTCACCATGCTCTACACGGCCAAGAACGGGGAAGAGTACGAACTGAACCTCATCGACACCCCCGGACACGTCGACTTCGCCTACGAGGTCAGCCGTTCCCTGTCGGCGTGCGAAGGGGCCCTGTTGATCGTGGATGCCGCCCAGGGCGTGGAAGCGCAGACGGTCGCCAACGTGCACCTCGCGATGAAGCAGAACCTGCACATCATCCCGATCATCAACAAAATCGACCTGCCCCACGCCAACATCCCCATGGCCCGGCAGCAACTCGAGGACATCCTCGCCATCCCCGGCGATGACGCCATCCTCGCCAGCGCCAAGGAAGGCATCGGGATCGAGGAAATTCTGGAAGCGATCGTCGCCCGGATCCCGGCCCCGAAGATCAATCCCCTTGAGACGTTCCAAGCGCTGATTTTCGATAGTTACTTCGACACCTACAAAGGGGTGGTGATTCTCGTCCGCGTCACCGCCGGCGAACTCCGCCCCGGCATGCACGTGAAGATGCTCCATTCCGGTCGATCGGTGGAGATCAAGGAAGTCGGCTCCTTCAACCCCAAGCCCTACACACGGGCCAAATTGGAAAACGGGGAAACCGGCTACATCACCGCCAACATCAAGACGCCGCGCGAGGTCAAAGTCGGCGACACCATCACCGATCCCCGCAATCCCTCCGAGGAATTGCCCGGCTTCCAGGAGATCCAGCCGATGGTGTACTCCGGCATTTACCCGATCAATACGGCGGATTTTGAAGGCCTTAAGGTGGCCATCTCCAAGCTGCAATTGAACGACTCAGCCCTGACGTTCCAGACCGAATCCTCCGCCGCGCTCGGGTTCGGCTTCCGTTGCGGGTTCCTCGGATTGCTCCACATGGAAATCGTCCAGGAGCGGCTCCGCCGGGAGTTCGACATGGACATCATCGCCACGTATCCCAGCGTGATCTACCGGGTGAAGCTGACCGGCGGCGTGGTCAAGGAAGTCGATAACCCCGCGTTTCTGCCCGATGTCACCTACATCGAGCAGATCGAAGAGCCCATCGTGAAGGCGTTCGTAATTTGTCCCGGGGAAAACCTTGGAGACATCATGGGGCTCATTTCGGAAAAGCGTGGCGTCATCAAGAACACCGAGACCCTGGACACCCGGCGCGTGATGCTCACCTGTCGGATTCCCATGAACGAGATCCTGATCGATTTCCACGACCGCATTAAATCGATCACCCGCGGCTACGGCTCGATGGATTACGAACAGGCCGGCTACGAGGTCAGCGACATGGTGAAGCTCGACATGCTCGTGAACAATGAGCCGATGGACGCCTTCTCCAGCCTGGTGCATCGCAGCAAGGCCGAGAACCGGGGACGCACCCTGGCCGCGAAGTTGAAGGAAGTGATCCCCCGGCAGCAGTTCCAGATCGCCATCCAGGGGGCCATCGGTGGCAAGATCATCGCGCGCGAAACGATCAGCGCGATGCGCAAGGACGTCACCGCGAAGTGCTACGGCGGCGATATCAGCCGGAAACGCAAGCTCCTGGAGAAGCAGAAAGAGGGCAAAAAGCGGATGAAATCCATCGGTTCGGTGGAAATCCCGCAGGAAGCCTTCATCGAAGTGCTCAAGACCAACTGACCGGCAGGTTCGCTTCCGGAGCGTCAGCGCTCCGGAAGTCCATGCCTCCCCCGTTCAGGCACCTCAGTACCAGACGACAAACGTTCCGTCGGGCTCCGCCACTGCGGCGAGCGAGCCCCAGACCGGCACGCCGTCCGAGCGACCTTCCCGCAGCACGGCGTTGCGCGCGTCCACCACCTGCCACGCCAGCGATCCACCGCGTTGCCACCCGGTGCCGATGGTCCACGCAATCAACGTTTCTCCGCGCCCATTCACCGCGACCACGGGATGCTTCGTTGAGCGATCCGCGGTGACGACCTGCGGGCGGGCCTCCGGCGGTTGGACGGCGTCGGTCCACGCCACCCGTTGCCAGTGCACTTGCCCACCCAATTCCCAGGCGGCCAGGACCGTGGATGAATCCGTCAGGTGTAGGCTCGCGGAACTCATCGGGCATTGGCCCACGTTCCACGGCTCGCGTAGCAGCACCGAAAATGTCGCCCCGTGGTCGTGCGAAGCGAGCAAGGTGGCGGGGCGCTGATCCACCGCCGACGCCCCGCGATAGAGTATCGCCAAGGTCCCGCCGGGACCGGCATGGGCCTGTAATCCACAGCAACCGCAGGCCCCACTCCCTGTCGGACTCACAATCCGCTCGGAGGCAAACGTCGTTCCATCGTCGCTCGATGCCGCGAGGTACACGGAGCGTCGCATCTCCACCGCGGGGTCCGTGGCCGGTGCGGCATGCCAAACGACAAAGACCCGCCCCTCCGCGTCGGCCGCCACCGCAGCGCCCCCATCCAAATGCCGGGTATGGCCCATCAGATTCCGTTCCGGTTCAAAACCCATGCCGGATGCATTTATCCGGGTGTACAACAACGGCGCTCCGCCCAATTCCGGTTTCGGTCGGGCCTCCGAGGATCCGTTCCAGCACACATGTACCCGCCCCGCCCGGCCCAGCGCCAACTGGGGTCCGCGAATCGTGCCCACCGCCAGCGCGCTGCCGGGCGTGGTGTTCACCCGCAGCGGGGTCGACCAGGCGGTCGTGGCCGGATCGCGCCAGGCATAGCGGACATCCGCCGCCTTGGCTTCGCCCTCCAGCCAGACCAGATGGGTCCGCCCCGCGGCATCGACGGCCGCCTGGGGTTGCAAGCCGCCAGCGGGTACCCGCTCCAATCGCACGGTGAGCGGCGTGGCCGCCGCGGCAGCGGCCGACGGGAGCGCGAAGGATCCGGTGGCCAGCACCAGCCCGGCGAGAAGTGGTTTAAACGGCGTAGGCATAAAACAAGGTAAGCGCGTGCGCCCGGACAAAATCCGAACGGTTGCCCAAGGCGCGAAACTCTCCTTGGACATCCCACCATCCGGTCCTCCGCCCCCTATGTCCATACCCAGAATCCATCTCCCCGGCACATGTCCTTTGTTCGCCCCCCAAATTACGGCTAAGCGGTGGGCATGCAGAGGGTGGATGGGATCTCGCTGATGAATCTGCCGCGGCCGAAAGATCGACCGAGGTACCGCCGCGCCGATTGATGCGCCGCCCCACCCGACGCCGCATGCCCGCACCGAAACATCTCCTCTGCCTTTACCCCTGGATGGAAATCGGGGGGGCGGACAAATTCAATCTCGATCTACTCGGGTGCCTTCGCTCCCGGGGCTGGGTCTCCACCGTGGTCACCACGTTGCCCAGCCGGCATCCGTGGCGGGCCAACTTCGAACGGGTCGCCGACGAAGTCCTCGATCTCGCCCAGGAAAAACCGGAGGACCGACCCACCCGGCTCGTGGAATGGGCCCGGCAACGCCAGCTGACGGCGGCCCTCCTCTCCCACAGCGGCGCCAGCTATCGTCTGCTGCCCTTTTTGCGGGCGCACCTGCCCCACCTGCCCTTCGTGGACTATTGCCACATGGAGGAGCTGAACTGGGACAACGGCGGCTTCCCCCGGATGAGCCTCCATCAGTCGGCGCACCTCGATTTGCAGGTGGTATCGTCCGAACACCTCAAGACCTGGCTCTGCGCGGGCGGCGCCGCGGCGGATCGAATCGAAGTCTGCACAACCAACATCGATCTCTCGAATTGGAATCCCGCGGCCCATGACCGGGCTCAATTGCGACAGGCCTTGGAGATTCCAGACACCGCCCCGGTGGTGCTCTACGCCGGTCGGCTGGTCCCGCAGAAGCAACCACGACTGGCCCTGTCGGTCATGCGTCAGGTGGCCGCCGCAAACCCGGACGTCCTTTTCCTCATCGCCGGCGACGGGCAATACGCCGGCTATGTCCGCGGCTATCTGCGCCACCACGGGTTGGGCCACCGCATTCGGATGCTGGGGGCGGTCCGCAATGAGCGCATGCACGAGCTGCTGGCGTTGAGCGACCTCTTCTTTCTGCCGTCCGAAATGGAGGGGATTTCCCTGGCCATCTTTGAAGCCATGGCCATGCGCGTCGTCCCGGTCAGCGCCGATGTCGGGGGCCAGGCCGAACTCGTAACGCCGGACTGCGGAGTCCTGATCCAGCGGGGTCCCAACGAAGGCAACGCCTATGCGCAAGCCCTGTTGAAGTTGCTGCGCGACCGGGCCGCTTTGACCCGCCTCGGGGCCGCCGCGCGGCAGCGATTACAGAACCATTTCCGCCTCGATCAGATGGGGGATCGCATGGAGGCCGTTCTCAACCGGGCCATCGAATTGCACCAAACCAATCCCCGCCCGCCGGTTTCCGCGGAGGTGGCAGCGGACGCACTCCATCGAACGATTGCCTTCGCCCGCCAATTCGAGATGGAAACCCGCGAGGCCCAAGCGGCCCGGCCCAACTGGCGACGCCGGGTCCGCCAGGGCTACTGGAATCTGGTGGATCGCGGCGCTTGGTGGCTGGTCCCGGGTTGGGAACGCCTGGAGTCCCTGATCCGGAAGTAGGCGACACCGTCAGTTCGCCGGAGCCGGCTTCGGCTCGACGGCCTCCGCGCGCCGTTTGCTGAACAGATTAACGCCCTTCAACAAATCCATGGCGCGTTCCAGCTGACTGTCCCGTCGATCCTTCACCAACTCCCGAAGCACCCCGCGTTTGGGTTCCTCGAACCGCTGCAGCACTTCGTCCAGATTCTTCTCGCCGCCCGGTAAGCGGGCCAGTTGAACCGCCATCTCTTCGTCATCAGTCATGGGGACGATAATGTCGGGGGTAATCCCCTTTTCATGGATCACCTTATGGCTGGGCGTGTAGTACTTGGCCGTGGTAAGCCGCAGCGCTGCTCCGTCCGGCAGCGGCACGACACTCTGCACGGATCCCTTGCCGAAGCTCTGCTCACCCACCACCACGGCGCGTTTCAAATCCTGCAAACAACCGCTGACAATCTCTGCCGCGCTGGCACTGCCGCCATTGACCAGGACCACGAGGTTGCCCTTCCGGATCCGATTGCGGCCGGACGCAACGCGGCGTGTATCCGCCGCCGGATTCCGGCCTTCGGTGGTCAGCACCAGTTTGCCGGCTTCCAGAAATTTCTCTGCGACGGCCACCGCCTGATCCACCAACCCGCCCGGATTACCCCGCAGATCCATCACCAATCCCTCCATGCCTTGGGATTCCATCAGCTTCAGTGCCTCTTCCAATTCGTCCGCCGTCCGTTCCGCAAACTGCGTCAGGCGCACGTAACCAATCTTGTCCGCGCCCAACGGAAATTCGCGACGATTGTTCCTATCCTTCACCGAAAACACCCGAATCTCGGCCCGGGTCAGCGTGAAATCCTTCGGCTCAGCGAAAGCCGGCCGGCTGATTTGCAAGATCACCTTGCTGCCCGCCGCTCCCCGCAGGGCCGTCACCGCATCGCCTTGGGTCATTTTCTCCGTCGACTTGCCATCGATCTTCACGATGCGATCACCGGTGCTCAGCCCCGCTTCAAACGCCGGGGTATCCTCCATGGGTGCAATGATCTGAAGGGCGCCTTCCCGCGGCTGCACCTGCAGACCCACCCCGCTGTACTGACCCTCCGTATCCTCCCGCAGACTGTCGAACTTCACCGGCTCCATGTATTCGGAATGGGGATCCAGGGTCTCCATCAGTCCATGGAGCGCGCCGTCGACCAACTCCTTGTAGTTGGTCTTATCGCCATCGACGTAGTCGTTGCGGACCTTGAACAGGACCCGGGTGAAGCGCTCGATCTGCTTGTACGAATCATCGGTATCGCCGTCGGCAGCGCTGGCGCGAAACGTGCGGGCTCCGGTGGCGAGGAACCACACCAGCCCACCAATCAGGAGGGCGAAGGAGAGTCGAGTTTTCATGGACGATTGGCAGTCACGACACCGGAGCGTTGCCGCGAAGCGGCTCAGCAGCAAGTGACAGGCGCAAAAACCCGGCCGCGGCCGAACGGCGGAGGTGTCACTGCGGCGGATCGGTGCGACGGATCAGCAACGCGCAGTTCCAGGCCAGAAATTCCCGCAACAGTGGTATGTGCAAAAGCGCCGCCGCCTCCGTGTAATAGCGCGGCGCCCGTCCCACCACGGTCAGTTGGGGATTCCGGGCCAGCTGCCGCAAAACCCCACCGATCGAAGTAACAAACAGATTGCGCCCCGGCTCGTGAAAGCGTTTCGCACCGTACAAATCATAAATCTTGGGCCCGAGGCGCGTCCCGAAGTAATGCCAGGGCGAAAACTCGTGGCCGCCCCAGGGCGAAAGCCAGTTCGTCCAGCTCAAATACAGGTACCCGCCCGGCACCAAGAAATCCTGAGCAGAAGCCAGAAACCGGTTCGGATCCGCCAGATGTTCGAGAACATTGGAGCAAACCACGAGGTCATGCCGGCCCACCTGACTGAGATCGTCCCGGTCGAGATTCACCTGCCGGAACGGGGACGAGCGGAGGCGCGGCAGCAGGAAGTTCTGTTCATCAGCGAAGGTCACCGCACAGCCACGTTGCTGCAGGCATTCGCCAAAAACACCGTGCCCACAGCCCAGATCCACGGCCCGACAGTCCGCGCCCAAGCGGACGCCACGGGACTCGATCCAGCGCACAGCATCCACCGCTTGAAGACGGTAGAATCCCTCGTCATCGCGGTGAGCCGCGAAGCGCTTCAACAACTGGGGTAAAATCATCAGGACGGCGGAAAACAGCGATCCACCGCGGACGCGAAACTAGCGCGGCCCCGGCCTGAGTCACGGCTTTGGCCGCACGATGTAAAACGAGTTGGCGTTGGCAACGTCCGCATCGACAAACCGGCTGAACGGCCCATCGGCAACGATCTCCCGGACAAAAATCCACTCGGGATCTCCCGCCTGCTCTTTGCGCAGGATCTCGTACGCCTTCCCGGGTTCGCTCCGCCAGGTGATGGCCGGGACCAGCCGAACGCTGGTGAGGAAGCCCGAGAGCGGATCCAGCGGATCGGTGTGGTTGGCAAACTCCTGGGCGTTCGTGGAGCCGTCACTATCCGGATCCGCCGCGGGGAGAGCCCGGGCGTCCAACCAGAAATTCGCCCCGAAGTAACGGGTGCGCCATTCCGCGGTAATCCCATCGTTAAACTCGTAGGCGCGCGCAAATTTCTGGGCGGCGAGCGCTCCGACGGCCACCCCATCCCGAAACGCCCGGGCTTGTACGAGACTGGAGGTCCGCAACTCAAAGGGGCGGACGTACAACGCCGACGACACTGTCGGTTCCGAGCCGTCCGTGGTAAACCGCACCTCCGCCCCCGCCCGGTGTCCGCCCAACGTGACCACAACCGAGTTGGTGAATATTCCGGTTCCGCCCGGCGAGATGCTGATTTCCGGTGAGGGCAGGATCACGGAGGTGGATGTCTGGAGCAGTTGCACTCCGTTGATCGTCGACACCCCGGGGGTCGCATCCGGCCGTGAGTAGACGATCAAAGGCTGACCCGAAACCACCGGTACATTCGTAAACAAAACGAATTGTCGACCCGGGCGCAGTTCCGGCAGGTGCCACTCCGGTCCGGAAGCGGTTGCGGCCGTGCCCCAGGAATCCCCGACGGAAAACAACTCCACCTGCGAATTCTGCGCGTCCGGCGGCCCGCCGTGGGCGAAGACTGCGACGTCATAGGTCCCCGTCGGCAGATCCTTCAAGGTCAGCTGGATCTCGGCGTTCGTCCCCAGCGGATAGAGATAGGTACTGATCATGGGATCCGGGAAACCATTCCCCCAGGCTCCCGGGGCGTTCGCCAGTAAAAGGCTCGCCGGAGCCGGCTGACCATTAGCCCAGAAAAGATTCGTGAGACCGCCGTTGTGTCGATACCCCCCCTGCCCGTTATCCCGGCTGTAAAGGTTCCAAAAATCCGTCGCCACCTGCCCCAGTCCGGCGGGGCCCACTCGCACCGGCGAGGCGTCGACGCCGAATTGAATGTTCAGCAGAACCCCGGGCTGGTCATTGGTGCCCGCTGGAACCCGGATCGCTCCCGTCACATCCGGACGCGGGACCGGCGGCAGCGGCGGCAGGATAATCGTTTCGCCCCCGGGCAACGGCGGCGGCGGGATCGTGGGAAACGGAGTGTTCGGTGTCACCGCTTCCCGGACCAATTGCAGGCCATTGAGGATCGCCTGCGGGATTGCGTCCGGCGAGGAGATCACGACCAAGGGATAACCGGGATGCACGGAGACGTTGGTAAACCACGCATACTGCACGCCCACTTCCCATCGCGTCGACAGCCAACCAGGGCGCGTGGTCGTCCGCTGGGAGCCATAATCCACCCCGGCCGACTGCACCGAGAAACGTGTATTTTGCACGTCTGGGGGACCACCGTGGCCATAGGCATATACCGAGTACACCCCCGGGGGAAGATTGGTCACGGTCACCGTGATCGACCGGCCGTTGAACGGATAGAGGTAATCCATAAACATGGGATCCCCATGCCCATTACCCCACAGGCCCGGTGCGTTCTCGACCAACGCCCCCACAGAAGCCGCAGTTCCGTCGGCCCACTTGAGATTCGCCGCCACCCCAAATTCCAGATACTGCCCGTGCGATCCATCCCGGCTATAGCGGTTCCAATAATCGTCGGGTGCAACCCCCACGGCAGCGGGTCCGGTCTTCAAAAGGGAATTGTTCCCGCCAAACTTCAGGTTGATCAACTGCTGCTGGGTCGTCTGCGCTACACCCGTAAAAAATAGCAGCGGCACAAGGGGTGTGGACAGGAACCTGAGTTTCATGTTCGGGGAAAATGTAACGCAGCAATCTAATAAAAATCGTCGTCGTATGTCAAGCCGCCGCCACCGCTCCCCATGAAGGAGGTTGGACACCCCACCTTCCCCCGCCGCATGCTCGTCGCACTTTCCTCCGCCTCATGAAATTCCACTGGCCATCGATTGCGCGCGTGCCGGTTCTATCCGGTCTCTGCCTGACCCTCGCCACCGCCCCCGCCGTCGCTGCCGCCGGGCTCCGGGCCGGCACAGCAAAGGTGGATATTTCCCCCACCCAGTTTCCCGTGCTCGTCAATGCGATGTTCACCGAGCGAACCGCCAGCCGCGTCGTGGATCCCCTCATGGTCCGCGCGTTGGTACTCGAAAACGGCAGAACGCGCATCGCCCTCGCGGTCGTGGACACCTGCATGATGTCACGGGACCTCCTGGACACCGCCAAGGCCCAGGCGGCCAAGGCCACCGGGATCCCCCCGAGCCAGATGCTGATCTCCGCCACTCACACGCATTCCGCACCCTCCGCCATGGGTTGCCTGGGCTCCCGGATGGATCCCCGCTACGCGGCCAGTCTGCCCGCACTCATCGCGCAGGCCATCGACAGCGCCGCCCGCCAACTCGAGCCCGCGCTCGCCGGTTCCACCGTCTTCGACGCCTCCGCGTTCACCCACAATCGACGCTGGATCCGCCGATCAGACCGCATCGAAGTGGATCCCTTCGGTGAACGCACCGTCCGCGCCCATATGCATCCCGGACACGTCAGTCCGGATGTCATCGGACCTTCCGGCCCGGTCGATCCCGCGTTTACGCTGCTTTCATTCGTGCGACCCGACGGTTCCCCGATCGCCGTGTTCGGCAATTTCTCCATGCACTACTACGAGTCGGACCTGCTGTCGTCCGACTACTTTGGCCGCTGGTGTCAGCAAATGGAATCCGCCCTCGCGACCGAACATGGCCGGCTGCGTGCGCCCAAATCCGCTCAAGGCAACGCCGCGACTGCAACGGCAGGTCCGGTGCTGGCCCTGATGTCCCAAGGCACGAGCGGCGACCTGATGTGGATGGACTACTCCCAGCCCCGCAATTTCATCGGCTACGACGCCTATGCCCGTGGCCTGTCCGAAAAGGCCTTGGCCGCGTGGCGGGGAATCGAGCACCGATCGGATGTTCCGCTGGGCATCCGCGAGACCCATTTGCCCCTGTCCTACCGGGTGGCCGACGCGACGCGTCTGGAACGGTCCCAAGCCCTGGCGGACAAGTTGGGGGACAAACTGCCCCAGACTTTGCCCGAAATCTACGCTCTGGAACAATTGGAACTTAAGCGTCGCGGTCACACGGAATTGGTGCTGCAGGCGCTACGGATCGGCGATCTCGGCATCACTGCCCTGCCCAACGAAGTCTTCGCCCTCACCGGGCTGAAGTTGAAAGCCCAGAGTCCTTGGCCCCTGACCATGAACGTGGAACTCGCCAATGGGGCCGAAGGCTATATCCCGCCGCCGGAACAGCATCCGCTCGGCGGCTACACCACCTGGGCGGCCCGCACCGCCGGGCTGGAAACCAATGCCGAACCACGCATCGTGGAATCCGTCTTACACCTGCTGGAAGACCTCGCCGGACGTCCTCGCAACCGCGTTCGGGATCCGGAAACCGCCTGGTCCCAGGCGCTCCGGCAAACCCGGCCCACCGCGTACTGGCGACTGGATGAACAATCCACCGGCCCCCTGCGCAACCAAATCGCCGCCAGCCCCAGTACCGCCCAACTAAACGGCCGGTACGCCCTCTATCTGGACGGCATTGACACACCCAAGGCCGCCACTCGCCCCACCCCAGGGCGTCCGAATCACGCCATTCATCTGGTCGACGGTTCGGTACAAATCACCACCCCGGTGCAGCCTTCCAGCACGCTGAGTCTGTGGTTGTGGAACGGCTTTCCCAACACCGCCACCGGGACCACCGGGGAAATACTCGCCAGTGGCCGCCCGGGTACCGCATGGCGCCTGCAATTAGCCGGTACCAATGGTCCCACCGGTTGCCTCCAACTCGTGGGCGGCACCGCGAATCAGCGCGGCACGACCCAGCTGGGCTTCCGTCAGTGGCACCACCTGGCGCTCGTGCAAAACCAGGGGCACGTGACCGGTTTTCTGGATGGGGTCCGGGAGTTCGAATTCGACGTGCCCACAGCGGACCTGACGGGCCTCTGGCAGATCGGTGGCGGCGGCACCGCCTCCCCTTGGCAAGGCAAGGTGGATGAAATCGCCTACCACCCCCGCGCGCTCGCCGGGGCGGAAATCAAACGGCTGGCCAACCAACGACAGCCATAAATCAGCGGCCAGATCGCCAGCCACAGAAGGAACCAAAGGACCGCGCAGAGTTCGCCTTCGACGATGGTCTCACCGGTCCAACGGGCGCCGCCCAACCCAGCCTGAAGCAGAACGCCCGCCCAAACGGCGAGGAAAATCACGCTATGCAGCAGTTTCCAGCAGGGAAACTCGCGATCCTTGCCGGCGCCTTTCGAAGCCCGGGCCACCCGACCGACCAAGCCCACCAACCCCGCCACCAGCAAGGCCAGAAACCCACCCTCTTCGGTCAGGAACCCGTCCAAAGTCAGACTGCCCGCCATCAATCGCAGGTGATCCAGCGTCAGCGGCTCATTGAAACCCAATCGCTGTCCCGCGGCATCAAGGTCGCCAGACGCTGAGCGGTAGCCGACATAGAGCATTATTAAGCCGAGGAGCACCGCGAACTCCATCGCCAGCAACGGCCAGCACCAACGGGCCGAAGATTCCGTCTTGGGGAGCATTGGGGAACCAGACACGAAACCGAAACTCCCCGCCATCGAATTCTTCTCCCCGCCACCGCACCCCGCACCCGCGGCGGACCGCAGCGACATCCGCCCCGCCACTGTTCCTCTGAATTCCGCGCTGGCCTAAGCGTCCGGGGAAGGCACTTTGCGTGCTCACAAAATGAAAAGACTGAATTCCCTCCGGACGGCCGGCTTGACTGCGGCCCTTTTCGCTGTGTCCGCCCTCACGGGTTCCGTCCGTGGCGATTGGCCTCAATGGCGCGGTCCGGCCTTCAATGGCTCCGCTCCCGCCGGCAGCCTGCCCGCCACGATCTCCGCCGAAAACCAGGTCTGGCGCACGCCCCTGCCCGGTCGGGCCGGATCGACGCCCATCGTCTGGGGCGACAACATCTTCCTCACCAGCCCCAACGAGGCCAAGAACCTCTCGGTGGTATGCCTCAATCGGCAGACCGGCAGCCAACGCTGGGCCTTCGATACCGGGGTCCCCGACAAGGAAAAATCCCGCAATAACCTCTGCGCCCCGACTCCGGTTACGGATGGCCAGACCGTCTTCGCCCTGTTCGGATCCGGCGATCTCGTCGCCTTGCACGTCTCTGGCCGGCAGGTCTGGCGCCGTTCGTTGCACAAGGATTTCGGCCGCTTCGCCGTCATGTGGATCTACGGCTCGAGCCCGCTCCTCTTTGAAGGCAAGCTCTACGTCCAGGTCTTCCAACGGGACGAAATGCCCGCGGATTATCCGCTCTTCGACGGCAAACCCGCCCGCGAATCGTTCCTGCTCTGCCTGGATCCCAAGACCGGCGAGACGCTGTGGAAACACGTGCGCACCACGGATTCCACCAAGGAAAGCCACGAATCCTACGCCACCCCCGTACCCTACGCCGGCAAGAACGGCACCGAAATCGTGGTGGTGGGCGGCGACCACGTCTCCGGCCACAGCCCCAAGGACGGCAGCGAAATTTGGCGCGCGCGGCTCTACGAGAAGCGGGATGACTGGTACCGGATCGTAACCTCGGCCGTGACCCAAGATGATCTCATCTACGCGAGCGGACCGAAGGGACAACCCGTCGTGGCCTTCAAGCAGGGCGGGCACGGCGACGTGACCGCGACCCACAAGGCTTGGGAATTCAAGGACAGCCCCACCGACTGGGCCACGCCGCTGGTGATGGACGGAAAACTTTTTGTGCTCGACGGCGGGAAACGCGTACTCAGCCGACTGGATCCCAAAACTGGGGCCGTGAAGTGGACCGGGAAACTCGAAGTTCCGGACTCCATCTGGAGTTCCCCTCATGGCGGCGACGGCAAGATCTATCTGCGCAGCGAATCGGGCGCCGTGTTGGTCTGTTCCGCCGGCGACGAATTCAAGATTCTGAGTCGCTACCAATTGCCCCCGGACGAAGCGCCTTGCTTCGGCAGCGTGGCGCTCTCGCACGGCCAGGTCTTCGTCCGCTCGGCGAAGGCGCTCTATTGCTTCGGCGCCAAGTAGACCTCCAATCCCGGGGGCAGTGTCGTCGACCACCGAGAAATCCACGGCAGGGGCGCTCAACACTGCTGGCCCGAAAAGGCCAAATGAAATCCGTCACCCGATCCACCCGGGTGGCGAATTATAAACCGGGCGTCATCCACTGGCCGGCCAGCCCGATCCACCGCAATCCTGATGGGGTTATAGGCGAAACCCTCACCCCTTCCATCCGAGCCCAAAAACGAACCTGCCACCCCATTGGCGGCGTCGCGAAACACTGAACCTGGCACCCTATTTTCCCAAAAGCTGAACCTGCCCCCGAGCCACGCGATTGCTCAATATTGAACCTGCCACCCCATTCGCGGCCACGTCGAATTCTGAGCCTGGCACCCTGTTTTCCCGAAACCTGAACCTGCCACCGGATCCATGCCGCTGACGGCTCGTGAACCTGGCACCCAATCGAGACGCCCAAGTTCCAGAGGCCAACAGCGAACCTGGTACCCCATTCACGGCGCCACCCAGCCCGCGAAATCACCCCCACGAATTCCTGCCTTCCCGGCAAAAAATCGTTCCGTCGCCGGGCGGACCTGACTAGCTTTTCCCCGTGAATCTCCTGCCCCTGCCTTGGGTCGCACTCGGCGTTGCCTTGATGGTCGCCGTGACCCCCAACGTGTCCGCCGAACAAACCGGCACGCCCCGCCGCATTCTCGCCGGCGATGACTCCACCCAACGCCTCGCCATCGTCGCCCCCGATGGCTCGTTGGAATGGGAAATGAAAGTCGGGGCCATTCACGACGCTTGGATCCTGCCCAACGGCAACATTCTCTTCCAACAGGGCTGGACCCGGATCGTGGAGGTCACGCCCGACAAAAAGATGGTCTGGGAATACGATGCCGCCGCCCAGAATGGCAATCAGGGAAAGCGCGTCGAAGTCCACGCGTTCCAGCGAGTCGGTCGCGATCGCACCATGATCGTTGAATCCGGCCCGGCCCGGATCATTGAAGTCGATCACAACGGCAAGATTCACCGCGAGATTAAACTCAAGGTCGATCATCCCAGCGCTCACAGCGACACCCGGCTCGCACGGAAGCTCGACAATGGGCACTACCTGGTCGCCCACGAGAGTGATGGCGTCGTCCGCGAATATGACGCCCGCGGCAAGGTCGTCTGGGAGTTCGCCGTGCCGCTCTTCGGCCAGGCCCCCAAGGGCGGGCACGGTCCGGAGGCGTTTGGCAATTCGGTCTTCAGCGCGATCCGTCTGCGCAATGGCAACACGCTCATCGGCGGCGGCAACGGGCACTGCGTCCTCGAAGTCACTCCCGCCCAAAAAATCGTCTGGCATCTCAGCCAAAATGAACTCCCGGGCATCACCCTGGCGTGGGTCACTCGCGTTGAACGTCTGCCCAATGGCAACACCCTGCTCGGCAACTGCCACGCCGGCCCCGAAAATCCGCAGTTCATCGAGGTGACGCCCGACAAGAAGGTAGTCTGGACATTCAAGGACTTTAAGAACTTCGGGAATTCCATGCCGGTGCAAGCCGCTCTCCCGGCGAAGAAATAATGTCCGCCCGCCCAGCCTCCTCGCGGTGCGCCCTGCCCTGCTCCGTTCGCCCGACAACCTCGTCGGCGACGGCTGGGTGGCGCCGTATCCACCGGACCTGGCTGGTCCTGCTGATCGTGTCGGCCACCGCGCTCCGCGCAGCCGACCCCACCGCAGCGGGGATTGATTTCTTCGAGCGCCGTATCCGCCCGCTCTTCGCAGAAAACTGCTTTTCCTGTCACGGCGAAGAAAAGCAAAAAGGCGGTCTGCGTCTGGACTCCCCCGCGCACATCCGAACCGGCGGCGAATCCGGCGCGCTGCTGCAACCCGGCAATCCCACGGAAAGCCGGCTGCTCCGGGCGGTGGGGTATCAGGACAAGGACCTGCAGATGCCGCCCAAACAACGCCTGTCGGAACGTCAGGTGGCCGACCTCGCGGAATGGGTCCAGCTCGGCGCCCCCTTGCCAGCCGGCAGCACCGCCGCCGTCCGCCCCGCCCGCAAGGAATTCCAGATTTCCGCGGAAGACCGCGCCTACTGGGCGTATCAACCGGTCCGTCGCCCCGCCCTCCCACCCGGCCCGAATGCCATCGATGCCCTGGTGGGCGAGGAACTGCGCACCCACGGCCTGACCGCCAACGCCCCCGCCACGCCGCGGGAACTCATCCGCCGCGTCTACTTCGATCTCCTCGGACTGCCGCCGTCCCCCGAGGCCGTCGCGGACTTCACCGCGGATCCCTCGGAAGAGCGCTACAACCGCCTCATCGAACAACTGCTCGCCCTGCCGCAATACGGCGAACGCTGGGGACGCCACTGGCTCGATGTCGTCCGCTTCGCCCAAAGCAACGGGTACGAACGGGACGGTGAAAAACTGCTCGCCTGGCGTTACCGCGACTACGTCATCCGCGCCTTCAACGAAGACAAACCCTACGATCGCTTTATTCTGGAACAGCTCGCCGGCGACGAATTGCCGGATGCCACCGCCGACTCCGTGGCCGCCACCGGATTCCAGCGGCTCGGTGTTTTCAACGACGAACCCGACGATCGCCTGGCCGCGGAGTTCGAGGCCTTGGACGACGTGCTTTCCACCACCGGGGCCGCGTTCCTGGGCCTGACCGTGGGATGCGCCCGGTGTCACGACCACAAGTTCGATCCTCTGCCACAGGCGGATTACTACGGGATGCTCGCGTTTTTCCGGGGCCTTCGCCCCTTTGAAAGCGCCCGTTCGTCCTTCGATTCCCCCGGCTTCGCCCCGCTGGCGCCGCCGCGGGACGTGCAGCTGTGGCAAACCAACGTCCAAGCCCGGATACAGCCGCTGCGGGAGAAGCTGGTTCAGACGACAGACGCTCCGGAAAAGAAGCGCCTCGAAAAGGAGATCCGCCAACTGCAGGACAACCCGCCGTTCGAATGGACGCTCGCCGTCCGGGAGGCGGGTCCCAATCCGCCGGCGACTCACATTCTGATCCGCGGCAACACCGCCACACCCGGCGCGCCGGTGGAACCCGCATTCCTCCGCATTCTCGGGAACGAAAAACCCCAACTGCCCGCCCCCGCCGCCGACGCGCCGTCGAGCGGCCGCCGCCTTACCCTCGCCCGGTGGATCGCCAGTCCGCAGAACCCCCTCACCGCCCGGGTGATGGTGAACCGCCTCTGGCAGCATCACTTCGGCCAGGGAATCGTGAAGACCACCACCGATTTCGGCCGGGCCGGCGTGCCCCCGACCCATCCCAAACTCCTCGACTGGCTGGCGTCCGAATTCGTCGCGGGCGGCTGGTCGATGAAGCACCTGCACCGGCTGATCCTGCGCTCCGCCACCTACCAGCAATCCTCCCGCACGGGCAATCCCGCCGCACTGGCCGCCGATCCCGGCAATCGTCTGCTGTGGCGACAGAACCTGCGGCGTCTCGAAGCGGAAGCGATCCGCGACACCGTCCTCAGCGTCGCCGGCACCCTGAATCGGCAGATGGGCGGCCGCGGTTATTTCCCGCATCTCGGCGGCGAAGTGCTGGCTGGCCAGTCGCGACCGGGATTGGATTGGGATGTCTCCACCGAGGCCGAGCGCAATCGCCGCAGCGTTTACAGTTACGTCCGCCGGACGATGGCGATCCCCTTGCTGGAAAACTTCGATTTCAACAACACCACGTCGCCGCAGGGGGAACGCCCCACGACCACCGTCGCTCCGCAGGCGTTGATGCTGCTCAACGATGATTTCCTGCATCAACAGGCGGCCGCCATGTCCCGACGGATTCGTCGCGAAGCGGGCGACGACACGGCGCGCCAGATCCAGCGGGCCTATCAATTGGCCGTCAACCGTGCGCCCACCCCGCGGGAACAGGAAATCGCGCTCGGCTTGTGGCAACGCCAGACCGCAGCGTTCGCCGCCCTTTCCTCGCGCCTGAGTTTCCGACCCGATATCGCCAGCGCGCTGGCCACCGATTATTTTGATCGCCTCGGCACGAACGAGTTTTTACTCGGCCCCACCGCCGGTTGGAATTATCACCGCGGCTTCTGGGCGGCGGGCTACGAGGGCATTCGGGTGGTGGATCGCCAGCGGGGACCGTTCGCCCTCTGGCCGGGGGCCCGTTTCACCAACGGTCACCTCGCCACCCGGATCCTGTTCGCAAGTTCAACCGAATTCGCCAGCCTGCTGCTCCGCTCCCATGCCGACGCCGATGTGGCGCACGGATATGAGGTATGCTTCGACACCCGGCAGCAGGAAATCCGCCTGCTACGCCACGAAAAGAACGTTCGCACCCTGGCCACCGCCACCGCCGACCTTCCCGCGGGAATCGCACTCCCGGTCCGGATTGAACTGTCCGGCGCGCGGATCCAAGTCTGGTTGGGCACAGATCCGCACCCCCGGCTCACCGCGGTGGATCCCGAGCCCTTGTTGGAATCCGGTTTATTCGGCGTCCGTACGTGGGGCGGCGCCTTGAGCCTGGAAGACCTGACTTTGCAGCCGGAATCGGTAGGGACCGAGCATCGAATTGCCGTCACCCCCGATCCAGCCCCGCCGACGCAACGCGCACTGGAATCAATCTGCCTGTTGCTGCTCAATTTGAACGAAGTGGTCTATGTCGACTGAACGCTGACGCCATGAACCCGCCGTCCCCGCATCCCACCCGGCTGACCCCACCCAGTCTCGCTTCCCGCCGCGAATTCTTCCGCCAAGCCGGCGCGGGGTTCGCCGGCGTCGCACTCACCGCGTTGCTGGATCGCGAGGGCTTCTTCTCCCGGGCCGAGGCCGCTGATCCCGGACGCGAAACGCGCTTCATCGCCCGACTTCCCGCCCGGCCCACGCGAGTGAAATCCTGCATCTTCCTCTTCATGTACGGCGGGCCGTCGCAGATGGATCTCTTCGACTACAAGCCTGAGCTGCAGAAGCGCGATGGCCAGACGGTGAATCTCGAACTGCGCTTGCGGGACGTGAAGCCGGGCAAGCTCCTCGGCAGCCGACGACAATGGGCTCAGCACGGGAAATCCGGGCTCTGGGTCTCGGATGCCCTGCCGCACCTGGCCCGTCACGCGGACAAGCTGGCCGTCATCAAATCCCTCTACGCCGACTCCTTCGCCCACGGCACCGCCATGATTCAGATGAATAGCGGTCGCATCATTCAGGGACATCCCTCGCTGGGCTCCTGGCTGGATTATGGCCTGGGCACACTAAACCAGAATCTGCCCGGGTACGTGGTGATGCTGGATCCCCGCGGCGGACCGATCAGTGGTTCCGCGAATTGGTCCAGCGGCTTCATGCCCGCGGCGCATCAGGGCACGGTTTTCCGTTCGAGTGGTCAGCCGATCCTGAATCTCGATCCCGCCGCCGGCGTGACCTCGGCGATGCAGCGCGACCTCATCGACGCCGCCAACGGTCTGAACGCCGAACATCTCGCCAGCCATCCCGGTTACTCCGAATTGTCGGCGCGCATCGCCAGCTACGAACTCGCGTTTCAATTGCAAAGCACCGCGCCCGAGGCGCTGGATCTTTCCCAGGAGACCGCCGCCACCCGGGAACTTTACGGATTGAACGGCGCCCGCACCGATCACCCACTCGCATTGGGACCCGCACCCTTTGGTCGCCAATGCCTGATCGCACGTCGCCTGGTGGAACGGGGCGTTCGCTTCGTGCAGATCTACCACGGCGGCGGGCATCAGCAGCAGAACTGGGACGCACACAACGGCGTGGAGGAAAATCTGAAGATCCACTGCCCCGAGATCGATCAACCGATCGCCGGCCTCCTCGAAGATCTCGAACGGCGGGGCATGCTCGAGGAAACATTGGTCGTCTGGGGTGGCGAATTCGGGCGTCAGCCCGTGAGTCAGGGCGACCAGGGCGGACGCGATCACAATCCGAAGGGCTTCACCTATTTCCTCGCTGGCGGCGGCGTCCGTGGCGGCACGTCGTACGGCGAAACCGACGAACTCGGCCACGAAGCCGTCGTCCATCGCCACCACCTGCGGGATCTCCACGCCACCATCCTGAACCAGTTGGGGCTTGATCCGAATAAACTCAGCTATTTCTACGGCGGCCTGGATCAAAAACTGGTCGGCGTCGAGGGCGCCAATGTGATCCAGGGAATCCTCTGACACTCTGAAGCCGCAGCTCAGGGCAGCCGTAGGATCCGGATGTTCCGGTACTCCATCTGCCCATGATCCGCCTCGAGCCCGATCGGACCGCTGATCGGCAACTTCAGGGCCGCTTCCAGGACCTCGCCGTTGCACGTGCACCGCGCCACGTTGTTCTTCACCTCGACCACGATCTCATTCCAATCCTGCGGCTTGTATTTCGTCAGATTGGTATAGGGCCCCGCCACCAGATAATCCCGGCATTGCAGCTGCGGTTTGCGGAGGAAAATCCCGCTATCCGCATTCACCGCCGCCCGGAACTCCAGCTTCAGCACAAAATCCCCGGCGAATTCCTGGGTCGTCCAGAGCTGACGCAACCGCGGGCCGCGGGCCGGGACGTGATCATTCACCACCAACGCGTGGCTCGTAGCCGTATACCGGCCATCGCTCGCCTCTTTCTGACGATCAAACTGTTCCGACGGCGAATACCCCCAGCCGGTGAGATTCTTCCCATTGTACAGGCTGACAAACCCCGGTTCCCGATGGCCAAATTGCACACACCCCACAAGGGTGGCAGCGACGGCGAAGGCGGCGACGGAAACGGGCAGGAACAAGCGTTTCATAGGTGCTAAAGCGGCCGGAGTGTCGGAGGATGCAGGACCCGCTGGCAAATCCGAACACCCGGGACCACGACCACCGAGCCCCGGGGCCGATGCAACGCCAAAAGCGATACCAGGTACCGCGTGCGTCCCACTCGAAACAGCGAAGCATCGACGTGCCCGGCTCGGAAGCCCACCCAAGCGATCCGGATCCTCGCCGGCAGTCATCGTCCTCCGTTGGGTGCACCCTGAGGGAGCGCCGGCGCCGCGCAAAAGCCAGTCGCGGGGGGACTCCGAACTGAGCCACACCGCGGCCTTATCGATTCGGCGCGGGCAACAGTTCAATGCCCGAGTAATCTGCCCGCACCCGCAATCCGAGGCACCGGATCGAGTTCGACTTCGCGTCCCCGCTGCGATGTCCTCCCGTCGCCAGGTACGTGATGAAGAGAGAACCGTCCGGCAGTTCCATCGCCTTGCCGTAGCCATAGGCGTTGTCGACCAGAAACCCGTGATCCTTGCCCGGCGCGATCCAACTCCGCCCGCCATCGCGGCTGAAGATCACCCGCAATCCCCCATGGCCCGGCGCGTAGGAACCATGCAGGCAGAGCAGCGTGCCGTCGCGCAGCACATAAAGACTCGGCGCAAACAGGCGGAAACCAAAGGTCACCGGCGGGGTCCACGTGTGTCCGTGGTCCTGCGACCAACTGATGTCTCCTTCCGGTCGGGCCATCATCACCAGCTCGCCGCCGGGCAATTCCGCGACGGTTACCTCCTGCATGTCGTGATCCGTGTGGGTGCCTCCCAATAATTTCCAAGTGCGCCCCCGATTGGTCGTCCGCAACACCGCAGCCTGATCGGGCGGTCCGCTCCGGGCCCGTCCATTGACCGCCACCAGCGCCGAGCCATCGCGCAGGCGCACCAACGGCCCGTCGGTTTCGTCGTACAAGAACGGCGTCTTCAACTGCCGCGGCTTCGCCTCCCACGTGCGGCCGCCATCCATGGATCGAACAAAATGAACCCGCGCCGCCAGCGAGGGATCCTTGAGCAGGTCGCCGCCTTCGGGCTCACCGGGATAACTGAAAAAGGAACACAGCAAGGTCCCGTCGCGGAGTTCCACGAACGCCGGATGGCGATCATCATCCGGAGTGTCCACCAGCGTCACCGGCTTGCTCCATGTGCGGCCCTGATCCGTGGAGCGCATGATCATCGCGCGACCGCCGGTCGGCGCGACGATGCCCTCCGGCAATCCCAACTTGTGGTATTCGGCCAGGGACTTCGCCGGATACCGCAGAGGCGTCGGCGCGGAGGCGTGCCAGTAGCCGGCATTGAAGCCCACCAGCCAGTCCCCATTTCGCAAGCGAATGGGCGACTCCCATCCGACGAATCCACCATAGCCCGGAAACGGATCCGGCTGATTGACCCCGGGCCCGACCAGCATCGCCCGACACGCCTCCGGCGGCGTTTTCGATTCTCCGTTTTCCACGACGTGGACTCTCGGCGGCGCCGGTTTGGCGAGGGGCGGAGCCGCAGCCAGTGAACGAACCCCGACGACGGCAATCAGTGAAAACGTGGCCAAAAAGGGATTCATGAGAGGCCCCAGCCCGATTTGCCGACTTTTGCACCTCACCCCGTGAGGGAGGCGACGACGCATCAATATCTCCTTCCATATCGTTCTGTGGTAACAGGTTGCCAGAAAACTCCACTTCGTCGACTCACGTTTTTAGGTTGAAATAAAACAGCTTAAAACGCAACTAGAAAGGTGCCGGAGTAGAATAAACTAGCGTCTTCAGCGCAGTGAAACGGAAGGCACGAGGATTTCGCAGTTCCGAATATATCTCCTGCATGCTCTACTTCGTCGCCGGCAAGCTCTCCTTTCCTTCATATCCCACCACTGAAAATAGCGAGGAACCCGAACTAAACCTTTCTCTCTACGGCTGAAGGAGGCGATGGGTAATGGTAGCCCGATAGCGTCGCTCGGCCCGCACCTGTTGATTCCAGGTCACAGTCACTACCCCGGCAACCCCATCTTCAAGCACCAAACCTTCCGTGGGAGCGCCGTCC
>CANIZL010000016.1 GCA_947471985.1 Verrucomicrobiota bacterium | reverse complement strand
CCTCCCACCAAATCACCCAGTTTTACAGCCGTTTTCAAGAAATTCACACCCCACCCCTCCTCCCCTTCGGCGATCGAAAAATAAATCAACTGCTCGACGCTTTTTCTCAGCCAACTCCGCCAAGCACCCCCATTCCGCCCTGGAGGGGGTCAGCAATGCCTTCGACATTGCGCAGGAAGCAGGTGCGAACAGTGGTGAAAGGACCCACTTCGCCCCGCCAGCCACCCTCATTGCGAGGGTGGCTTTGGCGGGAGGCCCCTGGGTTTACCCACTGATGGCAAGGCGCTTAAAGGTCCGCTTTTCGGCCTAAAGTTGCTCAATTTTCCCCGGCGCATTCAACCGAGCAAAGCGGCTTTAACTTCCGCGGCTGGTAGAATTTTTTCTTCACGTGTCTGAAGATTTTTCAGTCGCACAGTGATTTGGCCCTCGCCGCTACGTTCCAAGCGGGCCGTGTGGCGTGCCCCCAATTCCAGGGCCCGCTTGAATTGTTTATCGGATTTCGTTGGAGTTAGCGCGTATTCAACTGCCTTTCCGGCGTCCCGGAGTTCCGAAATCAAGCCCAGAGAGGCTGCCCGCAGCGTTTCATCTTCCACCAGGACCACCAGATCCACCGTGTTGGCGAACGAGGGAACGAGTCCCCGCACTTTGAGCAGTTCGGCCAGGACCACGTCTCCCATGCCAAATCCCAGCGCCGGCATGTCCACTTTACCCCCACTCACCTGGCGAATGAGCTGGTCGTAGCGCCCGCCTCCCGCCAGCGCTCGGAACGCACCTTTGCGATCAAAGGCTTCAAACACGATGCCGGTGTAATACGCCAATCCCCGAATGACCCCGTAATCGACTTTCACAAAATCCGCCAGCCCCCGAGCACCAAGGTTGTCCAGGACACATTGCAGTTCCGGTTCCGGCTGGCTCGCCGTTACAAATGTCGTAACATCCTCATATAGAACACGTAAAGCGGCCAGCTTGGCGGTGCTGACAACCGGATCCTCGCGCTCCATTTTATCGACGATCTGATAAAACTCGTAAGCACGCTCCGAATCGCCTCCGCGGGCGGCAAAGAATCGTTGCCACGCCTGCCGACTGCTGAGACGAATGACAAAATCCTCGGAGGTCAGCCCCAGGGCCCGCAAAACATCGATCAAAAGCGCGACCACTTCCGCGTCAGCGGCCGGATCGGTTTCCCCGAAAAGATCGCAGTTGAGCTGGAAATGTTCGCGCAGGCGGCCCTTCTGTTGCTTTTCGTAGCGGAACAGCTGGGGCAGGGAAAACCACTTCACCGGCTTGCGATAAGCCCGTTCCGCCGTGGCGATCATACGGGCTACCGTCGGTGTCATCTCGGGCCGCATGGCCACGGCGCGTTCCCCCTTATCGACGAAATTGAAAAGCTGGGCGACGATCTCCGAGCCGGACTTGTTGGTATAGAGCTCCAATGGCTCCACCGGTGGGCCGTCATATTCCCGGAAGCCGTAGCGGCGGGCAGTCTCCCGCCAGCAGCGGAAAATGTGCTGCCGGAGATCCGCGCTCCAGGCGTCGGAATTCGGCAGGGGTTCAGGGTAAAAGTCGCGAAAACCAGGCAAACGATCCATCATTGATGGATCGTAGCGCACTTGCCCCAGCGGGAAAGAAGTTGCGCGAGCGGGTCGATTCCGAAGGCGTTGGCTAGGCAGACCAACGCTTCAGCTTGGTTCGCAAACGAGCATCGCCCTCCGGGGTGCGCAGTAGATTAGGGAAGTTCTGCTCCAGCTGTTCCGCTGACGGAATTTCGCCCCAGGCCGTAACTGTGAAGACTTCGTGCATGCCGTTGGCCGGCAGATTGAGCTCCCGCGCCTGACGGGCAAATCGCCGCCGCAGCACTTCCTGCCACGCCGTGAGATTCTCGGCGACCGGCATTTGATGGCGACCGATCCACGGCAGCCATTCGCGAATCTGGCATTGGTGGCACCACGACTCCGCGGCCACGACTTCAAAAGCCGGCGTCACATCGACCGCCAGGTCAGCCCCATTCGCCCCCGCCTGATAAGCGTCATAGGTGTTGAGGATCACCGGGGTTTTGATCCAGCGCGACTGCCGCTCATCAGCGACCGGATACTCATCGAGGAACGCGTGCGGTACGTTGATCATGTACGCAACCCGGCGAACCGCTTCGGCCACGGTGACATGATCCGGATGCACTCCTGCCAGTGGATCCAACGGCAAGGGCGGACAGAGCAGGTAGTCCGGTTCAAATTCGCGAATGGCGTGCCAAAGCGCGGCGAGCAAGTCGGTGGTCAACGTGCGGGCCTCGGCAAACGGTTCGCCGTCCGGCCGGCTGAGGCGCGCAAATTCGTAACCACCGATCCGGGCGCTTTCCGCCTGCTCAGCGTACCGCATCACCGCGGTTTCCTCGCGAGTGCGGAACTGATGACCACTGCGACCATCCGTGCAAATCAGGACGCGTCCGCTAAAATCCGCCCCGCGTTGGCGGCGCCACATCTCAAATGTGCCTGCCGCCACAAACTCGAAGTCATCGAAGTGCGCGTGGACGTGGAGAACTTTCATCGTATCACAGTGTCATCCCATCCACGCGCCCCATAGCCGCCCTTTCAGTCGGGTTTGTGCATCGAGTGGCAGGCCTTGCAATTGACCGCTTCCTTCCATAGATCGGCAGCACCGGGCTTGTGGGCGGCCAGATCCTTGGCGGCAGCATGCAAGGCGGCGGTCTTGGCCGTCCAGCTGGCCAGATCGCCCTTCGATGGCTTGTTCAGCGCCAATTGGCGGGTGAGTTCCACCATCAATTTCAAATCTGCATCCGTGGCCGTACCCGCCCGGATCCGTCCGGCGACCGTATCGGCGCCCTTGAGCGCCGGATCCTTACCCTTGAAGCCGGCTTCCATGACTTCTTCCGAGGTTTTGGTGGCTTTGGCGGAGGTGCTCGTCGACGAACAACCGGAAGATCCGGTGAGGACGGCGGCACCGAAGGCGGCCGTGACAAGGATGCGCAATGGACTCATTTTAGAGCACGTCTTGTCGACGACATTACGGGACGCGGTCAAGCCAATATCGGCAGGGCGGCAGGTGAAGGGACACGCTTGCTTTCGCTCCCGCGCCAGCCCCTAATCGAAGCATGCACTTGCTCCGATTCGGAATTCTGATCCGGGCCGCGCTTTGGCTCGCCTGGGGTGGCCTTCTCGCCGCCGCCACGACCACGCCCGATCGGCGGTCAACGCCCAACATCGTTCTGGTACTCTGTGATGATCTCGGCTGGGGGGATCTCGGCTGTTTCGGGGCGCGCGGGCAGCGCACGCCGAACCTGGATCGCCTGGCGCGCGCCGGTTCGCGGTTCACCAGTTTTTATGTCTCCCAGGCCGTCTGCTCCGCCTCCCGGGCGTCGCTACTGACCGGCTGCTACGCCAATCGCATCGGCATCCACGGCGCCTTGATGCCGGACTCCCGCGTCGCTTTGAATCCCGCCGAGACTACCCTGGCCGAGGTACTCAAAACGCGGGGTTATGCCACGGCCTGCTTCGGCAAGTGGCACCTGGGCCGGCCGGCCGAATATCTCCCAATCCACCAGGGGTTCGACGAATACTTCGGCCTGCCGTACTCGAACGACATGTGGCCACTCAATCCGGCCGCCCGAGCCGGGAGCTATCCTCCCCTGCCCCTCATCGAAGGCGATCGAGTGGTGGAGGAACAACCGGATCAATCGCAACTCACACGGCGGTATACCGATCGTGCCGTTCAGTTCATTGAACACCACCGTGATCAGCCTTTCTTCCTCTATCTCGCCCACTCCATGCCGCACGTCCCATTGTTCGCCAGCGCACGCTATCGGGGTCGTTCTCGAGGCGGACTTTACGGGGATGTCATCGAGGAGATCGACGGGTCCGTCGGCCGGATACTGGAGACCCTGCGACGTCTCCGCTTGGAGAACGACACCCTGGTGATCTTCACCAGCGATAACGGTCCCTGGCAATTGTACGGCGACCACGGCGGTTCGGCTGGGCCTTTACGGGGCGCCAAGGCGGCGGCGTTTGAAGGAGGCGTGCGGGTTCCGTTTCTGATCCGCTGGCCCGGTCGGATTCCCCGTGGCCGCACCTCGGACGAACCGCTGATGACCATTGATCTTCTGCCCACCCTGGCCCGCCTGACCGGTGCCGCCCTGCCGGAACGTCCCATTGATGGACGCGACGTTTGGCCACTTCTCCAAAGCGTTCCGGGTGCCACCAACCCACATGCCGCCTACGGCTTTTGGTACAACCAGAACGAACTGCACGCCGTGCGATCGGGTGACTGGAAACTGGTACTGCCTCATCGTGCCGTCCTTTTTCCGACGGCGCAGCAAGGGCACGGTGGCGCCCGCGGGACCGCGGAAGCCCGCCAAGTGGAACTCGCGCTCTACGATCTGGCACACGATCCGGGCGAAACCCGGAATCTCGCGGCCAACAATCCGGAGATCCTCGATCGTATGCTCAGCCATGCCGAGGACTTCCGCGGTGAATTGGGTGATTCCCTCACCCAACGGCAGGGCCGCGGCAACCGCGCACCGGCCCAGTGGAAATAGCCGCAAGTTCCCACGGGCCATTGAATTGCTCAATCGGATACCAGCGCACCCAGGACGGCAGATCTGTCAGGGAAACCGGGTAATGATTCCCGGCCCGCCCACCTCGGGTTCAAAGGAGATATTGCGAACCCAATTAAATCCGGGGTTCGCCGGCTTGAGGGACCAAAAGTCAAACGCGCCGCCGGCGCGATCGCCGGCCGCATTGAGGAGTGTCGGGCCGGTGGCGCCGATGTACCCAACAGTCGCTTTTACAAATGCGAGGCGCAGTGCGGGTGAGGTAACCGTCACTCCGGTCGCCCGATAGGCGCGGACCAACACCTGCACCGCATCGTACCCGGCCAGAGTGAAGGCATCCACGTCATTCCCGGTCCGCGTGGTCAGCAGCGTGGCCACCGGCTCCCAAATCGACCGATAACGCTCATCCAAGCCAAACGTCGGGCACGGATATCCGCGCTCGACGGCAAATTGTGCGGCCGGAGCATCCGCCGCCAATGGCAGGCTTTGAACCACACCGTCACTGCCATACCACGGAACCGACGAAAGGATCGGATTGGTCCGGGCGAGGTGAAAAATCGCGGACACTTCATCAAACCCCGCCAGATAAACCGCGACTTTCCCGGGGTGATTGGTCCGGGCCGCACTGACCTGTGCCGCGAGATTTTCCACCACGCCGGCGAAATCCACCTGTTCGGCAGCGTACTTCACCCCGGCCGCTACCACCCCGCCCTGCAGCGGGAAAAGCTTCTGCATGGAATCATGCAACCCCTGGTTTCCGGCGTCTTCACGCCAAATCGGCACGATGGCCTCCAAACCGTCCGCTTTGAGCAACGCCACCATGGCTTCCGCCTCATAGGTGTCGTCGGGACAAAACCGGAACAAATAATCGTCCTCCAGCGCCAGGGACGATGCCGTGCTGCTCGGACTGACGAGGATAATTCCGTGGGCATCCGCATACGGCTTCAAAATCCGCGCCTCGGCGCTCGATTGCGGTCCGATAACGATCTTCACACCATCCGCCGCCAGACGCTCCAGTTGCGCCAGCGCTGAGGCCGGTGACAGCAGGGTGTCCAGTACATCCGCGGAAAAGCGGAGCGGCGAGCCATCGGAAAGTTGCTCCAGATTCGCGGCGTCGAGCCCCACCTGGAGCGCGGCCTGACAATTTCGGCCCAAGCTGGACCAACTGCCCGTCAACGAAAGCAGCGCGCCGATTTTCACGGGCTGTTCCGAAGCCAGGCGAAAGTAGCCCTGATTCGGTACCCGATTGACCCGGAAAATTCGTTGTCCGTTGACCACCTGCACCGGGGCGTTCTCCGGCCGCCAGGAGCCCTCCGGACCGAGGGTATCCGTTCGTTCCAAATGAAAAATGCTCGCGTCTTCCGGAATGGAAATCTCCACCGCATCCGGGGCCAGTTTCACCGTCATGGGTGTCTGCTGATGCCAGATCGCCCGCAATCCATAGATGCGGTCATGCTCGTCCCGCAGGGGTACCTTGGTCACCTGGACCACTGTGCGCTCCCCACCCACCGGCTGATTCACTTCGAACGTCTCAATCGGTGCACCACCGGCAATGACCCGTTGATCATCCGCCCGGAATTTCTCGGCCTGTTCCGGCGGATAAAAGTAGAAGTCATCGTGACCGGCCAGATTGGTGACCGACTGGATTTCCGGAAACAACGGGCGAACGGACTGCAGGAACAATTCGTTGGCATTCAAAAACACGCCGTTGGTGTCCTTGTCGAGCACGTAGAGATAGTGGGTGGCCCAAGCGTTGGCCGGCGGTGGAATCACCGTGACCGCCGCGTTGGGGGAAACCGGAAACCACGCCGACCAGACAGATTCGTGCGTTTGAATCCACGCCCGGGCCGCCGCTTCGGGCGTTTTTCCGTGCAATTCCACATCCGCGATCATCGCCAGCTGATCCTCCCGACCATACTTCATTTCCTTGAGCAACCGGTGTGCGCCCGGGGCGAGTGTCCGCAATTGACGCGACGTCGCCTTGTACAATACGTCGGCCGGATAATCGCACCCCACGCAACCGGGGGTATGCGCCGGGAGTTGCACCTCGGTGAGCGCATACCGGCTGTGGATCGAATGCGGCGTCCAAAAATAGAACAACGCCGGCGCGTGATTGGTGTAAGCAGCCCCGACGGCTGCCAGGAGGGACGCCTCGGAACCGGTCTGCACAATCGCCAGATTCAAACCCAGCTTCTGAATGATCTCCTGATCGTGGTAAATCCAGCTGGGATCACCCTCCAGCAAACGCCCCTGAGTTCCCGTGGCCGCGGTCCGAAACAGATCGCTGTGCGCCTTGATTCCCTCCCAGGTCTTGAGCGATGGCTCGGCTTCCACCATGTAGGTGGGAACATACCAACCAATCTTGCCCACCACGCCCAAAGGCCCCAGATCCTCCACCGTCTTTTGACCGTCGACGTAGAACCGGTGGTCGTCGCCATGCCCGGATGGCCAGACTTCGAGGGTCGCGTGGACGTCGCCCTTCGCGAGCGCAGGGAACTGAGCGAACTCATCGATTTCGACGATTTCCACGACATACCCGAGGCGTTCCTGCAGGAGAATTTTCGCCACGGCGGCATTCACCGCCGAGCCGGTCCAGGGATTGACCGCGATTCGGATGGTTTGGTGGGGTTCCGCGGCCCGGAGGATCGGGAAAAGAAGCAGCGTCAAAACCCACCGTGAAATTCGCAACCAACTTGATCGAGGCACCCGGATAGCGTTCCCGGTGGGTCGCGCCGAAGCAAGAGCTGAAGCACGGGTGAAAGTCCCGCTCAGCGGCCCGACCGACCCGCCATCACGGCGGTGTCAGCAGTCGGTAGTAGTGCGTGCTCGATAGATTGGCCGAGGGATCGGTAAAACTGACCACGCCGTTGAGGACACTGTTGGTGGCGAGTCTTTGCCAAGAAGTCAGGTTCGCACTCGCCTCAATGATGACGGTGGTGGGTCCGCCCGTAACCGGCAGCTGAAACCGACCACCGGACAGCAGCGTCAACTGGCCAAGCTGCAGGCCGAGCGGCGGTGTGCCTCCGGAGCCATTCAGCCGAACAATATTGTACTTCACCTCGGCCCCAACGATCACCGTTGAAACGGCCAGAATTTTCCCGTCCGGTTGGAGCACCAACGCTTCCGGGCTTGGAATCACATAAACTGCAGGAACAAAAGAAGGATCCAAAGTGCCGTCCGCCTTCAGGCGTGCCAACCCGTGGCGGATCTGTCCATTCACGGCATCGAAGGCGCCGCCCATATAGACGGCACCATTGGCCGCCGGCAGGAATCGCGAGACCAAACCACCGACATTGCTCAGAGCCAGCGACAATCCGGGAAAGGCGCCATCCACGGTCCCATCACTCTGCAGGCGGAAAAGCGTCTTGTTCACCGCCACTCCGTTGTAAAATCCGGACCCGCCTGTCACCAGAATCTGACCATTGGGCAGCAGTGCATGCCATAGTGGGGCAGGAGTGACCGGAGTTCCGGCACCCGATACGAAACCACCGTCCAGCCCCCCGTTGAGTCCCAGACGATAAACCTGATAGGTTGCCTGAAAGGATGCGTTGGCGTAGGCGGCGTCGATCAGCGCTCGTCCGTCAGGTTGCAGGGTGAAGCCCGATACCGTCGCCCCGAAAGAAATCGTGCTATCGCCAAAACTGCTATCCAGGGTTCCATCCGGATTCAGTCGCACCAAACCGACGTTGCGATCCACGTTGCCGAATTTGGAAAACTTCCCAGCCACGTAAATGCGGCCTCCGTCCGCCACTACGATTGAACTTATGTTATCCCCCTTAAATCCATTCGCAGGATTGAAACTCGGGTCCACGGCGCCGTTGGCGTCCAAACGAACCAACAACTTCCGGGCAACCTTATTGAAGTGGCTGAAGGTGCCTCCGACCAAAAACTGGCCGTTTGCCAGTGGTTTCACGACATTGATCGTGGCCGGATTCGTGGCGCCGGGAATGTGAATGGTGCCGACATCAATGGCGGAAGTGATCGTCTGAGGTCCGTCACCCAGGTTGAGGGTCGCCACCGCGCCTCCGGTCGACGTCAAGCGGCCGATGGAAAAGCGGGAATTGTCCTCGGCAACTACATACAGAATCCGGGAATCCGACTCCACGGCAATGATTGAGACAGGCACCTTGAAGAGAGGGCTCTGAAACGACCCATCCAAAGACCCATCCTGTCCGTAAAGCCGGAGCCACGCAAACGACAGCCAGGCAAACAACAGCGTCCAATTCCTAGAGAATCCTTTATAATCCAGCATGTGAAGAGGTAGTTTATCGAGCTCCTTCTTTATGACGAAGCGCGTAGTTTATCCGCGACAATATCCCTATCGTGCGAGTCGCCAGCCAGCTGGAGGGTGCTTCGGCAACGCGCACAAATCTTGGCTGGAGCGCCGCACCGAAAACGGAGGGGGCTTTCACCAAAGGATTATCAACGCACGTTGCGTCGCCGATGCCCCCTGTCAATCCCTGCCACCGCCCCACCCGTTCCAGAAGGAGCCAATTCGGCCGGAGGTCCACTGATCGAGGCCTGCAATTTCTGCCTGAGGATCGAACGGGAGCCGGGCACCGAGCGGAGGCATTCAGCGCCTCCATCCAGCTGACCCGGTCTGGGTCTTTGTTGTCAGGCTCTCATACCGGCCATGAAATGACCGTGTTCCGGGCATAATGGCCCCCACCGAGCCGAACCTGATAACCCGAACCAATCCCGATCCGGCCCTCGAAGGTGTGCGGCCGTGGATTGCCGGCGGGAATTCGCTTCAGGGTGCGAAGCCGAGGAAAATGCCATCACCCATGGGGGTAAAGTAACTGACCCGGAGCGCGGTGTCGGATCGCAGACGATAGAAACGGGCATCGCCAGTCATGGGCACGAAAAACCGGGCATTTGGCGCATCGAGTCGCGCGGCAAGCTCGGAGGCGAACGGGCCATCCAGGGTGGGCGACGCTTCCACCGTCACCGCGCGCTCAGGCGGGACTTGGCCGGCCAGCACCCGCTCAATCCAGCGTTCGTTTCCCGCGACGCGCACGGCGAAGAATGCGGCGGGCAGGTTCTCCGGAAGTTCCTCGTTGGGCTCCCACTGACCCACCGCCACCTCTTCGTAAAAGCCGCCGCGATCAAACAGCGCTGCGGTAAACTCCCCGCCCCCATCCGTCGTACGGAAGCTCGCTTCCACCGCCACATTAACCGCGGCCAGTTTCCAGATGCCCGCTTCCTGCAAAAACATCCCACCCCCCGAATCGCCGCCGGAGAGTGTCACTTCGTCCCCGCCTGCGCCGGCATCGTAGGTGCACGCCAAAAGATCGCCCGGTTGCGGATCCGCCGCGCTGCGGGGTTGTCCGGTGGCGTCCACGACTTGACTCACCGTATTGGTTCCCCACCGGAGCACGCCATCGCCCGGGCCCCAAAGCCAGCCCTTGGTTTGATCGTTCTCGACCACCGGGGCCCCACGCTGGGTGCCGGCGCCAAAGACCACCACCCCCTGTTCCAGCTCGGCGGTTCCCGTATAGCGTGGCGCAAAACCCGGGAGCGTTCCGGCCACCCGCCACAGGCGTAGATCGGAATCCGGAGAAAGATACGAGGCCACCGCGACATAGCCGCGCCCTCCAAAATGAAACGACTGCCCCGTCGCGCCGCCGACATGACCCGCCGTAAGAAAAAAATCCGGCGCGATCGCTGTGGCCATCAGCCCGTTCCAGCGTCCCTCCCATTGCCATCCGCTGTCCGCCAGTACTCCGGTGGGCGCGGTCGTATTATGGGCCGGATCGCCCGTTCCAATGAAGATCACAGCGTGCGTCGGCACACCCGCCACGACGGCAAACACTGCGGACAGTACCAACCTACGCCAACCAGATCGAATCATGCGGGATTGCCGTGCATCCGAACGCCGGGAGGGCGGCGGGATCCACCGGACGCACCAGCCTACCCGCACGCAGCGAAAGCGAAAGCCAGTGGTTCGACCGGAATGACCGCGCCGGTCAGCGATCCTCCGATTCTCGGATTCTCCACCCGCCCAGAAGCCACTGCCGCCTCGTCACCCGCCCGCTTATCTGTCATACTTGGCGCATGTCCATTTCACGCCGTCAGTTTTTGGCCACGACCACCGCTGCGGGCCTCAGTCTGGGCACTCAATCCGAGGCGGCCTGGCTGACCCGACGCGAAAAACCTCAGGCTGCTTCGGCCACCACTGCGGATATTCACATCCAACCTTGGAGCCGACCGTTGGTGGGCAGTCAGCTTTACGGCTGGGGCCAGTATTATCAGCGCGAACACCGGGACGTGAATCAGGACGAGATCTTCGCCGCCTTGCGGGCCGCCGGATATGATTACGCGGAAGGCAACCTCGACGTGCAGGATCACGGGGCCAACGCGCGTTTTTCCCAGCGCCTCCGTCAGCATGGACTGGTCCCGGTCAGCCTTTATACGGGAGGCGCGTTTCACCAAACCGGAACGGCCACCCAGACCGCCCGACGCATTGCCGAAGCGGCGCAAGCGGCCAAGCGGCAGGGTTTCGAAATCATTGTGTGCAATCCGGATCCGATTGGCCGGGACAAGACCGATCCGGAGCTGCTCATCCAAGCGTCCGCGCTGGCCGAACTGGGGCAGGAACTGAAACGCTCCGGCATGAAACTCGGATTGCATCAGCACACGCCGGAACTCCGCAATGGTGCCCGCGAATTCCACGCCAATTTTCGGGATTCCCGGGCCGACGAAGTGGGCTTCTGTATCGACACCCATTGGCTGTATCGGGGCGGCGTCGCCCCGCTGGACGCACTGGCTCGTTACGGGGATCGCGTTTGCTCCTGGCACCTGCGACAGAGCCGCCAAGGCATCTGGTGGGAGGACTTGGACGAGGGCGACATCGACTACACCGCCATTGCCGCCCGGGCCAAGGCGAAGAAGCTCCCGCTCCGCTACACGGTGGAGTTGGCCTTGGAACCGGGCATGATCCTCACCCGCAATGGGATCGACAACCACGCCCGGAGCCGTGCCTGGGTGAAAAAGGTGTTTGGCGTCTAAGCGGGCCCGGGCCGAGCGTCAGTGCTTGACCCGGTTTTCACTGCCGATGTCGCGGTGGATCAACCAGTCGCGCCCCACCTTCTTCCAGATTTCGAGGTAGGTGCTGTCGTTGATCAAGGTGTTCGCCGCGTCCCAAACGCGAAACCGGCCGGTTTCGTAGGCCCAACGGCCGGTTTCCTCCACCTCGTAGGTTTCCAGGAGGGCTTTCCGGCCGCCCTCGCCAATGTCCGCCTTCCACAGCCGTTCGATCTCGGTCCGACCGGTGACCCGCCCTTTCGGGCCCCAAAGCGCCTGACCATCGGCGGTGTACTGCCGCGCCAGTGCGGCAGCATCGCCCCGCAGGTGGGCTTCCTCAAAACGCCGGTTTAGACGTTCTATGGCCTCGCGGGTCGCCGACCGGGGCGCGGCGGCGAGGGTAATTCCGGGCACGGCGGTCAAGGCGGCGGCCACAAAAGCCCGGCGGGAAGTGTTCACAGAGGTGTTCATAAAGCGGAAGAGTGCCAGCCGGGACACTAGCGGGCCGGGTCCATCGGACAAGGCGGTCGCCACCGACGATCCCGCTCGGAGGTAACATCTTCTGGCGCACCAGCGACTTGGATGACGGCCCCTATGCTCCGCCGAAGCCCGCGCCCGCCCGCGATCAACCGAGAGTCGGGGACCCACCCCGCGGTTCTCACCGTGCAACCCACGCCGACGTGCATTGCGGCCGGCCCCGCCGGAGTCAAAACGCCTTGCCGGTCCGGTGCCCCCCCCTAACGTCGCCGAGCTTTTTTATTGTCGAAAACATGAGCGCCCCCCTGGAATTCACGGATCGATTTATCTCCCGCCACATCGGCCCCGACGCGACGGCCCAAGCCGAAATGGCGCGCGCCTGTGGCTTTGATTCGGTGACGGCACTGGTGGATGCCGCCGTCCCCGCCCGGATCCGCCTCCCGCAGCCGCTGGAACTGCCGGCGCCGCTGACCGAGACCGAGGCCTTGGCGCGGCTGAAGAGCATCGCGTCGCGCAACCAGGTTTACCGCTCCTACCTCGGCATGGGCTACCACGAAACGGTGACCCCGCCGGTGATTCAGCGGAACATCTTGGAAAACCCCGGCTGGTACACACCGTACACGCCCTACCAGGCCGAGATTTCCCAGGGCCGGCTCGAAGGGTTGCTGAATTTCCAGACGCTGATCACCGATCTTACGGCGCTGGAGATTGCCAACGCCTCCCTGCTCGACGAGGCCACCGCCTGTGCGGAAGCCATGATGCTCTGTCATCGCGTCAAGAACCCGGACGCCGGGGCAACCCGGAACAAGTTCTTCGTGTCGCGCGACTGTCATCCGCAGAACCTGGATATCGTCCGCACCCGCGCCGAAGCGTTGGGCCTGGAGGTGGTCGTGGGCGATTGGCGGACCTGGATTTGCACGGCGGAATTCTGCGGCGCCCTGGTGCAATACCCGGCGACGGATGGCTCGGTAGGCGGCTACTCCACCCTCGCCCAGGCGGTGCATGACGCGGGCGCCCTCCTGGTGGTGGCGACGGATCTGTTGGCGCTGACTTTGTTGCGGGCTCCGGGTGAATTCGGAGCCGATGTGGCGGTGGGCAGCGCCCAGCGCTTCGGCGTGCCGCTGGGTTACGGCGGACCGCACGCGGCTTTCTTCGCCACCCGCGACGCGTTCAAACGCCAGATGCCTGGACGGCTCGTCGGGGTCTCCAAGGACGCCCGCGGCAAGCCCGCCCTGCGACTCTCCCTCGGCACCCGCGAACAGCACATTCGCCGCGACAAGGCCACCTCCAACATCTGCACCGCGCAGGCCCTCCTGGCCAACATGGCCATGGCCTACGCGTGCTATCACGGCCCGGCCGGCTTGAAAGCCATCGCCAGCCGCGTCCACCGGCTCACTGGGGTACTCGCCACCGCGCTCGAGAAACTCGGGCATCGCGTGATGAACGAGACTTTCTTCGACACCCTCACCATCAGCGTGAAGGACGTCGGCGCCGTGTTGAAGGCCGCGGAATCCGCCCAAATCAACCTCCGCCGGCTCGATGGTTCCGTCCTGGGTGTCGCCCTCGATGAAGCGGTGACCGTGGCGGATCTGGAAACCTTGTTCCGGGTCTTCAACGGCGGCGTCACTCCCGGTTTCACCCCCGCTCAGCTGGCCCCGAAGGCGTCCTCCTGGGTCGCCCGTACCACGCCGTTCCTCACGGCCGCCGTGTTCAACCGCTACCACAGCGAGACGGAATTGCAGCGCTACCTGTGCCGCCTCGAATCCCGCGATCTTTCGCTGTGCCACAGCATGATCCCTCTGGGCTCGTGCACGATGAAGCTCAATGCGGCCGCGGAAATGTTCCCGGTGAGCTGGCCCGAATTCAGCCGGCTGCATCCTTTTGCCCCGGTCGGCCAAACGCGCGGCTACCAGCAGCTTTTCGAGGAACTCGAACAATGGCTGTCCACCTGCACAGGCTTCGCCGGAGTCAGCCTGCAACCCAACGCCGGTTCCCAGGGCGAATACGCCGGACTCCTGGTGATCCGCGCGTGGCACCAATCCCGCAGTGAGGGACATCGCCACGTTTGCCTCATTCCCACCTCCGCCCACGGCACCAATCCCGCCAGCGCCGTCATGGCGGGCATGACCGTCGTCGCCGTGGCGTGCGACACCGATGGCAACATCGATCTCACCGATCTCCGGGCCAAGGTCGCCGCCCATCGCGACCAGCTCTCGTGCCTGATGATCACCTACCCCAGCACGCACGGGGTGTTTGAAACCACCATTCAGGACATCTGCGCGCTCATCCATGAAGCGGGCGGCCAGGTCTACATGGACGGCGCCAATCTCAACGCGCAGGTCGGGTTGACCTCGCCGGGATACATCGGAGCGGACGTCTGTCATCTCAATCTCCACAAGACCTTCTGCATCCCCCATGGTGGTGGCGGCCCCGGCGTGGGACCGATCGGCGTGGCGGAACATCTGGTTCCCTTCCTGCCCGGCCATGCGGTCGTCAATCTGGGCGGTGAGGAACCCATCGGCGCGGTTTCCGGCGCGCCGTGGGGCAGCGCCAGCATCTGCACCATTCCTTGGATGTATATCGCGATGATGGGAACCGAAGGTCTCACCCAGGCCACCCGCGTCGCCATCGTCAACGCGAACTACATTTCCAAGCGTCTGGAACAGCACTTTCCCACCTTGTACCGCGCCAACGGTCTGGTGGCCCATGAATGCATCCTCGACCTGCGGCATTTCAAGCACGTGACCGCCGAGGACGTCGCCAAGCGCCTCATGGACTATGGATTCCACGCCCCGACGCTCAGCTGGCCGGTGGCCAACACGCTGATGGTCGAGCCCACGGAATCGGAGTCGAAGGGGGAACTGGATCGGTTTTGCGACGCGATGATCGCGATCCGCGCCGAGATCGCGGCCATCGAAGCGGGCCAATTGGATCCGAAGAACAACCCGCTCAAGAACGCGCCCCACACCGCGGATGTCGTGTCGGCGGACAAGTGGGATCGTCCGTACAGCCGCGAACAGGCTGCGTATCCGGTGGCGAGCCTGCGCGAGTTCAAGTTCTGGCCCGCCGTCGGCCGCGTGGACAACGTCTACGGCGACCGCAACCTGGTCTGCTCCTGCGTCGGCATGGAAGCGTACCAGGCCTGATTTCGTCCGTCGAACTTCCTGGGGCGCCCGAGGGCGCCCCTTTTTCGCGTCCCACCGCCACGCACTTCGGCCCGCTCAGCACGAACAATTCCGTTTGTGGATGCAGATCACATTCTGATCGGGATCGAAAATAAAGGCCATGCGGCAGACCGGCGTGGGAAACGGTTCCATTTTGAAAGTAACATTCTGGGCTTTCAAATGTGCCACGGCGGCGTCGAAATCGGTCACCTCAAGCGCCACGCAGCACCCGTGGGAACTCGGTTGCCACCCGGGAGCTACGCCGATGGAAAGGGTCCCCGCACCGATATCGTATTCGGTCCATTGCATCCCGCCGGCCTCGCCGACCAGATAGGTGGGTTTGAGTCCCAGCACCCCTTCATAAAACGCCCGAGAGCGTGCCATGTCGGTGACCGGGTAGGTGGAGAAGGCAATTTCGGAGACCTGCATCATAGGTCGAGAAGCTGACTCCGGGTCCCGGCCGATTCAAGCTCCCACCGAGGGCGATCCCTCGCCCCCAAACGGCGATCGGAATTTAGTCGTCCAATCCCGGCGAGGCCTTCAATGCTCGGGCAGCGGCCGCTGGATCTATATTATCCAAGGCGTGGAGCGCGGCACGGCGCTTCGACCGTTCAGCATGGGACAGATAAGCCTCGATCGCCGGCACGGCCGAGGTGGCCTGGGTTCCGTAGGCGCGCAGGACATTGAGGGCGGGCTCGGCATAGTTCCAATCCGTCCGGGAACCGTTCAGGAATTCGAGCAGAGCCGGAATCACCCGTTCGGGTTGGGCATGAATTTCCCGCAAGGCATCCAGGGCATGGAGAATCGAAAGCCCGTTATCCCGCTCGGCCAATAAGGGAAGCAGCGACGGAATGGCGACGGCCGCGTCCGGCCCGATATGCCCCAGACAGCGCGCCGCCGTGCCGCGAACCATCGGATCTGGATCTCGCAACAGCACCATCAGGTCGGGAATTGCGGGCCGGCCCTGTTCTCTCAACATCGAGAAGCCCCAATCCGCCCGATTGTGCAGGTATTGCTGCGTCGGAAGCGTTACTCCCAATCGCTGTTTGAGCTGCGATACCACTTGCTCCCGAAGTGGCGAACGCCGGAGGCGGACCCTATCCAGCAGTGCTGGAAGAGCATTCGTACCGATCTCCCGCAAGGCTCGCTGGGCCTCGTCCGCGATCTCCTTGGTTCCCGGCTTCTTGGAGCCCACCCGGGCCTCGTAATACTGATCGACCCAAGCCCACAGGGATTTCCCGCCATACTCCGGCGCACCCGCGGGCCAGCACACCCAAAGCAGTCCAACGATCCCCAGCAGGACCACCGCTATCACAGCCGCCCGGAACCGTGTGTGCATTGCGGGAAATGACGAGGTCCGCTCCAGACTCAGCAAGGCGATGGTGGCTAGGGTTCGAGATCCACGGGCGCCCCTGGCAAACTCCAAAGGCCCAGTCGCTCCCGCCGCGCCTCCCGCTCGGCAACCCGCAGTTCGTATTGCTCCGACAGCGGCAGTACGCGGCAATCCTCGACCCGGAGTCGGTATCGCCCGGCCCGCACCCATCCGGCCTGCACCAAATGGCCATCCACGTAAAGGAATCCCGAGCCAGTCCGACCCTCGGCGGAACCCACCGTTCCAATCTCAATCGGCAACCCAGCCAACTCCCGGGTCAGGTTCGTGAGTGTCTGTCGCAGAAACCAACGGTTCGTCGCCGCGTGGCGGGGGTCCTCCGGATTCACCGTGGCCAGGCCGCGCAGTCCAAATTTCCAGCGGGACTGATGCTCATCAACCGCCTCCACGACGCCGGGACTGACCGGCCGCCGAAACTCCCCGGACCAACGCGGCAAGGGATCCGGACGCTGCCAGCCGGCATCCCGCCACAGGGTGTAATAATCCACCGCGGGCCGGGCCCGCTCGCGCTGGGTCCACACTCCGTAGGCGGCCGCACACCATCCGACGGCGATCGCCAAGCGAAGCAATCGATTCAGCCACTGGAATAACGAGGCGCTCATGGGATTTTCGCCACCGAAGATTTATCCGCCCCACGAAAGAGCTGGATGCGTTTCCGCCGGCCCAGCTTGGGCGGGGGCGCTGCTGGAAGCATCGCGAGTAGCGGCGCCTCGGGTTTGGCCGTCGGCAGGCGGGCAATCAGGGCCAGTTGAATCGAGGTCTGCGAATGCTCCGGCGGAATTTCGCCGTGCCGATATTGCAGAAGATCGTGGGCCCGCAGGCAATTCTGCACGTTGCTGAAGCGCCAGACCTCGCGCGCAAAGACCTTCTCCAACCACGTCCCCGCCCGCGCTTGTTCCATGCCGATGATAAACGCCGCCGGCTGATCCGGATCCCAAATTCCACGACCGACACAAAAGAGCAGCGCCAGCCGCCGATAGCCCCGCCGCAGTGCCCAATAAATCCAGCGATGCGTACCGTCGGGGCCGGAAAACGGCGTACCGTCGGTCATCACCCCGGTCACGGAACCCGCCACCGCGGAACCAATGACCGGTGCCCAAGTGCAGGCGGCGGCGATGCCCACGATCACGGCCGTCGCAAACCAGCCCGCACTGTTCAAATCCGTCTGCACGGACCCCTGTCCCGAACGGCTCAATTGGGCCAGCAGCCAGACGAAAAGCCCGGTGAAAAAAAGGCGGAAAAGCACCAGCATAGTCAGTGGGGTTCGGGGCTCAGGATGGGTTGGGTGGTAACGATGCCCCGGAGCGCGAGCTCCAGACGATGACGGTTCACGGCGTAGTGGCGGGCGGTTTCGACGTCGATGATCTCCGCGGCCAGGAGTTCCTGCAGGTACTGATCAAAACTGTGCATACCCACGTGATTGGAGGCCTCGATGATGCCGGTGAGCAGGTGCAGATTGTTTTCCAGGATCGCCTGACGCACGCCGGCATCGGGACGCAGGATCTCCAGGCAGGGCGTGCGCTTGCCCTGGCGGTTGGGAATCAGGCGCTGGCAGACAATGGAATTCAGGTTCCGTGACAGCAGCGCACTGATGCTACCCTGTTCGCCCGCCGGATAAAACTCCCGGATCCGGCCGATTGCCTGCGCCACGGAATCCGCGTGCAGCGTGGTCAGCACCAGATGCCCGGTCTCCGCCGCCTGCATGGCCGCCCAGATGCTTTCGCGATCCCGAATCTCGCCAATGAAAATAACATTGGGATCCTGCCGCATGGCATTGCGAATCCCGTCGGCAAAGCTCGCGGTATCGATGCCCACCTCGCGTTGTTCGAAATGCGCGCGGGAATCCTCAAAGACGCACTCGATAGGATCTTCGATTGAGATGATGCGGAGCGCGCGGGTCTCGTTGAGCTGTTGAATCAGCGCCCGAAGGGTCGTGCTCTTGCCCTGTCCGGTGGGACCGGTGACAAGCAGCAGACCGCGCGGTTCGGCCACCAGTTCGACGAGTGACTCCGGCAATTGCAATTCCGAGAGGCGTTGCCGCTGCGGCGGCACCCGGCGGAAGGAGAAACTCTGCCGCCCGCGTTGCCGACTAAAATTGGCCCGATAGCGGATGGCTCCGTGATGGAAACTGGCGTCGACCTCGCTCCCTCGGGCAATGCGCGCGTTCAACGCCGGACTGAAAGCATCCAAAAACCAGGACAACAACGTCACATCATCGGGCGCAGGCCATTCGCGTTCCGGCAGGGCCTGCAACCGGCCATGAATCCGCATCTGGTACGGCGCCCCGGCCCGCCCATGCAGATCTGAAACATCACGCTCCTCCGTCCAGCGCAGCAGGCCGGCCAGGCGGCAGGAGGAAGGAATCGATTCCATAAGGATATGCGGTCGTTAGACCCGGGTGGCCCTCGTTCGTTTTGGGGAAATTGACCCAACTCTTGGGTGACCACAAACACCGTCGGACGCTACTTTTCCGATACGCGCCGACGCCACGTGCCGTTTGCCCGGCGCGATCCAAAACCTAATTTGGCCGGGTGTTAAGACGGTGCCGCGCGGCCATCACGCTCCTTCGAACCAGCCTCTGGCTCGGTGGCTTGCTTCCCAGCCTTCAAGCCGACACTCACATCTACGCGGGTGCGGTGGGGACCCATCTCAACGACGCCTTGGTATTCACGGTGGCGTCCCTTTTTGATACGCAATCCGGCTACCGCCTGCCCATGGTCCAACGCACGCGCGGATTGAACGCCGGATATTTCCGCGGCGATACCCTGACCTTCACCGTACTTTCCGCCACGGATCTCGGCACGGGACAAATGCCCGGTCGTGCTCTGTTGGGATCCCGCCTAGCCGTGGAAGTGGTCCACGTCGCCGGCCCCGCGGGGGGCGCGTTAAATTTTTGGGCGGGCGACGGGGAGAATCCCAGCGACCAAATCACGTTCAGCGTTCCCGTCGGCACCACCCAGGGCACGAATGCCTTCGTGATCAGCGAGAATGACGGTTCCCCGGGATCCGACCCCTACGGCCACATCCACGGCCGGGATTTCACCACCACGCTCCCGGGCTTGTACACCGTGGGCTTCCGTCTCCTGGACATCTCGACCAATGGTTTCGGCGGCGGTCCCATGCATGCGCCTTCGGAAATTTTCTCGATGTATTTTCAGGCGGGGCCAACCCTTGAAAACGTGCAGGGAGTCACCAACGGCTTCCGGATCTCGTTTCGCAGCGCGCCCGGAATTACCAATCTGCTGGAGGCAGCCGACACGCTCGATCCCCTCACCTGGAGGTCTGTGGGCGTGCAGTCGCGGGGCAACAGCACCCTGCAATTCCTCGTCGACACCAACGCAGCCGCCGCGGTTCGGCTCTATCGCCTGCGTTTGCTGAACATTCCGCCGTAACTCCGCGGGCCAATGGCGACCCCGCTATTCCACACGCAGGCGGAAGAAGCTCACCGCCTCACCGAGCGTCAGCCCCCCAACCGACATCAATCGATCGGTGCCGGCCAACGGACCGGCCAAGGTCGTCCAGTGAGCGTCGATTCCCAACGCGGACGAGGCCTCGACATAATAGGTCTTCCCCAGTTCCGTTCCGAACTGAACGGTGGCCTCTCCACCGGCGACCTTCACCACCTGCAGCGTGGTTCCCGCCTGAAAATTGAAGTACGTCACCTCGGATGGAGAGTGAATCGGACCTCCGCCCGCGCCGTTGACGGAGGTATCCACCAAGCGAAATCCCGCGGTATAAAGTCCGGGCACATTGGCGCTGAATTTGCGCCCGTGAATGTGCCCGTACGGATCGGCTCCGGCCGAACCGTCGTTTTCACTCAGCGCGATGGGATACGCTCCATTCGTGGTAGCCGTGGGCACCGAGAAAGTAATTTCTGTGGCTTCAAAGAATCCGTCGAACGAATCCCAAAACGACAATGCCCCGGCGGCGGGTCCAGTCACCGAAACCAGGATCATTTCGACGTGACTGCCCGGCAGCGCGGCCCGGGGATCCGGTCCACCGTTGTCGGGCGTGGCCGCCAGGCTGGTGAAGGTGACATCCGCGCCCCCCAAATAGATCGGGCCGTACGGCGTCGTGTTGTTGGGCGCCAAATGGATCAGAAATCCGGAGGCGGCGTCCCAAGTGGTGCCGTTGGCAAAATAGAGAGGCGAACCGGGCTGATGGCTGCTGGCCCCGGCATTGATATGATTGTGCCGGGCCAAGGCGGGAGGGACGGCGCCAAGGCCGGCCATCAACAGGGCGACGCCTAGGCGGCGCACCGGTAAATCGTTTAAAAGATTCATAATCGAGGCGGTAATGGGTCCAGAGTTCACCAAGCCAACGGGCCATGGAGGTGCAGCCCGCAAGGCTGTCCCTCCCCGTCCTGGCTCCCCTTGGACCCAGCAGGTTATCGCGCCATTGGATTGCGACGAGCGCCGACCAGTCCAACCAATCCCACGCCCACCGCCAGCAAGGCCCAGGTCTGCGGTTCGGGTGTGGAATGAACCGAGATCGTCGCCGAAAGCCCGAAGGCCAGACTCGCACTGTTGGAGAGTTTATTGGCGATGTCGTCGCCACCGATGAACACGGTGTAATCGCCCGCCGGCAACTGTTGGGTCGTGGAGGCCGCTCCAACCTTGTTGAAGTCGACCCCAAACCCCTTGTAGTTGAAGCTGCTGAGTTGGGAAAAATCACCACCGAGATCGCCATCGCCGCCGATCTTCCAATTGCCCAGGGCATTCCAGCTGCCGTCGGTGGCGCTGGCATCGAGATTGGCTCCCAGATTGAACTGAGCGTAGGCCGTCCGCCACGCTACGGAGGCATCCCCGAAGTCGTGATCGGGGCTGGCTGGCAGCGCGGATTGCGACGCGGCAAACGGGGCTACCGCCGCCAATCCCTGATAGATGGAAAAGCCCGGAATCAGCCCGCCCACCGATGCGGACGTGGCCTTGGGATTTGCCGCCACCGTGATGCTGACCAGGGCTTCATTGTCCAGATGGAATCGGAAGGCCCGACCCTTGTGGCTGTCGCCCAGGTTGCCGTCCGCGGCATCCGCCCAACCGTAATTTCCGGTCACGGCCTGATTGGCAATAGTGACCGAGGAATCGGTCAATCCCGTAAAGGAACCGAAGTCCCGACCACCGTAGCTGATATGAGCCTGGGCCAAGGGCGCGAAACACGCCGCTGCGACCAGAGCGACCGGGAGGCCCGGCCAAACTACTGAGGTATTACTGCTGAATTTACGCTTCATTTTATCGGAGATTATTTGTGAATCTGCTGAGCCAGATTCGGTTTTAAGAGACTCCACGAACGACGCCCGCGCCGGTGGGGGCCAACGGCGGGGCACCATGGATAAGGGCACTGGGAACGCCGCGGCGCCGATCCGCGCTTTGCGTCATTCCGTGTGTTGCAACCGGGAATCGCCGGAGATTTGGACTTCTGGCGCATTCCCGACGACGGCACAGCAACGTGCCGGCGGGGGATTCAGCGCGAGAAAGCTCGCTGCGCCCCATCAGACCCTATCCGCCCTGCGGGGGAGAAAATCCGACGTCGTCGAAAACGCTGCGCAAGGCAGCGTTCAGGCGGGCTTAGACCGTCCGGGGAGGTGGGACCCAAGGACGGGAGGAACGACTGGGCGCCGATTCCGACGGGGCGGGAGCCAACGTCATTTCCCGAGGCGGGGAAACAAATTCAAGGACGGGGCTCGCCGCAAAAAGCTCCAGCTTCTTAACCGTGGGCGACGCCTCCTGATTTTGTTCCGTCTGCTTTCCCGCTTTGACCAGCGTACAGATCCGACACGGATGCTGACCGTCAAAGGTCATCGCACACGCCTCACTGATCGACGCCGTCGTCTGATAATATTTCACCAACATGCCCACCCATCCCGCCGCCTGCAGCAACGTCAGATGGAGGCCGATGGAAACCATCAGCAATCCAACCAACAAAACGCGGGCGCCGCGGGCGAACACGAACGCAGCTCTAGGCGACGACTCTCCCAGTGCCAATTTTTTTTGGCTCACCCCGGCAGCCCGAAGCGATGGCCGGTGGTAACTCTAGTATCAGGCCGGCTTGACCGCCCGCCGGAGAACAAATCGCCGGCTGGCCAACTCCCGGTGAAGACGCCAGGCCAGAGCCGCCGCCTCCACCAACTGCACCGCCAGCGCCACCAATTGAACCCCAGGATTCGCCACGGGAACCCAGGATCCCGTGTACCACGCCGTCAGCACTCCCGCCGCCACCCACGGAACCACCAGCGCGATCAACAGGGTCATGGAAGCAGTAAACAGAAACGGATACCCCCGGAGACTGAAGCCCAGCGCGATCAACGGCGAGGCCACCAGGGCACCTCCGAGAAGCCAGGCATACCCTTGTGGATCGATTGCGTCGCTGATGGCCAACGAGCCCAGATAGGTCGCGACCAATCCATGCAGCAGCACGGCGAGGCCAAACGTATCCACCACCGACCAGACCACGCTCCACACCAACTGCCCCTCGCGCAACCCGGTGACAAGCAGCAATTCCAGCACTCCATTGCGACTCTCCTCCCGCAGCGCATTCGTGGCGGCAAATACCATTCCGATCGCCAGAAGCACCGCCGTGACGATCACCAGATCGGTATTGCGATCATTGACCCACTGGAAGCCGCCGACGGCACTGATCCAGATCAGCGCAACGAACCCCAGCCATAACCAGCGCGCGACCGCTTGAGCCGGGTTTCGGCGCTGCAACCACAACAGCGGATTGCGCGCCAACAACCGCAGCCGCAGTCGTCGGAACAGGCCCGGAAAATACCGTGACTGGGTCCAGACCCGCCGGCGCTCCAGTTCCGCGGTCGTGGGCGGTCGTTGACGCGCCGTGCGCCGAAGCCGCCATCCCGCTCCGACAATCACCGCCAGAAACCAGAGGACCGTCATTCCCAGCAGCGCCGTGGATGCATATTGCAGGGGAATCACCGGTCGGAATCCAGTCACTCCCGGCCGGCCGGCAAACCCACCCGGGCCGCCTCCATTGGCGGCAGCGGAGGCGAACGTGAGCTTCTCGAACAGGTGCACCATCCAATCAACCCAATGCTCGGAATCATCCCACTGATTCCCCCAAGAAGGTTCCAGCCATCCCAACAAGAAAGTCCGCGCTAGGACCCATAATCCCACCCCTTGCGCGAGATAGGCCAAAATCAATGCCCGTTGAAACTGTTCGCAGCGTGACGAGGCCCAGACGCCGCAGCCGACTCCCAGCAGCAGCAGCGTGGCGAGGGTCGCACCTGTGGCCAGGATTTGCGGCACCGCCACACCGCCCATCAAAACCGGCACCATCAACATCGGTGGTGCGGCCAGGACCAGGGAGCCCAACCGCAGCAGGCTGGATAACAATTTCCCCAGCACCACCCCGTGCGGCGTCAGCGGAGTGAGCCAGAGCAACGGCAATGTGCCTTCGCGCCGTTCCTCGCTCAGGCAATCGGCCGTCAGCAGGGGCCCCAGCAATTGCAGCACCACGGCCAGCACACAGACCAGAATCAGGAATACCTGCGGCCCATTGAGCGGATCCTGCCGGGGTCCCGCGGGGGTCCAGACCGTCACTTGGGCCGTAATGGCCAACAGGAGGGCAAGGCCCACCGCGCCGCCGCAAGCCAACCGCAACCAGCCGGTGGCGGATCGCCGGGCCTGCACCCGCAGTTCTCGTTGGAGCACCGTTCGCATTCGGGGAATTCCCGGGCAATGTGACCGGCCCGAGAGCGGCAGGTCACGCCAAACCCTTTCAGTTATCGGGCCAAGCTCGCAGCCGTTGAGACGATGACACCGCACGATCGCCGCCCGAACCTTCGTTGAGCGACTCATTCGCACGCGCCTTCAGTGTCGTCGCAGTGCTACGGCCACCGCCTCCAGGAGCGCCGACCGCTCCACGGGCTTGGGCAATTGCTGCGGCAACGGCCCCGTCCACCGGGCATCGGCCACCACTTCGCGCTCTCCGCTGAGAAACAGGATGGGCACTTCCGGGCGCACCTGCCGAATGGCGGCGGCGGCTTGAAGTCCATCCATCAACGGCATGGCGATGTCGCTGATAATCAGCGCCACTTCCGCGGCATTCTGTTTGAACAGCGAAACCGCCTCAACACCATTGGCGGCCCGCAGGACACGATAGCCCTGATCCTCCAGGCAATGCCGCAACAACTCACTCACCGCCGCGTCGTCGTCCGCCACCAGAATCAGTTCAGCCTGTCCGCGCGCCAGTTCGGCCGTCGCGACGGATGGCACCACCGCGCCTCCCTCGATCATTCGCGGCAGGTAGATTTCAAAAGTCGTGCCCTCACCCAAGCGACTGTGCACCGACAGAAATCCGCCGTGCGTCTTGACGATGCGCCGGGTGGTCGATAGTCCCAGGCCGGTTCCTCGACCCACCGGCTTGGTGGTAAAAAACGGTTCGAAGATTCGCGCCAGAACGTCCGGGGGAATCCCGGTTCCCGTGTCACTCACCAGCAAAACCACAAACTCCCCAACGCGGCCGTCCGGAATCGCCCGGGCCTCTTCCTCGGTGAGCGCAACATTGTCGACAACGACTGAGAGTGCTCCTCCCGCCGGCATCGCGTCCCGCGCATTGACGCAGAGATTCAGCAGCACCTGATGGAGCTGGGTGGCATTGCCCCGCACGGGCCAGACATCGGCAGCGACATGCGCCGTCACCGTGAGGCTGCGCGGAAACGTGTCGCGGCCCAGCTTCTCCACCTCCTTGGCCAACACGCCCGGATCCAGCCGCTCGAACTCCTCGGGTCGCCCGCGGGCAAACAGCAACACCTGCCGCACCATGTCCGCCCCGCGACGGGTGCTCGACTCCATCAGGGACAGAATGTGCAACGCGTTCTCACCGGTGACCTCCCGGCGCAGCAACTGCGTGCCCATGAGCACCGGGGCGAGAGCATTGTTGAGATCGTGCGCCATGCCGCCCGCCAGCGCCCCGACCGCCTCCATCCGCTGCATGCGCGTGGTTTCCGCTTCCAATTGCCTTCTTTCGGTAACGTCGGAAATCAGCAGGAGAAAACCCTTGGGCGCTCCCGCGTCCTCGCGCAATAGCGTCCAACGGCTTTCCAGCGAAAGCACCCGCCCGCCCGGCAGGGTCGGCCGCAGTTCCACCTGCCATTCCCCCCGCTGCGTCGCCTGGCGTCGCGCGTCCTCCGCCTCGGGTGTGTCCAGAAAACGTCGGGCCTCCGTCGTCGGCCAGTCTCCCGGAGCCCAGCCAAACAGGCGTTCGGCGCTGGGATTCGCATACGTGATCCGTCCGGCGAGATCCTGCACCAGGATCGCATCCTGGGCTTTCTCGATCAGGGCCGCCTGTTCGCGGATGCGCGCATCAGCCAAGCGCTGGGCGGCCTCCAATCGGCGACGGGCCCGATACCACTCCACCGATTGCACCAGGACCGAACCCGTCAACGCCACCGGCGCCTGGAGCGCCACCACGATGAGCCAGGGAAACCAGACGTGGGCCTGATGAAATCCGGTCACGGCTGCGAACGTCGCCACCCCGGCCGAACTCAAGGCAGCAAAGAACGCCGGTACCGGTCGCAAACACAGCAGCCCCGCACCCAGACAAACTGCGGCCAGCCAAAGCAAACTCCGCTCCCATCCCGAATCCAACCGCGTCAATCCATCGCCGCGGAGCAAATTCAGCAACTGCGTGGCGTGTACTTCCACGCCCGGCTGAAAATGATCGCGAGTGTTCCAACCCCGATACGGGCTGCGAAATTCATCCCGTCGATCCTGAAAGAGGCCCACCAGCGGCCGCGCCCCCACAAGGACGACCTTGTCCCGCAATTCCGCATCATCCAGATCGCCCGGTCGGAGCACCTGACTCAGGCTGCGATGAGGAATCTGGTACGGCGGGCCATAATAATTGAGCCAGTGGGTGACCTGGGTCTTCTCCGCAGGCACGGCGAGTCCCAGCACCTGGCCTGCCGCCGCGGTCAGGCTCGGCACCGGGCTCGTGGGATCGGTGATCCCCGGATAAAACTGTCGCACCACAAAATCCGGATCCACCGCGAGTTCGCCGACGCCCCAACCCGCGGCGGCGCCGCGGAGCAGTTCGTAGGGCGGAATCACCCGGGTGGCCCGACCCCAGGCACCGGAACCGGAATCACCACTCACCGGTCGCAACTCTCCCGCCAGCACCACCCGGCCGTGATCAGCGATGGCGGAGCGCAAAAGTTCATCCTCCGCCGGATCAGCGCCCGCCTGATCAAACACCACATCAAAAACCACCGCCCGCGCCCCCGCGGCCTTCAACCGGCGCAGCAGTCGGGCATACAACGCGCGGGGCCACGGGCGTCCCGGATCCTGGTGTTCCTGCAGGTGCGATTCCAGATCCAGATAAACGACCACCACCGGACATTCCGTCGAGCTCTCGCTGCGGCAGCCCAGCCAGGCGAAATAGCCATCGTAACTCGCGCGGGCCAGCAGGGAACGGGACCGTTGCACGTCCCCGAACAGCCCGCACAAGAGTACGAGCAGAACGGCGGCGACGGCCTTCGGATGCGATTTGACCCAACGGATCATTCCCAATTCCCCTACCCTACTCAGCCCCAGGGTGTCTCCACCAGCAGGAACGACCGCGGATTCCGCGGGCGGCGGGCCGCGCCGTTTCCGCGCAACTGCCGGTTCATCGACGCCATGGCGGTACGTTCAAAAATTCAACTTGAGGCTCACCACAGCCAGTCGGCCGAGCGGCAGGGTTTCATCGAAACTGAGGGGATTCAGATACGTTGTCTCGCCCGTCAGATTGGCCAGGCCCACCCGCAGTTCCGCCCGTCGACCGGGAAAGCGGTAGCCCACGGAAATATTATGCTGCCAAAAACTCCCCACCAGCCGGGCCGGCACATACCCGGAATTTCGCTGATCCCGCCACACCGATTCCCACCCGGCAAAGAAACCACCCGCGTGCTGGTAATTCAGCGAGAGCGTTACTTCATCCAGCGTCGAGCGTTCGTTTTGCTCAATCGCTGACAAACCAAGCGCGGTGAGCGGGATCTGCGGAAACCGGCCCTCCAGTCGGGCCTCGCGCCGGCGATACCGTGTGCCCACCGAAAACCCTTCACCCAGCAATTGCACCGCGTACGCCGAGAGATTGCGCTCCTGAAAATCCAAGGTCTGTCCCACACTCGCCGAGGAACCCACCGGCGGCGCGGGAAGCGGACTGGCCAGCACACCCACTGTCCGATCGCCGTCGGAGCGCAACCGCTCCGCTGCCACGCCCAGGTATGTCCCCGTCGGCAGGGTTTGATCCCAGCCCACACTCACGGTCCCAAACTCGGTGCCCGGCACAATGCCCGCGCTGGATTCCGGCAACAGACTGCGGAAAGCTTGGTTGAAGCCCGCGACCTGCGTCGGCTCCAACCGCACACTGTTGTCAAAAAACAGGCCACCCAACGACTTGGTATAGGCCCCCCGGAACTCGGCGCCGCGCCATGGCGTGAGCAGCAACCCCGCCTTGGGGGCCAGCAGACTCTCCGTCTGCCGACCCGCGGTAAGCGGCGGCAGCTCGGAGTTTTCGGGATGGGTAAGGTGATCGTAACTGACGCCCGCCACGAGTCGCAGCGGCCGGGCCAGCTGATAGAAATCATACACGTAGCCATTCGCACGCTGCAGGGGTTCGGCAATGCGGTCATCGGCGATCACACCCGTCAGCAGGCGCCCCAAGGTCGATTGAGACCGAACGTCGCCGGTCTGCCAGCGCGTGCCGGCGACCAACGTGTTGCGCTCGCTCTGCCAGATGTGCTGCAACTCCGCGGAGTACAGAGTGAAATCGCTGGCGAATTGCAGATCGAAATCTCCCGGAGTGGTGATGCGCGAGGCCTGCGTCACCGTGGGTCGGATGAACAATTCCCGGATTCCTTGATCCTGGAGTCCAAACGAGTCCGTCAGCCGGGAGAACAGCAGCAGGGTGTGATTCGCCGGCGACCAACTGCGGTGATAGCCCAGGAAAACATTGGGCAACTGTTGCTCGCTCACCCGCAGGGCGGGGCGGGCATCCGCCGGATCAAAATGTCGGGCCACATCACCGGCGGTGCCGTCGCTCACGCCCACTTGCAGATAGATTTCGTCCTCCACGGTGAGCCGGTGTTTGAGCTGCAGAGACGCCTCGCGCCGCTCGCGCACATCATTCACGGACTGTCCGTGTTGCGATTCATATCCGAGGTCCAACGCGTACGCGGAATTTTCCACGCTCCCGAAAAACGAGCCGAACTGCCGCCAATCCCCGGTGCTGCGGTATTCCGTAAACGAACTCGCACCGAGCGGGCGGGGATCAAAATACTGGAGGTGTTCCTGCTGCGAGAGGAACTGGGAAAGATTACCGCCATCCGCCGGAGCCAGCAGGTTGGCCACCAGGAGCTCGCTCAATCGGGTCGTTTCGTAGCGCAGATTGAAACGATTCGGATCCTCCAGCGCTTGATAGCTATTGGCCACGAACAGGTGTCCGGAGAAATTGGCGTAATCCTCCGACACCGAACGTGCCGCGGTCCGTCGGCTGACCTCCGGCAGTCCGGCCGACTCATATACAGCGGCGAGGTTGGCACTGCGCACCGCGCGATCGCGCTCCAGCAACAGGCGGGAGCGGAAGATCTGACGATGGTCATTGAGCTCCGCGGAGCGCTGCAATTCGCGGACCGCCGTATTGGGCCGCAATTGCTGCTCATGCGAAAGTGCCGCATAGAGCCACACCGTGGGATCCTGGGGATCCAATTCCCGGCCCAGGCGAAAATCCTTCTCCGCGCGCGCGGTTTCCCCCTGCGCACTATAGGCCTTGCCCAAATAGGCCCGTGCCAAGGCCCGGCGGGGTTCCAGAGCCACGGCCGTCTGCAAGGACTGCACGCCCTCCTCCGGACGCTGAAGACGGAAGAGAGCCAAGCCGCGGCCCAACCACGCGTTGCCGAGGGCGGCATCCAACTCCAGTGCCCGATCAAAGGCTTCCAACGCCGCACGTCCCTCGCCCTGTTCGAGGCGCACAAACCCGCGCAGGGCGTGAGCCTGGGCGAGGCGTGGGGCCTGCTGCAAGGCGCGCTCCAATGCCGCCAACGCGGCGGGGCGATCCTCCAACGCCATTTCCAATTCGGCCACGCGCACGTGCGCAAAACCGAAATCCGGCGCCAATGCGGCGGCTTCCCGGGCCGCCTGACGCGCCTCCCGCAACCGGAATTGAGCCTGCATCGAATAGGATCGCGCCAGCCATTCGCTGGCGGTCTCCGGCCGCCGTTCCTTCGCAGCCGGGGGCGCCTCGCCACGAACCACCGCGATCAGTTCCCGCAACGCCCGCAGCGCGGCCGTATCACCCCCCCCGACAGCCAACAGCTCCTCGGCCCCGGCGACGCCGCCCACGGAAAGCTCGAGCGCCGCTCGCAAGTGCTCCTCCGCCGGATCGCCCGGCGGCACCGCGGACATCGCCGCCTGCGCCACCAACAGATCGCCTTCCCGATAGGCCGTCAGCACGGCAGCCAATGTACGGGAGGTATTCGCCGACAGCGCCAGATCGCCCGGATACAACACGGCGGGATAATAAAGCGCCCATTGCAGGACGGCCGCGGCCTCGAGGAGCGGCCGCTTCACCGGCGCCTGCCCGCGGGTCACCTGCGCCTCTTCACCGCTGTGCAGTGAGAGTGGGGATTGCTCCGCCACCAGATCCACCAAACCGTCCAACAGGGCGATCCGACTGGTGCCCGCCACCGCATCAGCTGACAGCACAAATTCCGTGCCCCGGATTGCGCCGCTCACCACCGGAGTTTCAAATTCCACGTCGGCGGGCTTTTCGCGATTGAAAAAGAACAGCACTCCGTCCATCAACCGGAACCGCTTTTTCTCTGCCTGGCGCGGCGGCTGGATTTCAAGAACCGTGCTGGCACTCAATCGCAGCACGCTCCGGTCAGAGAATTGGACGGCTGCGCGACTTTGTTCGCGCGTGCGCAGGCGGTCGCCCGGTTGCAGGGTCAGATGATTCGTGGCGGCCGACCAGTTGGTCCGCCCGCTCACTTGAAAATCCACCAGCCCCGCCACTTCAATGAGACGGGTCACACCCTCCGTCGACGCTCGATCGGTCTCGGCGCCCCAAGCGCGCAATCCCGGCATACAGAGCCAGGCCAGCAGAGGCAGCCAAACCAGATTCCAAGGGCGGGGATTGAACTTCATCGTGGGAAGGGGCCAGAACGCGGACTAGTCGAAGCGCACCCGGACAAAGCGCATCGTGGACGCCGGATCCCGCAGCGGGACGGTGACGCGATTTTGCTCGACCGGCAGCGGGTCAGGCCAGGCCGACCAAGGCGACGCCACATCCGGCGCAGACTCCACCGAAAAGTGAATATCTCCCGCCGCGCTGAATTGGAGAATGGGATCACCACCAGCTCCGATGCCCGTAAACTCGGGCGGACTCCAGACGGCGACGGCCAAAGGTCCCAGCCGGAGCACGCCGGCCGGATTGGAGATTTCCACCGTGTACTCTCCGGCCGACTCCACCGTGGCCGCGGGTACGCTGAAAACGGCATTGGTCTCCTGCGGCAGAGGGGCTCCCGCGTGCGACCAAAGAAATTGCAGGGGCGGCGTACCGTCCGAAAGCACCGGAAGTTGGAAGAACGTGCCGACCCGCGCGACCGTTCGCAGGGGCGCAGTTGCCTGGCGCGGGGGAGAGATCACCTGCAAACGGACCGTGGTACTCATCGCCGTTCCGCCGGCGCCCTGGACTTCCACCTGATACTCTCCGGCGTCGGCCGCCAATACGGGGGCGAAGGTCAGGGTGGGCGCGTCGTGATTCGTGAGCGGCAACAGATCGTGGCGCCAGAGGAAATGCAAAGGGCCGGGGCCGGTTGCCTGAATCGAAAAACCCGCCGCGGCGCCCTCATTCACCGTCAACGAAACCGGCTGCTGCACAATCACCGGCGGCTCAATGACCGGGGCCGCCGCCACAAACGCATAGTTAAGATGCGTGATGCCGCGGGCCCCATTCACGCCATCCACCACCGCCAGATAACTCCGCCCCGCCTCCGTGGTGAATTGCAGCCGGCTGCGAATTCCGTCCGGCGCGCCATTGTTATCGCAGGTGACCGGCCGCAGGGATTGATACCCGACGAAGACGCCGTCATAGGTGTACACCGCCAGCACCGTGTCAAACGCCGTGCCGACGGTATCCAGCGTCAACACGCCGTTGGTGGGGGCATCATAAGCAAACCAATACGAAGCCCCGCCCACCACGTTGCAATGCCGCGGTTCGGTGGGGTCGCTGGTCGCAAACACCGTGTTAAAGATCTGCGTGCCGTTATACCCGCGCGTCACCCCGCCAACGGGATTGGCCGCGGGAGCGGCCCGACCGCGTCCCAACGTCGGCATCAGGAGACCGCCCGGAAGAATTGCGCTCCCCGGACCACGATCGTCGGAATGCAGACCCGACTCCGGTGCATCTTGGAGTTTGTCGCGCGCCAGCGTGGTGGTCAGGCCCTCAGAATTCACCTGGATCTCCACGGCCCGCGTAAAAAAGCGCACATTCCCCGCCGTGAAACGCAGCGAGTAAAGTCCGAGGTTCTCCAATTGAAAGCTGGGGATCACCAGGGTGGCACTCTCTTCACCCGGCAGTTCATTGCCGTTGAAAAACCAGGCCAATCGCACCGGACCACCGGGTTGGTAATCGACCGTGATGGTCAGCCGCTCTCCCAATTGCAGGGCCCGGTCCTCTGGTAGATTCACCAGGACCGGCGGCGGATCACTCGAGGGAATGAGCTTCCAGTTCAGGCGAATGTCGCCGACGGCGCCGGCAAAACCATCCACCGCGATCTCGTACGTCGTCCCAGCCCGCACCCCGAACTGCACCTGACTCGTCCGCCCGCCGCCGTTGTCATCGCTCCGCGCCACTTCGCGCAATCGTTCCATCGGCGGTTTGTCTCCCGGATCCAGAACATAGGCCCCCAACAGCGTGTCGAAGCTGCTGCCATCCGTATCAAACGTGACAATGCCATCACTGGGCGCCTTCCAGGAAAGCCAGACCGAATGACCTCCGATTTTACCGCCATGGCGGGGTTCCTTGGTTTCCACGGTCGCCCCGACATTGGAACCGGTGGCCCGGCCATCCACGGCGGTGGCCTGATCCCGATTGGCAAAGAGGTCCACCAAAGACGCACTCGAGGCGGCCCGTACCGACCCGGTGAAAAGCAGGAGCAGCGCCAGCGTGCCCAGCAGGCACACCACGGCGCGTCCCAACCTTTCCGTGCGGCATATCTTCATGTGTTGAAACTCCATCAATGGTTAGCCGACCCGATTCGGATTGTCCCGGATCCATCGGTGATTACCAAAATCCCCCCGGGGACGGTCGCACCCTAAATGGCCGCCATCCGCCGCAAACGTTCCGTCTAATTCCACCCCGGTAATGCGGACGATTCTCCGAACCGTGGGCGACACTCGCAGTAAAACACGCGACCACCCGTAGCCGCGTGAGATCGTCCGGACGTACCAACCCGCCGGGTGGGGCTGGCTGAATCCCCGCCACAGGGAGTCAGCCAGCCCGGCGGTCGACCGTGCGGATCTCTGTTGGGAGGCAGACAGATTTCCGCACCGTTCTGAAGCGCCAACTCTGGGCTCGTTTGCTTCCGAAAATGAATCAAAGGAACACATGACCTGGTTCTTCCGTTCGCGTCATCTCGCGACGACCGGCCGCACCGCACTGTACCGGCGCCGAATCCCTTCTATTGAAGGAGCCCTTCGCCGGCTTGTTCGCACTTAAGCAGCGGGCATGCCAAGCCGGAATCCACCGGGCAATACCCCACGCGTACGTTTCATTTCGCGAATAAACGCTAATAAAAGCGCGCCTTTTTGCGTTGCGTCCTCCATCCCCACCGTCGCTGACGGAGGGGCTCACGAGGATCCGCCAGCGGAACAGTGGTCCGCTGGCTGTTCCGATTGCGGAACAGCGCCGAGTCACGACCCCGCCGAAACGGAAATTGAATGGGGCCCTCCCGATGAGTGGGGGGGGATTTCGGGGCCGTCCACCGGCGACCTATTTTTCTTCCGGGCGCAATTCCGGCCACTTCTCCAACCGACGCAGCAACGCCTGGGGCGACAGTCCGATCTGGACCGCGGTCCGCCGAATCCCGCCCTGGCACCGTCGCAAGGTCGAACGAATCAATCGGTATTCCTGGGCCTCCAGCGGCGAAAGATCGACGCGTTCCGGCGGCAACGGCTCGTCGTCGGGGCCCGCATCCGCCGGGGCTTTGGGAGTTGGCGCAGGAGTCGGCATCGAAGCTGCAATCGGCGTGCGCGCCGCCGGAGCGGGCGCCGCGGCGGCCCGCAGCCAGGATCGATCCAGCACCAGCCAGCGGACGTCCTCAGGCGTCCGCAGCAGCGCGCGTTCGAGGATGTTGCGCAGTTCGCGGATGTTGCCGGGAAACTCATGTGCGCATAGGGCCACCAGATCTTCCGTGCGCATCAATGGCGCACGTCGACCGTATTTTGCGGCCAGCAGGGAGAGCAGATGTTCCACCAGGGCGGGAATATCCTCGCGCCGCTGGCGCAGCGGCGGGATCATGATCGTGAAAACTTCCAAGCGGTACAACAGGTCCTCCCGGAAACGCCCCGCCTCCACCTCCGCGTGCAGCGATTTATTCGTGGCGGCGGCGACCCGGCCGGTGAAGGCTTGGAGTTTGTCGGCGCCCAGGGCCCGAAATTCACGGCCTTCCAGAAAGCGCAGCAGCTTCGCCTGCAGCGGCAGCGGCACCTCCGCGATCTCGTCCAAAAACAACGTCCCACCCTGCGCGGATGCCACCAAGCCCACCCGTTTTTTGTCCGCACCCGTGTACGCCCCGCGTTCCGCGCCGAATAATTCCGCCTCAAACATGTCGCCGGGCACCGCGGCGCAATTCAGGGCGACATAGGGCACTTCCGCCGCCCGGGTCCCAAAGGTCAGACGATGCAACGTCCGCGCCGCCGCATCCTTGCCGACGCCACTTTCGCCCGCGAGCAGAACGGTCGCCGTCGGGTGCCGCGCAGCCTGCCCCAATTGCTCCAGCAGATCCCGCATCGCCGGGGACGTTCCCACACTGTCCGCCTGCCCGTCGTTGCCGGCGCGACGCCCCATCCGCAGGCAGGCGCGTTTCAAACACGCCGCCAGCTTCTCGACCTCCACCGGCTTCGTCAGATAGTCAAACAGACCGTTGCGGGTCAGCGAAATCGCCTCCGACAAATCCGGCAAGCCCGTGATCATGATGATCGGCGCGTCCGGATTGCGCCGGGCCAGGCGCTCAAACAGATCGTAGGCCTTGCCGTCCGGCAGGTGATTGTCGAGCAGGATCAGATCGAAGGCCTGGCGCGCAGACAAAGTCTCCGCCTCGGCCAGGGTCTTGCCGTGGGTCACCGCACCGCCGGCCTCCCGTACGACCTGGCCAACCAGCGACGCAAACGCCACGTCGTCCTCCACCATCAGGCAGGAGAAGGCCGCCTTTTCGGTTTCGCGATTCCGGGGGGTGTTCATCGAATCAAGCGAACAAGTACGGGTAAATCGATGGGGTTCCAAGGACCAATCGTGTCCCCGGCCCCCCGACTGGTGCGGGCGCGGAGGGGCCCCGGACCGCCGCCTCACCTTTTCCCGCAAACGGCTTGCCAGTCCGCCGACCGTCGCGGACATGTCCGCCCCCCAATCATGGGGGACTGAAATTTTCGATGAAGCCCAAGAACATGACCGAAGCGCAGTTCCTTGAACTGCTCCAAAAAGTGCTGCCCAAGGCCACGGAGGATGCCCGCGTGGCGTCGTCCATTTACGACCAGGTCGCCAAGGAAATCCGCCTGATTCACAACGTCCAATCCTTCGAAGCCTTCTGCGCCCAGGGATCCCTACCCAACCTCGAACCCGCCACCGTCGCCGAGTTTCAAAGCCAGTTGGAGATCAATTTCGGCGCGGCCAATGTGGCGCTCACCCCGGCCGAAAAGGGCGACGCCATGTCCGTCCAGATCGTGTTGCCGGATCGCACCATCACCAATCGACTTCGCGTTCAGGCGCCCGGCGAAGAGGAAGCCGAGGAAGTAAAGCCGCCGATGGTTCCCTTCCCGGTCGCGCTGCCCGAGGATCCCGAGCTGCTGTGGGTCCTGGCCCGTCGCGAGGACCTGCCGCCCGACGATGCCGCGCGCGCGCTGGCCAGCATCGAAGATGAGTTCTGGGAGACGAAGGCCGGCTTGAAGATGCAGCAGAAGGGTGCGGAGAAATCCTTTGCGGAATTCATCGCCCGCGTGCCGGCCGCCGCCCTCGCGAACAGCGGATTGAAGCGTCATTACAAGGAACCGGAAGTGTGCAAGGTGCTGCACCGCGGTCCTGCGAAAACGGCCGCCCAGACCGAGGCGGAACTCCTCACCGCCCTCGAAGCCTGAACGGTGAAGCCCAGTCCCACCGACGACCTGTGCACCCGTTGCGGCCTCTGCTGCGACGGGTCGCTGTTTGCCGATGTGGAACTGGCCCGGCGGGACAACTCCGCGGTCCTGGAAAGCCTGGGGCTGGAAATCGAGGAGGACGGGGAACGGGCGAACGCCGAACTGCTCGTCCAACCGTGCGCCGCGCTGCGGAATTGCCGCTGCACCATTTACGCCCACCGGCCAGGCTGCTGCCGCACCTTTGAGTGCCAAGTGTTGCAAGCGGTGCGCCGCGGGACTCTGTCGTCTGCGGCGGCGCACGCCACCATTGCCGAAGCGTTCACGAGGATCGACGCCGTGCGCACCCGGGTCCGACAATTGGGCCCCGTTGAAGAACAGTTGTCCCTGCGCGATCAATGCACGGACGCGGTGGCCCGGGCGGACGAGGACTCCCGGCCACAGATCAAAACATCGGCCGATCAGTTGGAATCTGCTCTGGCGGACTTGGAGCACTGGCTGCACTCCGAATTCCTGCGCCCGATAAAATCATCCGCTCCGGCGGCCCGGCGGAAGCGAACGCCGAGCGAGGCCTGACCGGGTCGGCCCGGCCTACCGAACGGGTGACAGTTCGAACCTCAGCACCGCGTGGCCGTCGATTTCAAAATGCTCCACTTCGATCTCCACGTCGCCGGGAACGGTCTGCTCGTAGATCGCCTCATCCGGAGTGGGGCCGTGCCAGTTCCAATTTTCGATCAAGACGCGTCCCCCAACCTTCACCCGGACCCCGTCATCGCTCAGCGTCGCCAGACGCCAGCGACCGGCCGGCAGCGGTAACTTGGTCCGGGCGATCATCCCGAAATGTTCCGCTCCGGGGCCGCGCCGGGTCACTTCCTCGGAGATGCCGAGGTGCTTGGGTCCACGTCCCCCATAATTAAAGTCCAACGCGCCCACCGCGGCCGGCACTGCGTCCGGGCCGGTGGCCAGAGCCCGCCAAGCCGGAAGATTCGTCCGGGGATCACAGTTGGCGGTCCACGGAAAAAACGTCGCCGTCCAGGGTGCGACCAGCAGACTTCCCCGCAGGGTTTTGGTCCAGCCACCGCTGCGCAGCTGGACCTCGTACGGGGTCACTCCGGGGCTCGCGGTCACCTTGAGGATTTCTCCGGACCCACCGGCACCGGGAACCCGCTGGAGGCGCGCCCGACCCGGCAGCAACTCCGCCTGCAGGCCCTTCACGCCCCGGACCTCCCACCGTTGCTCCCCCGAGCCACCGGCCAGCAACCGCACCAAGGGGCCCGCGTGATCCCACGGCCCCCACTCGTCCATGAGAATCTGGCTCCGACCGCGCAGTTCGGAGCGCGCACCGATGGGCCGTGTCCGACCGAGCACCTGAACCTTGGGGATGGCATAGCGCGGAACGACGCCTTCCCGGCGCGGCTCGATGCCGGGTTTCACCGCAAACTCCACGGCGTTGCTCGCGGTCAGGCGTACCGTGTTGGCAATATAGGAATTGTCGCGGACCTGACCGTTGCCGTCGTCCCGCAATTGCAGTACCACCAATTTTCCCGCACCGGGGCCTGACGGAAACGGATTTTGCGGATCCACCACGAAGGAATTGCCGGCGATGAGATTGCCGCTGACCCCGCGATCATTCCCGACCACACCCGGCGATTTCAGGAGTTGACCGTCATCGTCCCACCAGAGATGCACGGCGCACTTGTTGTTGCGAAACGTGTTGTTGCGGATCTGGTTGCCCGACGCGTGCTCCATGTTCACGCCCCCGCGCTCCAGCCCGTACGCCAATCCCCCGTTGCCCTCCAACCGGTTTTCCGCAATCAGCGTATCCGACGAATAGCCACCCCAAACCCCGCAGATGGCATTTTCAACCAGCCGGTTCCGGGCAAAAATATTACCCTCGCTGAACGTCATTTCGATGCCGTGGGCCGGCGAATACGAGAAATCATTTCCGATCAGCAGATTGCGATTGCAGCCCCGGGCACTGAAGTCCCGCGCCACTTCCGGGGGCACTTGAAGGAGGGCCTCAACGTCCGCCTTGCCCGTCTCGCGGCGCAACCGGTCGCGTTCCTTTTCCAACCAGAACTCCCCGAGCGCCTCCCGGCCCGCAAAGCCGAAAAAGCAATCCCCACCATGAGTGGCGGAGTTCTCCACAATCACGTTGTCATTGCATTGCTCAAAGCACAGGATGCCCGCGGAATCCTGTCCCCGGTTGTACACACCCTCGGAGTGGCCGCGCACGCAGAAGTCGAAGGCATTCCGGCTGATGATGTTCCGACTGCTCCGCCAGAGGGCCAATCCCCAACCCGACAGGAAGGAGGCGTCGTTGTCATACACCCGCGAGTCGGTCACCCGATCCAAAATGAGACCGTTTTGTCCCCAGCGCACCCGCAGACTCCGCAATATCACCTCGCGGGATTCCTCCACGCACACCGCCCCACCGTACTGATCCCGCCATTTTTCCTGATCGTTATTGTGCGGAAAAAGCCAGTCCGCTCCGTCCTCGGCCTGTGGTGTGGAGCGCAGATGCTGGCGGTAATTGTCCGAGATGTCACCCCCGTCGATGAGCAACTGGTCCGCCCGCCGGGCCACGACGCCGTTGAAGTAGCCCCGCACGCGGAGCCCTTTCAGCGTGACATGGTGATGACCTTCGAGGCGGATGCCAATCCCCCGGAGAGTGTCCGGCGCGGCATCCTCCGGAGCGCCCCGAAGTTCCGTCCCCGGCGCGAACTCCACCGTAATGCCATCCGCCCCAATCTGGATCACCCCGTTGGTATTGGCATCCACCAAGACGCGCCCGGCCGCGATCGACACGCGACAGGATTGAGTGATCACCGTGTCGTCATGGGTGATCTCGATCCGCGGCAGCGGCGCCGCCGTGAGACCGAGCGTTACGAGAGGCAGAAACAGGCGCCACATCCGGCAAGCTTTAGAGAATACTTGGCACGGCGGAAAGCACCGAAAGCGGGTGCGTCGGACCTGCACGCGGCGCGTGCCGGGAGAATTCCCAGGGTTTGCCAAAACCGACGGCTCCCGGCATGGTCTGAGACATCGTGCAACCGGGCGTCTTACTGTGTCTGGTCCTGGTCAGTTGCCTCAGTGCGCTCCCGCTGCGAACTGGGGCGGCGGCCAATCCGGCGGACGTCACCGGGCTCCTGGCACCCACGGCACTCAAGAATCCCCGCTGGGCTTTCCAGCCCTTGGCCTCCCCGGTCGCGCCCGCCGTACAGAATGCGGCCTGGCCGGCGGACCCGCTGGATTTCTTCATCCTCAAAGAACTCGAGCAGCGTGGTCTGAAACCAAGTCCCCCGGCGGACCACCGCACGCTGCTCCGCCGGGTCACGTTTGATCTGACGGGGTTGCCACCGACGCCCGAGGAGATGGATCGTTTCCTGGCCGACACGGCCCCAGGCGCCTGGGCTCGGGCGGTGGACCTGCTGCTGGCCTCCCGGCATTTCGGAGAGCGTTGGGGACGCCACTGGTTGGATGTGGTGCGCTACGCGGATTCCAACGGGACGGAACTCAATCTTCCCTACCCGAACGCCTGGCGTTACCGCGACTACGTCGTCGAAGCGCTCAATCGCGATAAACCTTACGACGAATTCATCCGCGAGCAGTTGGCGGGAGATCTTCTGCCCGAGACGTCGACGGAAGAGCGCTTCGAACACCTCACCGCCACGGGCTTCCTCGTCTTGGGTCCCAAGGCCTTGTTTGAGCCCAATCGCAACAAGCTCGACATGGATATCGTCGACGAACAAATCGACGTAACGACCCGGGCATTCCTCGGGCTGACCGTGAGTTGCGCCCGCTGCCACGATCACAAGTTCGACCCGATCCCGACCCGCGATTACTACGCCTTGGCGGGTATATTCAAGAGCACCGCCACCGTGGTCAGCAATCGCGGGGATCCGAACATGCCCGGTCCGTTGCGCTGGCAGGAGCGCCCATTGACCGACGCCGCCCGCGCCCGGGAGATCGCCGCCTATGAGGCAAAGCTGTCGGCGCTGGAGGCGGATCGGGAAAAGGCCCGCCGGCAGAAAATGGAATTCCCGGGGAACATCGATTCCGGTCGGCTTCGCGGTATCGTGGTGGATAACCTGGCGGCGGAGATCACGGGGCACTGGCGGGAATCCACCGGCACAACGAACTTCGTCGATCGCAACTACCTCGCCGATGGCAATGCGGAAAAGGGCAAGAAATCGATCCGCTTTGTACCCAATTTGCCGAAGGCCGGACTTTACGAAGTGCTGATCTCGTATCCCCCGCTGTGGAATCGCGCCACCAATGTGCCGGTCACCATCGAATTCGCCGAGGGCTCGATTACCAAGCGCGTGGATCAAACCCAGGCACCCACCGTCGACTACATTTTCACCTCGCTCGGACGTTACCGTTTCGCGGCGGGGACCAACGGGGCGGTTTCGCTGTCGAATATCGGAACCAAGGGATTTGTGGTGGCGGACGCCGCCCGGTTCATCCCGGTGGACGAGGCTCCGGAAATGGCCATGGGCGCCGCGGGCATGATTGCGCCGGCCATGGCTTCGACCACGCGCACCAACGTTTTAGTCGCGTCGGCGGATCTGGTGGAACTCAACGATCGGATCGCCGATCTCCGCGCCGAGGCTCCGGCACCGCTGCCGTCCGCCATGGCGGTCGCCGACGGTCCAGTGGTCAACTGCCAGATCAACCTCCGCGGTGATCCCGAGCGGCTGGGCGAGGAGGTTTCGCGGGGGTTTCTCACCTGCCTGACTGTGCCCGCGAAGGCGCCGGCCGCCGAAGCCAGCGGCCGGCTTGAACTCGCCCATTGGATCGCCAGTGCCCAAAATCCCTTAACCGCCCGCGTTGCCGTGAATCGCATCTGGCTGCACCTGTTCGGCCGCGGGCTGGTCGAGACACCCGACAATTTCGGTGCCCTCAGCGAGCCGCCGTCCCATCCGGAATTACTGGATCATTTGGCGCAGCGCTTTCGGCAGCAAGGCGGATCCATGAAACAACTGATTCGCGCCCTGGTGCTTTCCCGCACGTATCAGCTGAGCTGTGGTCAGGATCCAACGGCCCGCGCTCGAGACCCGGAGAATCGGTATTACGGGCATATGAACCGTCGTCGACTGGAGGCGGAGGCGCTGGCCGATGCCATGCTCGCCGTGAGCGGCCGGCTGGATCGAACCATCGGTGGGACGCTTCTGGGCACGAACACTCCGCCGGGCGCGGTGGACCCGGTGATGCCCGATACCGGCCCGACGAGCAATCGCCGCAGCCTCTATTCGCCGGTCGGCCGCAATCGCCTGAGCGATTTATTTCAGGTGTTTGATTTTCCGGATCCCCAGACCGTGGCCGCCCGCCGTCACACCACTGCCGCACCCACCCAGGCGTTGTTCATGTTGAACAGTCCGCTGGTCAGCGAACAGGCGCGGAAGTGGGCGGAGGTGTTGCTGGCCCGCCCGCTGGCGAACGACAGCGAGCGGATTCAGGTGGCTTATCTGACCGCCTTCGGTCGACCGCCTTCGCGCAACGAAACTCAACGAGCCCTGGCCTTTCTGGGCGGCGGGGCTTCGGGCTCAACCACGACGGGAACGGCCGGTGATTCAATGCTCCAGAACTGGCAGGGCCTCTGCCATGCCCTCTTCGCGTCCACGGAATTCCGCTTCCTCGATTGATCCATGTCCACCCACCGCTTCCCGCCCGTCTCCCGCCGCGAAATGCTGCGCCGCTGCGGCTGCGGCTTTGGTTATCTGGGTCTGGCCGGCCTGTTTGCTCAACTCGCCGATGCCGCGGGAACGACCGGAAATCCGCTGCTTTCAAAAGCGCCGACCCGCCCGGCCCGCGCCAAACGGGTGATATTTCTCTTCATGCACGGCGGTCCTTCCCAGGTGGACACGTTTGATTACAAACCGCTCCTGACCCGCGATAACGGAAAGGTCGTACCGGTAAAAACCGGGGAAATCCTGGCGCCCAACAGCCGCTTGCTGGCTTCCCCGTTCGAATTCGCCCAGCACGGCGATTGCGGCCGGCACATCAGCAGCCTCTTTCCGGAAGTGGCCCGGCATGCCGACAAACTCTGCGTGATCCGCAGCTTGCATACCGACGGACAAGCTCACGGACAGGCCGTGCTGAAGCTGCACACCGGGCATGAATCACAGGTCCGACCCAGCATGGGTTCGTGGGTGATCTACGGACTGGGCACGGAAAATCAGAATCTGCCCGGTTTTGTCACGATCAGTCCGTCGACCCTGAATGGCGGGCCGCAGAATTACGGTTCCGCCTTTCTGCCCGCCATTTATCAAGGCACACCCATCGGCAACGAGAATCTGCCCATGAGCCAGGCGCAGATCCGCCACATCCGCAATGCCGACCGCTCCCCCAGTCGACAGCGGGAGCAGTTGAACCTGATCCAGGAAATGAACCGCGAACACCTGGAACGGGCTCAATTGGACGCCCAATTGGAAGGTGTCATTGAATCCTACGAACTCGCCTTTCGTATGCAGACGGAGGCGCCCCGACTGACGGATCTAGCGGATGAGTCCGCCGCCACCCGGGCGCTTTATGGGATCGATACACCGGGCACGGATGATTTCGGCCGGCAATGTCTGTTGGCGCGACGATTTGCGGAACAGGGAGTGCGTTTCATTCAGGTGAATCACGCCTTCAAATGGGACCAACACGTGAATCTCCAACGCGATCACCAGCGCAATGCCGGCGAGGTGGATCGGCCGATCGCCGGCCTGCTGACCGACCTGCATCAGCGCGGCCTGCTGGAGGACACGTTGGTCTGGTGGGGCGGCGAGTTCGGCCGCACGCCGTTCGCGCAAGGACGATTGGATGGCCGGGATCACAACCCGCACGGCTTCACCATGTGGCTGGCCGGCGGCGGCGCCCGACCCGGAATTGCCTACGGGGCGACGGACGATTACGGCACCCGGGCGGTGGAAAACCCCGTCCACATGCACGATCTGCACGCCACGCTGCTGCACCTGCTCGGATTAAATCACACCCAACTGACTTTCCGCTCCGCGGGCCGCGACTACCGGTTGACCGATGTTCGCGGCGAAGTCGTGCCCGGCCTGCTGGCCTGATTTCTTCCGGTGGGCCAATGGAGGTTACGGCCGACGGCGGGCGTCCAGACAGATGAGCCGATCCTCCCCCTGCAAATACAGCCGACCGTCGCTGAGTACCGGCGCCGACCAGCACGGATGCTTCAATTGCGGCACCTGCCAGCGACCGAGTTCTTCACACTTCTCCGGATTCGGCCGAAAGAGGCCCAACAAACCGCCCTCACCCAAGGCGATGAATCGCCCGTCCGCCTGGATAAACGAGCCCCGACCAAAGACCGGCGGTTGCTCGTTGCTATGTTTGGGCCAGCGCTCGTCACGCTCCCACTTCACGGCCCCGGTGGCGAAATCCACACACCGAAGGGACGCGTCCGGTTCATTGCGTCCACTGAACGCATAGAGATGCCCGTCCACCACCATGGGCTGGCTCCAATGCATTTCCAAACCCAGTCCCCGCCAGACCTGGGTGAAATTCGTATTGCCCGGGTTTACGTGCAATCGGACGGAGCCCGTTTTGAAGTAGGCACTCGAAATAATGATGTCGTCGCCCAGCACCAGCGGTGTCATGGCATTGACGGAATCATTGGCCGAAGAACGGAACCAGCGGCTGAATTTGACGGTGCCGTCGCGGGGATCGAGTGCCACCAGTCCCTGACGCGTTAAGGCCAGCGTCAAACGTTGTCCGTGGATCGGGACCGTGATCAGGGAAGAATAGCTGGCCTGCTTTTCAAAGCGTCGCCATTCCACGCGCCGTTCACCCGGCCAATCGGGCATCGGTTCGCCGGTCCAATTCTTCTCGCCGACGCTTTGCCACAGTGTCTTGCCGGTAACCGGATCCAGCGCAACGACTCCCGCGTCAGGCTGTCCCCCCACCATGACCAGCAACTTGTCGCCCTCGATGACGGGTGTACTGCCGACGCCGAAGAACGCCTGGGGGATTTCAAATTCCTCCGCCGTCGCCCGCTGCCACAAACGTCGGCCATCGGCAAGATTGAAGCACGTCAGCGTGCCTTCGGCTCCGAAGGTATAAACGCGTCCACCGGCGATCAGCGGACTGCAGCGCGGACCGTTATTATAGCCATAGGGATCCTGGTACGCGGTGGGATAGGTCTGCTTCCAACGCGTCGCCCCGGTGGCAGCATCGGCGGCCTCGACGATTTCCTCTCGTCCCACCCGGTGGAAGAAGACGACCACCCCGCCCTGAACGCTCGGGGCGGAATAGCCGGTACCCAGCGGGCGCTCCCACAATTGCGGCAGGCCATTGGTGGGAATCCGGGTAAACAGGTTGGTTTCCGGCGAAACCCCGTCCCGGGTGGGTCCAAGAAACTGCGGCCAATCGCCCGCGTGCGCCCGAAGACCCAATCCGATTAAAACGCCGAGGAGTACGCAGATCCGTTGCACCCGGTTCGTTTGCCTCATTTTCCCCAGCTTGGCGAGGTTTTTAGCGACAACCCATCCGCGGCCACGAAACGGCCTTCGACTCAAGCGTCGCCCGGCAGAAGTTCACCCGCACCGGGATACAGCTCGTTGTACTTGATCGCCTGCAGCCCGACGATGGCTGCCACACCGAGAATATCGTGGGCGGAACTGCCGCGGGATACATCCGCGGCCGGCCGATCCAGACCGAGCAGGATCTGGCCGTAGGCATTCGCCCGGGCAATATGCTGGATCAGCTTGCTGGAGATGTTTCCGGAATTGAGGTCGGGAAAGATCAGGCAGTTCGCATGCCCGGCCACCCGGCTCTGCGGCAGCTTGCGCGAGGCGATCTCGGCGATCAACGCCGCATCCACTTGAAGTTCGCCATCGAAGTCCGCCTCAAACAGTTCAGCGGAAGCTCGTTGCTGGGCCAGCGCGGTGGCGGCCTTCACCTTGAGCACACTGGGCTGGGACGAGGCGCTGCCCTTGGTCGAAAAGCTCAGCAGGGCCACCTTGGGCCGGGCGTTCAAAAGATGCTGGGCCAGGCGGGCCGTGGATAAAGCGATATCCGCCAATTGCTCCACGGTGGGATCCGGGATCACACCGCAATCGCCCAGGCATAAGACCCCCCGCTCGCCAAAGCGGGTATCCTCAACCTCCATCACCATGCAGCTCGAAGCGGTGGTGGTTTTGGGCGCCACCTTGATGATCTGAAAGAACGGACGCAACACGCTACCGGATATCTCGTTGGTTCCCGAGACCACCCCGTCTGCCTGGCGCATGGCCACCATCATCGCGCCAAAGAAATTGGGCGCGATCATGGCCTTCCGGGCCTCCTCCTCCTCGAGGCCCTTGCCCCGGCGCAGCAAAAGGAAGCGTTTGATGAAACTCTCGAGGTCCGGGCTTTCCGCGGGATTAATGATCCGAATGCCCTCCAGCGAGACATTGAGTCCGGCGGCGACTTCCTTGATCTGCGCCCGGTCGCCCAACAGGATGGGCGCCCCGAGACGCAGGGAATGAAACTGACGCGCGGCCTGCAGAATGCGGGGCTCCGTTCCTTCCGGAAACACGATCCGCTTGGGATGCCGCTGCAGCTTTTCCATAACGCCGCCGATGAATCGCATGGGCGGAATCTGGGAAAGGGATGTCCGAAAGCGAGGGGAAAATCTCGGTCAATTCAACCCGCGGATCCGGCTGGCCGGCCATTCCCCGCTCCCAATCTCGTCGGCCCCCAACCGCTCAGACGTCGAGTCGGACCGGGATCCCCTGCTGCCGGAGATGCTCCTTCACCTGCCGGACCGTATAAGTGCCAAAATGAAAGATGCTCGCGGCCAGGACCGCATCGGCCCGGCCCGCCAGCAAAACCTCCGCCATATGTTCCAAAGAGCCGGCGCCACCGCTGGCCACGACCGGCACACCGACAGATTCACTCACCCGCCGCGTGATCTCCAGATCAAACCCCTGCTTGGTGCCGTCGGCATTGATGGAATTCAGGACAATTTCCCCGGCCCCCAAAGCCACCGCGCGCTGCGCCCAGACTTCGGCGCGAAGACCGGTGGATTTGCGCCCACCGGCAACAAACACCTCCCAGGTGTCCGGCGCGGTACGTTTGGCATCGATCGAAACGACAATACACTGGCTTCCATACTTCGCCGCCCCGGCCTGGATGAGACCCGGATCCGATACCGCGCTGGAATTGATGCTCACTTTGTCCGCACCGGCCCGGAGCATCTGGCCCATGTCCTCCACGGTGCGAATACCTCCACCGACGGTCAACGGCATGAAACAGCAATCCGCGGTGCGCTCGATCACTTCGATCATCGAATGCCGCCCATGTGCGCTCGCCGTGATATCGAAGAACACCATTTCATCGGCGCCCTGCTCGTTGTAACGGACGGCCAGCGCGACGGGGTCACCCACGTTGCGCAATTCGCCGGCCTCGGCTCGGCCAAACTGGATGCCCCGGGTGACTTGACCATCGTGGACATCGAGACAGGGAATAACGCGGCGCGCAAGCATGTGCAGGGGCAAACAAAAGGCCCGCCAGGGCGGCGGGCCAGACAAATCATCCAACAAGACCGGCTATCAGATGAGCGAGATCATACCGCCCTTGGCCTTGAACACCTTCTTGGAGGAGTACACCAGGGTGCTGAGGGAGTTCAGCGGATCCTTCGCGGTGAACTTATAGCCACTGTCGACAACCGCCTTGAGCAGTTCCTGACGGCTGAGGCTCTTGCCGCCTTCGAGCGCCTTGACCGCGGCTTCCTTCAGGGACGAACCATTGCCGGAACGGCCACGACCACGACCACGGCCAGCGCCGGCGGCCTTGGGGGCGGCAGCGGCAGCAGCCGGCTTAGCGGCGGCGGCACCAGCCGATTTCGCGGCACCGGGAGGACGACCACGGCGCTTCGCAGGAGCGACGGCGGCACTGCTGGCAGCAACCGCAACGACCGCGGCCGGGGAGCTCTCACCGAGCGCCTTGTTGATCTCACGGAGACGCGCTTCCAGGGCCGACTTCTCGGCCACGAGACCGGAACGGAGCGCAACGTACTGCTTCAATGTATCCTTCATGGGATACGGACCATGCCAGCGATCTCTAGTTTGACAAGGACATAATTAGAAAAACCCTTGGTCTTAATTTACCGGGATTTAGCCAAAAACATCCCACCAAGGAGTCGAGGGTCTCAACAAAAAACGGACTTCCTTGATGTTTTCTTCGAAATTCAGCAATCAAACTGCCGGAATCAACGGCCGATCGAGCCGGTAAAATCGAAATCTAGCTAGTGTTGATTGCGGATAAAAATGCCAACTGAAAGCCCTTTAGCCCCGATTAATCACCCTCCCGCCACCGGATTTCTTCCCCCGCTCCCCGACCCAATATGGCGTTTCCGTACCGTTGCACCGGCGCGGCGTGATGTCTCCTCCATCACTCGAAAATACCGGCAAAATCGGCGAGGGTTCCCCATATTTTCCGCCCGAAATCCGGTGGAATCGCACCCCGAATATTTGGCTCGACAAAATCACCAGCACACTTCCTAAACGCGTCAAGGTGGGCAATGTTTTACTTGAATTTCGCTCCATACGAGCCGCAATTCCTGCAAACCCCGGCTTACTAAGGTGTTTATTTAGATTAACTTCACGAATGCAGTCGATATCGCCGGCCCCGCCAGCGCAGGGCTGCAAGAGCGGGAACGCACCCTGCCGGGTGAAGTTGCCTGAATAGCCGGCCATCCTTTGCCGTCGCTCTGTTTGGAAGTGACCAACCCTTCACCCTGCGCGAATCCCACCGGGGCCGATGCCCAGGTTCATCGCGCTTCGGAGGCGGGCCGGTCGGTGTCCAAGTGCCGAGTTTGTTTGTTTTTTCACGCCTGCTAACTCACGTTGTTCCGTCTATGAATTCTGTTTCTGTTCGCTTGTTGTTGCCGGCCGTCGTGGCGGCGGTGTCGCTGGTCAGTGGCTGTTCCACCTACGGCGTCCGCAATCCCAGCGGCTCCGGGGTCAAGGTGCTGCAACCGGAAGAGGCCGGCACCGTGGCGGGCACCGGGATTGAGTCGCAGGATCTGGTCGCTGTCTCCGACAAGATGGCCCGGGGAATCGTGGGCTTGGATCGTATCAAATCAGCGGGCACCCCGCCCAACGTGGTGCTGCTGCCGGTGGAAAACGAAACCCGTTTTGCCATCAACAAGGATCTCTTCAATACCCGGATCCGGGCTCAACTGAACCAGAAGGCCGCCGGCAAGGTCAATTTTCTGGCCCGTGAACGCCTGCAAGCTCTGCAAAAGGAACGCGAACTCAAGCAGCAGGGAGCGCTTACCGGCGGCACCGTGCCGGGCAATGCCGGTTTTGCCGGGGCGGATTATATGCTCACCGGTAAACTTTCCAGCCTGACCACCAAGTCCTCCAAGGGCGTCAGTGATTATGTACTCTATACCTTCCAACTGATCGATGTTCAATCCAGCTCGATCCTCTGGGAGGACTTTGCTGAGATCAAGAAGCAAGGGCAGGACGACGCCGCGTACCGTTGAACGTTGAAGGCCAGCAACCCATCTGACGCCGTATTTTCCGATTTCGTACTTCTGCTATTTTGAGTGTGATCTCACTGTTGTTGAGCCGGTTGGGACCCGCGGTGATGGGTTTGGCCTTGGCGCTGTCAATGGCCGGTTGCGCCACTGGGAGCGGCAACGCTGCGGCGCGGGATGCAGTGCTGCAGAAGTACCGGGCCGCGGCCGCCGCAATGCACAGTGCGCACTTCGATCAGGCGAAACCGCTTCTGGACGATGTGTTGATGACCCTCGATGGGCTGACGGCGGGGGATCGCTCAGCCCGCAAGGCGCGGGGGACTTTTCATGAGGAAAGCTCCAAGAATTTCCGCGGAGAACCGTATGAACGCGTGATGGCGTACTACTACCGGGGCATCCTCTACTGGCTGGACGGACAGCCGGACAACGCCCGGGCCTGCTTCAAAAACGCGCAACTGCAGGACGCGGACGCAGAAAACCATCAGTATCAGTCGGATTATGTGACCCTCGACTTCCTGGAGGGTCTGGCGGCCGCCAAGCTCGGCGGCGACGGGCAGGACGCTTTAAAACGGGCCCGAACCCATGCGCGCATGGGCGTGCCCGCCGAAATTGACAGTCAGGCCAATGTGCTGGTGTTTTTCGAAATGGGCACCGGACCGCGCAAGTACGCCGGTGGCGAACACGGGGAGCAATTGCGCTTCTCGCCCGGCGCCAGCCGGGCCGACCGGGTCCGCCTCAAACTCGGGGGGCAGAGCGCGGAGGTTCGGGCGTGGGATGATCTGAGCTGGCAGGCCACCACGCGGGGCGGTCGGGTCATGGATCACATCTTGAAGAACAAGGCGGTGTTCAAGGACGCCACCGATACCTTTGGTAATGCGGCCCTGATCAGTGGGGGAGCCCTCGCCATCGTGGGCTCGGGACGTCACGGTCCCGCCGATGAAATCGGCGTGGGCCTTTTGGCTGCCGGCGTGCTGAGCAAATTGATCAGCGCCGCCGTCACCCCGCAAGCCGACACCCGACAATGGGATAACCTGCCCAATCTACTGGGTTTTGCCGGACTCCGCGCCGCGCCCGGCCAGCACCAATTGACCGTCGAGTTCCTCGACCCGGCCGGCCGCGTCACGCTGACCCGCGACGCCACGTTCACCATCGTGCCCGGGGGTGCGGATACCGTCGTCTTCTTCAGTGACCATCCGTGATCGTGTGTCCGTTAACTGCTTTTAATCGTATGAATTCCAAACTTGCGCTCCATACCTGCACTCTCGCCCTGGTGACCACCCTGGCTGCGTGCCGCCCGGTCGGCGAGGCCGTCGGCAGCACCACCCACGCGGTGGTGACCGGTCACGAGGGTGGGGCCTATACCGCCCGCAACACCGACCGCTATAATGTGGAACAGACCTCCAAGGTCGCGTTGATGGATTATCGGGCTCAACGCAGCGTCACCTATAACAGCCTGCTTGAACACCCGTTGGAAGACGGACGGCTGGAGGTCGGCATCAACGTGCGTAATCGACTTTCCCGCCGGATTCAGGTCCAGTCGCAGTGCGTGTTCAAGGACGTCAGCGGTTTCGCCGTGGAGGAAACGCCGTGGCAGAACGTCATTCTCACCGAGAACGCCCAGGAAACCCTGCGATTCACCTCGATGAACGACCGGGCTAAGGGCTACACGATCCGGATCCGCGAAGCCCGCTAACCGCGTCGGACAAGCGCCCACGAATCCGTGGCCCTGCCCCTCACCCTCCTGATCACCGGTACGGGTACCGACGTGGGGAAGACCGTGCTGGCCACACTGCTGGTGCGGCGCTTGGTGCAACTGGGCCATCCCGTGCACGCCTTCAAGCCCGTGTGTTCCGGCGGTCGATCAGACGCTCAGGCGCTATGGCGGGCCCAGCGTCGGCAAATGCCCCTCTCGGTGGTCAATCCTTGGTGGTTTGAAACGGCTACTACTCCCCGGGAAGCGGCCCGCGCGGCGGGCGTGAGCCTCCAGTTGGCCGAGGTTTGCGCGCACCTCCGGCGACACGCTTGCCGAACGGGAGTCACTTTGGTGGAGGGCGGGGGGGGCTTGCTGAGTCCCCTGGGGGACGATTTCGATTCCCGGAGACTGCTGACCGCCCTCGACGCCGCACCGTTGGTGGTCACCGTCAACCGCTTGGGCGTGCTCAACGAGGCCTGGCTCACCCTGGAAGCCCTGCCCCGGTCCGCCCGCGCCCGCGCCCGCTGGGTACTCTTCGATCCCGTCCAGCCCGACGCCTCCAGCGCTTCCAATCCGCTCCTGCTGGGCGAGCGCATCGGGGCGGACCGGATCCATCCCCTGCCCCGCTGCACGGCCCACCAACTACTTCGCCCCCATGCGGATCTCTTGGCCCGCCTGGATCGATTGATCCTGGAACTGGGAATCCCTCCACGATAGCCAGCGGGCATCCAACCGGTGGGAAGATCGCCGCCATCGGCCCCAAAAATACCCCCGCATCCTCGACTCGCGCACCGCAACTATTCCCTTATCGTCCGGCCGCTCATGAAAGGCATCATTCTCGCCGGCGGTGCGGGCTCGCGGTTGTACCCGCTGACACTCGTCGCTTCGAAGCAGCTCCAACCGGTTTACGACAAGCCGATGGTTTACTATCCGTTGACCACGCTCATCGAAGGCGGGGTCCGGGAGTTCTGCCTCATTTCCACGCCGCACGATCTGCCGCGATTCCGCCAACTGCTCGGCGACGGCTCGGCCTGGGGCCTGCAGATTGAGTACCGGGAACAATCCCGACCCGAAGGCATCGCCCAAGCATTCCGGATCGCCGACAGTTTCATCGGCAACGATCCCGTCACTCTGATCCTCGGTGACAATATTTTTTACGGAGGTGACACCTTCAGCCGGGCGTTCAGTGATTTCAGCTCGGGAGCCGTCATCTTCGGCTATCACGTCACCGATCCGGAGCGCTATGGCGTGGTGGAGTTCGACGCTGCGGGCCGGGCGGTGTCCATTGAGGAGAAGCCGAAGCAACCGAAGTCCAACTACGCGGTGCCCGGCTTGTACATCTACGACAACAGCATCGTGGCACTGGCCCGCGACCTGAAGCCCAGCGCCCGCGGTGAATTGGAGATCACCGACGTGAATGTGGAGTATCTGCGCCGCGGATCGCTGCGAGTTTATACCCTGAACCGCGGTTTCGCGTGGCTGGACGCCGGCACCAGCAGCAGCCTCCACGAAGCCAGCGCCTACGTGCAGACCATCGAGAAGCGGCAGGGCATTAAGATCGGCTGCCCCGAGGAAGCCGCCTTCCGTCGCGGCTTCATCTCACTCGCCCAACTTACTGCCCTGGTGGACAAACTACCCCGGTGCGAGTACCGCGAGTACCTCGCCAATGTGGTGGCCGAAGCCCAGCGATAATTTTCTCCCGCGCCCCACCCTTTACTCCTCTTCGCATGCTTCTGCTACTTGGCGCCACGGGCTACGTCGGCCAGCAATTCGTCCGCGAACTGACCGCCCGCGGCCGGGACTTTACCACCCTGTCCCGCAGCACTCTGGATTACACCCGGTTCGATCCCTTCCTGAAATTCCTGCGCGAGCACCGGCCGGAGCTGGTGATCAACTGCGCCGGATACACCGGGAAACCCAACGTCGACGCCTGCGAGGATCACAAAGCAGACACCCTCGCCGGCAACACACTTCTGGCCCAGACCATCGCCCATGCGTGCACCGCGGCCGGGCTTCCCTGGGGGCACGTCTCCAGCGGTTGCATTTATGCCGGGGCCAAGGTCCGGCAGGATGGCCAGGTCCGCGTGGAAAAGGACCTCACCACTCCAGCCCTGCGGGCCCTGTTGGCGGCGGATCGCTCAGCCTTCCTCGGGTTCACCGAGACCGACACACCGAATTTCAGTTTCCGCGACGGACCCACCTCCTTCTACAGCGGAACCAAGGCGCTGGCGGAGGAAGCGGTCGCCGGGGTTGGGCAAGGTTACCTCTGGCGCCTGCGCATCCCCTTTGATCACCGGGACAGCGGCCGCAATTACCTGAGCAAAGTTCAGCGGTACCTCAAGGTGTACGATAACGCCAATTCGGTATCGCATCTCGGCGACTTCGCCCGCGCGTGCCTCGATCTGTGGGATCGGCGGGCGCCGTTTGGCACCTACAACGTCACCAACCCCGGATTCGTCACCACTCGCGAAGTGATTGGGATGATCGAACGGATCCTTAAACCCAGCCGCCGTTTTGAATTCTGGGCCAGCGACGAGGAATTCTATCGCGTCGCCGCCAAAACACCCCGCTCCAATTGCATCATGGATGCCCGCAAACTGCTGGGCACGGGTGTCCAGGTGCGGCCGGTCGAAGAGGCACTGGAAGCCTCGCTTCGCGCCTGGATCCCGGAAACCAAGTCGGCTGCCTGATCGTCCGCCACCGTCCAACCCTTAACCACGCGCGTATCCCCTCATGAATCTGCTCGTCACCGGCGGAGCCGGGTTTATCGGCTCCAACCTCATCCAACACGTCATCGACCGCCCGGAAATCACCCGGCTCGTCAATCTGGATGCCCTCACCTATGCCGGCCACCTGGCGAATCTCCGCGCGGTTGAACGGCACCCGAAGTACGCCTTTGAAAAGGTGGACCTGCGCGACAAGGACGGCGTGGTCCGCGTGGTGCGCCAACACGCCATCACTCATGTGCTGCATCTGGCGGCGGAATCGCATGTCGACCGCTCCATCTCCGGACCGGGTGATTTCATTACGACGAACATTCTGGGCACCTTCAATCTGCTGGAGGCAGTGCGGGATGCGTGGCTGAATCCGCAATCACCGCTGCGACGCGGACCCGATCAATGCCGTTTTCACCACGTTTCCACCGATGAAGTTTACGGTTCCCTGGGTGCCACCGGTCTGTTCACGGAGACGACCCCGTACGCCCCCAACTCCCCGTATTCCGCGAGCAAGGCGTCCAGTGACCTGCTCGTACGCGCCTACCACCACACCTACGGCTTGCCGGTGGTCACCACCAACTGCTCCAACAACTACGGGCCGTTTCAATTTCCGGAAAAGCTGATCCCGGTAGTCATCCAGAAGGTGCTCGCCCGCCAGTCCATCCCCGTCTACGGCGATGGCTTAAACGTCCGGGACTGGCTCTACGTGCGCGACCACGCCGAGGCCCTCTGGCAGGTGTGTCAGCGCGGCCGGACCGGTGAGACCTACAACGTTGGCGGCCACAACGAATGCGCCAACCTCCACATCGTGCAGTTGATCTGCGACCTCATCGACGAATTGGCTCCCGGGGCGGAGGGTAATTCCCGTTCGTTGATCACCTTTGTGAAGGACCGCCCGGGGCATGACCGCCGTTATGCCATCGATGCGTCGAAGATCGAACGGGAACTGGGCTGGCGCCCCGCCTACACCTTCGAGACCGGTATTCGAGAAACGGTTCAGTGGTACTTGGCGAACCAGCCGTGGGTCGCCGAAGTGCGCCCAACCTGATCGCGGTTGGACGGGCGCGGATGGGTGCTTGACCAACCCCTGCCGCTGGATACGATGGCTACGTACCGGCCGGATCGGCTTCGCTCATCCTCGGGTGACGGTACCCAGTAGATTTGACTGGCTGAATTCCCACCGGCTTGCCCGGTGCGACTTTTACCTCATGAAAACTTCCCGTTCTTCCACTTTTCCCTCCGTCCGCCGTTGGGGTCGGATCCCCTTCGCGATCGCCGCAGCGACCCTTGTGAGTCAGGCGCTGCCGGCCGCTGATCTCACCAACTACGGCGTCACCAAATTCCGCGCCTTCGAACAGACCGGCGCCCTGCCCGGCAGCCCGCCCTCACCGACCGATTATGGCTTCTATACCCATGCCTATCAGTCGACCGCGGGCGCGCTCCTGTTCGGCTTGGTAACCGGCCCGGGCGGTTTGCCTTCCGGCCTGTCGGAAAATGGCGATGACCCCCAGCTGCTGGATTCCACCTCGACCGAATCCAGTCAGAGTGCGCTCGATTCCGCCAATCCCAACGGGACGTATGCCTTCCAGCTGTTCAATTCCATGGGGCAGCCGGTCAACAGCCAGCTCGTCCTCACGGGTGACGCCTATCCCACCGCCCCGGGGCTGGCGAATTTCGCCGCCGCGCAGGATATCAACCGGGCACAGCCCTTCGCGCTGCAATGGACCAAACCGGCCCAGCTCGACGCCGCGGATTATGTGGTGGTATTGGTTCGGGTGGACGGCAATCTGGTCTATTCCAGCCCCTTTCCCTGGCAACTGGGGGCGCTGAGCGGCACTACCATTACCCACAGCATCCCGGCCAACATCCTCCCGGAGACGGGCGCCATTGAAGGGGAGATTGATTTCGTCAACGTCACCGCCCGGGAAACTCAGCTGGTCCCCGGAGCCACCGGATTGGCGGCGTACGGCGCGCGAACGACGTTTCCACTGAAGGTCCACGCCGACAGCGGAGGCGGGGGCGGCGACACCACCGCACCCACCCTGTTGAGCGTCTCGCCCACCCTGGGTTCCATCGGCGTTTCGCCGTCCACACCCGTGATTTTCAACTTCAGTGAAGCCATGAAGCCGCTGAAACTGATCAACTGGTTCGGCCCGCCGAATGTCGGCACCTTTACCTATGCGTGGTCGGTGGACGGCAAGTCGTTAACCTGCACCTATCCGGGTGGATTTCCCCCCTCAACCTCCATCACGTGGCAACTGGTCGGGTCCGGGTTCGCGGACCTCGCCGGCAATCCACTGGGAGGCAACAATCTGGCCGGTCAGTTCTTCACGAGCGCCGGAGGATCCACGAATCCCTGCCAGAATGGCACCGAAGGCCGGGTGAATTCGTTCTTCCTCGCCCGACTCGCCTACTACACGCAAACCTCCGCAGCGGCGCCGGCGCCGGTCCTCAACGGCGTGGACGACACTGCTGCCACGTTCCTCTGCAGCTTCTCTCCCTCGGGCTTAAGTGTCTCTGCCGCGGTGGCGATTCTGCCCGGCGGAGCCCGCAAAACCCTGACGTCTCAATTCGGGCAATTCTTCCTCATCGACTCGTTTCCCTCCGAGACCGCCCTGATCGCCGCCTACCCCAACGGAGCCTACAGCAGCGAAATCACCCTGACCGGCGGCACCAAGAGCACTCAGAGCGTGACCGTGGGAAATGGCTCCAACACACCCCATAATTCCAACTTCGACCCGGCGCAGGCCATCAATGCCGCAGCGGCGTTCACCCTATCCTGGGATCCCTTTCTCAACCCCACCGCCAATGATCGGATCGAAATCACGATTTACGATGACCTCGGCCAAATCGTCCTGCATTTGCCGGACGAGTGCGCCACCCCCCCCAAGCCCCTCGCCGTCACTGCGACATCCGTCACCCTTCCAGCCAATCTGCTGAAGCCGGCGAAAATCTATCCGGTGGAACTTACCTTCAGTCACATCGGCGATTTCAAGAGCAACGCTGCGCCAGCGATGGTAACCCTGAGCGCCTTCAATAAAGCGACCCGCTTCAACATCAAAACCTCGGGCGGTGGGACGCCGAACAGCAGCCCGATCATCACCGGATATCGGGTCGCTGCCGACGCTCGCTTTGAGGTGGACGTCACCGGCGCAGTGGGACACACCATTAAACTTGAGGCCTCAGACCTGGTCGCCGGCTGGACCACCGTGGGCTCAGCCGTGGTGCCCGCCGGGGGCAAGGTCACCGTTCGCGATTCCCGTTTGGCGAATCTCAAGGCGCAGGAGTATCGCGTTCGGTCCGAATAGCGTCGCCCACGGGCCGGCTGTGGAGCGGCGGCTTCTTTACGGATTCGATGCCTGGACCACCACCGGCCAGCCGTCGTCCCGCCAGCGGAGCGTCGCCAATCCCAGGCGCGAACGGCCGGCGGACTCGCCATCGTAATAGTGGTAGCTGAACACGGACGTGTCCGACGACGTCGTCCCCTCCAGCAGCCCAATGTGCCCAGGGCCGATGAATCGGCCCTGGGTTTCCAAAAAAAGTTTTCCGCCGCCACGAACCAGATCCTGATCCTGCTCATCCAGGTACGGACCCGTGACGCTCCGACTTCGTCCCACCCGCACTTCATAGGTGCTGTTGGTGCCCTGGCAGCAACGCCCCCAATTAACGAAGAGGTAATAGAAATCCCCGTGCCGCGTCAGCGTGGGGGCCTCGATCGATCCATGCCACGCCAGTCGATGGACGGCGGTATCGTCGCTCCGACGCAATCCGGTTTGGGGATCCAATTGCACCAGATGGATCCCTTTCCAGAACGATCCGAAGGCCAGCCAAAGCCGCCCGTCACGGTCGAGGAAAGCGCTGGGATCAATGGCATTGAAGGGACTTCCATTCGTCGAGGACACCACCGGGCCGGCGTCCATCCACCGGGTGGTGGGGAACTTGGGATCGAGCGTCGGACTGGTCATCAGGCCGATCGCGGAGACTTGTTTGCCGAAGGACGAAACGGAGTAGTAGAGAAAGTGGCGATTTTGGATTCGGACCACGTCGGGCGCCCAAGTGTGGCCGTGGTATTCGGGCACTAATTGCGTGGTCCACGCCGGTGGATCCACGAAAACCGGCGCGCTGGCCGTCCAGTGAACCAGATCGGCGGAGGATTTCGTGCTCAGTCCACGTCCGGTGCCAAAGAGATGGTAGCGCCCGTTTTCAGAGAGGATGGTGGACGGATCATGAACGAAGGTATCGCCCGTTAAAAAACGTAAAGGTGTGGCCGGACCGTCACCGAGGAGACTGAGTAATCCGCAAATCAAGCAGGCCATGACCTGCGACGCGAGCCGCGGGTGCCAAGACTTCCAAGAGATGGGACTCACTCGGGAAACATGTTGGTTGCCATCCCGGAATCGAGTTTCGATCACGCGGTCTTCTTGATCAGGCTCGACGAGGTCGCTGTCCCAAGAGGCGCGCCGGCAAAAACAACAAGGCTTGGAGCAACGAGAAGACGGCGCCCACCGCGATACCGACGAGACGGAAGGGCAGGCAAAGCAGCCAAACAAACGGAAATAGGAGCACGGCCAGCACGGCTACTGGCCAACTCAAGGCGAAGAGCACGCACCACAACAGAAAGAGCGTCAGGAATTTCATGGGAGGAATTGTCGTCGTCGCCGCACACCCATCGTGTGGCGACGACGGTAAAACCCGGTGGAGGGAGGTCCGGTTGCAGAAATCGGCGCTTTCCACCAACAAACCGCCAGATCGAACGGCAGCCGGAAATGAAAAAACCGCGCCCGAAGGCGCGGTTTTTCGACCGATGAGCGGCCGTAGGAGACAACCGGCTCAGCGCTTGCTGAACTGGAAGCGCTTGCGGGCGCCGGGCTGACCGTACTTCTTACGTTCCCGCATACGGCTATCGCGCGTCAGGAGACCGTCCGCCTTGAGCAGCGGGCGGAAGTTCGGATCGACGGTGAGCAGCGCACGAGCGATGCCGTGGCGCACCGCACCGGCTTGGCCGCTGGGGCCGCCGCCGGCGACATTAGCCGCCACATCGAATTTGCCCGTGGTGGCCGTGACCACAAACGGCTGGAGCACCGTGCCCCGGTGCTGCTCGACCGTGAAGTAGTTTTCGAGCGGGCGACCGTTGACGGTGAACTTGCCGGTGCCGACGGAGATACGGATACGGGCAGTCGCGGTCTTGCGTCGACCGGTGCCGAGATTCGCGGAGGAAGACATGGAAATAATACGAGATTAGAAGTGATCGAACTGGATCAACCCGCGTAGGTGATCGTCTTCGGTTGCTGGGAGGCGTGGGGATGTTCGCCACCGGCGTACACCTTGAGCTTGGTCAACAAGCGATCGCCGAGGCGATTCTTGGGGAGCATGCCTTTGACCGCATGCAGAATGAGCCGTTCCGGGTGCACCGCCCGAATCTGGGCGACAGTGCGGCGGTGTTCGCCACCCTTCCACCCCGAGTAGCTCATGTACTCTTTGGCCGTCTCTTTTTTGCCGGTCAGGATGACCTGCTCGGCGTTTACGACGACAACGAAGTCGCCGGCATCAAGATGCGGAGTAAAAACGGGCTTGTCCTTGCCCCGTAACGCGTCGGCGACTTGAACGGCCAGACGGCCAAGGACTGCGCCTTGGGCGTCAATAACCCGCCAACCACGGCGCTGAACATCAACTTTAGGAAGAAATGTCTTCATCGAATAACCCGAAAAAAGGAGCGGAAGAGTGCACACGTGGGGCGCAGGCGTCAAACCCTTGTTCATCATTTTTACCGAAGGGCGCTTCCCGGGCTTCCCGCCAAACCACGCCAACCCCAATCAAACCCAACCCACCGAATCTCACCCCGACGCAGCGCCGGACTCCCGTCTCACCCGCAGCAACTTGAACGCGTCCAAGGCAGCCTGACGGCGCTGGGCATGATCCACCACCGGGGCGGGATAGCCCCGACCCAAGACAACTCCGGCGGCGGCGCGGATCGCTGGCGACGCCGTCCAAGGTGCGTGCAGGAACGGAATCGGAAGCCGGGCCAGTTCAGGTACCCAGCGCCGGACGTAGTCGCCCGCCGGATCAAATTTTTCTCCTTGGCTCACCGGATTGAAGATGCGGAAATAAGGCGCTGCATCCGCGCCACAGCCGGCACTCCACTGCCAGCCCAGAGTATTCTGCGCCAAATCGGCATCCACCAGCGTGTCCCAGAACCACCGGGCACCTGCCTGCCACGGCAGCATCAGGTCCTTCACCAAAAAGGAGGCCACAATCATCCGCACCCGGTTGTGCATCCAGCCGGTGGCCCAAAGCTCGCGCATCCCGGCATCCACGATCGGATACCCCGTCTCACCGCGCTGCCACAACCGCAACCCGACGGCGTCCTCCCGCCACGGGAAATGCCCGAACTCGGCACGCAACGGGGCATCGGTGGTTTGGGGAAAATGATAGAGCAAGTGATGAGAAAACTCCCGCCATCCCAGCTCCGTAACAAATTGCTGCTGCTGCCAGTCTGAAACTCCCGCGCGGGCCGCAACGTCATTCAAGTGCGCCCAAATCTGCCGCGGCGTGATTTCACCAAAATGTAGATGCGGCGAAAGGCGGGACGTTCCCGGAAGATCCGGACGATTCCGATTTTCGGTATACCCCCGCCACCCCCCCTGGCCGAACGCACCCAGCGCCTGATGGGCCCCGTCTTCACCCGGCACCCACGCCGCCTTCAGCCCGCCGTCCCAGGGCTTGCGCGGCAAGAGCTTCAACGCCGGGAGGGATTCCGAACGGGGCCACCGTTCGGGGGCCGGAATGAGTTCGGGGGCCGCCAGAGGTGGCGGCGGCGGCAATTGGGTCAGACACTTTCGCCAGAACGGCGTGAAAACCTGAAAGGGCCGGCCCGACTGATTGGCAACGGTCCAAGGCTCCAACAGCAATGCGCCATTGAACGACTCGGCGTGCAGGCCGACCGCTTTGAGGCGATCCTTGACGTGCGAATCGTGGGCCATGGCGGCCGGCTCATAGCGCCGATTCCAGTAGACCGCGGTGGCGCCGGTTTCCTGACATATTTTGGGCAGCACGTCGGCGGCAGCGCCGATCCGAACCACCAAGCGGGATCCGCGGCGACGCAACGCCTCGTCCAACCGGACAAGTGAGTGATGCCACCACCACCGGGACGCGCTACCGGGTGCCCAACCGCCCTCGGCGGCGGGATTCCACACCACCACCGGGATCACCGCCCCACGGCGGACCGCCGCAGCAAGCGCCGGGTGGTCCGCCAAACGCAAGTCCTGGCGCCACCAAACCACCGAGACCGGCGGCGCATTCACCCGGAAGCCCATGCCGCCCACGGTGGGCTACTTCGGGCGGATGGCAACCGTCAACCCGTCAGCGCAGCCGCAAGGCGATCTGCTTGTCCAATTCAGCCGCCAAATTAATGTCCCCCCGGGCCCCACTCCGGCGCGCCTGCACAAACACGCGCGACACCCGCGGCTCGACTTCATCCACCCGCACCCACACGGTGCGGTTATTCACCTTGGCCTCCAGAACGCGGGCCGGATCGTTCTGCTTCGTGATCGCTCCATTAAAGGCCAGGGTCGCCCGGGCCGATTCGTAAACCTGCTCCACGGGGCGCTCGTAGCGACTCTCAATCGTGTCCTTGACTCCGGGAAGTCCCGCCCGGCGGCGCCCCTCCTGGGTTTTGAAACACCCGGACAAGGCGGTGGTGGCGACCGCAACCGCGAGAACTGTGAAAAGCTTCTTCATCCGGGAAAGCATGCCACGACAGGGGTCCCCTTGGTCAAGGCCCGCCTGAGCCGCTGGACGGGAAATATTCCCCCTCCCCGTGACCGGCTGCCGCCGGCCAAAAACCCGACTGGCCCGGTCGTCGTTGGCTTTTGTATTCCCCGTCGCACCGCACGCTTAACCTCCTCACCATCACCGCCATCAGCTTCGGAAAAATTGGTATTTAGGAACCCGGACCAGCAATTCGCCACCAAAAACCACCGAAATCGTATCACGTTTGTTGACTTCAGGGTCGGCTAGAATAGGGTCCCTCTGGTCCGGGTTGTGGTACGTTTCTTCAGCGGAGTTCTCCACTCCCACCTCCTTGGCGTCTGCGGCCCGGACCGTTTTTTTAAATCAAGCTGACGCATACCGTTTCCACATTATTTCCAGTCCGCTCGCGGTTGACCGGTAGGATGGGTGAGCCGGACGGACGGAATCGAGCGTAGAAATCGGTCTTTTTTTCCCAAATCCATCCGCTCAAAATTGGTCCGAGTCAGTTCGACCATCCCGGTGACAGGTGCGACGGCGGCGGGAAATGATATTCCGGTGGCCCTAGCCAGTGACTTTCCCACTGGCGGACCAGACTCCGTCGCAATCCATAGGTTTGCTCCCTCCGAGTGCCGCTCGGTCCGAAATCGGACCAACCCTTTAGCCCGCCGCCGGCGCAGGTGCGACGGAGGGAATTGCGATCAAACGGTTGCCGATGGAGCCGTTTCATCGGACATTGCCCGACCGGGTGGTTTTCCGTGGCAACCAGGTTGCCCGCCGGACACTGTTGTGAGTGGTCACTGCAAATAAGTCCATGAACAGGCGATTAAGGAATTGAGGGCATCATGCGGAAGTTTCGGCACGGGTTTACATTGATTGAGCTGTTGGTCGTGGTCGCAGTCATTGCGATCCTGGCCTCCTTGCTGCTACCTGCCTTGTCCACCGCTCGCAACCGGGCGCAAGCCATCTCGTGCCTCAGCACTCTGCGCCAAATGGGCCTCGCGACTTTTGGATACATTGATGATGCGCAGGATCACTTGCCGTTTGCGTGGTACGACGACACATCCCCCTCCGACAACAACTTCTACGCCCTGCTGAATCCTTATTTCGCCAATTCGGACCACGCCTTCGATGGCTACAGCGATTTTGAGAACAAAATCTTCTCGTGCCCCATCCGGGCTCGGGAAAAGCTGTTTGACCCCTTCCCGGTGCGGTTGAGCTATGGAATGAACGCGTTCAACTCCCTCGCCTTCCCCGCACCGGAGACTCACCGCTTGGCTGAAATCCAAGCTCGTGAACCCGCCTCTACGGTGGCGATCGCCGACATTACCGCGACCTTCAATCACCCCCCGCTTCAAAGCTTGGCAACGAACCAAACCGGTTATAAGCACTTGAAGCGGGCCAACATACTTTTTTACGACGGCCATGTGGCGGCGCATTCGCAAGCGCAGACCAATGGCCTGATCTTGAAGTTTTAGCGGCATAACGCTTGATGGATTCCCTTGGCGTTCCTCTTCGAAAATCTGCTCTGGCACCTCTGAAACATGGCGCAAAAGCTTAGTGTCATTCCCCTCTCGTACGTCACCCGGGTTTTCGGCTACTTACGTCCCCACTGGCGTCTGGCCGCCGGTTCGGTAGCGCTGACGGTCCTGTCTTCCCTGATCAGCCTGCTCGCACCTTGGCCGCTCAAAATCCTGGTCGACAATGTGCTCGGACCGCGTCCCTTGCCCGAGACACTCGCCTGGCTGCTGGGTCCGTTGGCGGGCCAGCGATCCCAATTACTGGTCGTTGCGGTGAGCGCCGGACTCGTCGTCGCGCTGTTCAGCAACGCGCTCCACGTGTTGACCAACTACGTCAACACCAAGATTGACCAGTGGATCACCCTCGATTTCCGGAGCCATCTTTTCCTCCACGCCCAGCGGATGTCCCTGGCGTTTCATGATCGCCGGCGCTCGGGCGGGATCATTTACATGATTAACAGTCAGGGTGATGCGCCGGCCGGTCTCATCATGACCGTCCCCATGCTGGCGGAGAGCGCCCTGACCCTGGTGGGGATGATCTGGGTCTCCTACCACATCGACCCCACCCTGGCCGTGGCATCCTTGGCCGTGGTTCCCTTCCTCTACTATTCGGTGGGGTTCTACGCCACGCACATTCAGGATCGCCTCAGCAAAGTTCGCAACATGGAGGCTGAATCCCTTTCCGTGATCCATGAGAGCATCTCCATGATGCGGGTCATCGTGGCCTTCGGCCGCGAAAAGCACGAATACCACCGTTTCCGCCAGCAAACCACCAATGCGGTGGCCGCCCGCGTCCAGGTCACCGTGCGGCAGACAATTTTCTCCCTGGTGGTGAACATGATCACCGCGGTGGGTTCGACTGTCGTGCTCGGTATCGGCGCCCAACGGGTGCTTCAAGGGCAGATGACCGTCGGCGACCTGCTGGTCGTCATCGCCTATATTGCCTCGATCTACAAGCCGCTCGAAACCATCAGCTTCACCATTGGTTCGCTCCAGGACCGTTTCATCAGCCTGCGCAGCACCTTCCAATTGCTCGATACCGAACCCGACATCAAGGACGGCCCCGAGGCTCGCCCCGTCGGTCGGGTGGCGGGCGGGGTCAGTTTCGAGGGCGTCGGCTTCAGCTACGCCGGCCGGCAGGATACTCTCAGAGACATTTCCTTCACCGCCAAACCCGGGCAGGTCATCGGCATCGTCGGCCCCACCGGAGCCGGCAAGAGCACCCTGGTCAGCCTCCTGCCTCGGTTCTACGACCTCAAGCAGGGGCGCATTCTGATCGACGGGAAGGACGCACGGGAAATCACGCTGGAAACCCTGCGGCAACAGATCAGCATCGTGCTCCAGGAGCCCTTGCTGTTTTCCGGCAGCATTTCCGACAACATCCGGTACGGGCGTCTGGATGCCACCCAGGACGAAATCATCGAGGCGGCCAAGGCGGCCAATGCGCATGACTTCATCATGCGCCTGCCCCAAAAGTATGAAACCGTGCTGGGTGAGCGCGGGGCCGCGATTTCCGGCGGCGAACGCCAGCGGATCTCCGTCGCCCGTGCGTTCCTCAAGGACGCACCCATCCTCATTCTCGACGAGCCCACCTCCGCGGTGGATTCCAAGACCGAAGCCGTCATTCTGGAAGCCTTGGAACGACTGATGGCCGGGCGAACCACTTTTATGATAGCGCATCGACTTTCCACCCTGCACCACGCGGACCTGATCCTCGTCCTGCAACAAGGCCGACTGCTGGAACAGGGAACCCACCAGCAACTCGTCGATGCCGGCGGGCTTTATGCCGAACTCCATCAGGCCCAGATCGGCGCCAAACGCCCGAAACTACAACCGGTCGCCGCATGAATCTTCGCCGGCCTGAAAAAATCGTCCTTCTGGGTTTTCTAAGTCACTTCCCCGTGGCGGGTGTCGCCTGGCAAACTCTCCATTATCTCGTCGGACTGCGCCGTCTTGGCTATGACGTCTACTACGTCGAAGCTCACGGGTGCACGCCCAGTAAACTCATGCGGACCGACGACGACGACGGTCCGGTGCGGGCCGCCGAGTACATCGCCAGCGTCTTGAGTCGCTACGATCTGGGTGACAAGTGGGCCTATCACGCACTTTACGAGAGCCGCTATTTCGGCATGAGCGAACTCCAGCTGAAGGAGCTCTACCGTTCGGCCGACCTGATCATCAACCTCCACGGCAGCCATCTCCCGACCGCCGATCTCACCGCGACCAACCGGCTCATTTATCTCGAAACCGATCCAGTGGATGTCCAGATCGACGTTTTCCACGAGAAGAAGGAGGTCCTCGACTACCTGAGTCCTCATTGCGCGTTCTTCACGTACGGGGAGAATCTGGGGCGACCCGATTGTCTGCTGCCCACTTCGGAGCGCTTCAAGTTCCGCCCCACCCGCCAGCCGGTGATCATGGATTTCTGGAAGGACTACGGCCGGGGCTCCGGCGAAGCGTTTACCACGATCGGTAATTGGCGCCAACCTTGGCGTCAGGCCACCTTCCGCGGACAAACCTACACCTGGAGCAAGCACTCGGAATTCCTCAAGTTCATCAACCTTCCGTCCCAGCGCCCCCAGCCGTTTGAACTCGCCTTGGCCAGCTACGAACCAGCGGATCAAAAGCAACTGGAAACCAAGGGTTGGCGCGTGCGGCCGTCCTTGAGTTTCTCCCAGGACCTGGATGCCTACCGCGACTACATCGGCGCCTCCCGCGGCGAATTCACCGTCGCCAAGGACCAGAATATCCGGCTCCGCAGCGGTTGGTTCAGTGATCGGGCCATCACCTACCTTGCCGCGGGGCGACCCGTGATCACCCAGGAGACCGCCTTCAGCAACATCCTGCCCACCGGCGCGGGCTTGTTTGCCTTTTCGACGATGAGCGAGATTCTCGCTGCCGTCGATGCCATCAACTCCGACTACGAACGCCATCGGAAGGCCGCGTGGGAAATCGCGCAGGACTGCTTTGGTCATGACGTGGTGCTGGGCCAGTTGCTGGACGATGTCGGCATGCGCCGCCCCGGACAGCCGACCCGTCCCGCGCCCGCGGTCGGTTCGAAATCCGCCCTGCCGGACGACCTGATTCTCACCCCCACGGGCCGCTGGCCGACTCGTCTCCCGGAAGCGACCCAAAAGACCGCGCTGGCACTTTCGGCCCCCAAAGTGGCTGCCGCCGGCCCCGCGCAGCCCAGCGGAGCCAGCATCATCGTGGTCACTCACAACGGGCTGATGTACACGAAAATGTGCCTCACGAGCCTGCTGGGCACCGATTGGCGCGACGGCGACGAATTAATCGTCGTCGACAATGCCTCGACGGATGGAACCCCGGACTACCTCCGGGAAATCCAGCGGAATAATCCGTTTGTCCAGGTGCTCCTAAACGAGTGCAATCTCGGATTTGCCGCCGCGAACAATCAGGGCCTCAACCACGCAGGGGGTCAATCCCTTGTGCTGCTCAATAACGACACGCTGGTCACTCAAGGCTGGCAGAACCGCCTCGTCGGCGCGTTAAGCGAGCCTCAGGTCGGCTTGGTTGGACCGGTCACGAACCGGACCTGCAACGAAGCCCAGATCGATGCCCCCTATCGTACCCACCGGGAATTGGGCGCCTTCGCACAAACCTACACCACAAAACATCAGGGACAGGGCAACGACATCCGGATGCTGGCCATGTTCTGCGTGGCTTTTCGTCGGGACTTGTGGACGCAAATCGGGCCCCTCGATGAACGCTTCGGTCTCGGGATGTTTGAGGACGACGACTATGCCCGCCGGGTCCGCGATGCCGGATACCGGATCGTCTGCCGGGAGGACGTTTACATCCACCATTTTGGCCAGGCCTCGTTCGGAGAACTCTGCACTGGCGGCGATTACGACGGGGTGTTTGAAACCAATCGTCGTCGTTTCGAGGAAAAGTGGGGCGCGAAATGGGAACCGCACGCCCGTCGCCTGACTCCCGAGTACCAGAGTCTGCGGCAACGCATCAAGGAGACCGTCCAAGCCCGTCTGCCAGCCGGTGCATCGATTGTCGTCGTCAGCAAGGGTGACGAACAACTTGTGGATTTCCCCAACCACCAGGGTGCTCACTTCCCCCAGTTGGAAGACGGTGGCTACGCGAATGTTTATCCCGCGCACAGCGAGGAAGCCATCCAGCAGTTGGAGGCACTCCGGGCCCGGGGCGGACGTTTCCTGCTGGTACCCCAGCCCGCGTTTTGGTGGCTGGAACACTATGGTGAATTCCGCACCCACCTCGAAAGTCGTTACCCGGTAACCGTCCGTGACGAGGCCACGTGCCTGGTGTTCGATCTCGGAGGCGCCCATGCCTGAGTGTTCGGTGATCATCCCGGTCTTCAATCAGGTGGCGCTCACCGAACAATGCCTGCGCACCATCTTGGGACGGGACGATTGCGAAGTGGTGGTGGTGGATGATGCCTCCACCGACGGGACGTCGCAGTTACTCGCCAGCTATGGCGATCGGGTGAAAGTCGTCCGGCACGAATCCAATTGTGGATTTGCCACCACCTGCAATGACGGGGCTCGGGCGGCCTCCGGAAAGCACCTGATCTTCCTCAATAACGATACCATACCACAGGCCGGCTGGCTCAAGGCGCTGGTCGACTACGCCGAGGCGCATCCACAGGCCGCCGTCATCGGCAGCAAACTGCTTTACCCCAGCCACACCATTCAGCATGCCGGGGTGGTCATCTGCCAGGACGGCTATCCGCGGCATCTTTACACGGGCTTTCCCTCAGACCATTCCGCCGTCAGTCAATCGCGCCGGTTCCAGATTGTAACCGCCGCCAGCATGCTGGTGCGCCGGCCGATCTTTGAATCCAACGGAGGCTTCGACACCGCCTTCCGCAATGGATTCGAGGATGTGGATCTCTGCCTCCGTCTGGGGGAGCAGGGACGGGAGGTTCACTACTGCGCCGAAAGCGTGGTGATCCATTTCGAATCCGTCTCGCCCGGACGTTTCCGCCACGACCAGCCCAACGTCGCTCTGTATCGTCAGCGATGGTTGAACCGGGTGCGACCGGATGATCTGCAGTACTACGTGGCCGATGGTTTGCTCAGCCTCAGTTACGAGGGCTCATTTCCCTTTCATCTGTCGGTTTCCCCACTCCTGGCGGTGGTATCAGGCGATTCCCGAGCCGCCGAGTCCGAACGCTGGCTCGCGGAACGGGGACGACAGATTGCGGATCTGACCCGGGAAAACACCCGTCTCCGCGTCGAACTGGGCCATCGGGCTCCGGAATCGCCCGAGCTGGTCTATGAGCAACTGCGCCAACGCGTGCGCCAGGAGGTGCAACGGAGTGTGCCGGAAGACTCCACGGTGCTGGTCGTCTCCAAGGGGGATAATTCCCTACTCGACCTTCCCGGACGCACGGGATGGCATTTCCCCCGAACACCTCGCGGGGCCTATGCCGGCCACCATCCCGCTTCGGCCGCCGAGGCGATCGAGCATTTGGAATCACTCCGACAACAAGGGGCAACGCACCTCCTGATTCCGGCGTCGTCGCTCTGGTGGCTGGATCACTACGCCGATTTCCATGACCATCTCCGCTCACGCTATGCCCGCTTGGAGGGATCCGGCACGGACTGTGTGATTTTCCAATTGGCCGATACTTCAGCCCCGAATCAGGTCTGATACATGGCGACGGATCCCATACAGCCCAGCGACGCCACGGCTACAGCGGAGCCCGGTGCCGTCCGGTCGCTGCTGCAGGTGCAGCAGGAGGCGGAATTTCATCGCCGTGAGGCCGTGGAGTTGCGTCGGCGTCTCGCGGAGGTGGAGGCCGAGCTGGCCACCACACGGCAAACCCAGGCCTGGCTTGAAACCGCCCTGGCCAATCAACGCCATGCGCGACAAGTCCTCGAGGCCACGGTCTCCGTCGATTACGACGACACCGTCGCCCGCATCGGTGAACGAGTGGAAGCACTGGTCCCCGGCCAGGCCACAGTTCTGGTCGTCAGCAAAGGGGATCCCCGCCTCCTGGAACTTGGGGAACGGAAAGCCTGGCATTTTCCGCGCGCGGACGACGGTGGCTACGGCGGCTACAATCCCGCCGATGCCCCGGCCGCCATCGAGCACCTGCAGATACTCCAGACCCAAGGGGCGGAATATCTGGTCATTCCCCACACATCGTTCTGGTGGCTCGAACACTACCGGGGTTGGGCGGATTATCTGGAGCAAAACTGCACGCGCATCTGGCGCGACAATCGCTGCGTCATTTACCAATTCGACGCCCCTTCATGCGGGAGCAATCGCCAGACCGACGTGGCGACCATTGCCTCAACGTTCCAGCCAGCTCCTGCCTCGGCGGCACCGCAGGAGCGCTTTGACGTGATCTGCCTGCCGGTCATCAACTGGAGTTACCGGTTCCAGCGACCGCAACAGCTCATGCGGCAATTTGCGATGGCCGGGCATCGGGTCTTTTATCTGTCGCACGATTTTCGCAAATCCGGACCGCCGTGGCAGGCGCTGCAGTTGGCGGAAAACCTTCAAGAAATCTCCCTTCGGGGAGCCGGGTTCAAGATCCGGGACGGTCTGATGGACAGGGAAACTGAAAAGGCACTCTTGAATTCCCTGGCGGCCCTGCGTCGGGACCAAAACATCCAAGCGGCCGCAGCCATCGTGCAGTTGTCCTTCTGGTGGCCGCTGGCACAGGCGACCTCACAGCTTTTTGGCTGGCCGGTGGTCTATGACTGCATGGATCACCAGGCGGGCTTTTCCAACCACCACCCCGCCCTCCTGGCACAGGAGCGGGAACTGCTGACTCAGGCGCGCCTCGTGGTCGCGTCGTCGATCCCGCTGGAACACGAGGCCCGCCGGCTCAACGCCAACGTGCTGCGCGTCCGCAATGGCTGCGACTACGAACATTTCGCCCGCACCCTGCCCCGTCCCACTTCCGACCGCCCGGTGATCGGATATTTTGGTGCGATTGCGGACTGGTTCGATGCGGATCTGGTGGCGGATCTGGCCGAACGACGTCCCGAATGGGATTTTATTCTCGTGGGAGCCACCGTTTCGGCGGATTTAAGCCGTTTGGGTAAACTGCCCAACGTGACGCTCCCCGGTGAGAAGCCCTACGCGGAGATTCCGGAATGGCTCGCAAGGTTCGACGTCACCATCCTGCCATTCAAGCGCAACCCGCTGACCCACGCGACCAATCCCGTAAAAGCCTACGAGATCTTCGCCAGCGGCAAGCCGCTGGTTTCGGTCCCGTTGCCGGAAATGGTGACCCTGACACCGCTTGCCCGGATGGCGGCGACCGCTGCCGAATTTGAGACGGCCATCGCGGAGGAATTGCTCCAGCCGGATCCAGAACTCCCCGCCGAGCGCCGGGCGTTCGCCCGCGCGAATACCTGGCGGGCCCGGTACGAATTGCTCGTCCCGGCGCTGAACCAACTTTTTCCGCCCGCCACCGCCCGCCTGGTCCCGGAAGCACCGGCACAGAGATGAATTGACCGCGACACAGCTTTAACGATGAATCACGACCTCATTTCCATACGATACCACGGAAATCTCGCCGATCCCGAGACGGAACGTGCCCGGCAACGCATCCATTGGATGTGCGCCCAGGCGGCCGGCCGGGACGTGCTGGACCTGGGCTGCAGTCAGGGGATTGTGACATTGATCCTGGCCCGCGAGGGTTTTCACTGCACGGGAGTGGATGTGGAGGAAAGTTCCCTGGTACACGCCCGGGAGGCTCTCGCCAAAGAGGCCGAACTCGTCCAAAACCGGGCGCGGTTTCTGGTGGCCGACGCCACCCAGCTCCCGTTTGAAAACGCCTCCTATGACACCGTGATCCTGGGTGAAGTGCTGGAACACCTGACCCAGCCCATGAAGGTCCTGGGCGAGGCCCGCCGTATACTCCGTCCGGGAGGGCGCTTGGTGGTGACGGTTCCCTACGGACTGAATGCCTACCACGATCACAAATACAGTTATTATCCCATCTCGTTGCTGGCGATATTGGAGCCGCAATTCCGCACGGTCACCATCGGCACGCTGACCAATTACATCATTTATTCGGGTCTCCTGGATCCCGCGTACGACGGCGCCAACGTTTCCAAGGAGGCCCGCTTTGATGATTACCTCAAATTAGAGAAGGAACTCGAGGCCCGCTGCCTGCAAAAGGAACGCGAGCTCTACGAATTGGGAACCAAGCTCTATGGCCGACTGAAGGTGCTCTCCGCCCATACCGGCAATCAAGCGAAGGAGCTGCGCGAACTCCGGGACCGGGTCTCTTCGGAAAAGAAGCTGCGCACGGAACTGGAAGCCTTGAATACGCAACTGGCGGAAGCCGACCGGACGGCCGAGGCAAGATTGGCAGAAGCCAACCTCGCAACTGAAACCGCGCAAAAACCCATCGAGGTGCTGAAGAAGCAAATCGAGGTGCTTCAGACGGAAAACAACTGGCTCCGCACCAAGGAAAAGCAGGCCCAACAGACCATCGCCCAGCGCGACGGCGAGTGGATGCGGCGATTGAACAATCAGCGGGTACGCGCCCTGGTCAGCACCGTACTCCCTGCCGGCGCCCGGGTGCTGGTGATCAGCAAAGGCGACGACGATCTTCTCCAACTGGACGGACGGATCGGCAAACATTTTCCCCAGGGCCCGGGTGGGGTCTACGCCGGCCATCATCCCGCGGATTCGGCGGAAGCCATCGGTCATCTCGAGCGTTTGCGTGTCCAAGGCGCCGACTTCCTCCTCATTCCCGCCAGCTCCTTCTGGTGGATGCACCACTACGGGGATTTCCGAAAGCATCTCGAATCGCAATACCGCGTGGCGAGTTATCATGACGAGATTGGATTGATCTTCGCACTCCGATCCGGCACCAACGAGCCCAAGGAAAAGTTCGTGCTCACTTTTCCCAAAGAAGGCACCCCGGCTCCTGCCGCCACCGCGTCCACACCGGCCAAGGCGGCGTCCACCACCACGCCAACAACCCCGGCTATAGCAATCTCGACGCCAGCCTCCGCCGAAAAACCGCGTCCGAAAATTCCCGGACAACTCGTGGTCGGCGGCATTATGGACGAATTCACCGCCGCCTGCTTCGGCCCCGAATGCGATTTGGTCACCTTCCGGCCCGACAATTGGAAGGCGACGCTCGACGCCCGGCCCATCGACCTGCTGTTGGTGGAATCCGCCTGGCAGGGCAATGGCGGTTCCTGGCAGTACAAGATCGCCTCCTTTAAGAAGCCCATGGGCGAGGAACTCGTCGAAGTCATCGACTATTGCAAGGCCCGCGGGATCAAGACGGTATTTTGGAACAAGGAGGATCCCTCCCACTTCGACCGGTTCGTCCATCGCGCCCGCTTATTCGATCATGTGTTCACCACGGACGCGGACATGCTGCCCGCCTACCGTGAAGCGATTGGGCACAACCGCGTGGGGGCCCTGCCGTTTGCCGCGCAGCCCCGGCTCCACCACCCCATTGTCGACACCCCCCGCAAACACAACGTTTGCTTCGCCGGTGCCTACTACGCGCTTGAACACGATGAGCGCCGGGCTGACATCGATCTCATGTTGCGTCCCGCGCTGGGACATGGCCTGCACATCTACGACCGCCAGCACGGCATGGTGGGCCCCAATGCCAAGGCCTACCAGTTCCCGGAGATCTACCAAAGCGCGATCCAGGGCCGGCTGGAGTACGCCGACATGGTTAAGGCCTACAAATGGTACAAGGTGTTTCTGAACGTCAATTCCGTGAAGAACTCGCCCACGATGTTCTCACGCCGGGTTTTTGAACTGCTCGCGTCCGGGACCCCCGTGGTCAGCGCCTATGCCAAGGGCATCGAAACCATGCTGGGCACCGACATCGTCCGCATCGCCCGCTCGGAGGCAGAAACCGAAACGCATCTGAACAAGCTTCTCGGCGATGAGCGTTACTGGGCGGAGATCTCGACCCGGGGTGTCCGGGAAGTACTTTTGCATCATACCTACGCCCATCGACTGGCGGAGATTTACCAACAGGTCGGGCTGAAGGCCACGGCGATCCTGGATCCGAAAATAACCGTGGTCGCGCGGATTCAATCCCGGCCGGATGCCGAGCGCCTGATGCAGACTCTGGCCCGACAAACCTATCGGGGCTTCGAACTGACGGTCCTGGCGGGCAAGACCCTCGCCAACAGTGTCGCCCCCAGCCTGCGCAATGGGCTCGCCCAAATCCCCGTCACCTTTGTTCCGGACAGCAAGGACCCGGCGACCATGCTGCTGGACCTGACCGGCGGCGGCTATGTCTGGTGGGTCAACTCCGGGGATTACTACGGCGAGAATTTCCTGCAGGACGCCGTCCTGACCAACCGGTACGCGGAACCGGACGTGATCGGGAAGCAAACCCACTTTGCCAGCGTCGAGGGCAAGTCGGCTCCCGTGCTCGTCCATTCCGGAAGCGAATTCCAATGGTCCAGCCATCTGAGCCCCGGTTCCATGCTGGTCAAACCGGGCGCGTTCAAACTGGAACACTGGCGGGCCCTCGTGGCCAACCAAAGCGTCGCGCTCACCAAACTCCGTGCGGTGTCGTTGGATCGCTTCAACTACGTCAAAGATGGGGCCCAGCTCCAACAAGCCAACCGACGCAAGTCCCTGACCGGAATCCTGATCTAAACGCCATGAACCCGATTGCCGTCCCCCCCGGCCAATTTGTGGAGGTTGGTGCCGCTGGAATTTGTCTGGCGCCCGCCCACGCAATCCGGAACTCCCTCCCGCGGATTCCTGCGCGACGGGTGCACCAGCCATGAGCCTCCGCCCCCCCCAGCGGCAGACGGTCCTGTTTTCCGGACACGACTTCCGCTTTCTCCGCCCTTTCATCGCGCACTGTGAGGCCAACCCGCGGTACCGGCTCCTCTTCGAAGAGCATGCCGGTCACGAGATCAAGGATGACACCCGGTGCCGCGAGTTCCTGCCCCTCGCCGACGTCGTGTTCTGCGAATGGTGCCTGGGCAATGCCGTGTGGTATTCCCGGCATAAATTGCCCCATCAGCGCCTGGTGATCCGCCTGCATCTCCAGGAAATGCGGCTGCCCTATCTGGATCAGATCAACTGGGCGAACGTCGATGCGCTCATCCTCATCTGCCCCCTCAACCTCCAGCAAATCTGCGAACGGTATCCCTTCCTGCGCTCCAAGGCTCACCTCATTTACAATCCCATCGACTGCCAGGCCTTCAATCAGCCGAAACTTCCCGGGGCCGAGTTCAACCTCGGCATCATGGGAATCGCTCCGCGACGAAAGGGCCCGCATCTCGCGTTTGAAATCTTCAGCCAACTACGCGCGCAAGACAGCCGCTTCACCTTGTTTGTGAAAGGCCGCCCGCCGCGCGACTACGACTGGGTCTGGCGCCAACCCGAGGAACGGGCGTATTACGAGGCTTTTTACCGCGCGATCGAAAATTCGCCCCATGCCAATTCCGTCGTCTTCGAGTCCTATGGCGAGGACGTGCCGCTTTGGTTTACCAAAATAGGCTTCGTTCTTTCCACCAGCGATTTTGAAGGCTCGCACCAATCCGTTGCCGAAGGAATGGCCGCTGGAACGATTCCGATCATTCGCGATTGGGCCGGGGCCGATATGCTTTATCCCCGGAAGTACGTCGCCTCAACCGTCGCAAAGTCGGCTGCCGCCGTGCTCAAATGGCGCGACGGCGACCTGTACGCGACGGAAACCCAATTCTGCCGGCGCTTTGCCCGGGAAAACTTTGATCAGGCCAAGGTCTGCCAGCAGACCGAGGCCCTCTTTTCATCCCCGGATCCGGCGAACGCAAACCCCGCCACCCTGGCGTTTCCTTCGCTAAACTTGGAGTCCGGAACGGACTCCACCTCCGTCATGATCCTGTGCTACCTCCGGCCGGGATATCGGGGCGGATACCTTATACGCATCGCCCAGGAAATTGCCGCCCTGCGCAAACTGGAGGTGGAAATTCATCTCGCCTGCCTCCACCCCGAAACCCCCGATGCCAACGCGCTGGACCAGCACCGTCGCGAGCTGGAGACGTTCGGTTGCGCGGTTCACCTCGTCGCCATTCCGCACTTTTTCGATATCCAGCTCCCGGAAGCCAAGCTTCGCCCGGCACTGACCGAGCTCGAAGCGATTGTCGCGACCCATCAGCTGCGGATCGTCCAGGCGGAGGCCCTCTACTGTGCCCGCATTGGTTTGCTGCTCCGACAGCAGGTGCCTGGACTTCGGCTGGTCTTTGATTGCCATGGCACCACCCCTGAGGAAGAGCGCATGGGTGGCGGAAATCCAGCGCGCATCGCCGCACTTGAGGAATGGGAACACCGAATTTTGGCCGGTGCGGATCTGAATGTCTTTGTTTCTGAGGCGATGCAGGAATTCTATCGGGATCGCTATGCGCTGCCGGGTGGCAATCATGTCGTGGTGCCTTGTTGCATCGCCGACGAACGCTTCGCCTCCGGCGACAGCCCCAGCCCGCTATCGACGCCCGCCGACCGCCCCACTGTGGTCTACCTCGGCACCCTGGCCGCCTGGCAATGCGGCGAGGAAATGATCCGTCTCTTCGCCCAGCTCCGGAAACTCGAATCCCGATTATCTTTCCTCCTTTTGGTCCCGGGTTCCGACCACGCCCAGGCGCGGAAGCTCATGGCCCAATACCACCTGCCGGAGTCCTCAGTTCTCCTGACTGAATTGCCCCACCACGAGGTCGCCGCCGCCTTGCCGGGAGCTCATGTCGGCGTCCTTCTCCGCCGAAAACACATCGTCAATCAGGTTTCCTCCCCGACCAAGTTCGGTGAATACCTGGCGGCCGGACTGCCGGTCCTGATGACCGAAGGCATCGGTGACTTCAGTCAACTGGCCCAGGCCCGTCGCGTGGGTCTCGTTCTGGAGTCCCGCCTGCTGGAAGCCGCGCAATTTCCTGCCGCGGAATTGGAGCGCATTCTCGAGTTCATCCGCACCAGCCATCAAAAACACTCAGCGCTGGCCACACGCTGCCAGACCCTGGCGGGGAAAACCCTCCATTGGAACGTGGCGGCCGCTGAATTGTTGAAGGCGTATCGCCGGCTATTGGGGACCCGCCCGGTTCAAGGAGCCGCCAACCGACCGCCGCAGGGACGACTGGCATCATGACGGAATCGAAGCCAGCGCAACCCAACCCGCCGGAACCCGCCAGCACCCAATCCTGGTGGGATCACGCCAGCACGCCGCCGGACAAAACTCCGCTGCACCTGATCCTCGACGGCCAACTCCGCTGGGACTCCGCGGTGTCGGCCGAAGTGGCCCGGCACTTCCAGCAACGCCCCGCCCATCCGTACACCCGCCGCTGGTCCTCCAAGCAACTGCTCCTCAAAACCAAGAGTGCCCTGGGTGTGACACAGCTCCAAACCGGCGCAACCCAGTACGGCACATACGCGCCGGTAGCCCTGACTTGGGATGCCATCCAGTGGAACGAAGACCCGTTCTCCAACCTCAATTGGCAATGGTTTCATCACCAACTGATGAGCGTCCACCACCTGCTGGCCGCCGCCCATTTCGAAACGCCGAACGCCCTGCCCGCAGCCAAACAGATTCTCCGCTCCTGGGCCGCCGCCAACTACCAACCCACCTTCCCCTCACCGCTCGCCTGGGACGATCATGTAACCGCTTTTCGCCTGCGGACTCTGCTCTGTAGCTTCGAATGGATACGCTCGGCGGAGCCCTTGGACGCGCCGTTTCTGGACCACCTGCTCCGGATGATCGCGTCGCACTGCCGCGTCCTCGCGACCGAGGAATTCTTCAACCGGCACACGAATCATGGCTTTGATCAGGCCACGATCCTCTACTGGGCCGCCAGTGCCTTTCCCGAGCTCAGCGAAGCCGCCGGATGGTTGCAATTGAGTCAGGACCGCTTGCGCGAGGAAATCGACTTCATGTTCACCCCGGAGGGAATCCACGTGGAGAACAGTCCGGGCTATCACGTCTGGTTGCTCATGGCCTTGGAGGAGTACCTGCTGATGACTGGGGACCAGCCGCCGCCGGAACTGGAGGCTCGCATCAATGCCGGCTGGGACTACGCCGCCTGCCTCCTCCAGCCCGACGGTCGTTTACCTATCGTGGGCGATACAGCATCACGGGACTTCGCCACGCTGCGAAGCGTCCGTCCCCTCCCGGGTGCCCAAAACTTCATCTACTCCGCCACCCGTGGAAAATCCGGGACCCGGCCGAGCAGCCCGGATGGAATTTTCCCCCAATCCGGTTACGCCATCCTCCGCGATGCCTGGCATCCAACCGATCGATTTTCGGAAACCCTTTATCTGTTCTTCAAATGCTCGTTTTTCTCCGATTACCATCGCCACGATGACGATCTTCATTTCGCATTGATCGCCCTCGGGGAAGAATGGTTCATCGACTCGGGTCTCTACGGCTACGAAGAACGCCATCCCCTCCGACGCTATATGCGGTCGAACGAAGCCCATAATACCGTCATTCCGGAAGGCTCCGTCGCCATCCGAACCATCGCCCGGCATCCATCGCCGGGCAGTGGGATCGTGGAGCACGGCGTTCAGCCGGAATGCCAACGGTGTCTGGCGCGTTAGCTAGACTAAATATTAAGATTGTGCGGAATAGCGCGAGGATGGCTACCGCGAGTGATACTCGATGAAAATGCGCGCTGAGGTGATTAAATTGAGATCATCGAATAAAAAATCGGCCGGCCGCTTCTTT
>CANIZL010000015.1 GCA_947471985.1 Verrucomicrobiota bacterium | reverse complement strand
AAATACCGTCGTGGCATCATTCCCACGCACTTCCGGTGAATCTACGGACCTATTTGCAACTGCTCCCACGGACCATTGCGACATCACTCCCACTTTCACCACGAACAAATTTGGGAATCACTCCTCGAATTACCGCGAAGCGCTACACGATCCCAAATGGCGGCGGTCTTCGGCAACCTGGTCGCGGTCTTTCCCGTTGTGCTACTCCTGGACTGGCTCTGGTTCCAGGCCACCGGCGCCCATTGGGTGACGACGGAAAAAGCGGGGAAGATCATTGAGTCGCTCTCTCCCTTCACGGGCACGCTGATTTATGCCGCCTTCACCGGCGGTCTGCTGTGGCTGTCCAGTATGATTGCCGCCTGGGCTGATAACAGCTTTGCCCTGCACCGCTTGCGCCCGGCTCTCGCCGGAAACCATCGCCTCCATATCCTGCTTGGCGCGGTCCGGGCCGGTCGGTTTGCCAGTTGGCTCGACCACAACATCGCCGGGCTCGCAGGCAACGTCTCGCTTGGCTTGATCCTGGGTCTCCTACCCAAGTTCGCCGAGTTCCTCGGCCCCCCGGTAGAGGTCCGGCACGTGACGCTTTCGACCGGGCAGTTCGCCGCCGCCTGGGCAGCACTTGGTCCGCAGGGGCTTACGGGAGGGGCCGTTGTCCGGACAATCGCCGGCCTGCTGGGTATCGGCCTGATCAACCTCGGGGTTAGTTTTGGCCTGTCGCTCACCGTCGCGATCCGAGCCCGCGCGGTCCCCGGGCCCGAACGACGAACCCTCTATCGCGCCCTCATCCGCCGTCTGGTGCGACGTCCCTGGACCTTCGTGGTACCGGTCGGTGAGCCGGCGTGGGCTCCGGACTCTCCGCACAAATAGCCTGCCAATGTCTGCCCGTACCCCTGCCCCGGCGCAGCAGTGTGTCGCACGGGTTGCCGACCATCGGGAGACTTCGGCATCTGACGGTGTTGGACCGAAGCGGGGGCATCGGTCCGCCTTTCCTGACCTCCCGGCCCTGGATCCACCGGCGGGGATCTCCCCAACTCGCCCTTTCCGCCGCCGGCGCGGTGTGCCTTGCTGGGCCGATGTCCAAGCCCGTTCCAAAGCCGATTGATCCGGCCCAACTGGTCGAACTCGCCAGTGCCACCATGCGGGGAGCCAAGTTCCCCTGCCTGGCCACGTTGGATGGCGACCAGCCAAGACTTCGTCCCGTCTCGCCGGTCCGCACGGATGGCTTCACCATCTTCATCGCCAACCTTCGACCGTATCACAAGACCCAGGAGATCGCGGCCAATCCGCGGGTCGAATTGTGCTACGTCGACGATTCGCACAATCAGGTGCGCATTTCCGGTACGGCCACGGTGCTGACGGATCGACCGCTCCTGCAACAGATCTGGGATGAGAATCCCCTGATGCGACAGTTTCTCGGGTCGCTCGAGAATCCCTTACTGCTGGTCTATCAGGTCACCCCCCATCGCGTCCGCTACATGCAGGAATGGGCGCTCGAGTACTACGACGTCCCGCTGGCCTAGCCCGCCGGGGGCCGCCGCACAAACGTCATACCGCCAGCGGCCGGTCCATCACCGGGTGGCCCGGCTTTCGCGCCCTCTTCCGCCGTACCGGTTTCCACCAGTCCAAGGTTCCGATTCCAGGGCCTTTCGGTTTCTGGCATCCTTTGTTGTTCTGGACCGGGAAAACCCCCTAGGGTGTTCCCCACATGAAGCACCACGGAAAAGCTTTCCGCGCCGCGCTCCGCATCCTGCTGATTTCCGCCATCCTGGCTTTCCTGCTGGGAGTGGCCTGCCGCCTCATTGGTCTGCCTCTCGGCCTCAGCGTCGCCGTCGCGGGCGGCCTCTGGGGCGTGTTCGCCGTGTTCACTCTCTACTTCTTTCGCGACCCCGAGGCGAAAGTTCCCCCGGGTGCCGGTTTGGTCGTCGCGCCGGCCCATGGCCTGGTGGACGCGGTGGAGGATTTCCAAGAGAACAAGGTCCTCGGTGGCCGTTGCCAGCGCATCTCCATTTTTCTCTCGGTCTTCGATGTCCACGTACAGCAGGCCCCGGTGGGCGGAAGGGTCTGCTTCGTGGAGCATACCCCGGGCAAATACCTGAACGCGATGAATGCTGACAGTGCCGCCCACAACGAAAACGTTTTGATCGGTTTCGAACCCACGGATCCCGCCAACTTCCCCGGGGGCCGGATGGCGGTCCGATTGATTGCGGGGCTCATCGCCCGGCGAATCCTTCCGTGGGTCGAAGTGGGCAGCGTGGTTTCCAAGGGAGAACGCGTGGCGTTGATCCAATTCGGCTCCCGTGGCGATATCTATCTGCCCCCGGGCGTGAAGATCACCGTCAAGCCAGGTGATCGCGTGGTTGGCGGCGAAACGGTCATCGCCCGATATTGAACCCAAGCCATCCCAGCACATGAATTCAGGCGATCCCGATGCGAAGCTGAAGATCTATCTGCTGCCGAATCTGTTCACGGCGGGTAATCTCTTCTGCGGCTTCCTCGCTCTCACCCGAATCGTTGAGGCCGACCTCAATGCGGCCGCGCCAGAGTGGAGTGCGATCAAGGAAGCTCTTTTTTACATCCTCCTCGCCTGCATCCTCGACCTCCTGGACGGTCGGGTGGCGCGCATGGGCGGATTTGAGAGTCCCTTTGGTCGTGAATTTGATTCACTGGCCGACATCGTGAGTTTCGGCGTGGCGCCGGCGTTTCTGGTTCATCGGGTGGTGCTGGCCGACATGTTCGGGCCCCATAAGGAAATCGGCTGGTTCATTGCCTCCATCTACGTGATCTGTGGGGCCTTTCGGCTCGCCCGATTCAACTGCCTGGCGGCGATGGCCGGTACCGGCGGAGGCAAATACTTCACGGGTTTCCCGATCCCAGCGGCCGCCGGCATGGTGGCGTCGCTGACCATTTTTCTGATCTGGCTGGATGAAAAAGCCGACTTCCGCAAGGGACTCTGGGTCTATGCCCTGCCAGTCATCCTGATCTTCCTCTCCATGATGATGGTCAGTCAGGTCAAGTATCCCACGTTCAAGAAACTCGATTGGCGGACGCAGCGGCCGTTTGTCAAAACGCTCATCATTGTCGTGTGCGTAGGCCTGCTGCTCGTTCTTTGGAAGAAGGTTTTGCCGGTCGCGGCTCCACTGATGTTCACCGCCTACCTGCTGTACGGCTTCATCCGACCGAGCATTTCCCGGGAAATGCAGCGGGAGATCGAAGTGGATGACGAACCGGACGATGTGGAATCGGCCGCGGGCGATGCGCCGGATGTGCCGAAGTCCTGAACGGACCACAACCACCCAGACCCACGTTCCTCGGGATGTTCGATCTCGCCCCCCTCACCGCCGCCATCCTGGGCATCTTGTCGGGTTTTATCGCCTCGATGCCGGGTGGCCCGGTCAATGCCACGATCCTTGGGGAGGCAGCCCGCCGGGGCTTTCGGTGGGCCCTTTTTGTGGCGCTCGGGGCGACGGTGATGGAATCCGCCTATTGTGCGGCCGCCTTCGCCGGTTTCGCGGAATTGTTCGCTGATCGCTGGATTCGGGCATCGATGGAGCTGATCAGCTTTGTGCTCATGGTGTGGCTGGGCATCAAGTATCTGCGCGGCGCGCCGCTCCCGGGCGAGGAACGCGCCGAGCGCTTTGTGGAAAGCCACTTTCACCCGCACACCGCCTTCTGGACCGGCTTTCTCCGCGTGCTGGGTAACCCGGGTATCCTGCTGCTCTGGCTGACCGTGTCGGCGCCGTTACTCGGCTCGGGCTGGGTACGGGGCACGCGGGATTGCAAGTGGGCCTTTATCGGCGGCGTGGGACTGGGTGGCTTCACCTGGTTCCTGCTGCTGGGTTGGAGCGTTTCCCGCGGTCACGGACGCTTTTCCAGCGCCACGATGCGCCGGATGGCCATGGGCAGCGGATTCCTCCTGCTGGCGGTCGCTGCCGTGGTGGGTGCCCGTCTGGTGATTCTGCTGGCCAAGGGGCCTTGATATTCTGCCGAGCGGCCGCTGCCCGCGAGCCCGAGGTGGGAGGAGGGGTGCTGAAGTCGCAACCATCCTCCCGCTCGCGGCGGATTCCCATCAGCTCCCGCGTTCGGACAGATTCTTGGCGCCGTTCACCGAACTGTTCACCCGCAGCCGCAGACCGTTCAGCCGGATGAAGCCGGTGGCATCGTCCTGATTGTAGGCCTTCGTCGGATCCGCCTCCATGGTAGCAATGTGCGGATTGTACAGACTCACCGCACTCTTCCGTCCCGCCACGTATAGTCCGCCCTTGTACAGCTTCACTCGGACCGTGCCCGAGACATTCCGCTGGCTCTCCTCCACGTAGGCCTGCAGCGCCAAACGCTCCGGAGCATACCAAAAACCGTTGTACACCAGTTCCGCGTACTTCGGAATCAAGGCGTCCCGCTGGTGCATGACCTCGCGATCCATCGTCAGGCTTTCCATCTGGCGATGGGCGTAGTGCAGAATCGCCCCGCCCGGGGTCTCGTAGACACCGCGGCTCTTCATGCCGACAAAGCGGTTTTCCACCATATCGACGCGGCCCACGCCGTGTTTGCCACCGACCTTGTTCAACACCCGCATGACCCCCAGGGGATCGAGCGCTTTGCCGTTGACCGCCACGCAGTTGCCCCGTTCGAATTCCAAGGTCACGTACTCCGCCTTGTCCGGCGCGTCTTCGGGCAGCACCGACAGTGTGGTGAAATATTCCCGGTTCTTCAGGTCGAAGGAGTCATACCACGGGTCTTCCAAAATTCCCGCCTCGTAGGAAATGTGCAGGAGGTTGCGATCCATCGAGTACGGCTTCTTCGCGCTGGCCTGGACGGGGATGCCCTTGGCTTCGCAGTAGTCGATCATCTGCTGCCGCCCCGGGAACTGGTCGCGATACCGCTGATCCCGCCACGGGGCGATGATCTTCAAATCCGGGGCGAGCGCCGCAGCCGTCAGCTCGAAGCGCACCTGATCGTTGCCCTTGCCCGTGGCGCCGTGCGCCACCGCGTCCGCCTTTTCAGCGATGGCAATTTCCACCATCCGCTTGGCGATCAGCGGGCGGGCAATGGAGGTCCCGAGGAAATACTGTCCCTCGTAGATCGCTCCCGCGCGCAGCATCGGGAAGATGAAATCCCGGGCGAACTCCGCCTGGAGGTCATCGATGAAGATCTTGGAGGCCCCGGTGCGTTTGGCCTTTTTGTCGAGGCCCTTGAGTTCGCTTTCCTGGCCGACGTCGGCGCAGAACGCGATCATCTCCGCGTTGCCGTAGGTTTCCTTGATCCAGGAGAGCTGCACCGACGTGTCGAGGCCGCCCGAGTATGCGAGAACAATTTTCATGACGTAAACGTGTCGGCGCGGATAGAAGCCGACCCAAAGCACCCGGGAAAGGAATTTCCTCCAACCCCCATCCCGCGATCCAAGCTCATCGCCCGGACAGGAACTTCACCTTGGCACTCAACTCCGGCGTCAGGAATCGATCCGGATGCTCGATCTTCACCTTCACGGAAAGCGTTCCTTTGGCCCGGTTCGCCTCGGGTGCGATTTCCGCGACCACCCCCGTGTATTCCTTGTCGGGATAAGCCTCGGGGCTGACCGCGCAACGCTGGCCGAGAGTCACCTTCCCCAGGTCGGACTCATTGACATCGATCTCCACCTGCAGGTCCGTCAGGTCCGCAACGGCGATCAGGGAGGTGCTGGGGCCACGGCCGCTGCCAAACGTCTGGGGTGAAACCAATTCGTTGGGATCCACAAGTTTCTCCAGCACCACGCCGTTCACCGGGGAACGGATCACACACCAATCGAGATAGGTATTGATCAATTGCCGGGCCGCGACGCTGTGCTGCAGCTGCGCTTCGGCGGCGGCCAGCGAGAGACGGGCATCGTCCAGAAGCTTCTGCATCTCCACCCGACTGGATACCAGATCTTGCGCGCGCTTGAAATCCACCCGGGCCCGGTCCACCGCGACCTGCGACACAGCCGACTGCGCGTCGATCTCCGCCAGGCGGGCACGGTACTCCGAGTCATCCAATCGGACCACTACCTGCCCATTGGTGACACTGTCGCCTTTTTTCACCCCGATCCACGTGACCACTCCGAGGAACCGCGGACTGATTTCGATCCGCTCCCGCGCCACCAGATAACCGGAGACGGTCAATACCGATCCCACCGAGGTCCCGCCGTCCTTCGTCCCCGTCGCTCCCGATGGCTCGACCTGGCCGGCCGAAGTCGATTTGGCGGCCCCTGCCCCACCCCGCTCGGCATCCAACAATTTGGCCCGATCGGCCAGCCCCTTATCCGCCTTGGCGACGACGGTTTCCCGGCCGGATTTCATCCCGGAACGGTTTTGGTCGCCCTCCCGCGGAAACGCCAAATAGGCGGCGGTACCGGTCGCTACCAAAACACCAATAACGATCAGCCACCACGTGCCGTGCGAACGACGTTTGCGGGCGGAGGCAATGCGCAGACTGGCGAGCAGGTCGTTATTCATAACGATTTCAAAGCGGAAATGACCGGCAATCGCGCCGCGCGCAAGGCGGGAAAAAGGCTGCCGAACAAGCCAATGGCGACGGCGAAGACCATGCCCAGGACGATCAGGTCCGGGGTGATGCGGAATTGATAGACGGTCTCGGCGAACGATTGAAAATCCAGGGAACCAAACATCGTCCCCCGCGCCGCCAACGTCATCGTGATGCCCACCGCCACGGCACAGCCCACCGCCCCACCCAGCGCCGCCAGCAGCGCGCCCTCGAGCAGGAAGCAGATGACGACCGACCCGCGCGAATACCCGAGCACCCGGAGCGTGCCGATCTCCCGGGTGCGACTCGCCACACTGGCGTACATCGTGTTCATGGCCGCGAACACCGCGCCGACGGACATGGCCGCGCCCAGCAAACCGGCCAGAATTTTAAATGGAGCCGCGGTCACGGTCTGCTTCTCGTAGTACCCGCGCTCCGATTCGGCCCGCAAGGCCAGGCGCTTGTCCTGCGCTATCCGGTTGGTGAAGGACACCAGCGCCGCCGCATCCCGCGGCCGTACCAGGAGGCTGGAATACATCTCACCCCGATCAAAAATCGACCGGGCTTCATCGGCATCCATCCAGGCTTCCGAATCGAAAGCGCTGCCGGCCCCGTCAAAATGACCGACGACGGTCAACCGATCCGGCCCGGCCTTGAACGATCCGCCAATTTCAAACCCGGAAAATCGCTGCGCCAGCTTGCGCGATACGGTCACTTCGCGTTGGCCGCGACGAAACCAGCGTCCCTCAATCAGCGTCACCTGCGATCGCAGTTCCTGGCCCTGCGCCGTGACTCCCCGCAGCAGGGTGTTCGCCTCGCCCGCCCCGGTCCGCCGAGGCACGCTGACGAGCATGACCAGTTCCGCCGAAATCAACGGCTGTCCCGCGGGTGTCTGCGCGATCTCCTCGAAATAACGGATCGTCCGAAATTGATCCAGCGTTACCAGGCTGCCGGATTCCGCCATCGAACCCTTGCGCACAATGAGCACGTTCCGGGCGTCGCCCGTATTACCGCTGCTCGCCTCGATCCCCCGGGCAAGGGCCCGCAGGAGAACGAACACCGAAACCACGAGGGCGATGCCCAGTATGGTGGAGGTCGTGGCCCGCCAGCGGACCCAGACATTGCGGATGTTGTATTTCAGCGGCAGGACCATGGTCAGTCGAGGGTTTTGAGGCCTTCCACGACGGAGGTCCGGGACATCGTGATCATCGGCATGATGGCGGCCACGATGCCCAGGACAGCGGCGACAATGGCACCGGTGGCCATGATTCGCGGGGTCACTTCAAAATACGGCATGAACCCTTTGGTCAGCTTCTGCAGCGTCAGGTGACCAAAGGTCAGCACATCCATCTGGTTCCAAAAGGCCCAGGCGCCGCCGATTCCCAAGGCGCCGCCGAGCGTGGAGAGCGCAAAACTCTCCGCCAGGATGAAGCCGGCCAGTTCGCGCCGCTGAAAGCCCAGCGCCTTGAGCACGGCCAACTCCCGGAAGCGTTCCCGGATCGCCATGCTCATGGTGCTGGCACTGACGAGAATCAGCGTGAACACAACGACCAGGCTGATCGCTCCCGTCAGCAACTTCACGTTGCCAAACATGCTGACAAAGCTGAGTTGGAAAGCCCGTTCCGTCTCTGTCCGCACCTCGGCCGAGGTATTGGCAAAGGTGGCATCGACCCGGTTGATGACGTCGTTCACCACTGCCGGTGAATCCGCGCAGAGATACCACGTTCCGGCCATACCCCAGCCTCCCATCAATTCATCGAGCAATTTGTGATGAAAAAAGCAATTGCGATCATCCACCGTTCCCTGGTAAACGGCCGCGATTCGCACTTCAAAATCCACGGGATAGAACGTCCCGGTGAATTTCAACTTATCCCCCACCTTCAACTGGTACCGATCCAAAGTATCGCGTCCCAGCAGACAGGAATTCCGGTCGCGGATGAAGTCCTCATAGGATCCGTCGGTGATCCGCCCCTCAATGATCAGCTGACGGAAACGAGCCGGATCCACCGCGAACTGCGCCCAGCCGGTGGCCTCCTCGTCCCGGAACTTCCCACCGAAATAGGTGAACGGCGAGACCTGTTTGACCCCGGGGATCCGTTCAATCTGAGTCAGCTGCTTATAGGGCAACGGCTGCATGAGGGACACCTTGTTGCGCGCGATGATCCGCAATGAGGAGGCCTCGGATTCGGGGGGCGTGGTCAATTCGCGTTGCAAGGTCAGCAATGTGACCAGCAGCGCGCAGGAAATGGCCACGGACAAAATGGTCAGCAGCGCCCGCCGCCGATTGCGCAGGGCGTTCTTCGCGACAAAGGAAGCCAGCGTCATGGCGTGAATGACGTGGCCCGGACATCCCGTTCCACCTCGCCTTTTTCCAAGTGCAGGCTGCGCGTGCCATAACTCGCGGCCTTGGGATCGTGGGTCACCATGATCACCGTCTTGCCCGCCTCCCGGCTCAGTCGCTGCAGAAGGTTCAAAACGTCCGCCGCGGATTTGGCATCCAGATTCCCCGTGGGTTCGTCTGCCACCAGCAGCGCCGGATCCGTGGCGATGGCCCGGGCGATGGCCACGCGCTGCTGTTGGCCACCGGACAGTTGGTCGGGTCGATGATGCGCCCGATCCCCCAGCCCCACCAACTCCAGCGCCGTGCGAACTTGCGCCTTGCGCTCCGAACGCGACAACGCGGTCAGGAGCAGCGGCAGTTCCACATTTTCCGCGGCCGTCAACACCGGGATCAAATTGAAACTCTGGAACACAAAACCGACGTTTTGATTCCGCCAGCCCGCCAATTCGGACTCATTCAGGTTGGCAATATTGATGCCCTGAACCAGCACCGTCCCCGACGTGGCCCGATCAATTCCCGCGAGCAGATGCAGCAGCGTGGACTTGCCGGAACCGGACGGCCCCATCAAGACCACAAACTCTCCCGGAGCAATATCGAGCGACACCCCGGCCAACGCGGTGACATCGATGTCGCCCTGGCGATAGATCTTGGTGAGATCCCGAATCTGAACGATGGGCTCCACCGGCCCGTGGGAAGTTTCCATTCCGTTGAAATAGGTGGGGGGACGGACCGCCAAAGGTGCTAGTTGGCCCACTTTTGCTGCTTCAGCCAGAACACGAGATCACCGGCCCACGGGTGCACGTTTTCAAACTGCGGCGGCTTGGCATTGAGTCCGATGCCGTGGCGCCCTGTCTGGAAGACATGGAGATCAAAGGGAACTTTGGCGCGTTGCAGGGCGGCGGCAAAAGCGAGGGAATTCTCCACCGGCACCGCGGAATCATCCGCCGTATGCCAGAGGAAACAGGGCGGCGTGCGTGGCGTCACTTGAAGCTCGTTCGACAGAAGCCAGACCAAGGCGGGATCGGGCTTGTCGCCGAGCAGATTCTTTTTCGAGCCCTGGTGGGTAAATTCGCCCAATGAAATGACCGGATAACACAGCACCCCGAGATCGGGCCGACTGCTCATGCGCTCCACCGGGTCCGTTGCATCAGCCCGGCCCTCGTCCCAATGGGTCACGGCCGTCGACGCCAAATGCCCACCGGCGCTACTTCCCATGACGCCCACCCGGTGGACATCGACGGAGAAATCCGCGGCCCGCTGACGGACCAGTCGAAGGGCGCGGTTCACGTCATTCAACATGGCGGGATGCCGATAGCCATGGCTGCCCAGGCGATACTTGAGAACGAATCCAGTGACACCCCGGCCAGCCAGGAACAGCGCGTAATCGTTTCCTTCGTGGGGCGCCAATCCCCCGTAGCCACCCCCCGGACAGATCACGATGGCCGCGCCGGTCGCCGTTCCCGCGGCGGGCAGATACGGCGTCAGCGTGGGAATATCGTTGGCATTTGTTCCCAGTGACCCCGGGGCCGATCCCGGCCATAGAGGAAAAGCCTCCGACAAATCCGCCGCTTCGGCGGACACCCCCGCGTTCAGGACGGCGGCCAGAATCAACAACAAAACCCGTTTCATAAACCGATCGCTACCATGTTCCACAACCCGCCTGCTACCAAGTGAGTTACCGCAACATATTCACCGGCGGTGCCATCGCTTTCCCCGACGGCGAATCGCGATTTTGATTGCGGCGACCGGGCCATCCGAGTTCAATGCCGGAACCTATGCGAATGCTCCTGCTTGGCAGCTTCTTGGCCGCGCTCGCGGTATTTTTCTTCGGGGCGGCATTTTGGATGAGTCCACCGGCGCAGCGGATCTTCGGCGTCCCCAGCCAACCGGACGCGTTCGCCCAAAGCCTGTTGGACCATCTGCCCGCCACCGGGGTTTACGAGTATCCGTTGACCACCGGTCCATCAACCGAACCGGCGACGGCAGCACGCAAGGGTCCCAGTGCCATCATTCACTTCCACCGCGAAGCGTTACCGGCCCAGGATCCGGCACAACTCGGACGCGGTTTTCTGGTGATCTGGGTCACGATGGCGCTCATGGGCGTGCTCCTGCAATTGGCCTGTCCGGCCCTGCCCACCTACGGCAGCCGCGTGCTCTTTACCGCCGTGGCCGGATTGATCGTCGCCGCCAATTCGGACCTGGGCGCCACGGTCTGGTGGATGCATTCGGCCCCTTTTGCTGCCGCCAACGCCCTCTACAACGTTCTCTCCTTCACCCTGGGTGGACTGATCCTTGCCCGGTTCATCCGGCGCGCCTGAATTCAGGGACATTTCTGCTGCGCCTCCCGTGGCTTGGTGCTGCGCCCTCCCCCGGATTTACTCGCACGCCAACACCCATCCGCCACCTCGCCCATTGCGACGGGCCAAGCGCCAGCAATAGTCCGCGCTTGTCGACCACGTTGACATCCCTTTTCCGATCTCTGGCCACTCTCGTGCTCGGCGTGATTCTCGCCACGGGCGGTGGCTGGATCGCCCGGGCGGATCGCGCGTCGGAGGATGCCGCCGCCGCGGCCCTCTTTGCGGGGCCCGTTCTCACCTGGGAAATACTCCTGCCGGAAGAAAGTCTCGTCGCCCTGCGGCGGGATGCCCGCTCGTATGCCCGCGGACGACTCCGCGTCGGTGACCAGGATTTGCCGGACGTCGCCTTCCATCTCAAGGGCTCCGCCGGCAGTAAACGGCCGGTCGACGACAAACCGTCGTGGACGGTCGACATCAATCGTTTTCACCCCGGACGCACCCTCTTTGGGCAGACCAAATTCCACCTCAACAACTCGGTTCAGGACGGTTCCTATCTGAACCAAAATCTCGCCAGCCGCATCTACCGCGCCGCCGGAATCCCGGCCACCCGCTCGACCCACGGGCTCATCACCATCAACGGCCGCGATCTCGGCATCTGCGTGGTGGTCGAAACCTATGATGAACGGTACCTGCGGCGGGCTTTTCCGGAAGAGGGACATCGGCCGGGCAACCTCTATGAAGGTGCCTTTGTCGGGGATATCGAACGGAATCTCGAACGGGACGCGGGTTTCGGACCCAATGATCGAGCCGATCTGCGGCAATTGCGCGCTGCCACCGACGCCCCCGTCACGGATCGACTCGCCGGGATGGAGCAGATCCTGGATGTGGATCGGTTTCTGACCCTGACCGCGATCCAACTGACGCTGGACGATTGGGACGGGTACGTGCGGAACCGGAACAATTACCGTATTCACTTTCGCCGACGTGACGGCCGGGCGGTGTTCCTACCGAGTGGAGTCGATCAACTTCTCGGGCATCCCGAGGCGCCGGTGCGGGACGGCTGGCGCGGTCGGGTGGCCACCGCCCTGCTGGCGATTCCTGGAGCGCAGCTTCAATTGCGCCATCGCTTGCAGGAACTTTCACACACCGTGTTGTCCGAGTCCTTCCTGACGAATCAAATGGCGCAACTCCAGACGCGCCTGGATGCCGCGGTCGCCAGCCGTCCGGCCGTGGATCGGGCTTCACTTTTCCCGGATCGATACCAGCACTTCAACCGGGTGCATAATCGCCTGCAAAATGTGGCCCGCGAACTGGCGAATTGGCCGGATCCCCTCCCCCCCTGGCCGCCCGGTAAGAGCGTGGCCCCGACCGGTTGGCAAACGTATGTGCAGTTCGGCCAAGCCGACGTCCTGACGCCCACCAACGCCCCCATCCATTTGCGGGCCCGCACCAACGGAACCATCGCGTCCGTGCGGAGCTCGCTCACGGTGCCCGCCGGAGCGTACCAGCTGACCGCCCGGGCCCGAACCCGCGGGGTGATCGCCGTCCGCGATCAATTCGGATCCGGCGCTGGAGTGCGTCTGACCGGAACCTCCCGCACGGCAGCGCTGGCGGGCGACACGGACTGGACGCCGGTCCACTTCGATTTTCAATCCGCCGACGACGGTCCGGTTGAATTCATCCTCGAACTGCGGGCGGATGCCGGTGAAGTGTGGTTCGACTCTGTGATGTTACGAGCGCGCTGAAGGGTGTAACGCCGCCGCCGTCCGCCGCGCGATTCCTGCTGGCCGCGGGGCCGCCGCACCAGCTTCAAGTACGAAAATGATCCGCGAGCCGGGCCAAGGCCTGCGCGCGGTGGCTTAAGGTGCCTTTTACCGTCTCCCCCAGCTCGGCAAACGAAGTATCATAACCGTCCGGCACAAACAGCGGATCATAGCCAAAACCACCACGCCCGGCCGGCTGCACCTGCAGACACCCCTCACAACTGCCCTCGAAGTGTCGGGTGGCTTCCGCGAGACTCGCATAGGGCGCCCCGGGAATCACCGGCGTCAGAGCCAGCACACACCGAAAGCGTGCCTCCCGACGCTCCACCGGCACGTCCGCCAGCAGGCGCAGGAGTTTGGCATTGTTTTCGGCATCACTGGAATTCCCGCGCCGACCGTCATCCAAGGCGGCGAAGCGTGCGGAATGAACCCCCGGCGCGCCGTGCAAGGCGTCCACCTCCAAGCCCGAGTCGTCCGCTAAAACCCATTCCACCCCCAGATTGCAGACATCCGTGCCCAGATACGCCGCCCAGGTGACCGCCTTCAATCGCGCATTCTCGGCAAAAGTGCTGCCGGTCTCGTCGATCTCCAGAGCCACGCCGGCATCACGCTGGGACCGACATGAAAAAGTGGGCCCCAGAATCTGACGGATCTCGGAGATCTTATGGGCATTGGCGGTGGCCAGAAACAGGGTCGGCATATCGCCAGCATCCGCAGCCCACGTCCGCTGGCAAATCTTCAGCGCACCCGGAGTGCTCCCGCACCGGGCGCTGCCCGACGGCGTTCACTCCCGGCACTCATTACTGGTCCCCCGCGCCCGGCCCGTTAATCTCGCGCCATGATCTACTGTGGAATTGGCGACGAAGGCGGAAACCTGCTGGGCTCGCAGATTGCCGCCACCCGGGAACTGGGATGGCAGCATATCGAAGCCCGCAACGTGACCGTGCCGGGGTTTCCCAAGGCAAATCTGCACGACCTGCCCGAAGCCGCGTTTGAACTCGCCGTGCAGGAACTCGGTTCCGCCGGGGTGAAAATCTACGGATTCGCCTCCACGATCGGCAACTGGGCCAAACGCATCGAGGATCCCTTCGATATCACGCTCGCCGAAGTGGCGCGGGCGATCCCGCGCATGCAGCGGCTCGGCACGCGGTATGTGCGGATCATGAGCTACCAGGTGCGCAGCGAGGCCGATCAACTGGAGGAGGAACGCTTTCGCCGCCTGCGCGAAGTGACCCGGCGATTCCTCGATGCCGGACTGCAACCCGTGCACGAAAACTGCATGAACTACGGCGGGATGAGCCCGGATCACGCCCGGCGACTGCTCGCCGAAGTCCCCGGATTGAAGTGGGTTTTCGACACGGCCAATCCGGTCTTCAACCAGGACTGGTCCAAGCCTGCGCCCCGCCCGCAGCAGGATCCGTGGGAATTCTGGACGGCCGTCCGCGATCACACGGTGCACATTCACATCAAGGATGCCCGCTGGGTACCCGCGAAGCGGGACGCCGATTACCACTGGCCCGGCGAAGGCGATGGCGCGGTGCGTCGAATCCTCGCCGACGCCTTCGCGCGTGGGTATGCGGGTGCCCTCAGCATCGAACCCCATATGGTCGCCGTCTTCCACGATACCGGCCCCAACGCCGCCTCGGCCCAGGACGACGCTTTAAGGTCCAATTACGTCGAATACGGACAGCGCCTCATGCGCTTGGTGCAGGAGATTCAGAAATCCCCAGCATGAGCCGGTGGTCTGACGGGGCGGTCCCGCCGTCAGACACCCCTCAGGCCCCACTGGTGGATCGGCGTTTTTACGCCTAGCGTCCGTGCGATGAACGGTTTCCAGTTGGGTCTGCGCGGAGTGCTGCTCCTCGGCGCAAGTTGGGTGTACGGAGATGCGGCCTTTCAGAAGCTGGCCGACACCTTGCTGCGCGAACAGTATCAGTCCCGGCCCCTCGATGCCGTGGCGTTGGGGTGGCATGAATTTGATGGGCGGTTTGCCCTGCTCGACCGCAGCGCCGTCCGAAACGAAATCATCCGGCTGAAAGCCGCCGATCAGTCGTTGGACGCGGTCGACGCGACGAAGCTGACGGACGACGAAAAGCGGGACTTCCAATTACTGGACCTGCAGATCGCCCAATCCCGCTGGCACCTTTCCACGCTGCAGTCCGCCTGGCGCAATCCCATGGACTACGCCTCGCTGCCCGACGTCAGCGTCTATCTCAAACGGGATTTCGCGCCGCTGCCGGATCGCGTCCGGCACATCACCCGCGTTCTCGAAAAGGTGCCCGCCCACTTCATGGCGGCACGGCAGCAACTGGAGCCGGTCTTGGCCCGCCCGTTCGTCGAAACCGCGATCGAAATCGCCGACGGGGCCGCGGACTTCCTGGCCAAGGATGTCGCCACCGAAGCCACCAAGGTAACGGATCCGGCCATTACCGGTGCCTTCAATGCGGCGAATCAGAAGGCGGTGAGCGAGTTCCGCGCCTTCGCCGAATGGCTCCGCCGCGAGCGACTGCCCAACGCCGCCGCCCCCTTTGCGATCGGCATGAAGGCCTATGCTGAAATGCTTTCGCAGGAATTGATCGGCCTGACGCCGGCCCAAGTCCTGGAATTGGGTGAACGCGAATTGAAGGTGGAACAGCTCCGATTCCTCGCCGCCGCCCGGGTCATCGATCCGTCGCGCCCGGCCCCGGAAGTGTTTCGCTCCATTCAACAGGATCATCCCACGGAACAATCGCTGATCCCCGACACGGCCCGTAATCTGGAGTCAATCCGGGCCTTCATCGTGAAGCGCGGTCTGGTGACGATTCCCAGCGAGGTTCGGGCGCGGGTTGAACCCACGCTGCCGCCCTTCCGCAGCACGAGTTTTGCCTCCATGGACACGCCGGGGCCCTTCGAGACCAAGGCGACCGAAGCGTATTACTACGTGACGCCCGTGGAGCCGGACTGGCCGACGGCCCAAAAGAATGAATGGCTGACCGCTTTCAACACCTACACCACGGACGTCGTGAGCATCCACGAAGCCTATCCGGGGCATTATGTGCAGTTTCTGGCCCTGAACGCGTCGGCGGTGAGTCCCGTAGCCAAGGTGTGTACCAGTTACGCTTTTACCGAGGGCTGGGCGCACTACTGCGAGCAGATGCTGCTCGACGAGGGGTTTGGTGCCGAGGTCCGTCCCGGGGAGAGCGCCCGCGATGCCGAGGTCCGCGCCGCCAAGTACCGCCTGGCCCAGTCCAGCGAAGCACTTCTTCGCCTGTGCCGCCTCTGCGCCTCGGTGCGAATGCACTGTCACGGCATGACCGTTGATCAGGCCACCCAGTTCTTCGTCATGAACAGCTACTACGAACCGAAGCCCGCCCGGGCGGAGGCGCGACGCGGCACCCATGACCCTGGCTATTGCTTCTACACGCTCGGCAAGCTGCAGTTGCTCAAACTCCGCCGGGACTACCAGCTGCAAGAAGGCGCCGCCTACACGCCGAAAAAATTTCACGACGCCGTGCTCGCCCACGGCGCCCCGCCGGTCCGAATCCTTCGCGAGATCCTCCTGCGGGATCCGGCCTCTTGGGACAAGATTCTCTAGTCCCATGCGCCGCCTTACTTCTCCCTACCAACCGGGGCCGGGACGTGGCCCCGCCCTCCGGAATCCCGTTGATTCCCGAAAGCCTTCATGCTGACGGAGCCATCGCTTTCATTGCCAAGGGCGCAGCGCCCGGCCAGCCTTCGGGGCATGGTGCGTTGGGGTCTGCGGGTTGGTGGTTCGGTGGTCTTGGGATTGTCGCTGCTGGTTTCCGGTTGCGGCTGGTTGGAACGTGCCGCGGGCGATCCCAAGCAGGAGGCGCATTACATGCAGGGGGAAAACCTGCGGCGCAGCTCCATGTATGTCCCGGCCCGCGAAGCCTTCCAGAAGGCGATCGAGATCAATCCGGCGAACTACTTTGCCCATCAGGAATTGGGCGACCTGTACTACCAATACTTCAATGATCCAGGAACAGCTCTCTACCACTATCGTCGGTACCTCGAAATCGGCCAACGGGTGAACGGACGGACCTTCACGGACCCCACGACGGAAACCTGCATCCAGGGCAGCGAATTCAAACTTGCCGAACGCGTGGTGGCACGGCTTGCCCGCGAGCGCTCGACCGTGGAATTGGATCAACTCAAGCGGGAAAACGACGCCCTCCGGCAACAGCTGACCGAAGCGCAGCGCCAATTGCAAATCCGGGCCCTGGAAGCCCGCAATGCCGTCGGCACGGGTGCCGGATCGGACGCGGTACGGACGCCGTCCGGTAGTGGAACGACACCGCCTCCGCCGGTCAACAACCCGACCACCAACCGGCCGCCCACGCGCCCAACGGGCCTCGTCCAACCGGAGCCCCCCCGGGTTCACACCCCTCCTTCAACGCCGACTCCCCCACCCGCCCCAGCCCCGCGGACGTACAAGGTCAAATCCGGCGACACCCCGATGACCATCGCCCGCGCCAACGGCATCGGCCTGCCCGCGCTGCTGGCCGCGAATCCCGGATTGGATGCACGGCGCCTCAAAGTGGGCCAGACCCTGCAACTGCCGCCGAAATGATCGACGCGACCGAAGGCCCGGATTGGCGGTAATTTCCTGCCGGAGCGGCGCAACCGGCAGCCATCCATCGGGTTCAAGCTCTGTGAAAACACGGTGGATCTTCCTTGGCATCACGCTTTTTTGGCTCGTGATGAACGGGCTTCTGTGGCGCATGGAATCCCGCGGGGGCGGCAACTCAGAGGTCCCGTTCGCCACCGTTGCCCAGCGCCTGCTGGAAGCGGCGGATAGCTCCACGCTTTTCATCCGACAGGGCAAGCAATCCATCGGTCAGCTTCGCTGGAGCCCCTCGGTCCTGCACGACGAGGCTTCGGCGACCAATCAGCTGGCCGACGAGGGAATGGTGACCCGCCGCACGGGATACGCGTTGGATTTTGACCTCAATCTGGTGGCCCCTGGGACGGACCTGCACGGTCGTGGTACCGGCCGCTGCGAATTCAATGTCGATCGCACGTGGCGCTCGGTGGAGATGCGGTTCCTTCAGAAGCCGATCACCTACGAGTTTTTTGCCGCGGCCACCAACTCGCAGCTGAGCCTGCGCGTCCTCCAGGGAAGCGACGTCCTCTTCAACCAAACACTGCCCCTCAATGATCCCGCGAAGCTATTGCGTTCGCTGGATGGCGGCCTCGGCGGTTTCGGATTGCTGACACCGGGCCTCCTTTCCGGCCTGGGTCTCCTGGCGGCGGGGAATCCCACCAATGGAGCCGCCGGATCCTGGTCCACCCACTTGTTTCGCTGGGAAGCCCGGACGACCGAACTCCGTGTGAGTCAGCAAAGGGTCCGAACGTTCCAAGTTACGGGCCGGGTGTTGGATCGGTATCAGGCCGATGCCTGGATCGGCCGCGGCGGGGAACTCCTCCGGGTGCTGCTGCCGGGCGATATCGAACTGCGCGACGAAAGCCTGCCCGCCGCCCGCTGATTGGGTTCGGGTGAGTCGGCCGTTTTCACCAGGGTCTGGCGAAGTCGCTCTTTCATTGTTTACCCGGGCGGCGGCAACTAAGAAACAACCCATGTTCGTCGGCGCATTTCTCTTGGTCGCCCTGGGTGCGTATCTGCTGGGATCGTTTCCCACGGGATATCTGGTCGGGCGGGCCAAGGGTCTGGACATCCGGGCCCATGGCTCCGGTAACATCGGAGCCACCAATGCTTTTCGTCTGCTGGGAAAACCGGCGGGAATTCTCGTGCTCCTGACGGATGCCTGCAAAGGGGCGCTGGCCGTGCTCCTCCTTCCCGCTCTGGCCGCCCTCTGGTGGCCGGAGGCCGATCCGGTCACCCTGCGGCTGATCGCGGCCCTGGGCGCGGTGCTGGGCCACAATTACACCTGCTGGCTGCGCTTCAAGGGTGGCAAGGGCATCGCCACGTCCGCCGGCGTGCTGGCCGCGCTGGTGCCGTATGCGTTTCTCATCACGTTGGCCGTATTTCTCACGATTCTGGCCGCCAGCCGGTACGTCTCCCTCGCCAGTATCCTGGCGGCCGCAGCCTTGCCGGCCGCAACGTGGATCACCCTGGCACCGCTTCCGGTCCTGGGTTTGACCTCCCTCCTCTCCGTGTTGGCGATTTGGAAACATCGCCCCAACATCCGTCGCCTGCTCGCGGGGACCGAGCATCGGCTCGGCTCCAATCGGACGAGCACTACCGCCTAATTTGCCCCATCCATGAGTGCCCGAAGAATTACTGTTCTTGGCATCGGCGCCTGGGGTACGGCCCTCGCCGTGGTTCTGCACCAGAATGGGCATCACGTGACCTTGTGGGGACACGATTCAGCCCATCTTGGGGAGGTTCTCCGCACCGGCACCAACGAAAAATACCTCCCCACGGTGGTCCTGCCGCGGGATTGGCGCGGTGAACCGGAGCTGCACCACGCCATCGCCGATGCCGAACTGGTCGTCCTCGCCGTGCCTTCGCGAGCCGTCCGCACCGTCGGAGCGGCCTTGGCGAATTACTCCGGGCCGGTCATCAGCGTCACCAAGGGAATCGAGGCCGAGACGGGCCTGACCATGTGCGGGTTGATCGAACAACTCGCGCCCCGCGCCCAAACCGCCGGATTGTCGGGTCCCTCGTTGGCGCTGGAGGTGGCGCGCGGCATCCCCACCGCCGTGGTGGCGGCCAGCGCCAATCCCGCGCTCGCCGCCCGGATCCAAACTCTCTTCCACCGTCCCACGTTTCGCGTTTACGCGAGCACCGATCTGATCGGGGTGGAGCTGGGTGGGGCGCTGAAAAATGTGGTGGCGATCGCGGCCGGCGTCTGTGATGGCTTGGAATTTGGCGACAACGCCAAGGCCGCACTGCTCACCCGGGCGTTGGCCGAAATCACCCGTCTCGGAGTGGCCTGCGGTGCCCGCGCCGAAACCTTTGCCGGCCTGAGCGGACTGGGAGATATGACCGTCACCTGTTTCTCGCGGCTGAGTCGCAATCGCACTTTTGGCGAACGTATCGGCCGAGGTGAACCCATTGCCGAGTTGCTCGCGCACCGCACCTCCGTGGTGGAAGGGTATCCCACCACCCGCAGTGCTCATGAACTGGCCCGCCGCTTGGCAGTTTCGGCCCCGGTCATCGACGAAATCTACGCCCTCCTCTATGCCGGCAAAGCTCCGCGGGCCGTCGTTCGGGATCTGCTCAATCGGGAGTACCGCCACGAATAGCGAACCCGACAGCGCCGGTGGGCGTCGACGGTCACCGATTCCGGCCCGTCCCACAGGCCGCGCAAGTTGTCGGTAAATTTTGCTGATTTGAACATTGAGACCCGACGGGATTTGCGCCTCAATTCCCACTCGCATGAAAAAGCTCAATGTCGGAGTCATCGGTCACGGATGGGTGGCCACCGCCCACATCCCGGCCATCAACGCGACGGGGAAAGCGCAGGTCACGGCGATCTGCAGCTCGCGACCGTTGGATGAGGCGGCCCTCTCCAAGCAATACGGCTCCCCCATCAAGGCCTATACCGACGTCAAAGCGATGATGAGCGATCCCACCCTGGATGTGATCGACATCTGCTCGTTTCCCAAAGACCATCCGCGCCAGTTCATCGCCGCCCTGGCCGCCGGCAAGCATGTGATCTGCGAAAAGCCTCTGGCTCTCGCCGCCAAGGACCTTGAAGCAATGGCCGCCGCCCTCCGGAAATCCCCGAAGTTGAAGACCTGCGTCAATTTTGAGGTTCGCTGGTCCAGCCAGGCTAAGACGATTAAGTCTGTATTGGACGCCGGTCTTCTCGGTGACGTGCACTACGCGGAGGTGGACTATTTCCACGGGGTGGGTCCGTGGTACGGCCAATTCCGCTGGTCCTCCAAGAAGGCCGAGGGCGGCTCGAGCCTCCTCAGCGCCGGCTGCCATGCGTTGGACGCGCTCTTGATGTTCCTGGAGGGCGCCGTGCCGGTGGAGGTCACCGCCTACAGCACCTCGTCCAAGAGCGAGCACTTCGCGGCCTACGATTTCCCCACTACCCAAATCAATCTGGTTAAGTTCAAGGACGGACGCGTCGGCAAGACCACGTCCTGCCTCGACTGCCTTCAGCCCTACTACTTCCACACGCATCTGGTGGGCTCCCATGGCGCGCTGCTGGATGACCGCTTCCACAGCACCAAGCTGGGCGGACTCAACAAGGCGAAATGGAGCCACCTGTCCTGCGGCTCCGTGGATTCGGGTGACGTCAAAGACCACCCTTACGAAAGCCAGTTCCACGCCTATTTCGATGCCATCGCCGCCGGTCAGGAGATGCCGCTCACGTCGTTCTGGGACGCGTATAAATCGCACCAACTGCTGTTTGCCGCCGACAAGAGTGCCGCCACCGGTCGGCCCGTGCGCCTGTAGTCGGGGGATGATTGCACCCGCCGCCGGTGGAGGGCGCCCTTGGCGCCGCCCGCCGGCGGTAGAAGCAGACAACAGCTAACCACCGACCTGATTCCTACCGACGATGCCCGCCGCCCTCGCCCTGTTCGCCCATCCGGATGACATCGAATTCCGCGCCGCGGGGACGTTGCTGCTCCTGGGCGCGGCCGGCTGGGATCTGCATTACTGCAACGTCTCCAGCGGAAACCTTGGCTCGACGGTGATGTCCTCGGCCAAGACCGCCACCACCCGGGCCCGTGAAGCCCGGGCCGCCGCCCGGGAACTGGGCGCAACGTGGCACCCGCCCATCGCCGACGATCTGGAAATTTTTTACACGGACGCGCTGCTGCGTCGGCTCTGCGCGCTGATCCGGGAAATCGAACCTTCCGTGATTCTCACGCATCCGCCGGTGGATTACATGGAAGACCACATGATCACCTGCCGGCTGACCGTGACCGCCGCCTTTGCGCGGGGAATTCCCAACTACGTCAGCCGCCCGCGACGGCGCCCCACCCTGGCGCCCTTGACCCTGTATCATTCGGCACCGCATGGCCTGTGCGGCCCGTTGCGGGAAAAGTGGCAGCCGGAATTCTACGTCGACACGGCGACCGTGCACGAACGGAAACTGGCGGCCCTCGGATGTCACCGCAGTCAGAAGGAGTGGCTGGATGCCTCGCAGGGCATGGACAGCTACCTCGCCGCGGCCACGCAGGATTCCCACGAACTGGGGCGTCGCTCCAAACGCTTCGCCCACGCGGAGGGCTTTACGCGCCATCTGCACCTGGGTTTCGGTGGGGCCCAGGACGACCCACTCGGCGCCACGCTGGGCCCACGCTGCCATCGATAATCCGCGGGCCGCGCTCCCCGCTCCCCGCCAACCTGTGGCCTCTTCTCCCTACCGTGGCCGTCTGGCGCCTTCACCGACAGGGCGGCTGCATCTGGGCCACGCCCGAACCTTCTGGACCGCATCCCAGCGGGCCCGTGCGGCGAAAGGTACGCTGATCCTCCGCAATGACGATCTCGATCGGGATCGGGCCCGCCCGGAATTCGTCACGGGCTTCCTGGAAGACCTCCACTGGCTGGGAATTCGTTGGGACGAGGGCCCGGATGTCGGTGGGCCATTCGGTCCGTACTCGCAGAGCGAACGCTCGGAATATTACGCTGACGTCTTCGAGCGGCTCCAGCGAACGGGCCTGCTTTTTGCCTGTACCTGTTCCCGCCGGGACATTCAACAATCCGCCGGCGCTCCGCACGCCGCCGACGATGAACCGCTCTATCCTGGAACCTGTCGATCCCAAGGAAAAGCCACGCTCACCACCCGAACTGCCTGGAGATTCCGTGTCCCGGACGGCGAAACCATCCGGTTTTGTGACGGCCAGTTGGGAGCACAGACACTGGTCGCCGGCCGAGATTTCGGCGACTTTGTAGTTTGGCGACCGGACAATGTGCCGAGCTATCAGCTGGCGTGTGTGGCGGACGATGCCGCGATGGGGATCACCGAAGTAGTTCGGGGAGCGGATCTGCTGGTCAGCACCGCCCGACAGATCCTGCTGTACCGCGCGCTCGGTTGGACACCGCCGGACTTCTTCCATTGCCCGCTGGTCACTGACGAACACGGGGTACGGCTCGCCAAGAGAACGGACTCAGCGAGCCTCCAGCGGCTGCGGGAGCAAGGAGTCCGTCCGGAAGACCTTCAGGCGAAGTGGCGGCTCACTTCTTGAATTTCGCCGTCAGTTTGAGCACAGCGGCTCGCATCTCCTTGCCGGGCTTGAACTTCACGACCGCCCGGGCAGGAATCGGGACATCCTTCTCCGGCTGGTTCGGATTCCGCCCGACCCGGGCCTTGCGGACTTTGACTTCAAAAACGCCGAAATTGCGCAACTCAATGGTTTCTCCATTGCGCAACGATTCGGCAATGACATCCAGAGTGCGTTGGACAATGTCGAAGACCTGGTCCTGAACATAGCCGCTGTCCTGACTGATACGTGTTACAATATCGCGCTTTGTCATGGCTATTAAAATGTTGATGCCGTAGACGGAAATCCCCGGGGAGGGGACGTTTTTCTTCCTGCCTGATAAGGCAAATCCGCCCGCGTGGTCAAGCGTCAAACACGCTAATCCATGCAACCTGCAATTTTCATTTATCAAACCAATAAGCACACTCCCCAGAGGTAGGCCGCATTACCACATCCAGCCTAAGCAGTTAGGTGGATTCACCCCCGGGCGGCCTTCCATCGGTCATTCGGCTCCACTGACTTTCGGCTCGGGAAGCAGGAATCCCAGGGCGAAACTGAGAATGGCGATGGCCGCCGCCACGCCTCCCGCGGCTTGGGCGACATGCATCGGCATCACCGGGCCACTGCCCGACAGCCACGGCGCGACCAGGTTGGTCGTAACAAAGGCCATGCTGGTGCCAATCATGCGTCCGCCCACATTGGTGGCGAAACTGCCGCCGGTGCCCCGCAGGTGCAGGGGGAACACCTTGGGCAGGTACTCTCCGAAGTAACTAAACTGAGCCACCGTCAACAGACCACAGACGCCATACGCCAACAGAAACACCTGCCCGCCCTGCGGAAAAAACACAAAATACGTCAAGGGCAACACGATCAGCGCAGGCACCTGGAAAATCTTCAGAAGAACCACGCGGCGGATTCCGTAAAACAGCAAGGCGGCCAGCAGGATGCGTCCGATCAACCCACCCATTTCCTGATGGAATTGCACCGTATCGCTCATCTTTTTCACCTCGTCATTGATGGGCTTCTGTTTGCCGAAGTTCTCCTTGATCTTGCCGACGACTTCCTTGCGGGTCGGATCGGTTGCCGCCAGCGCGTTCAATTGCAGGTTGAGCGCCACGGCTTCCTTACGGAGTGGCGCCAGCGCCTTGGCCTGCTCCTTCAACTCAGGAAGCCCCGGAGTGACGCGGGCGACCGTCACCTGAAGAGCTCCGAAGGCGATGCCATAGGCGCAAGCCGACAGCGCAGCGGTCACGAGCGTCACCCGGCGCAACTCCGGCGCGAAAAGGGCGGTGAAACTCGGGCGCTTCAAAGTCCTCGCGGCACGGCGTTGCCGCCAGATCTGGCTTTCGGGCACAAAGGGCAACAACAACGCCACGGGAAGCGCCGGCAGAATTCCCGTCATCAAAAGGTACCGCCAGGCCGACGGATCAGCGGCCCCCAACGCCGTGGGCAGACCGAGATGCGGCAGGTCCTTGCCGTGGCTGCTGATCCAAAAACTGACGGCGGTGACCAGCACGCCGCCCAGCGACGCAAAAGCCTGGGTGAGTCCCAACCAGCGTTCCCGCCGGCGCGGATCTGAAAAGATCTCCGCCAGCCAGGTGATCGCAGCGACAAATTCCACACAGACGCCGATGAAAGTCAGACTGCGGAACAGGACAAACATTGGCAGTGTCGTGGAATACGCCGCCGCGAACGGGGAAAAGGAATAGATGAAGATGCTGAGACCCATCACGGTCTTCCGTCCCAGCTGGTCCACCAGCCACCCACCGAACAAGCCAAACACACCGCCGCACAGGGCCGAGATCCAAAGCAGCCGGCCCACCCAATCCGTCACCAGCGGATTGTTCAAGGGCACTTTCAACAGCTCAGCCAATGCGTAAGGCGCCACCAGCGGGGTCATTAGCAACTCATAGGTGTCGAACAGAAAGCCAATGCTGGCGATGATCACCACCAGATATTCCACCAGGGAAAGCTTCTTGGGCACTGAGGCGGGAGTATTCACTGCGCGGAGTCTGGGGAGTGGGGAGCCGGATTCAACTGTGAATTCAATTTCGGTGCGCCCGCGCCCCAACTTCTTCGCCCGGCGCCCCGCGGCAAAACCCTTGAACCCGCCCCGGTACTGCCCGACACGTGGGTTCGTGAAATCCCCCGCCTCCGGCCAGCGACGACGCTCCCCCGTGCCCGCCCGGGCCAAAGCCACGGAACCCAGTCAGGGCAGGATTCATCCCGTCATCATCTTTCCCTTCCGACCGACCGGTGACGCCGCCGATCTCCACGAATTATATCGCCTGGTCGCCCGCCTGGACGCGGATCGCGAACAGTTCGCCCGCCCGATCACGGTGCTGGATCGCAAGACCCACTACGCCCAGGCTGGCAATCCAGCCTACCTCAAATTCCGGGAACAAGTCGTCTCCCGGCACTCCGATCTGCTGGACATCTGGGGCGTCGACACCTGCCAGCTTTGGTATTCGGGCCTGGGTCAAGCCTTCGAGCGGGGCGGGCCGGAGGATGTCTACTGGCTGATCCCCGGGGATTTCAACTACGGAAGCGCGGCGGGTCAGCGCGTCCTGGGGCGGCTCCACGACCTCCCGGAGATCTGCGCGGAATTGAAGCAGGATCTATGCATTGGTGAAATCGCGACCGACCACAGCGATTCCAAGCAGTTGATCGATACCTACGGGACCTTTGCGCTGCTTTACAACTGGTTTCCCGCGGAGGCCACCCAGATCCGGGATCTGACCGAGCGTCCCCGCTCGGAGTTTCTGGCGGTGCGCCACGACTTTTTGCGGGAGGTGCTTTGCCGACGCTGGTACGCGTACGAACAGACCGTGGTCATGCTGCTCCAGGCGGTCGCCGGCAAACGGCGGATTAGTCGATTCTACGTGGGCGAAATCTCGGATCTGCCAGCCGGCCGCGAGTCCTTCGCCTCCGCCCTGCAGCAGGTGGAACGGACGGAGCGCGTCCTGAAGTCCTGCTGGCGGGAACTCCATCAGGCTGAAGCGGATTGGGCCCCAAAGTACCGCTTGCTGGAAGCCCAGTCGGAACAAGTGCGACGGACCGCCCAGACGATTCTGCAAAATCTGCTCGCCTGACCGCCGGCCCCCCCCCGAATGCACATCCCGACCCCGGCCACGCAATTCCACGTCCTCTTTTGTCTTTTGCCCGAAATCCCTCATTCTACCCCCATGCAAACACTTCCGGGCTCCATCCGTCGGCGGCACTCCAGCCGCACCGCAGCCACCTGGCCAAGCTTTCAGGTGGGCCGGACCGCGGGTGCGACGGCTGGTCCGGTCCCAACCCCTTTGCGATCCGTCTAATCCGCCTCACCGGACTCCTCCGACGCCTCCGCTTTTTTACCACCCATGTATTCGCTCTCTACCTGCTGGAACTCCCATCGCCACACCGACGGCCGGGCGATGCTGAAGGAAATTCGCGAACTCGGTTTTGAATACGCCGAGTTGAGCCACGGCATCCGCATCAGCCTCGTCCCCGGCATCCTGGAAGCCGTGCAGGCCGGGGAGATTAAAATCTCCACGTTGCACAACTTCTGCCCCCTGCCGATGGGCATCAATTATGCAGCGCCCAACATTTTCAAATTTACCAGCGCCGAGCGCCGCGAACGCGAGAACGCCTGGAAATACTCCCTCAAGACCATTGAGTTCGCCGAACGCGTCGGCGCGCGATTGATCGTTCTGCACTCCGGCGCGGTGGACTTGAAGGATTACAACGAAAAGCTGGAATCGTACGTCGAGCAGGGTCTGAAAGACACGCCAAAATACCAGCGACTGGTGCAGGAAGTGGAGGAGAAACGGTTGCGTCGTATCGAGGGTCCGAGACAGCTGGCCATCGAAATGATCCGGGCGCTGGCCCAACAGGCCGGGGAAAAGGGCATCCTGCTCGGCATCGAAAACCGGGAGGCAGTGGAGGAGATCCCCTTCGATGACGACCTTTCGTTCTTTCTGGGCGAATTGCCCGACAATGTCCGCTATTGGCACGACTGCGGTCACGCCCAGATCAAGGAAAACCTCGGATTCATCGCCCAGCACCGGATGCATTTTGAGTCCCTCGCGCCGCGCCTCGGGGGTTGCCACATCCACGATGTCATTCCGCCCGGTATCGACCATTGCCCGCCCGGCTCGGGCATGATCGACTTTTCCGCTTTGGCCCCTTGGGTGAAGCCGGAGCACATCAAGGTGCTCGAACTAAATCCCAATGTGCCGGTGGAGGACGTCAAAAAGGGGTATGAGCACATTCGCTCCGTGTGGGGTGCGGAATGAGTAGGGCCCGACTCGGCCAATTGGTTCGCTTCGCCCTGGCCACGCTCCTTTTGGGGGCGATTTTTCACATCATCTTTTGCAACGAGGCGCAGCTGCAACTGGCAGACAAGGCGGGAGCGTGGGACGCACTTAGTCCGTGGGCTCAACGCCGGCTGGCGTGGCAAGTGGGGCCGATCGGACTGTGGGATACGGCCCGCCAGCTGGACGCCGTCAGCCTACTCGGTGCCTTCGCCTTGTGCGGGGTGACGATTCTAGCTGGGGCCATGCGCTGGCATCGGGCCCTGCAGGTGCAAGGCTTGGAAGTCAGCAAACGAGAGGTCTGTCGCATCTCGCTGGTCGCCCATTTCTTTAACGCCTTCCTGCTGGGTTCGACCGGTGGCGACGTCATTAAGGCCTGGTACGCCGCCAAACTGACCCACCACAAGCGGGCGGAGGCCGCCACCACGGTCTTTGTGGATCGGCTTTTGGGGACGGCTGGATTGCTGATGTTCACCGTGGCCATGATCCCGTGGTGCTGGCGGGCGGGCGAGCCTGCGCCCGGCGTGGAGCTTTTCCTGCGCTACCAACGCTATCAAGGCGTCGCCGTTTTGATCATTGGCATGCTGCTGGTGGCGCTCACGGCCATTGGCGTCGGATTTTACTCGAACGCCCTCGCACCGGGCTCGTTCTTGAGCCGGATCGCCAGTCGACTGCCCAAAGGCGAAACCATCCTGCGCGGCCTCGCCGCCTGTCGAGCCTTTGGTCACGCCCGGGGATTTTTGCCAGTGGCGATCGGGTACTCGCTGATCGTGAACGCCGCCATTGTGGGGGCCTTTCTGGCCCTTGCCCACGGACTGCACTTGCCCGTGCCCGCCGCGGTGCTGTGGTTTGTGGTGCCGGCCGTCACGTGTGTGGCCGCCCTGCCCATCACGCCGTCGGGATTGGGTGTGCGTGAACATCTGTTTGTCGTCCTCCTGACCGCCCCCGCTTTTCCGCTGGTGAAGTATTCCGAAGCCCTCTCGCTTTCGTTGATCAGCTACACGGTCCACCTCGCGTGGTCGGCCGTGGGCGGGCTGGTGTACCTCTTTCTGCCCGAGCGCCTCTCCGCCGCAGTGGAATCGGCGAGCACAGAGCCCTGACGTCTTTCCAATCTCGCCCCCGCGACTTTCCCCAATGCCCTCCCCGCTCTTCGACTCCCCCGAAAGAATTTACCAACTCCGCACCCGGGCACCGGGTCCCGCCGGCAAGCTGCCGCTGACCGACGACCTCCTGCGGCACGCGCCCAGCGGCGATCTCTTCGGCCTCACCCAAAATGTCGGGATGGGTTGGAATCCCGCGGAAGTGGGTCGCAAACAGTTTCTCATTCTCAGCACCCAGGGCGGGCTCCGCGCGCCCGATGGCGTGCCCATCGCCTTGGGATACCATACCGGACACTGGGAAATCGGCCTCTTGGCGCAGGCAGCGGCAGAAACCTTCAAGGCGCGCGGCGTGCTACCATTTGCCGGGTATGTTTCGGATCCCTGCGACGGACGCACCCAGGGCACCACGGGCATGTTTGACAGCCTGCCCTACCGCAATGACGCGGCCATCGTCTTCCGACGACTTATCCGTTCCCTGCCCACGCGTCGTGGTGTGATGGGGATCGCCACCTGTGACAAGGGTTTGCCCGCCATGTTGCTGGCACTGGCGGGCACGGGTGAATTGCCCGGAATCGTTGTGCCGGGTGGCGTCACGCTGCCTCCGACCGTGGGGGAGGACGCGGGCAAAGTGCAAACCATCGGCGCCCGCTACGCCCACGGCTTGTTGTCGCTGGACGAAGCCGCCGAACTGGGTTGCCGCGCCTGCGGGACGCCGGGCGGCGGTTGCCAGTTCCTCGGAACCGCTGCGACGGCACAGGTCGTCGGCGAGGCCTTGGGACTTTCCCTGCCCCACTCGGCCCTGGCCCCCAGCGGTGAAGCGGTGTGGACGCAATTGGCCGTCGATTCCGCGAACGCGCTGGTCAACTTGGAAGAGCGGAATCTCCGCTTGCGGGACATCCTGACGGACGCCGCCATCCGCAACGCGATGGTGGTGCACGCCGCGTTCGGTGGTTCCACCAATCTCCTGCTGCACATCCCCGCCATCGCTCATGCCGCGGGCTTGCGTCGTCCCGTGGTGGATGACTGGATCGAGATCAACCGCCGCACCCCCCGCCTGGTGAGCGTCCTGCCCAATGGTCCCGTGCACCATCCCACCGTGCGCGCCTTTCTCGCCGGCGGGGTCCCCGAAGTCATGCTGCATTTGCGCACCCTGGGGTTGCTGGATCTCACCGTGCGGACGGTCGCCGGTGAAACCCTCGGGGATGTCCTGTCCGCCTGGGAAACATCCGAGCGACGAACGCGTTTCCGCGACCTGCTCCGCGAACAGGATGGAGTGGAGCCCGACGATGTCATTCTGCCCCCGGAGCGGGCCCGGGAACGCGGACTTACCAGCACCGTCGCCTTCCCGCGCGGCAACTTGGCCCCGGAAGGTAGCGTCATCAAAAGCACGGCCCTCGATCCGTCCGTGGTGGATGCGGACGGCGTCTATCGCCACGAAGGACCAGCCCGGGTCTTCACCCGGGAAAGCCACGCCATGGCGGCCATCAAGGCTGGGCAGATTCGCGCGGGCGACGTCATCGTCCTGATGGGCGCCGGCCCCATGGGTACAGGCATGGAGGAAACCTATCAACTGACGAGTGCTTTGAAACACCTCCCATTTGGGCGCCACGTGGCATTGCTGACCGACGCCCGGTTCAGCGGTGTCTCCACCGGCGCCTGCATCGGGCACGTCGGACCTGAAGCTTTGGCGGGTGGACCACTGGGCCGCGTGCAGGAGGACGATATCCTCCGACTGGTCGTAGACCGAGTGCGCCTGGAAGGGAGCGTCGATCTCGTCCGGGCGGCCGGCACGACCGTTGCCCTGGATCGCGCAGCCGGTGCGGAATTGCTCGCCGGTCGCCCCCCCCATCCGGGGCTGTCAGCTCACGAAAAGCTGCCGGCCGACACCCGATTGTGGGCTGCCCTGCAGGCAGCCGGGGGCGGCACCTGGGGAGGCTGTGTCTATGATGTGGAAGCCATCATCACGCAGCTGAATGCCGGTCGTCGCGGGTAAATCGCGCGAAAACCGGCCGTTCGCTCGTCAGAACAATTCCGTCGATCCACCAAAGACCCGGCGAACCGGATCGCGATCGTCTTTCAAGCCAAAGCGGGGGAAGGCTTTCAGAGAGAAACTGATGGAAATGGACCAGTCATCCCCACCCACCCGCTGATCGCGCAGGCGCAAGGTCAGCGCCCCCGTCCACGCCCGGAAATCCCGATACACACTGTAGGCCTGCTCTTCCATTCGGCCGTCGCGCGCCTCGAAATACTGCACTGCCCGCACACCCCAATTCTGACTGAATCGCCAGTACACCGAGGAGTACAGCAGGTTATTTCCCGGCCCGTACGACAAAAGATCATCGCGCAGATAGCGGTGTCCGATGGTCCAGTGCCAGACGTCGTTCGGCTGAATCGTGATGCGGTGGTTGGCTTCCGACCATTCGCGCTTACCCACGTCATAGCGGGTTTCCGACCCCAGCACGAGCCACGACCGAGGCATCAATTCGAAATCGGAAAAAACGTCAGGAAACGTATCCTGGTTGTCCCGCGGCCGCAGCCGCCAATCGGTAAACAGATTCCAGACCAGCAGATCCGCCACCTGATCCTGCCGCTTGGTCTGCAGCTTGTTGAAAAGTCCAAACCGGAGGGTGCTTTGAGAATCCACAGAATCCACCGCCGTGTAATCCGGAAACTCGATGGGCAAAAGCCGCGGGCTGGGCAGTTCCGTATCAAACTGCGGCAACTGTGACGGACGCGCTGAGGGCGCCGGCACATAAACGTAGTTGATCGAGGGGACCACAATATGCCGGAGCTCACGAACGTCGAGCCAGTCCAGACGAGGCTCAGTCCACACTCGAGACGCCTTGTAGTTGACCTCCGCGCCGGTATTGAAAACACCCCGACTGTTATCCCCAGGCCGGGTCCCGGGACCTTCCGGATCCCCGTAATAAGTGAAGCGACCGCCGACCCGGGGAATGAAATTCAGCCAGCCAAAATAGGTCTGGGGCAGGACCAACTGGTGATAGGTATCCGCCCGCATCGCCGCAAAATTGGTACCCCCCAGCAGCCCGGGTTGCAGCCGCAGATAGGCCACCGAACTTTCGCTATCGTAGTAGACCGGTGTCGATCCCACCTCCTGGCGCAGTCCCGTCAGCTTCAGATCGGGAAGCCGTTCCACCGTCTGGTAAAAATCAATCACCTGCGGCTGCACGAGCAGATCCAGCGTCCAGTTCGGCCAGGCCTGATTTACTTCGAAGAAGCTTTTGGGCTGCGGATCGCCGCGGAATCTATTCTCATAGAAATCCCGGATTACCAGGGGATCATTCTGGCCATTGATCAATCCGTGGATGGTGAGTCCCGAACGGTTGGTCAGTGAATGTTGCCAGGAATAGAAATTGCGATCCGTGCTCGTCGGGATGCCCGCCGAGTATAAATCCGGCAGGTCATCGTGCGCATAGTAGAAGCGTCCGCTGCCCTCGCCGAGGGAGCCGAGCTCGTAATTCAATCCCGGACCACCCGCAAAACCGCGGCGCTGCCGCCAATCCAAGGCGGCAATTGCCTCCACGTTGGTCCGCACAGCCCAATGATATTCGGATTCCAGAAACGGGCCGAAGCGATTGCGATAGCCCGGCTGAAACGTCCAGAAGTTATCGTGCCCCTCGAGACTGCGCGTGTAACCCGACAGATGGAGGATCGGGTAGTGACCGCCATAAAAGGTGGCGTCTGAGGCCGTCAGCGCCTTCCCCGGTTCGAGCGTCAATTTGGCGGCCGACAAATGGTAGCTGGGATCTGCGACATCGTCCGTTGTCACCGTCGCTCCGGTCAAAGCGACCCGCATGGGCGGCCCGGCATTGGTATCACTCGAATGGGTGGGCAGGGTCGCCTCCAGCATTTTGCCCGCGGCAAAAAACGGTGGCTGCTCCAGGCGAAAATCCTCCGCCTCAACCTGTCGCGTCAGAAAATTAAACCTCGCCTTCTCGCCCCGCCAGACGCGCGCCTCGCCCTGGCTGGCGAAGCGGATAACCACCTGACCTTCGGCACTAATGACCTGGGTGACCCGGTCATATGTGGCTGCACGGGCAGTCACGGTGACGCCCCGGCCCTGAGCGATGATCCCCCCCGTAACCCCCGCGCGCCCGGTGCCCAGATCCAATTCCCCGCGACCGTCCGCGTCCACCGACTTGACGACGACCTCCTCCGCGTCGACCGCCGGCACCGGCACGGTCGGTCGGTCATCGGCGATGGTCCGTGAGATCATGCTGGCTGCCGTAACCAGCACCCTCGCCCCGAGGCGCGTAAACTTCATTCGACCGAGGCTAGTCGGTCGGTCGGCGCGACGCCAACCGACTCCGCAAACTTGGTGAAGTCCCCGGCGAACCGGCCACCCACGCCCAACCTGGATCGCCCCAGCGTCATTGGGTTACTTAAAATCAGACGCGCTTATGCCATCTGCATTTCAAATAAGCCAAATTCATGTTCAGGCATCTTGACCGAAACCGGCGGACCCATAAGGTACGAAACGGGCGCATCGCGAGCCGCGCAGAGGACCAGGTAGTCCGCTGTGAGGATTGTGGCGCTCGGTAACGATTAGAATTTTGCATGAGCGCTGTCGCATCCGCCGGTACCGCAAGTCAGCCGGCTGTACATCAGATTTCCGAGGCCGTCATCCGCATCGCGGGTAACTCGCAGGATGGTATCCAAGCCATCGGCGGCTTCCTCGCCCGGCTCGCCGGTCGGAGTGAGCAGGAGGTCATGACGTTCATGACCATTCCGTCCACCATTTCGGGCGGCCCCTCCATTTTCCAAGTTCGGATCGGCTCCGGGGAAGTCCTCTCCGCCGGTGACGATGCGGACATGCTGTTGGCTTTCTATGATCACAGCTACCTGGCCCACCTGGGCTCGCTCAAGCCGGGTGGCATCGTGCTGTACGATTCCGACCACCTCAAGCCCGAGAATATTCCGGCCGAAAACCTGACGAAATATCGGCATGTCGGCGTGCCGATTTCGTCCTTGACCGTGGAAGCCATCGGCGGCACCGGCCGCGATAAGGGCAAGAACGTGTTCGCTCTCGGCCTGATCGCCAAGATGTTCGATCTCAACGTTCCGAAGCTCCATCGGCTGTTGACCGAACGTTTCGCCGGCAAGGATCCCAAGATTGCTGAGACCGCGTTGAATGCCTTTAATTTTGGCTACAACCACCAGCTCGCCACCGCCACGGAACTCTTCCAATTCACGGTTGGACAGAACGTTGGCAAATCCCAAGTTGTCATGAACGGCAACGAGGCCATCGCTTGGGGCTTGATCGCCGCGGGCGTACGTTTTGGCGCCGGATACCCGATTACGCCCTGGTCGGACATCATGGAATTGCTTCGACGGGAACTCCCCAAGTACGGCGGCCAATTTCAGCAATGCGAAGACGAAATCGCCTCGGTCTCTATGGCCATCGGCGCCAGCTGGGGCGGGGGGGTCGCGGTCACCGGCTCCTCCGGCCCCGGTATCTCGCTCAAGACCGAAGCCATCGGTTGGGCTTCCATGGCGGAAATGCCCCTGATTGTCGTCAATATTCAGCGCGGCGGACCGTCCACGGGCATGCCCACCAGCATTGAGCAGTCGGATCTGAACATCTCGTGCTTCGGCGGTCACGGCGACAGCCCCCGGGTTGTCATCGCTCCGAGCACGGTCGAGGACTGCTTCTACAGTGCGATCGAGGCCGTCAACATCGCCCGCAAGTACAGTACCCCCGTCATGCTGGTCAGCGATCAGGGCATCGCCACCCGGATTGAGGCGTTCCCCGAGCCCGATCTCAAATCCCTGGTCCAGGACATCTCCCCGGATCTGTCGCCGGTGACCGAACACAAGCCCTACGATTTGTCCGCTCCCGACGGTGTTACCCGGCATCTCGCCCCCGGCACCCGGATTGGCAATGGCAAGTACCCGGTCGTCACGGGTTTGGAGCACGATGAACTCGGCCACCCCACGGGCTCGCCGAAGCTGCACGTCGCCATGGTGGCCAAGCGGCGGAACAAACTGAAGAAGCTCGCGACCGAGTTGCCGACGCCCAAGGTTTATGGCCCCAGCGAGGGGCAGGTGCTGTTGGTCAGTTGGGGCTCCACCCAGGGGCCGACCCAGGAGGCCGTCAAGCTGGCCCGGGCCAACGGACAGGCCATCTCCGCCGTGCACATCAAGTACCTCAACCCGCTGCCCAACGGACTCGAAAACGTCTTTGCCGGATTCCAGCACGTTTTCGTGGTGGAACTGAATGACGAAGGTCTCTACGGCATCGGTCAATTGGGCGCCTTGCTGCGCGGCCGCTATGCGGATCCGAGGATCCGTGGCATCACCAAGACCGACGGCCTCACCTGGAAGGTGAAGGAAATCCTTGATCGGGTGTCGCAGTTGACCCGCTAAACCGGCTCCGGCGTTCCCCAAAATTTGACTTTTTTCGAAAGCATCAGTCCATGAGTGAAATGGCCATCCCCTTCTCTCCGCTTACGCGGGGAGCCAATACCAATGCGACCCCACTGCCCCCGCTGCTGGAAGTCGACCGCAAGCCGCTGACCAAGAAAGACGTTGCCGCTGACCACCCGACATGGTGCCCGGGCTGCGGCGACTTCTCAGTTCTCGCCCTCTACTTCAAACTGATCGAAAAGCGCAAGCTCCATCACGAGAAGATCACCACCGTCGCCGGCATCGGATGCTCCAGTCGCTTTCCGTATTTCGTCCAAGCCCACGGCGCGCACTTCATCCACGGTCGCGCCCTGCCCTTCGCCAGCGGCGTCGCCCTCAGTCGGCCGGATTTGCATGTGTGCGTGTTCGGTGGCGACGGCGACGCGTTCTCGATCGGGGGCAACCACTTCAGCCATACCGCACGAAAGAACGTTAAACTTTCCTACGTGGTGATGGACAATCAGGTGTACGGCCTGACCAAGAACCAGACTTCGCCCACGTCGCCCGTCGGCTACAAGTCCAAGACGGACATCTGGGGTTCCAATGACCGTCCGATCAACCCGATCAAGCAGGCCATCAGTGCCGGGGCGACCTTCGTGGCGCGCACCTCGGCCACCAATCCCAACCACGTGCTGGCCATGATGGATCAGGCCATGGATCACGATGGATTCAGCTTCATCCAATGCCTCAGTGAGTGCGTGGAGTTCCATCCCGGGGCTTTCGACGCGGCAACGCCCCGCAAAGGCGGCGTTTTTGCCGAAATCTCCAAGGAGCATGACGTCACCGATGAATACGCCGCCTACCGCCTCGCTGACGAGCCGTGGCCGGGACAGTTCGGCGTGTTCTACAAGACTCAGCGTCCGACCAAGAACGCCAACGAGGCGAAGATTATCTCGGATTATCGCGCCAAGACGGCGGGGCAGGCGGATTGGCAAATCCTCCAAAAGAGCTTTGACCGCTTGAAATAAGCCCGCTTCCGATCCCTTTAGAAGTCCATCCCCGGCGCGAGCCGGGGATTTTTTATGTGGACTCGCCTAAAAACGCCGACGCCCGATGAGGGTCCCCTGGAGCAAAGGTCCGGTTGCCGAACCGATGCCGCGCCGATTCAAGATCTTTGACGGAGTTCCCCATCGCCCACCAGATTGGGAGTTCCTCCGATGAGTACGCGGGCCGAAGGCTTTTGGAATCTTGTTCGAACAGTGGAACCACCCGATCTTGGGCCCGGTCCGCGTTCGGGCGTGCTGCCGTTTCCCGTACTCGCCGGCCGGTTCGATGCCTGGCTCGGGGGCGCCGGACTGGCCCCGGAGATTGCGCAGCGGCTGCGGGCCACCGCCTATCTTCATCACGACCATGCCGACCCGGCTCATGATATCGTGCAGGATTTGTCCGATGCGGACAGCGCCCTGATTCATGGCATTTTGCACCGTCGGGAGCCGGATTTTTGGAACGCGAATTACTGGTTCCGCCAGGCCGAAAATCACCCGGTCTTTCAACGCCTTACCGCGCGAGTTAATGCGCTGGAATCAAGCCGCCAGCAACAACCGCTCGTCGAACGTTTGACCTTGTCCGGGTCCGTGGATCCCCATGCCTTCGTGGAAGCGATCGAAGAGGTCCACCGGCGGACCACCAAGGACCCTGATGTTTGGTTCCTGCGGCAGATTCAGCTGGCGGAAACCGAGTGCCTGGTGGCCCATCTGCTCGGCGTTTGACCTCAAATCCCCCGCCGTCCGGCGACCCGTCCTTTACACGGCTCCCTGTTTCAGCCGCGGCAATTGATCGCGATACGTCCGCGACAGGGTCACTTTCGCACCAGTGGTGAGAGTTAGCACATACTCCCCATGCGGCAGAGGTTGAAGCTCCCGCAGCCGCTTGACATTGATGATGGCCGTCCGGCTCACCCGGCAAAACGTTTCCACCGGCAGACGATCCGACAGCTTCGAGAGCGTCTCCCGGATCAAATGACTATGACTGCCCACGTGCAGCTCAGCATAATTGTCCGCGCTGCCGATCCAGTCGATTTCCTGTAGATTGACGAACGAAATCCTCCCGTTGTTTTTGATCGGTATCCGCTCAGGCACCCGGGCGCCGGCACGAATGTCCGCCAGCATCGCCGCATTTTTGGCGGAAAGGTCATCCGGCTGATGGGTCTGCACGCGGGTCGCCGCCCGCTCCAGCGCCAGTTTCAAGCGCTCACGTTCGACCGGTTTCAAGAGGTAATCGACGGCATGAAAGGTGAACGCCTGAACCGCGTACTGATCGTGCGCGGTCACGAAAACGACGGCGGGTACCGGCTTGGTGGTCAGCTTTTCGAGCATTTCAAATCCGCTCAAACCGGGCATCTGGACATCCAGAAAGATCACGTCGGGACGTTCCCGCGGTATCACTTCCAAAGCCTCCACTCCGCTGCGTGCCTCGGCCACTGCCGTCACGGAAGTATCACGTTCCAAAAGCAACCGGATTCGATCCCTCGCCAGCGGCTCGTCATCCACAATCAATGCACGCATTCCGATCACGCCTCAATAACAACACAGAACCCGATTTTGTCGACGTAAAATGCAATAAAACAGCCCATTTTTCGGCACATTCGCATGAATGTATTTACACCCGCCCCTGAGCTAAATTCTTAACCCTCAGGCCACACCAGCGCTGCCAGCCGGCGCGTGCGGCGGTGTCCCGGCGGTCGCCATCTCGTCAAAAATGCGAGCAGCTAGCACCGCCACGCCCGCCCCATCCCCATGGAGGCAGAGCGTCCGCCACGGTTGCGAAAGCCAAGTTCCATCCTCCGCCCGCCAACGCCCGGTGGAACGAAGCTCGTTGAATCGACCCTTCACCGCAGAAGCTTGCAAAAGCGCGCCGGGCTGATCCCGGTCAACGAGTTGCCCATCCGGACGATAAGCACGATCCAGGAAGACCTCCGGCCAAACTTCCAAACCGACGGCCGCCCCAAGGCCGGCCACCCTTCCCCCAGCTCGGGCGTATACTCGCAGGGTGGGATCCACGGCCTGGACAGCCTGCAAGTAGGCCCGTGCGTGCTCCACCGTCGAATCACTCAAGTGATAAAGGGATCCATGCAACTTTACGTGATGGACCTCCCCGCCGACGCACCGAAGAAATTCCCGCACTTGTTCCCCAACCAAGTTCGCCAACGCGCTTGGAGTGAGCAGCGCCGCACCCCGGCCAAATTGACCTGGCACACCCGGGTGAGCGCCCAAACGAACCCCATATTGCACCGCCCACCCGGCACACTGAAGCATCGTGGCTGCATCGCCTGCGTGACCGCCGCAGGCCACGTTGGCCGAATGGATAACCGCAAAAAGCGACTCCGTCCGGTCCGGCGACTCCCCTTCCCCCAGATCACAATTCAAATCCCAACCGACCGAGGTCCGTCGTTCCACATCCATAGGGCCAACAACGGCGGCCGGTCGGGAATGCGCAAGATCCCATGCCCAGGGTTTCACGTCCCGATCCACCCAGCGGAGTTCAGCGATATCAATCCCTTTACGGTTGAATAACCCCGGAGGTTAGGACCAAATTAAGCCCGTGCCACGCACCGCTTCCCTTCCAAGAAAACTGGGATCGGATTCCACCCGACTCGCATCCCGTGGTCGTCGCTCGCGGCGTTCGGGCCGGTTCTGGGTGGTGCTGGGCGTGCTGGCCCTGGGCTCGGCCATCGTGTTCGGTGGCCCGGGACAAAAGTGGTATTACTCGATCCGCCATTATCGCTGGTTGCGCGCGGCGCAGAGTGCCTTCGATCGCGGGGATCTGCCCACCACCAGCTGGACGGCCCGTCGAGTTCTGGAGCGTGACCCCACCAACCTCCGAGCGGTTCGACTGCTCGCCAAAACAGCCCGTCAACAGGGAACCCGCGACGCGATTTACTGGCAGTCCCGCGTGGTCGAACTGGACCCGGACGAACCTGCCAATCTGCTGGAGTGGGCCAAGATCGCGCGGGAATTCAACGAGCTGGCCACGGCCGTCATCGCCTTGGGGCGCATGCCGGAATCCGCCCGTCAGACAGTCGCCTACGCGAATGTGGCGGCGGAGATTGCCGAGGCCCAGGGCAACGCCGATCTCGCGGCCCGTCACCTGGACGCCGCGTTGGCACTGGCGCCCGGAACGCCGGAAACCCGGCTCCACTTGGCCGCGATGCAACTCCGGGCGCATTCCGAATTGGTTCGCAGCGAGGGCCGGGCCACGCTCGATCAATTAAAATCGGAGCCCCGCTGGCGACAGGATGCCCTGTTGGCCTTGGCGCGCGAGGCGGTGACCGGCGGACGTGCTCCCGAGGCGCTGGAGGCGACTCACGAATTGCTGGCCTGGGGTTACCTGGGCCGGGAGGAGCAGCTGCTGCGGGCCGAGGCCTTGAAATTGGCGAATTCCGCAGATTTCCCCGCCTACCTGCGCAGCTTGCAAGCAGCCGTCGCCAGCCCCGGGCCGAGTTCCCCCGCGGACCTGAATGCCGGCCATTTAGTGGAATGGATGGGGCGGCAAAAGCTGGGCGGCGAGGCCTTGCTTTGGGCCACCGCCCTGCCACCGGAAATCGGCAAGGTGCGCCCGACGGCATTGGCTATCGCTCAATTGGAAACGCAGGGCAGTGACTGGCTCGCCCTGCGCGCTTGGACCAAAGATCCGACTTGGGCCAATGATGAGCCACTCCGAATGGGGTATCACGCGCTGGCCCTTGTGAGGGGACCTTCCGAGCTGCGCCCTCCGGGCGCGCCGGAATCGCTCTGGGCACAAGCCTTGAAATCCGCCAGCAGCGACCCGGCGCGGCTGGAGCGATTGGCCAACTGGACCGCGGAATGGAATCTCCCCCAATTCGCCGAATCTTCCTGGTGGGCGTTGGCGAATGCGGCGGACGACCCCGGGCGGGCTCTCGATCAATTGTCGGTGCTCTACCGTCAGCGCACCGACGCCCACGGCCGCTTTCGTGTTGCCCGACGCCGCTTGGAATTTCATCCCATGGATCGACTGGCCTTGGCCGAAGTAGCCTATTTGGGGCTGCTCCTGGAAGTTACCGAACCGGACCCCGCCCAACTGGTGGAGATTCTGCGCCGGCAGCCGCCCTTGGCCACCGAGGCTGTAAGAGCGTGTGCTCTAAGTCTCTGGCGACAGGAACGCGTCCGCGAAGCGGTGCCGTTGTTCGAGTCGCTGCCGATCCCCACCCGCGAAGATCCGTCCTTGGCTTGGTTCTATGGGACCGTTCTGTCAGCCGCCGGTGACGTCGCGAAGGCCAGCCGCTATCTTGCGCTCGGCGCCAACTTTCCGCGCAGTCCCGAAGAGGAAGCGTTATTCCGGGAGGCGCGCCTTCGACTCGTCAAACGGTAGGATCTGAGCGGACCTGCCAGCGTCAGCGCCGGTGAGCCGCGACGATGAACCGCTGGGGCTTGCCCCCCGTGGAGGCCGGATCAATCGGTCGACCAAATCCGTCGCCTTTCGCTAGCCCCGCTCCGGCCTTAGCGAACAGTATCCGACATGTCGAATACGCTTGGGGACGAGGCCGAGTTGGGTTTTGCCACGGTGGATCTGGACCGCCTGCGCCGAACCGGCGCGCCCGAGGTGGTCTATGGTGAAGGTAAGACTCCCGCCCAGGTTGTCGCCATTGCTGAACAAATCCTCTCCGCCAATGGACGGGTGCTGATCACACGCGTGCGCCCCGAGCACAGCCGCGCCCTGAAGCGCCGCTTCCCCAGTGCGCAGATCCATCGCACCGCTCGCTGCGTCACCATCGTCCGTCAACCGGCCCCGGAACACGCCGGGTACGTGGCCGTGGTCTGCGCCGGCACCAGCGATCTGCCGGTCGCGGAAGAAGCCGCCGTCACAGCAACCTTCTTGGGGCACCGCGTGGAACGTATTACGGACGTCGGCGTTGCCGGACTGCATCGACTCCTGCGGCGCATCGACCTCCTGCGGGCAGCCAATGTTTCGATCGTCGTGGCCGGGATGGAAGGCGCCCTGCCTAGTGTGGTGGCCGGCCTGGTCTCCCGACCCGTCATCGCCGTTCCGACCAGCGTGGGCTACGGCGCAAATTTTGGCGGATTGGCCGCCCTGCTGGGCATGCTGAATTCCTGCGGTTCCGGCGTCACGGTGGTGAATATCGACAACGGCTTTGGTGGCGCCTTTGCCGCGGCCCAAATTAACGCACTGGCCGGCACAGCCAACCCTGCTCCCGCTCCCACCGCGCCGCGACGTCGTCCCCAGGCAATGCGCAAAACCTAGTCGGACCGCAGGTTTGGCAGGCAACGCCTCCCCGACGCTGCCGCCCTTACTGAACCGGAGGCAACGGCGGCGGTGGAATATTGAAAATACGGGAACGATTGAGGGTAGGATTCTGACCGTTCTGACCGCTGATGACCGGCAGCGTTGCCGGAATCTCCGATCCTCCGCCCACCTGGATGTGGGGCACCGTGTTATTGGGGAAAACTTGTTGGGCACCCGCGTTGCCCCCCGGATTTCCCGGATTGGATTCCACCACGCCGCCGCGGCCCACAACCGTGGGGCCACTCCCGCCAAATCGATTATTGGCATTCATGTTCGGGGGAGGCGGCACACCCTGCCCCACGATGGCCCCGGGCTGCACTCCGGCGACGTTGGGAACCGGGACGGAACCGGCCGCCGCCTTGGCGCCGTTGTCCTTGAAATTAAGGGTTTCCTCCACCCCGGTGTTAACGATCTGCACAGTCTCATTGCGCTCGTCAATCTGCAGCACCTTGATGTCCGCCCGCTCGTCCCCTTCGCGAAGATCGAAATAATCCGGACCCTTGGCACCGGGTTTGGTCACCACCAGATAAACTTTGCGTTCACCGCCCCAGCGGGAAAAACCCGTCAATTGGACCGCACTCTTAGGAACGGGCGGCGGCGGCGGCGCCGGCGGGGGCGTGGGGGGCGTCACCGGAACCGGATCCTGCAAGGCGAACGCGTTCCGGACCGAAATCTTCCGGGCGTATTCCGATTTACCGGCAGGCGGTTTCACTGGAACCGCCGGGGGAGTGTCGGACGGCGCCTCACCGGCCGATTCCGTCACTGTTGGCTGCCCCGCTGGCGGAATTACCAGCACATCCTGCGCCACCAACGGCCAAACCAGCGCGCCCAGTGCCACCCCGCGCACTGTTCCGCACCGCCGTCGCCCCAACCAATTCATGCCCCAACCATGTCGCATAGGGCGTATCAACACCACTCCGAAGTGGAGGTTTCGCCGGAGGGTTGGGAAGATCGAGCCGCATGGCCCTCCCCAAACCGCCCGTGATTTAGCTTCCCCCGCCGCAGATCTACGACAGCTTTTCCTCTGTGTCCCTGACTCGCCTTCTCGTCCTCCTTTTGGCCGGCGGCCTCACCGTGGCCGCCGAACCCGATGTTGTCGTTCCCCTTTGGCCCGTTGAAGTGGCCCCCGGCGATCCTTCACCCCAGCCTTGGGGTGAGGAACGCGACACCACTCCCGCCAACGGCGACCTCGTCGCGGGTCGCCGGGTCATCCGGCTGGGCAACATCACCCGACCCACACTGAGTGTCTACCGGCCGCGCCCCGGCGTACCGGCTCTCGTTAAGGATACTGCCGTGCTCGTCTTTCCCGGGGGCGGCTATCACATTCTCGCTTGGGATCTCGAGGGTACCGAAGTCTGCGAGTGGTTGAATGCGCAGGGCATTACCGCCGGGCTGGTGAAATACCGGGTCCCCCAACGTCCGGGCCAACCGGCCCACACCGCCGCGCTGGCGGACGCCCAGCAGGCGCTGGGAAGGATGCGCGAGCACGCGCAGGAGTGGGGTTACGCTCCGGACCGCATCGGCGCCCTGGGCTTCTCCGCCGGGGGCCACCTCTGCGCCGCCCTCGCCGCCACCGGCACCAACGCGGCCACGCGCCTCAATTTTAACATCCTCATTTACCCCGCCTACCTGACCGAAAAGGACAATCCCGGAAAACTGACGCCGGCCGTCACGCTTTCCAGCAACACGCCACCGACGTTTCTGGTGATGGCCGGTGACGATCCGGTTCGTCCGGAAAACGTCGTGTATTATTATCTGGCGATGCACCAGGCCAAGCTACCTGTTGAACTTCATCTCTACCCCGAAGGGGGCCATGGCTACGGCCTGCGACGCACGGCGAACAATGTCACCACCTGGCCCGATCGCACCTCCGAGTGGCTCCAACGCACGCTCCGGTAATGTGCAGTCAGGCCCGGGGATGAAACCGGTCATGCACTTCGCGCAAGCGTTGACCGGCGACGTGGGTGTATTTTTCCGTGGTGGCCAGACTCACGTGGCCGAGCAATTCCTGGATGGACCGCAGGTCCGCCCCATGTTCCATCAAGTGCGTGGCGAAACTGTGACGCAGCATGTGCGGGGTGATGTTTCGGTTAAGCCCCAGCCGGACAAACCACTGTTTCAAGCGCAGCCACATCGTCACATGGGCAAACGACGTGCCGCGGCGGGTCAGGAAAACCTGCGAGGGTGAGCGGGCCGTCACCAACTCCGGCCGCCCGCTGCTCAGATACTGCTGAAGCGCGGTCACGGCCCGGCGGCCCACCGGGACGAGGCGCTCCTTGTTGCCTTTGCCCAGCACCGTCAAAAAGCCGGCCTCGAGATTCAACTGTTCCAGCCGCAGGCCCCGCAATTCCGCCAGGCGCAATCCACTCGCATACGCCAGTTCCAGAATGGCGTGGGTCGCCAGGGACTCGGGTGTCACCACCGGCGGTGGTTGGAGCACCTTCTCAATCTCCGCCGGGGTGAGGGACTTGGGCAGCGTGCGATCGCGGCGCGGCAACGAAAGGTTTTCCGCCGGGTTGGATTTCAGGGCCCCTTCATCCTCGGCAAACTTGAAAAAGGCCCGCAGTGCCGCGACCTGCAAGTAGAGGCTGGCCGAACTCAATCGCTGCCCCCGCGCCTTCTCCGACAACGGCCGGGCACGCTCGAACTCCAGAAACCGCAGCAGGTGATCCGGCGTCACCGCCTGCACTCGTACCACTCCCACCGAAGCAGCGGCGGCCCAATCCACAAACCGGTAGAGCGCGAGCGCGTACGTTTTCAGCGTGTGCTCACTCCGGCCCCGCTCCAGCCGGAGATGATCGAGAAATCCTTCCACCAAGTCACGCATGCAGTTCTTTCCCACCTCACCACTTGTGCCCGACCGTCGCCGCCCGATCGAGGTGCGTGTAGCCACCGTCCACGTGCCAGAACTGTCCGGTGATATGCCCGGCCCGCGGGGACGATAGCCAAACAATGGCGGAGGCGATCTCCAAGGGGGTCGTCAGACGCCGGCCCAGCGGAACCAGGGCCGCAATCTTGGCCCGCGCGGCGGCCGGATCCGGCTGCGCCGCGAACCACGTCTGATATTGATCGGTATCACACTCGGCCGGAATGACCGCATTCACCCGGACGCCATCGTCCGCCAAAGCCAGCGCCCATTCACGGGTCAAGGCCAACATCGCCCCCTTGGCGGCGGCATACCCACTGGTGCCGCCCTGCCCCGTTTCCGCGACTTTGGAGCCCAGGTTCACAATCGCACCGCGCGCCGCCACCAGGTGGGGCCGGGCAAAATGCGTGAGGGCATAGGCCGGCAGCAGATTGCGCCGCAGCGAGGCGAGAAACTCCGACGGCGGGGCCGTCAGCGGCACCCCGTCATTCACACCGGCATTGTTCACCAGAACATCCAGCCGACCTTCGGCCGCCACCGTGGCCTCCACGATCCGCCCGCAGGCTGCATCGTCCGTGAGATCCGCTATCAGCGCCCGCCCACCCAACTCTGCCGCCAGCGCTTCCGCCCGGGGGCCGTCGCGATCCACGACGATCACCCGCGCACCTTCCGCCTGAAACGCCCGCGCCGTCGCCGCCCCGATGCCCCGGGCCGCCCCCGTGATCAGCACCACCTTGCCGGATAATTCGAGATTCATTTTGATCCTTTCCGCTTCAGCGACGCACCCACCGTCGCGGTGGCCCGCCCGCGCGAGGCACCGGTATTCGGTGTCGCCCCGGACTCGCTCATTTGCACAATCCGGTGAAATTCCGCGGGAGTCAGCGGCGAAACACTCAGGCGCGACTGGCGCAACATCGCCATGCCCGCGGTGAGGGGATCCGCTTTGAGGCTGGCCAGCGGCACGGGTTCCGTCAGGGGCTTGAACGGTTCCAGCTCCACACAGGACCAATCACCCTCGGTGGCCGTGGGATCCGGGTAGGCCGTCCGCCGGACGCGGGCGATACCCATCACGGCCTTGCCGGTGACACTGTGATAGTACAACACCGAGTCGCCGACCCGCATGGCCCTAAGATGGTTTCGCGCGAGAAAATTGCGCACGCCGGTCCACGCCGTGGAGCCGTCCGCGACAAATTGGGACCACGCGTACTTCTCCGGCTCCTGTTTAACAATCCAAAACTGTTCCGCCATCTCCCCCCAACGGTGTAAGACAGAATCCCGGACGACAGCGGAAGTGCGGGGGAAATGTGCGGTCTCCGTCAGCCCCGATCGGGCATCCCCGTAGGAAATGGACTCCAGGAGGTCAGGCCAACGACCTCACGGGCAGCTCCGGGATTCCCGCCACTGTTGCCAGTCATCCTCGGTGTCCACGTCAGAAAGCGTCCGAAGTCGCGCCACCGAGATCCCGAGAGCTGCCGCCCGCTGCTCGGTTTGGGCCAGAACCAAAGCCGTACTCCACGCCACCCCGGAAAACAACTCGGGACGCGGAACCGTCAAACCCACGCTCCAATAGCCCCCGTCCACCGCGGGACCGAGCACCAAATCCACCTTCGTCAGAGCGTTGAAGGCTTCCGAAATATCCTCCGCCGTCACATACGGACAATCGGCTCCCAAAACAACCACCCGCCGCGCCCCCGCCGCAAAGTGCTCCGCAAACGCCCGAACGATGCGCGACCCGAGGTCCCCGTCGCCCTGCGGAGCAAGGGTCCACCCCGACCGCAACCATGGTGCCACTTCCGCGGAGGCATCGTCCGGCGCATGACGCAACTCCACCGCCGGCAGGTCCGGCAGATTCGCCAATACCTGCATCGCCAGGCTCCGATAGGCCTCGGTCGCAGCCAGGACTCCGATCCGCTGCGCCAGCCGGGTTTTCACCCAGCCCGGGCGTGGAGCCTTGAGCATCACCACCACCTGATCAACGAACGCCATGCCCCACCTTGAACGAAAGGCACGGCCGCGTCACGAACCCGCATACCCGCACCCTGGCACCCGTCGATCCACCCCCATCCCGCCTTAAGAATGCAATTCATTTGCAGCTAGAGGGTGGTTGGGTAGCGTGCACCATGCTTCGTTGGTGGGGATGGTGCTTTTTACTGTGCGGATGGATCGCTCCATCCGACGCTTCCGGCGCGGAGCCGGCCCGACTGCGAATTCTCACCAGTCTCGCGCCGCTCTACAGCTGGACGGCCTCCATCATCGGCGACCGCGCCACGGTCGAGAACCTGTTGCCCGCCAACGTGGGACCGCACGATTTCCAGTTCCGTCCGCCTGACCTCAAGAAGGTCCAGAACGCCGATCTGATCATCATCAACGGCCTGGGCATCGAATCGTGGCTCGAGCGGGCCTTCAAGAACACGGCCAAAGGCAGCACCAACCGGATCATCCGGACCACGGACGGGCTCAAGTCGGAATTCATTTACCATCTGCCCGAATTGTCCTTGGACCCGTCATCCGCCCGGGCGGGGGAGCACGCTGGACACGATCACGAAGCCGCCCACGAGTCACCCAATCCGCATTTGTGGCTGGATCCCGTCTACGCCCGCCACGGCGTTTCGAGTATTCTGGCGGCTCTCTGCACCCGCGATCCCGTGAATGCGGCCGTTTACCGCAAGAACGCCGCGACGTACCTCCTCCAGCTCGACGAATTGGATCGCGACTTCCGCCAAGTAAGCGCGCGCCTTTCGCAAAAGGCGATCGTCACCTTTCATGACGCCTTTCCGTACTTCATCCGGCGGTACGGGTTTGAACTCGTTGGGGTGGTCGAGGAAATCCCGTCGGTCTCGCCTTCGCCCAAGTACCTCAGCACTCTCAGCCGGGTGATCAAAAGCCGGAATATCCGGATCATTTTTACCGAGCCACAATTCGAACCGCGGCTCGTCAAACAACTGTCCCAGGACCTGAATATCCGCTTCACCGAACTCGACGTCCTCGAAACCGGTCCGCTCCAACCCGATTTCTACCTCCAAGGCATGCGGCGCAACCTGGCCACCCTTGCGGAGGCCTTGAAATAATCATGGCGGCTCCGCTCTCGCGCCCCCATCCGACGGATTGCGCCGTGCATATCCGCGGACTGCGCATCCGCCTCGGCGATACCGAGGTTCTCCGGGGCATCGACATGCACGTACGCCGCGGTGAACTGGTGGCCTTGATCGGTCCCAATGGCTGCGGAAAAACCACGCTCCTGCGCTGCCTGCTCGGACTGCAACGGATCGATGCCGGGGAGGTATTGCTCCTGGGTCAACCGCCCGGGCCGGCCGTCTTGCGCCGCATCGGCTATGTGCCGCAACGACTCCAATTGGATCGGAGCTTCATCCTCAGCGTCCGCGAATTTCTGGCCTTGCGGCTGCGCGCGACCCGCGGTTGGTTCTGGCAGAGTCGGCGCCGGACGGACGAAGCCCTCCTCGCTGCGATCGGCGAATTTGGCATCGGCGATCTCCTTGATCGTCCCGTCGCGGGTTTGAGCGGCGGCCAGCTCCAACGCCTGCTCATCACCTCCAGCCTGCTGAATGATCCGGAGTTGCTGCTGCTGGACGAACCCACGGCTGGAGTCGACACCCCGGGCGAAGCCAGCTTCTACGAGTTGATCGCGGAAATTCACCGGCGTCGACACCTGACCATGATCCTGGTCTCGCACGATCTCGGCATGGTCTACAAACACGCCTCCTGGGTCTTCGCCCTGAACGGGGTCATCTGCTGCGAAGGGCGCCCGGACGACGTCATGGACTCCGACTCCCTGAAGCAAGCCTACGGTCTGCACGTGACGTCGTACCATCATCATCACACCCCCAAGGAAGCGCCCATCAAGTTTCGGGCGCGTTGAATCAGGAACCGGATGACTCCTGCGACACCCCATTCCTGACCCCCGAGCCCCCGGGACCACACTTCAATGCCCGATTTTCTTCAAGACGCCTTCATGCAACGCGCCCTGCTGGTCGCCTGGCTGCTCGGCCCGCTCTGCGGGCTGCTGGGGGTGTTCGTTACCGCCCGCCGTATGTCGTTCTTCAGCGATACCGTCGCCCACTCCGCCATGGCCGGCGTGGCCGGCGGTTTCCTGCTCGGATTCCAGGATCCGACGCTGCCCGTGCTGGTGGTCTGTTCCAGCGTGGCGTTGCTCATTCTATGGCTGAAGGAACGGACCGACCTGCTCAACGACACCATCATGGCCGTGCTGCTGAGCACGTCCGTCGCCGCGGGAATCGTCATGCTGAGTCTCCAGCGCAGTCGCTGGCAGGACCTCGATAAATACCTCTTCGGCGACATTTTGAGCGTCGGCTGGAATGACGTGAGCTGGGCCGCCGTGGTGACGGTGGTGGTGGGGACGTTCTTGTTCGTCAATCTCACCCGCCTGGCCTTGCTCACCGCCAGTGAAGATCTGGCCCATGTCGCCGGCGTTCCGGTACGGTGGATGAACTATATTTTTGTACTGGTTTTAACCGTCACCGTGGCGCTGACCATTCGACTCCTGGGAATCGTGCTGGTGACCTCGTTGCTGGTCATCCCCCCCGCGACCGCCCGCAACGTGGCCCGCAATCTCCGCCAGCAGATCCTCCTCAGCCTGGCCTTGGGTTGGATCGGCGCGGTCGGAGGAGTGGCGTTGTCGTATCCATTGTCGCTCCCGTCCGGTCCGACCGTCACATTGACCATGGCGGCGCTTTTCGTGCTCTCTTTTCTGGTGGGACGCTGGCGCCGGGAACCCGCCTCGACACCTCCCAATCGGCAACCCGCTATACCTCTTCGATGAACCGTCCCTGCACCGAGCATGGCCATGTGCATCGGCTGATCCAGCCGGCGTTGACGGACCTGACCGAAAAGCTCCGGGCCGGCGACCGCAAAATCACCGGTCCAAGGCAATCCATTCTGAATGTCCTGCGGCAACATGCCTCGCCGCTGACGAATCGCGAAATTCACACCCTGCTGGCGGACGAATGCGATCTGGCCACGGTCTACCGCAACATCCATACGCTGCTGAAAATGGGGCTGGTAAACCGGGTGGACATCGGCGACGGCACCGCCCGCTGGGAACTGATGGCGGACGCTGCCGACCATCATCACCACCATCTGGTCTGCACGGGCTGTCAGGCGATCGTGGAGGTGGAAGGTTGCTTTCCGGTCGATTTCGAACAGCAGTTGACGCGGCGCCATGGATTTTCCCAAGTGACCCATCGGCTGGAATTCTTCGGTCTCTGCCCCAAGTGCCAGGCGCAAGCTACCGGAGCTGCAGCGACGGAACCCGAACGCGCATGAGATTGGATCAATGGCTTTGGAGCGTGCGCTTGTACCGCACGCGCACACTGGCCACCGACGCCATCAAACACGGCTGGGTGACGGTCGACGGAGTCGTGACCAAACCCGCCCGGGAAGTGCAACCTGGTCAGCAGATTCAAGCCCGCACGGGAGATATCACGCGCACGTACCGAGTGCGGGGGCATCCCACCGCCCGCGTCCCGGCTGCGCGGGTCCCCGAGTTCGCCGAGGACCTGACACCCCCGGAGGCACTCGTCCGGCCGCGCACTGCCGAACTCACCGGAGTGGCGGTCCGACTGCGGGGCGCCGGCCGGCCGACCAAACGGGATCGCCGGGCCCTGGAACGTTTTCGGGACGAAGTCTGAGTCCCGTTGGCGACGATCAACGAACCCACGTCGCGTCGCCGATTACATCCGTCCGTTGTCGATGAGGCGGGTGGATCCAAAGAAGACGGCCAGGGCGAAATGTACGCCTTTCACCACAGTCTCCACCGGAACGAGGGACTTCGGGTCGAAGAATTCCGCGTAGTCCAGTCGGGCCGCGGATTCGGCGGCCACGAGTGCCGCGATGAACGCCTTCAATTCCGCGACCGGCACACCGCCCCGCCCCGCCTGACGAACTCTTGCCTGCGCCAGCTTCTGAGCCCGCCAGAGCACGGTCGCCTGCGCCCGTTGCTGGGGATCCAAAAACTTATTGCGCGAACTCAAGGCGAGCCCGTCCGACTCCCGATGGGTCGGGGCAATGATCAACTTCAGCGGGAAATCCAAATTCTCCACCATGCGCTGCACCACCGCCGCTTGTTGCCAATCCTTCGCACCAAAAACCGCGATATCCGGCAGGGCGCAATTGAAGAGCTTGGCGACGACCGTGGTGACCCCCCGAAAATGCGTCGGCCGACTGGCCCCTTCCATCCCCGCAGTTAGCTGCTCTTCCACCACGTAGGTGCTGTACCTCCCGGTCGCCCGGCCGCCGTACAAATCGGTGGGAGCGAAAATTACATCCACGCCCGCCTCCCGACACAGGGCCGAATCCCGACGAAAATCGCGGGGGTAACGGGCCAGATCCTCGGTGGGCGCAAACTGCGTCGGATTCACATAAATGCTCACCACCACCAGGCCATCGGCCCCGACGCGGCGACGGGCTTCGTGGACCAGGCTGAGATGCCCGGCGTGCAAATATCCCATGGTGGGTACCAGACCGATTCGGCGACCCGCCTGACGCGCTTGGGTCGCCAGGCGCTGCAGCGCCTTCGGTGATTTCACAACTCGCATTTCCCCAACCTAGGCGGCCCATCCAAGTCTGCGCCAGTCAACCCTCCGGGGCCGCTGCCGATCCGCCGCCGGGGCATTTGCGCGAGGGCGGTAAGCGGACAACTTGGACCATGCCAATTTTCGAGTTCGCCTGTCCGAAGTGCCGTCGAATCTACAGTTTCCTCGCGCGCCGGATCCAGCCGGAGGGCACGCCCGCCTGTCCCCAGTGCGGTTCCCGGAAGCTGACCAAGGAACTCAGTCGTTTTGCCCTATTGAAGGGTGCCCCGGAGCCGGCGGCAGCCGGCGGAGAGGGCGGCGATCCGGCGGCGGAGGGGATGCCGGACTTCGATGATCCCCGGGTGGCGCAGGCCATGGGGGAGCTGGAGCGGGATATGGATCATCTCGACGAGAATAATCCCCGGCACATGGCTCACATGCTGCGGAAGATGAAAGCCATGCTCCCCGCCGACGCCATGCCCAAGGAAATGGAGACCGCCATCAAACGACTCGAAGCCGGCGAGGATCCGGAGAAGATCGAAGAAGACATGGGCGACGTCTTTGACGGTTTCATGGGTGGCGACAAATCCGGCGGTGGCGGTGGCGGTTACACCAAGGATGCGGGCTTGTACGACTATTGAGCGAAAACGCGGCGGCGCTCCGCTGCCCAAAGCGCCGCCCGCCGGGTCCCGGCGATTTACTGCGGATTCGCGTAGTACGAGTCCACCCGTTCGGCGACATCGCGGTAACCGATGTCCTGTTCATAGATGGTTTTGAAGTGCTCAACCGCCTCGGCGCGCTTGCCCTGCTTATCCAAAACCAAACCCAAATGGTAGTGCAGGTCCTTGGCTTCCTCGTCAAAAACGGGCTTCTCCTTCAGTGCATCCTGAAACTTCCGCGCCGCGAGGTCGTTCATGCCGCGCTGGGCAAACGCCTGGCCCAACAAACTCATCGCGGGAATCCGGCGATTCGGATTGTTCTGCGCCTTCTGCAATTCCGCGATGGCTTCGGTAAGGCGGCCGGCCCGTAAATAAAGTTCCCCCAATTCGTGGCGCAGATGCAAATCGGAAGGATTCGCATCGGTTCGCCGACGGGCATCGGCAAGCATGAATTGCATCCGCTCGCGTTCCAGGGCAGCGGTGTTCTCGGCGTACTCCGGGGCGGCCGCATCCAAATCGACCCGTCGCTGCTCAAACTGGGCCAGGCGCGCGTCGTAGATTGCCTTGGCGATCACCGGATCCGGCACGCCACCCACTTCAATGATACTCTCCAGCCATTTCACCGCGAGATCGTGTTCGCCCCGCTGGAGGTGCAGATCGGCAATGTCCCGGCGCAGCTTCAAGTCCCGCGGTTCCTTCTCCAGCCGCGCCATGTAGGAGGCGATCAATCCGCCGGCTACATCGGCATCCTTGACCGTCCGCTTCTCCTGCTCCAACACCACGGCCTCCTCCGGATTGCGCAGAATATCCCGATACGATCCGCTCCCATCCGCGAGTTGCTCGTAGCCGCCTTCGGCCAGGGTCCGGGTGGCCAGCAAGTTCTTCAACTTCTCGTTAAGCGTCGGGTCATGCGGATCGTCGGCAAGCAGGTCGCGCAGAATCCTCTCCGCCCGGGCACGATCCCCCACCGCCCCCAGGGCATCGGCCAATTGACCGGCCAGGACCCGATCCTTGGGCTTGTTCTTGAAGGCAATCTCCAGCGAAAGAATTGCCGTCTTGGGCAAATCCGCCGCCAGGGCCGCGTCGGCCAGCAGCAGATGCGCCGATTCGTTGGTGGGATCGTCATTCAACGCCTCCTCGGCGATCATCAGGGCGTCGAAGGGATTCGAACGCAGGGCGAGCTGGCCCTTGGTGAGGGAACTGGCTGAGCCTATCCACCGGCGGAAGAATCCGCCGCTGCGATTGCCGGTGCGCTTGTGCTGCGCCGCCCGCAGCGCCGATCGGGCCTCGAAGAATCCGGGCTCGAGCTTCACACACTGCAGGAGCAGTGTGACCGCGTAATCCAAATTGTCCTTCTTCAATGCGCTCACGCCCTTTGTGAACAGCTCGCGGGTCGTGACAGGAATCTCGTCCAACAGTTTCTCCGGCATCCCCCGACCGTAGGTGCTGGGCCGGCTTATCGCCAATCCGCGGTCCCGGCTTTGACCACGGCTCGGCGGGTCCGCAGGTTGTGACATGCTCTGGGCGACTTGCTGGCGGTGGGTGATCATATGTCTGCTCGGACCGTTTGCCCGGCCGCTCGTCACGCTGGGCGCGCCGCCCGAATTCACCCGCCACACCGGCATGGCCAGCGCGTCGGCGGTTGTGTCCGTCGGTCCCGATTATTTCCTGGCCGCCAGTGACGAGGATAATCGACTGCGGCTGTATCCCCTCTCCGGGGGGCCGAGCGTCACGGAATTGGATGCCAGTCCCTGGCTGCGCCTCGCCAGCCGGCATGGCGAAGTGGATCTCGAGGGCGCGGCCACGGTGGGTGAACTCACGTTCTGGCTGGGGTCCCATGGCCGGGGCAAGGACGGCCGGTCCCACCCGGATCGGGAACGTCTATTCGCCACCCAGTTGGTGACCAACGACAGTCGACCCCAGCTGCGCCTGGTGGGGCGGCCCTATCGGCGATTGTTGATCGATCTTGAAGCCGCACCGCAATTGAAGCGCTTTCACCTGACGGAAGCCAGTACCCATGCCCCGGATGACGGCGGCATCAATCTCGAAGGCCTCGCGGCGGCTCCTGGTGGTGAGTTGCTGATTGGCTTCCGCAGCCCCGTTCCCGAGGGGCTCGCGCTTCTAGTGCCTTTGAAAAATCCGCGGGAAGTAATCGCCGGCCAGACGGCGCGACTCGGAGACCCCGTCCTTCTGGATCTGGACCGCCTGGGCATCCGCGACCTGGCGTGGTCGGGTCGCGAATGGTTCTGCATCGCCGGTCGTCCCGGCAGCGGCGGCACGGCCCGCTTGTACCATTGGCAGCCCGGGGAATCCCGGGCGGTGCGCATCGATCACACCGGTTTCAAGCAGTCCAATCCCGAAGCCCTGACGGTTTTCGGACCGCCGGAGGCTCCCCGCCTGCTCGTGCTCAGCGACGATGACAAGCGCACCCATTTGCAATTCCGCAGTTTCTGGGTGATTCCGTAAGGCGAGAAACATCCCCCCGGGGCCCCAATTCTTGCCCGCTCCCAGGCAACCAGGCGCGAGCAAAAATGAGCCTTGGATAGACCAAATTTTTGGCCTGCCCGGACGTCCACTCCAGATTATTGAGTACCTTTTGGTTATGAGCGTACGCCAACAACGATGGTGGCTGGTTTGCCTGTGGGTCTGTTCCCTGGGCGTCAAAGTCGCGGCGGCACCGGTGGATTTCGCCCGGGAGATCCAACCGCTGCTGTCCGACAAATGCTACCATTGCCACGGCCCGGACGAACCGGCCCGCAAGGGAAAGCTGCGCCTCGATACCAAGGAAGGTGCCTTTCGCGTCAAGGACGGCCACACCGCCATCGTCCCCGGCAAGGCCGCCGAATCCGAATTGATCCGCCGCCTGCGAAGCCACGACCCGGAAGAGTTAATGCCGCCGCCCGACTCACGTCGGTCCCTGACCCCGGAGCAGATTTCCCGATTCGAACTCTGGGTGAATGAAGGCGCGAAGTGGGGACAACATTGGGCCTTTGAAGCCCCCCGGCCGATTACCCCACCCATCACCCGGCGCCCCACGCTCCCGGGCATCGACGCCTTCATTCAGCACCGTCTCGAGCAACAGAATCTGGGCCTCGCCTCCCACTCCGATCCCGCCCGTCTCCTGCGACGGGTGACCCTCGACCTCACCGGTCTGCCCCCAACACCGGCGGAGGTCGACGCCTTCGCCGCCGATCCCTCTCCCGCGGCGTACCAAGGCATCGTGGATCGGCTCCTGGCCTCACCTCGTTTTGGGGAACGCATGGCCGTGGATTGGTTGGATCTGGCCCGCTACGCCGACACTCACGGTTTTCAAGCGGATCGCTACCGACCCATGTGGGCGTACCGCGATTGGGTCATCCGGGCGTTCAACCGCAATCTCCCCTTTGACCAGTTTGTCACCTGGCAACTCGCCGGCGACCTGTTGCCGAACGCCACCCAGGAGCAGCGTTTGGCGACCGCTTTCAACCGTTTGCATTTACAGAACGAAGAGGGCGGCATCGTCGAGGAGGAATTTCGCGTGGCCTATATTGTGGATCGCGTCAATACCTTCGGCACCACGTTTCTCGGGCTGACCCTGGAGTGTTCGCGCTGCCACGATCACAAGTACGACCCAATTACCCAGAAGGATTTCTATCGGTTGTTCGCCTTTTTTCAGAACATCGATGAATCCGGTCAAACCTCGTATTTCACGGACTCGATGCCGGTACCCACGGTGCTGCTGACCACGCCCGAGCAGGATCAAAAGTTGGTCGATTTGCGGACGGCCCTGGCGGACGGAGCGGAGAAGCTTGCGGCCGCGGAAAACCAAGCCCGGATGGGGCTGGCCGCGTGGCTGGGCCGCAATCCCCCCGCCCTGAACGCCGCCAGCGTCACCGGTGCGGTGGTGCACCTGCGGTTTCAAAACCCCGTCACCAATCAATTCGTCAACCTCGCCCAACCCACCAACGCGCCCGCGAACCTGGTGGAAGGCCCGATCGCCGTGACGGGACCCGATGGCACGCCGGCCAGCGCGATCGAACTCTCCGGTGAAAATGGAGTGACGCTCAAGGAGCCGGCCGTGGCCTTCGGCCGGGCAGATCCCTTCAGCTTCGTTCTCCAATTGCAACTCGCCACCCACGCACCGCGGGCCACCGTCCTGCACAAAGCAAAGGCCTGGATGGACGCCGCCAGCCGTGGCTACGAGCTGGTCCTTGAGGACGGCCACGCCGCCGTCGGTTTGCACCATATGTGGCCGGGCAATGCCCTCAAAGTGCGCACCCGCGCCACCCTGCCGACAAATACCTGGCACCAGCTGGCGTTCACCTACGACGGCAGCAGTCGCGCCGACGGCGTGCACATCTACTTCGACGGCGCGCCGCAGGAATTGGAAATCCTGCGGGACGGACTTTGGAAGGACATCCGTTACGGCGGCGACGAGCCCCCGCTAACCTTGGGTTTCCGGATGCGGGACAATGGGTTCAAGGCCGGACGGGTGGCCGAACTCCTCGGCTTCGCCCGCGAACTGACCGGCTGGGAAATCGCCGCCCTCGCGCAGTCCACCCCGATCCCCGCCAGCGATCCCGCCGCCGCTCGACACTATGTCCATGAGGAAGCGGGCGTCGTCGCCCGGCGTGACGCACTGCAACAAGTGCGGCGCGAGCAATCGGCCTTCATCAATCCCATTCCCGAAGCCATGGGCATGATGGAATTGCCCCAGCCCAAACGCGCCTTTGTCCTCAAACGCGGAGCCTACGATGCCCCCGGTGACGAGGTGACCGCCGACGTCCCCGGTTCCTTGCCCCGGTTGCCCGCCGATCAACCCCGCAACCGATTGGGCCTCGCCCGGTGGCTGCTGGATCCGGGAAATCCCCTCTTCGCCCGCGTGACCGTGAATCGCATCTGGCAGCAATTCTTCGGCCGCGGTCTGGTCGCAACCGCCGATAATTTCGGGGTGCAGGGCGAACAACCCTCGCACCCCGAACTGATGGACTGGCTGGCCCGGACCTTCACTCGCGGCGGCCCGGGAGTCGCGGCCTGGGACGTGAAGGCGTTGTGCCGATTGCTCGTGCTGAGCGAAACGTATCAGCAGTCCTCCCGCGCCACACCGGAGGCCGCCGCCGCTGATCCCGAGAACCGTCTGCTCAGCCACGCCCCCGCCCGACGGCTCGGCGCCGAAATGCTCCGCGATCAGGCACTGGCTGTCAGTGGACTGCTCGTCGAGAAACTGGGCGGCGCGAGCGTCAAACCCTATCAGCCGGACGGACTGTGGGAGACCGCCACCGGTGGCGGAAAATACAATACCGGAAAGGGCGAGGATCTTTATCGGCGAAGTCTGTACACGTATTGGAAACGCACGGTTCCGCCGCCGGCCATGACCACGTTCGACGCTGCGGAGCGCAATGTCTGCGTGGCCAAACGCCAGAGTACCAGCACCCCGTTGCAGGCGCTCGTGCTCTTGAACGATGTACAGTTCCTCGAAGCGGCCCGCTTCCTGGGACAGCGCCTGTGGCGCGAAGGCGGCACGGAAATGCCCACCCGACTCCGCTACGGATTCCGTCTCGCCACCGGCCGGTTGCCTTCGGCCCGCGAGGCTGCCGTCCTGGAGCGGCTGTGGACGGAACAGTTGGCTGCTTTTGAAAAGGACGCCGCGGCCGCGGAGGCCCTGCTGAAAACGGGCGAATCCCGCAATGATCCCACCCTGCCCGTGCCGCAACTCGCCGCCGCCACCGTGGTGGCCCAGGCCCTGCTGAACCTCGACGAGAGTCTCGTGCGCCGTTGAACCCACCAACCATCACCCGCCATGTTTTGTCATCACGTCAATTTCGCCATGGATCGCCGCCAGTTCTTCAGTCGCTTCGGACTGGGCCTCGGTGGCACCGCCTTGATGGGCTTGTTGAACCAGGGACGCGCCGCCACTCCGGGTGCCGTCCCCAATCCCTTCGCCGGCATCCTGCCCGCCACGCACCTCGCTCCCCGGGCCAAACGGATCATCTATCTCTTCATGAGCGGCGGTCCGTCGCAGCTCGATTTGTTCGACTACAAACCCGTCCTGAATCAACGCAACGGCGAGGACCTGCCCGACAGCGTTCGGCGGGGGCAACGCCTGACCGGCATGTCGGCGAATCAGGCGGCCCTGCCCATGGCGGGTTCGATCTTCAAATTTGCGCGCCACGGCCAGTCCGGCATGACCGTCAGCGAAATCCTGCCGTGGACCGCCCGCATGACCGATGACCTCTGCTTCATCCGGTCGGTCAACACCGAGGCCATCAATCACGATCCGGCCATCACCTTTTTCCAGACGGGCTCGCAGATCGCCGGTCGACCGAGTTTCGGCGCGTGGCTCAGTTATGGACTGGGCAGTGCGAATGAAAATCTGCCCACCTTTGTGGTACTGGTTTCCAAGGATCGCATCGATCAACCCCTGTATTCGCGGCTGTGGGGCAATGGATTCCTACCCAGCCTGCACCAGGGCGTGCTCTTTCGTTCCGGAGTGGATCCGGTGCTGTTTCTCAAAAATCCCGAGGGCATTTCCGGGGCCAGCCGCCGACAAATGCTGGATCGATTGGCGGAACTGCAGACGCTGCAATTCGAGGACGTGGGGGATCCGGAGATCAACTCCCGCATCGCCCAATACGAGATGGCCTACCGTATGCAGACCAGCGTTCCCGAGGTCATGGACACCCGCGGCGAGCCCGAAAGTGTCTACGAACTCTACGGACCCGAAGCGCGCAAACCCGGCACTTTTGCCGCCAACTGTTTGCTCGCCCGCCGGCTCGCCGAACGGAACGTCCGGTTCATTCAACTCTACCATCCGGGCTGGGATCACCACGGCGGACTGCCCTCAGGTATTCGCCGCCAGGCGGCCGACGTCGATCGCGCCGGCTACGCGCTGGTCCAGGATTTGAAACAACGGGGCCTGCTGGACGACACGTTGGTGGTCTGGGGCGGCGAGTTTGGTCGCACCAACTATTCCCAGGGTAAACTCACCGCCACCGACTACGGGCGGGACCACCATCCGCGCTGCTTCACCTTGTGGATGGCGGGCGGTGGCGTGAAGGCCGGCACGATTTTCGGTCAGACCGATGACTTCGGCTACAATATCGCGGAAAACGGCGTCCACGTGCACGACATTCAAGCCACCCTGCTCCATCAACTCGGGCTCAATCACGAAGATCTCACCTTTAAATACCAAGGTCGCTATTTCCGACTCACGGATATCCACGGACAGGTGCGCCGGGAGTTGATCAGTTAGCCGGCGAGCGGGAATTCCGCCCATCGGATGACCGCTTTCGGGGCGACTTCCACCCGCGGCCTTACGGCAGCAGTTCCGCCACCGCCGCACCAAACGTAAACCCGGCGCCGAACGCACAGAGTCCCGCCTTGCCGCCCGGATGCCCGTCCCGGAGCAGTTCGGCCAACACCAGCGGAATCGTGCTGCTACTGCTGTTGCCGGCGTGGGTCACCCGATTCAACACCCGCTCCGGCCGGTCCTTCAATCGATGCCGCGCGGCTTCAATAATCCGTCCATTCGCCTGGTGCGGGATGATCACATCCAGATCGCGCACGCTCAGCCGGCTCTCCGCACAGGCCTGCTCCAAGACCGCCAACATCTGCCGGACCGCCAGCGGAAACACTTTGATCCCATCCATGTAAACCGGCGAACACGCGCCGCGTCCACCGTCGCTGCCCGGGCATTCCAAGCGGCCGTGATTGAGCACGGAACCGTCTTCTCCGCGGGCACTTAGCACCGGCCGATGCAGCTGCAGCCGCGCCCGCCCGGGCAATTTGGCCGACGATCCATGCACCAGGGTCGCGGTGGCCGCGTCCGCAAAAACGATGGCCGTATCGAAATCCCCCGGGTCCACGAAGCGGCTCATTGCCTCCGCCGTAACCACGAGAATCGTCGAGTCGGGTCGGCTCTGACAGGCATCAAATGCCTGCTGCAGCGCATAGAGGTAACCGCTGCAGGCGGCGAGAATGTCGTAGGCCGGGAGGTCCTTGACCGGACCATCGACGGCCAAGGCATGCTGCAGGCGACAGGCCAGACTGGGACTGATGCTCAACGGCGAGCTGGTACTGACGATCAGCGACGAAACGTCGGCCAACGTCAGCCCTTCCGCCCGCAGCACGTCCCGCGCCGCCCGGGTGGCCAGCGACAAAACCGATTCGTCGGCCGCCAACTGCGGACGCGACTGGATCCCCGTGCGCTGAATGACGTCCGCTTCCGTGCGCCCGGGAAACCGCGCGGCAATTTCGGCCGAACTCACCCGCCGCCCGCCGGAAGCCGAGGCAATCCCGGAAATGATCACCGTGGCCGAGGGCTTCGGAACCGACATCACCGGTTCCGCCACCACCACCGCTCCCGCCCGGCGTCCCCGCACTTCGGGTCGGGGCTCCACCGGCACCCGCTTCGGCAGCGCGACATGCGCGGCCAGCCGCTGGATTCGGGCGATTGGCGTGCCGATCGGGACACTTTCCCCGGGCGTCATCAGATCAAAAATCCGTCCGGTCTCCGGCGCCCGCAGTTCAAACGTCGCCTTGTCCGCCTCACAATCCGCCAGCAGATCGCCTGCCACGATGTTCGCTCCCTGCGGCACCCGCCAGGCCAGCACCTTTACGTTTTGATCCGCCGGACTCGAGCCGACCGCTTCCAGGACATACACCGCCTCCGCCGCTTCGTTCCCATGGATCCAATTCAGCTCCAGACCGCACAATTCCGCTGCCACCGTCAAAATTCGCGGAAAACTTGGGAGCACCTCGAGCTGGTTCACGTAGTTGCACGGCACATACGTGTCGGGCCGCGTGACCCGCCGCGCCCGCACCGCGACGGCCGATCGCTCCGCCACCGTGGCGAGGACCTCCGCGCCGAAACCACAGGTGAGATTGTCCTCATGCACCACGAGCAGTTTTCCCGTGCGCTCGGCACTGGCCACCACCGCATCGGCATCCCAAGGGGAAAGCGTGCGCAGGTCGAGCAATTCCACAGATAACCCCGCCGTCTCCAAAAAGCGCACCACGCGCAAACACAGCGGCACCGTCGCGCCCCAGGAAACCACCGTCAGATCCGCGCCCGTCGTCACCCGTCGGGCGCGACCCGGTTCCAGGAAGGCTTCCGACGGCGCCTGTTTCATGGCCACCGCCGCATCATTGAGCAGCAGTTTCGGGTACAGGAAGAGGGTGGGCCGTCCGCCGGCAAACGCCGCGTTCAGCAATCCCGCGGCATCCTCCGCCGTGCTGGGCATGCAAACATCCAGTCCGGGCACGTGGGCATAAACGCTCTCAAACGTTTGGGCATGGAACGGTCCCAAGCCGGGTCGATAGCCGCCACAGGGGGCGAGGAGAATCACCGGCGCACTCCAGGCGCCCGAGCTGCGCCACCACAGCGACCCCAGCTCCGAGGCGATCTGATTGTACGCCAGGGGCAGAAAATCCGCGAACTGGATGAAGGCCACCGGCCGCCCGCCGGCGAGGGCCCGGCCGATACCGACGCCGACGATGGTGGACTCCGACAACGCCGCGTTCCGCACCTGCCCCGGAAAGGCCTGACTCAGTCCCCGCGTCAGCCCAAAAACGTCCCCTTTGGGATCCTCAATGTCCTCCCCCAACAAACTGACCCGGCCATCCGCGCCCAACTGGTTTCGCAGCACCGCCTTCATCGACTCCAACAGCGTGTGCGTCTGCCCCATCGGGGGCGGCGTGGATGCAGTTCCCGGTCGGGCAAAGCGTTCTTTCCACGGCGGCCGGGCATCCAAATTAGCCCGGGGATTTGCCGCCACCAAGGCTTCGGCCGCGGCCGCCCGGAGCGTGGCTTCAATTTCGACTTCCAGCTCCGCCAACTCCGCAGGTCGCACCCCGCGCGATACCAACGCCTCCCGCAGGACCTCCAAAGGATCCCCAGCGGCCCGCGCCGTCGCCCGCTCCGGATCGGAACGGTAAAGACGTTCGTCATCCGCGTTGGTATGATGCGTCAGTCGCTCCACTCGCATCACCACCAGCGCCGGCCCGCCGCCCGCACGAATTCCCCCCACAATTCCCGCAAAGGCCGCATCGCAGGCCAAGGGATCCCGGCCCTCCAGGCGGTGAATCGGACAGCCATAGAATTCCGCGGCCGGGCCGGACGGGAGATCGAAGAAGGTTTGCCCCCGGGTCCGGGTGGAGATGGCCAGCCCATTGTCGGCCACCAGAAACAGCACCGGGAGCCGCGCCCGAACGGCTTCGGCAATGGCCTCCAAAACCTCGCCCTGCTGGGTGGTGCCGTCCCCCACCGCGCACACCACCAAGGGCCGTGGAGCGGAGGTCGACGTATCGGTCCGGGCCCCGATTTCGTGGGCAACCCCCACGGCCTGCAGCGCATTGTTGCCCACCGGCCCGACGAGGCTGAGCAGGTGCAGTTCGGGAGCGCTCAAATGCGCACTCATCTGGCGGCCCGCCGAATGGGAGGCCGCCGTGCACAACAGGCTGTGGAAAAATTGGGCCGCCGGCACGCCCCGGGCCAGCATCAACGCCTTATCCCGATAATGCAGATGCAGCCAATCGGCGGGCAACAAATGAGCCGCCAGGGTCGCGGTGGCTTCATGGCCGGCGCCGCCGACATGGAAGAAACCCTCCCCCCGGTTGACCAACTCCATTTCCACGCGGTCCACCCAGCGGGCCGTCAGGGTCAGCCGGAAAAGCTCTTGAACGCGCGTCAGATCGACGACGCGCAAATCTGTCCGGGCGCTCGGGGCATCGAGTCGGGAACCGAAGCGTGAAGTCACGGTGGGGAGCATGGCCCGCGAAGGCGGAACAGGAAAGTCCGGTTTTGCCTCCCCGCCCCTTTAGCGTTTTCCAGGGATTTCCACATGCGCCCAGCGCCCTCATGCGGCACCGTCCCGGCCATGTCGTTGTTGGTCGCCCGCGCCCTCTCCAAGACGTATCGCAATCCGCCGCACGATCTCACCGTCCTGGCTGAGGTCAGCTTCTCCGTCGGCCCGGGCGAAACCTGCGCCATCGTCGGCCCCAGCGGCAGTGGCAAAACCACTTTACTGGGGCTGTGCGCCGGTCTCGATGTGGCCACTTCGGGTACCATCGAACTCGCCGGCAATGATCTGGGCCGCTTGGACGAGGACGGCCGGGCGCGGGTTCGCAACGAGCACGTCGGCTTTGTCTTCCAGAATTTCCAACTCCTGCCCACGCTGACCGCCCTCGAAAACGTGCTGGTACCGGCCGAACTGCGCGGTGGCCCCAGTCCAATTGCCGCCGCGCGGGCTGGATTGGTGCAGGTGGGCTTGGGCGAGCGTACCGGCCACTATCCCGCCCAACTCTCCGGCGGCGAACAACAGCGGGTCGCCCTCGCCCGGGCGTTCATCAATCGCCCCAAATTACTCTTCGCCGACGAACCCACTGGAAATCTCGATGGCGATACCGCCGCCATGGTGGCAGATCTCCTGTTCGACTTGAACCGCACCGCCGGGACCGCCCTCGTGCTCGTCACCCATGACCTGGAACTCGCTTCGCGCTGCGGTCGCATCCTCCGCCTGCGCGGCGGCCGACAGATTTGAAGGTCCATCCCGCCCGGACGGACGCGGCAACGGAGGAATCGCTCATTCAATCACCGGGATCACCCGCTCGGCGTCAGCGTTTTAGATCAAAACATCATTTGCGCCAACCACGCCTCTCCCTCTAGCGTGGCTATTCGTTAACGGAATTACCGGGCGGTCACGACTGCCCGACACCGGAACTTTATGCAAGAAAAAAGCAAACTTATCGCGGAAAACCGCACGCACGACAAAGACACGGGATCTCCCGAAGTTCAAGTCGCGCTTCTCACCGACCGTATCAACTCCCTGACGGAGCACCTGCAAAAAAATCTCAAGGACCACAGCAGTCGCCGTGGCCTTCTGATGCAGGTGAGCAAGCGTCGCCGCTTGCTGGATTACCTGAAGAAGAAGGATGAAGCCCGGTACACGGGCCTCACCAAGAAGCTGAAACTCCGCAAGTAGGTAAAGGAAGCCGGGCTCGATGCCCGGCTTCGGCTTTTGGTTCGGGACGGTTTTCCCGTGGGAAGACCGGGGAAGTGGCCATCGATGCGCCCGCACCCTCCGCAACCACTCGAAAAAAAGCGTGTCGAAAAACGTAGTCGTAAGTCCGTCAGCCCGGGAAATTTCACTCACTCCCCCCGATCCTCGTGTCGGGGAGGTTGATTGAAGTTCCTCGGGGCCGGCGGACGTTCCTTAACATGTCGCACAAAGTAATCGTTCCCATCGGGGGACAAGATCTGATCATTGAAACCGGCCACTATGCCAAACAGGCAGATGGCGCGGTGACCGTACAACTCGGTGAAACCGTCATCCTGACGGCCGCCGTTGCCGCTTCCAAGGCCAAACCCGGCCAGGAATTCTTCCCGCTCACCGTGGATTACCGTGAGCGCGCCGCCGCCGCCGGCCGTTTCCCGGGTGGCTATTTCAAACGCGAAGGCCGGCCTTCCGAAAAGGAAATCCTCACCTGCCGTCTCACGGATCGCCCGATCCGCCCCCTCTTCCCCAAGGGCTGGTACAACGAAGTCCAGGTGCAGTCCATCCTGATGTCCGCCGACGGACAGAATGATTCGGACATCCTCTCCATTCTCGCGGCCTCGGCTGCCTTGATGGTTTCCGATATTCCCTGGGCCGGCCCGCTGGGCGCCGCCCGCATCGGCCGCGTCGAAGGCAAATTTGTCGTCAATCCGACCCACGAGCAGCAGGCCGCATCCGACCTCGACCTCATCTACGTCGGCAACAAGCATGACGTCGTCATGTACGAAGGCTCGGCGAACGAAATCACCGATGTCGATTTCATCGCGGCCCTGCGGTTCGCCCAGGAAGCGATCCAACCGCTCATCACCGCCCAGGAAGAACTGGCCCAGAAAGTCGGCAAGACCAAGCGGACGATCACCACCAACGTCGTGCCCGAGGAAATCCTCAAGGACGCCAAGAAGATCGCCGGCGACCGCATCGTCACCGCCCTCCTGACCCCGGGCAAGCTGGCCCGCGAAGGCGCCTGTAATACGTTGTTTGCCGAAATCGGCACCAAGCTCACCGAGAAATACGGCGCCGACAAAGTCTCCGACTTCGTCATCAAGGACGCCCAGTATTACATCCAGAAAGAGGCCGTTCGCAGCCTCATCCTCGACCAGGGCAAGCGCCTCGACGGCCGCACCTACGAGCAGATCCGTCCGCTGCACAGCGAGGTCAGCATCCTCCCGCGCGCCCACGGTTCCTCGCTCTTCCAGCGCGGCGAAACCCAGGCCGTGTGTCTCGCGACCCTCGGCACGGGTGATGATATCCAGGAGTTCGACTCCTACACCGGCGGCGAAACCAAGAAGCAGTTCATCCTGCACTACAATTTCCCGAACTTCTCCGTCGGTGAAACCGGCCGCATCACCGGCCCGGGCCGTCGCGAAATCGGCCACGGCGCTCTCGCAGAACGTTCCGTCCGTCCAGTCATTCCGCTGAAGGAATATCCGTACGCCGTCCGCGTCGTCTCGGAAATCCTCGAGTCCAACGGCTCGTCCTCCATGGCCTCCGTCTGCGGTGCCACTCTGGCGCTTATGGACGCCGGGGTTCCCCTGATCCGCCCCGTCGCCGGTATCTCGATCGGTATCTGTACCGACTACGACGACAACGATCAGATCAGCCGCTACAAGCTGCTCACCGACATCATCGGCTGGGAAGACGCCTTCTGCGACATGGATTGCAAGATCGCCGGCACCGAGAAGGGCATCACCGGCTTCCAGCTGGATCTCAAGCTGAAGGGCCTCCCGCTGGCCATCATGGAGCAGACCGTTCAGCAGGCGTTCACCGCCCGTCTGGAAATCCTCCGGCACATGTTCGCGACGCTACCCGCGCCGCGCACCGAGATCTCCAAGTACGCTCCGCGGATCATCACCCTGAAGATCAACCCGGAAAAGATCGGCATGCTGATCGGCCCCGGCGGCAAGAACATCAAGCGCCTCGTCGACGAGTCCGGTTGCGAAATCAACATCGAGGACGATGGCACGGTGAAGATCTTCTCCGTCACTCCCGAAGGCATGGAGATCGCCCGCCGCGAGATCGAAGGCATGAGCGCCGAGATCGAGATCAACAAGATCTACAAGGGCCGCGTCGTCACCATCAAGGAATTCGGCGCCTTCGTCGAAGTGTTCCCCGGCCAGGACGGTCTCGTGCACATCTCCGAACTCTCCGACAAGCGCGTGGCGCGGGTCGAGGACGTCGTCAAGATGGGCGACGAAATCACGGTCAAGTGCATCGGCGTCGATGAAAAGGGCCGCGTGAAACTCAGCCGCAAGGCCGCCCTCGCGGACCGCGGTGAAGCTGCCGCCGCCAGTGTGGATCAGGTTGGCGCCGCCCCCCGCGAAGAAGTCCGTCCGGAACGGTCGGAACGCCCCGAGCGCAGCGAGCGTCCGGAACGGAGCGACCGGGGCGAACGCCCCGTCCGCAGTGCGGATCGTCCCGAGCGGCCCGAACGGTCGGATCGTCCGGAACGCGCCGTGCGCGAACGCAGCGAGCGTCCCGTGGAACGGGTCGAACGCGTGGAACGTCCGGTGCGCTCCGAAGCCCCCGAACGTGCCGAACGCGTGGAACGGACCGAGCGTCCCGAACGCGTGGATCGTCCGGTGGACCGCCCCGAGCGTCCGGAACGTTCCGAACGCCCCGACCGGGGTGAGCGGGTGGCCGAACGGACTCCGGATCGCGGCGGCGATCGCTACGAGCGCTCTCCCGAGCGGACTCCTGAGCGGACTCCTGACCGGGGCGATCGCCCCGAGCGCAGTGAACGTACCGACCGGGGCGACCGCCCCGAGCGTACCGAACGTTCGGACCGCGGCGAACGGGCCCCCGAACGGACTCCCGAACGGGCTCCCGAACGCTCCGTTGACCGTGGCGACCGCTCCGAACGCGCGCCCCTGCGCAGCGAACGCGCGCCGGAACGTGGCGAACGCACCGAGCGCATCGTCGATCGGGGTGATCGCGATGACCGTGGGGATCGGGTTGAACCGAGCCGCCGTTTCGCCGATCGCGGAGATCGTGCCGAAGTGGTCGAACCCGTCCGTGCGGATCGTTTCGAACGGGATGACCGTTCCGACGACGGTGATCGTAGTGTCCGCAGCGAGCGTCCGGAACGTTCGGATCGCGGTGATCGCAGTTCCTCCTCCCGCGGTCCGCGTCGCTCCGAGAGCGGTGGCGACAGCTCCCGGGGTGATAACAGCGACCTGGAAGTCGGCACCATCTACCGCGCCAAGGTCGTCACGATCAAGGACTTCGGTGCCTTTGTCGAATTCATGCCCGGACGCGAGGGTCTGGTGCACGTCAGCGAACTCGCCAATGCGCGGGTGAAGCGGGTCGAGGATGTCGTCCAAGTGGGCGATGAGATCTCGGTCAAACTCATCGGCGTCGACGACAAGGGTCGTGTTCGCCTGAGCCGCCGCGCGGCGATTGAAGAACGGGATCGGGCTCTCGGTGGCAACTCCACCCGCGAACCCCGCGAATCCAGCTCGTTCGATGACAGTCCGCGCGACTAAGCCCGGACCCAGTCATTGACTCTGCCGAAGCGGCTCCGCAAAGGGGCCGCTTTTGCGTTAATGAAACCGCTCCGGTTCCCGCTCCCATCGGTGCCGCACTCCCGCTTTTTCCGCGGGGCGTGCGGACGTTCTTGGACGGCCCGCCTCCTCACCTTCTAGGATTCGCGCGTGCAACTGGGGAAAGTAGCGCTGTTGGGTGTCGGATTGCTGGGAGGCTCGCTGGGACGGGCGCTCCGCCAGCGGGGACACGCCCGGGAAGTTGTCGGCTTCGCCCGGCGCGCCGAGACGATCAAAGAGTGCGACCTCGCGGGAGCCACCGATCGCACCACGCTGGATCTCGCCGATGCTGTGCAGGGAGCGGACCTCGTGGTCCTCGGCACACCCTTGGGCGAAATGGCCGCCATGGCCCGGCGCATCCTCCCGTCCGTGCCGCCCAACGCGATCGTAACCGACGTCGGCTCCGTAAAGGCCAGCGTCGTGTCCGAATTGGAACCATTGCTGGCTGCGCGCGGCGTCGCCTTTGTCGGATCTCACCCGATGGCCGGTGGCGAAAAATCCGGTGTCCTAGCTTCCCGTTCCGATCTCTTTGAAGGTGCCACCTGCGTGATCACCCCCACCGCCCACACCGTCCCGGAGGCGCTGGCCCGGGTGCGCTCCCTGTGGGAAGGTGTGGGCGCCCGGGTTCTCCTGCTGACCCCGGAGGCTCACGACACCCTCGTCAGCCGCTCCAGTCACCTGCCCCACATCGTTGCGGCCGAACTGGCCCGCTTCGTTCTGGATCCCCGACAGCCCGCGGAACAGCGGGACCTCTGCGCCACGGGATTCCGCAGCACCACGCGCATCGCCAGCGGCTCGCCTGAAATGTGGCGGGACATCTGCCTCGCGAATCGCGACGCCGTCCGTCGCGCCCTCAGCGATCATCGCGACGGTCTGCTCACCTTCGAAAATCTGCTGGCGGCGGGGGATGGTCCGGGACTGTTGGAATACTTCAGCCAGGCCAAGGAAAGGCGCGATGCCTGGTGTCCGCCCAAGCAGGCCCTCGCCCACCTCGAACCCCGCACCGCCCGCACCGCCTGTCCCTGAGACGTTCACCGTACATGCCCCTGCCCTCCTTGATTGAACTGGAGCCCCTGCCCCAACCGGTGGCGGCCCTCGTGACCGTGCCCGGCTCCAAAAGCATCACCAATCGCGCCCTGATCTTGGCCGCACTGGCAGCGGGACGAACCATCCTCCGGGGCGCTTTGTGGAGCGAAGACACCCAGGTCATGGTGGCGTGCCTGCAACAACTCGGGTTCAACGTCGACGTCGTTCCCGACGCCCATGAATCCGCCAATCGTACGATCACCGTGGAAGGATTGGCCGGGCGGATTCCCCGGGCCGGCACCGCGGCTGCGCCGTTGGATCTCTTCGTAGGCAATGCCGGAACCGCCGCCCGTTTCCTCTCGGCCTTCGTCTGCCTCGGCCCGGGCGTTTATCGGCTCCACGGGGTTCCCCGCATGCACGAACGGCCGCAGGCGGAATTGTTCGTGGCCCTGCGCGCGCTGGGATACCAAGTCGACTCCGCCACGAACCGCCTGCCCGCCGTCATCCATGGCCGCGGCGGCCCGCATCCGGGACGCTGCACGGTCAGCATGGAGGAAAGCTCGCAGTTCGCGTCGGCCCTGCTCCTGAGTGCTGCCGCCGCCGGTTGGGAAATCCAGACTGCCGGTACCGGTGACACCGAGGAGGCACCGTACGTGGCGATGACGTCCCGCCTGGCCGCGACCTTTCCCAACCGCGGCGGTACCTTGGAGATCGAGCCGGACGCTTCGGGCGGAAGCTATTTCTGGGCCGCCGGCACCGTGACCGGGAGCGATGTCCGGGTCCGGGGTTGGCCGGTGAGCGGCTGGCAGATTGATGCGGAGTTTCCGCGATTCCTGCCGCTGCCCGCGGAGCTTTCCCGGGAGCGCCATCTCGGCGATGCCATCATGACCGGCATCACCATCGCGCCCTTCGCGACGCACCCGGTGCGCTTCACCGACCTCGGCCGCCTGCGGGTGCAGGAATGCGAACGCGTGGCCGCGCTGCGCACGGAACTCACCAAATGCGGCGCTCGCATCGAGGAAGTGGGCGATACCCTCACGGTCACGCCCGGTCCGCTGCACGGCGCAGAGATTGAAACCTATCACGATCACCGCATGGCCATGTGCTTTGCGACGCTCGGCCTGCGCGTTCCCGGAATCCGCCTGCGCGATCCCGCCTGCGTGAAGAAAACCTTCCCCAATTTTTTCCAAAAACTGGCCGAACCACCGCCCCACGGACTCGGTGCCGTGATCCGCGACGCCCGGACCGGCCTCCGTTTGGAATCCAACGATCTCTTTGCCGCTTGAAAAACCATCCTTCCGCCCCCCGTACGGCCACCAGCCCGCTGCAACTGCCACACGTCATCGCCGTCGACGGGCCCAGCGCATCCGGCAAGGGCACGCTCTCGCGGCGGCTCGCCCGGGAGTTGCACTACACCTACGTGGACACCGGGGCCATGTACCGCAGCCTCGCCTGGTGGGCCCTGGAAAACGGTCTGCGGTGCGAAAAGCCGATGGCGCTCGCCGATGAGGAAGCCGTGGTCAAACTCATGCGCAAATGGAAAGCCGACATGCGTCTCATCGACGGCATGGCCTGGATGCACGTGAATGGTTATTTCCCCGGCACCGAAATCCGCACGGATCGCGTGGAGAAAGCCGTGCCCGTGGTCGCACAGATCGAGAAGGTCCGGGACTACATGGTGAATGCCCAGCGGGATTGTGTGCGGTTCGGCCCCCTGGTCATGGAAGGCCGCGATATCGGCACCGAAGTCTTCCCGCTGGCCCCCGTTAAGTTCTTCCTCGAAGCCGACGAAAAGGAACGGGCCAAACGCCTGTCCGATCGGGGCAACGTAACGGCTGACGGCGCGACCCGCGACGCGATGGACGTCAATCGCCGCAAGGGTGCGCTGGTGCCGGCCCTCGATGCGATCCGTATCGACAACACTCATCAGACCCCGGACGAGACATTCGCCGTGTTGTTGCAACACGTGAAGAACCGCCTTACCCCGGCCTGATTCGACGGTCGCCGTCGCCCCGGCGGCCGCAATCCCACGGGTCGGGTCGCACCGGGGTGTCGCGGACAGGCCTCCCAGCCCCTCGCCCCAACCGCTCAGCCGCTCAAATTTCTTCCAGCCGACCGCTGCTGTCCCCCACCCGGTCCGCCGTCACGCCCATCCGCTGCAGCATCGACACATAGAGGTTGGTCATCGGCGTGGAGGTTTTGAGTTTGACGTGTTGTCCGGGATGCAGCGTGCCTCCACCGCCACCCGCCAGCACCACCGGAAGTTCATCGTGGTTGTGTCGGTTGCCGTCGCCGAGCCCGCAGCCGTACACGATCATTGAGTTGTGCAGGACCGAGGTACCATCCGCGTCTTTCATCGTGTCGAGCGTGCGCAGAAATCGGGCGAGCCGTTCCATATACCACCGCTCAATTTGGGAAACCTTTTGGATCTTTTCCATATTGCCCTGGTGGTGCGTCAAAAAATGGTGTCCTTCCGGAATGCCCAGATTGAGGAAGGGGCGATTGCTGCCCTCAGGGGCGACACAGTAGCTGATCACCCGGGTGGCATCCGTCTGAAACGCGAGTGCCATCAGGTCATACATCAAGTCGACGTGCTGCTCATGGTCCTCCGGAACGCCCGCGGGCCGCGCCATTCCGGTGCCGGGCTCGGGCGTCTTGAACCGCTCCGCTTTTTCGATTTGCTGCTCGAGCTGCCGAACGCCCGCCAGGTACTCGTCCACCTTCCGTCGGTCATTCGCGCCCAAGGACCGATTCAGCGTCCGAACATCATCAAGCACGAAGTCCAGCACGCTCTTCCGGCGGGCCATGCGTTGTTTCCGGGCGGCTTCCTGTTCCTTCCCGCCACTTCCGCCGAAAAGTTTTTCAAACACGATCCGGGGATTGGGCTCGGGCGCCAGGGGCAGGGACTCCGAGGCCCAGGAAATATTGTACTGGTAGGCGCACGGATAACCGGTGTCGCAGGATCCGTACATCCGTTCGCCTTCGACGCCCAATTGCAGGGAGTCCAACCGCGTCAGCTGTCCCACCTGACGCGCCGCGATCTGGTCCACCGACAAGCCCAATTGCAACTTCGATCCCAGCGTTTTCCACGCGTGGCAGCCGGTCAAAAACGACGCCCCGGAGCGCGCATGGTCACCGGGGCCATCACCCCAGCTATTGGCGGCATCGTGCGCCAGGTTGGTAATGATCTGAAACTTGTCCTTCAATCCCCGCAGGGCGAGGAAGCCTTCGTTCAGTTCGTAGTCCCGTCCTTCTCCCTTCGGCACCCATTGGGCGTAGTGAGAGCCGTTGGCGAAGGCCACGAACCCCATGCGGAGCGGCATGCCATTGGCCGTGGTGGCGGGCGTCGCAGGCGCAGCACCCAGCACGCGCGTCACGGGCAGGATCGATTCCAGCGTGGGCAGCGCGACGCAGACTCCGAGTCCGCGCAGAAAGGAACGACGTTGTAGGCGCATAAGTGGTTAGGGTTTTTCCGAAAGTGGGGCGGCGGCTTTTTCCGGCGTGCGATTGGTGGTACCCGACAACTGCGACGTCACCGGCGGTTTGGGTCGGCGGCCTTTGCGTTGCTCCGGCGGCGGTGCCACCGGCACGGAACTCCGTGGAGCCAACTTCACCTCACCGGCATCGCCGCGACGCAGTTGGAAGGCCGGACTCGCAATCACCGCCTGCAGCAGCGTCGAAAAACGGCCGTTGCCGGCCATCACCTGGTCCGCAATGCCGTCGACCGACCGCGCGTCCGCGGGCTCCAATCCGCGACCCAGGGCATATGTCAGCAGCTTCTCGGTGACGCACCGATAGAACTCCGCTTTGCGCACCCCCAGCAGATTCCGCAGGTCCGGCACGCCGGTCAGGGGCTCGCCCCCGATGGACGTCTCGCGGGTTTCAATCGCGGCACCGTTCTCCCGTTCGCGCCATTGTCCCACCAGATCGAAATTCTCCAGCACCAGGCCGATCGGATCAAAGTGCGCGTGGCAGGCCGCGCACGATTTGTTCTGCCGATGCGCCGCCAGTTGTTCCCGCACCGTGGCGAGCGCGGTGCCGCCGCCCTGAGCCGCATCCAGCGGCGGAATGTTCGCCGGTGGCGGCGGAATCTCGATGCCCAGAAGGTTTTCCAAAACGAAGAGCCCGCGTTTCACCGGCGAGGTCCGGTTCGGATTGGAAGTCGAGACCAGAAAACTGCCGTGCGTCAAAACGCCGCCCCGATGGCTCTCCGGCGGCAGTGCGATCCGCTGGAATCCTTCCCCGGCGAAATTCTTCAACCCGTAAAACTCCGCCAGCTTCCGATCCACATACGTGTAGTCGGCAGTCAGCAATTCCAACAGGTCGCGATCCTCCCGGACAATGTGCTCGAACAACAGTTCCGTTTCCCGTTTCATGGCGAAACGCACGGGATTCAAGGGACCGTCCCCCACGGAGATCGCCGTCATCAGCACATTGCGCGTGCGCAACCATTGGCCCGGAAAATCCTCGAAGAATCGTTCGGACCGTGGATCCGCCAGCAGGCGTTGCACCTGTGCCGCCAGGTTCTGGCGCAGCAACCCCTGCTCCGCCAGACGGGTCAATTCGGCGTCCGGTAAGCTCAACCAGAACAGATACGAAAGGCGCGACGCCAAAGCGTATTCATCGATCGGATGGATCGCCCGGGGATCGTCCGGCGTGGGTTGCTGCTCGGCCCGAAAGAGAAATTTGGGCGACGACAGAATCGCTGTCAGTGCCTGGCCAACGCCCGCCTCAAAGGAGGGGTTTTGAAGCACGATCTCGGTCAGCCGATCCAACGTCCGCGAGTCCGCCGGCCGACGGAAGGCCCGATCTGCCACCCGCTGCACGACTGCCCGGGCGTACTTGGCCCGCGCCGGTGCCTCCGCTGGAGCATCACCCTGAAAGAAAATCTGCCGATGCGGTTCCGGATATTCATAAACTCCCACCCCCGGAGGCCCCACCGGTCCGACCAGGCGCAGGCGCGGACGGAATTCCAGGTAGTTCAGTTTCCCCTTGGCATCCGCGTGGATCGGCTTCGTCGTGATCTGCACGCGATGACGCCCGGCGGCGAGCGTCACGTCGCCCCCATAGCGGTGGGTCCGATGCCCGCCGATCAACACCTCATCCCGCGCCAACACCTGGTCATCGGATTGAAACTGAAATTCAAAGGTGCCCGCGATTTCGGCAAAATTCCCCGCGGTGAACTGGACCTCCAAGCGGTAGTTCCCCGGACGGGCCACTTCGAATTCCAGCAACTGCTCCACGCGACGGGTCGCCTCTTCGCGCTGCACCTTGAACCCGGCCTTCCCGAGATCCGTTTGCGGGTGCTGGGGACCATTCACCGAAATCACGTGATCCACCACGTACTCCGCCAGGTTGAAGAACTTGTCCAACAAGGCCGGCGATAGACTGAGAAAATCCCCGTTGTTATCGAACCCAAAGGCCGTGTCGTCCGGCGGGAGGCGGTCGCGCAACTTCAGGCTCTCCAGCGAGCGATCACTCATGAAGTCCTGATCGGCGCTCAGATTGACGCCAAAGAGGTCGGTGATCGTATATTCGTACTCCATCCGGTTCAGCCGGCGCACGGTGACCCGGCCCGGATCCGGCCGCGTGAGGTCGATTCCCAAGCGCGTCTCTTCCAGCCAGCGGCTCAGCGTCCGCCGCTCCGCCGGCGTAGGGCGGGCCGCTCCGGCCGGGGGCATGAATTCATGCCGCACCGTCTTCCAGACCTTCGTCCATTCCGCGGATCGATCCTGCGCCCGATCCGCCTGCATCAGGTCGTCCAGGGCGAAATTGCCTTTGTGCGCCCCATCGCCATGGCATTCCAGACAATACTTGGTCACCAAGGCGGTGCCGGACTCCGCCGATGTCGCTTCCTTCGGCAGGTCCGCGCCCTGGGCCGTCCCCGCCAGCAGGCTCGCCAGAAACAGGCGAATAACGCCACCGGACGCCTTGTTTCGGCGATTCCGGCGATCCCTTCCCTCAGTGCGATTCCGATTCAAACGCGATAAGCCAGCTCCCTTCAGGAGGATCCCCAAAAAGTGCCGGCGGTGTCGGATGATAACCACCCCTTGGAATCTGACCACGGAAATCCCCCAATGCCTGGGTGCTCGGGGAAGTCTGCCAGACTCACCCACACTGCCGGGAATTCAAACAGTCGCCGTTTCTAATACTTTTTGTTTGGAAGGCACACTCGCCTGTTTCCAGAGCGAACGCAGTCGTTATGCTCCGCCTCGATGTTCTCACGTGTCTGTCTCAGTTGGGTGGTCGCCGCCAGCCTTGCGTTGGCGCAGGCACCCACTCGCCTCGAACTGAAACCGGGCGACCATATCGCCATCCTCGGTAATGCGTTGCCGGATCGGATGCAGCATTCGGGTTATTTCGAGACGTTGCTGCATGCCCGCTTCCCGCAGCATAAGCTCGTCGTCCGCAACCTCGCCGCCGCCGGTGATGAAGTCGTCATCCGGCATCGGTCCGAGAATTTCGGCACGCCCGACGACTGGCTGAACCGGGTCAAAGCCGACATCATCGTTGGCTTCTTCGGGTTCAATGAGTCGTTCAAGGGCCCCGATGGTCTCCCCGGCTTCAAAGCGGATCTCGAAAAATTCATCCGCGAGACCAAGGCCAAGAATTACTCCGGCAAGGCCGCCCCGCGCATCGTGCTGGTTTCGCCGATCGCCAACGAACGGCACCAGGATCCCAATCTGCCGGATCCCACCGCCAATAACGCGAACCTGGCCGACTATACCGCCGCCATGGCCGCGGTGGCCAAGCAGGAGGGCGTTCAGTTCGTGGACCTCTTCGCTCCCTCCCAAGGCCTGTTCGCCGCCGCCGCGCAACAGAAACGTTCCCTGACCCTCAACGGAATTCACCTGACCGAGGAAGGCGACCGCCTCCTGGCACCCGTTCTCTTCGAAGCCTTGGTCGGCGGTCCCCTGCCCACCGGCTCGCTGGATGAACTGCGCGATGCCGTGAACGAGAAGAACTGGCAGTGGCATCAGCGCTATCGGACAATCGACGGCTACAACGTGTACGGCGGCCGCTCCGCCCTCGCCTACCAGCCCGAGAAGGGCGGCTTCATCAGCGAACGCCAGGCGCCCGATCCGTACGTCTCCAACTACAAGGTCATGCAGCAGGAGATGGGACAGCGCGACGTGATGACCGCGAATCGCGATCCCCGCGTCTGGGCCGTGGCTCAGGGCGGCGAGTACAAGGTGAACGATTCCAACCTGCCCCCGGTCCAGAAGGTCGAGTCCAACAAACCCGGTCCCAATCCGGACAAATCACCGGTCTACCTCGGTGGCGAAGCCGCCATCGCCAAGATGACCGTCCATTCCCACATGAAGGTGAATCTGTTCGCCAGCGAGGAACAGTTCCCGGAATTGATCAATCCCCTGCAGATGGCCTGGGATACCAAGGGCCGCCTCTGGGTCACCGTCTGGCGTAATTATCCGGAGCGGACTCCCTCGAGCACCGTCGGTGACAGCGTCCTGATTTTCGAGGACACAAATGGCGACGGCAAAGCCGACAAGGTCACCCACTTCCTGGATGATCTGAACGCGCCCACCGGTTTCCAGTTCTACCGCGACGGCATCGTCGTCATGCAGGCGCCGGACTTCTGGTTCGTCCGCGACACCGATGGCGACGGCAAGGCCGACACCAAGGAACGGCTCCTGATGGGTCTGGATTCCGCGGACTCCCACCATACCGCCAACGCGATCTGCATGGATCCGGGTGGTGCCATGTACCTGAGCGATGGCGTGTTTCATCGCACGCAGGTCGAGACCGCGATCGGTCCCGTCCGCAACGAGGACGCGGCGATTTATCGTTTCGAACCCGCCACCGGCCGGTTCGAACGGTACATCCCGTACGGCTTCGCCAATCCCCACGGCCGCGTGTTCGACTACTGGGGTAACGACATCATCACCGACGCCACCGGCAATGCGAACTACTTCGGCGCTGCGTTCAGCGGTCACCTCGATTATCCGGCGAAACATCCCGGCATGCGGGAATTCTGGAACCGCCCGTCCCGGCCGTGCCCGGGCACCGGCATCCTGACCAGCCGCCATTTCCCCGAGGAATTCCAGGGCAATTTCCTGAACCTCAACGTCATCAGCTTCCAGGGCGTCTACCGCGTCAAGGTCTCCGAGGAAGGCTCGGGCTTGAAGGGCGAAACCCTCGAGAACTTCATCAGCTCATCGGACCCGAATTTCCGTCCGATCGCCATCAGCACCGGCCCCGACGGCGCGGTCTATTTTGCCGACTGGCACCAGAACATCATCGGACACATGCAGCACCATCTGCGTGATCCGAACCGCGGCCACGAGCACGGCCGGATCTATCGCGTGACCTACGAAGGTCGCCCGCTGATGACGCCGGTGAAGATCGACGGACAGCCGATTGCGGCACTGCTCGAACTGCTCAAGGAGCCGGAAAACCAGACCCGCGAACTGGCCAAGATCGAACTCGGCAAGCGCAATCCCGCCGAAGTGACGGCCGCCGCGAAGGCCTGGTCCGCCACGCTCGACAAGAACGATCCCCGGTATGAGCACCATATGATGGAAGCCCTCTGGGTGCATCAGTGGCACAACGTGGTCGATACCGACCTGCTCCACCGCCTGCTGCGCTCGTCCGACCCCCGCGCCCGCGCCGCAGCCGCCCGCGTCCTGTGCTACTGGCGCGACCGCGTACCGGACGCCCTCGCCTGGTTCCGCGTGCTCGCCAGCGATGAACATCCCCGCGTCCGCCTCGAAGCCGTGCGTGCCGCGAGCTTCTTCAACACTGGCGAAGCCGCCGACGTGGCCCTGGCCATCCTGCGCCAGCCGATGGATTACTACCTCGAGTACACCCTCACGGAAACGCTGCGCCAATTGGAGCCCGTGTGGCGCGCCGCCATCGCCGCCGGTCAGCCCATCGCCGCTGACAATCCCGCGGGACAACAACGTCTGGTCGGCCGTCTGGCCCCGGCGGAACTGATCAAGATGCCCCGCACCCGCGGCGTGCTCGAAGCCATTCTCACCCGCGACGGCATTTCCGATATCGACCGCTCCCCGGCCCTCATCGAACTCGCCAAACTGCGCAACACCCGCCCCGTGCCGCTGTTGTTGGAAATGATCCAGGCCAAGGCCGGTTCCGACGCCAGCGCCGCCGGCAATCTCTCCCGCCTGCTGCCCTGGCAGTCCGGCGATGATCTGAAGGGTGTCCGCAGCGCCGTCGCCAGCCTCGCCGAAACCGGCGCCCTCCCCAGCCTCCGCCGCGCCGCCTGGGCCGGTCTGGCCGTGGCGGATGACGGCTTCGACGCCGTCTATAGTAAGGCGTCCAAATCGCCCGCCACCCTCGCGGAACTGCTGGAAGGCGTCCCGCTGATCCTCGACAGCGAACTGCGCGCCAAGGCCCAAAGCCGCGTGCAACCGCTGCTCGGCGACTGGCCGGCTGACATCCGCACCGCCGTCGGCAATCAGAAGGGCACCTCCGGCCGCTTTGTTCGCATCGAACTGCCCCGCGCCGGCACGCTCACCCTGGCCGAAGTCCAGGTCTTCAGCGGCGGGGCCAACATTGCCCCCCAGGGCAAAGCCCGGCAGTCCAGCACCTCGAACAGCGGCGACGCCAGCCGGGCGATCGACGGCCGCACCGACGGTGAATTCGGCAAGGGCAGTCAGACGCACTCCTCCGAGGGCGAAGCCAATCCTTGGTGGGAAGTGGACCTCGGTTCCGAACGTTCGGTGGAATCGGTGACCATCTGGAACCGCACGGATGCGGATCTGGGCAGCCGCCTCAATGGCTACACGCTGGCCGTGCTGGATGGCAGCCGCCGCGAAATCTTCCGCAAGGCGGGCAACCCCGCTCCGAGCCCCAGCGCCTCGTTGACCCTCGGCAGCGATGCCGGTGGCAACCTCCGCCGGGCCGCCATCCGCGCGGCCGTCAGTCTGCCCCGCGATCCCGCCACCACCTTCGCCGCCTTGAGCGGATTGATCACCAAGGGTGAGCAGGTGCCGTCCGCCGCCGCCGGCATCCGGGTCCTCCCGGCCGACAGCTGGCCCAAGACCACCGCGGGCAACACCGCCAAGTCCCTCGTCACCTGGGCCAAGACCGTTGCCGAAGGCAATCGGACCTCCCGGGACTACGTCGAGACCGTCCAATTGGCCAGCGACCTCGCCGGCCAATTGCCGCCCGATGAGGCCACCGCCCTGCGCCGAGAACTCCGCTCCCTGCGGGTGCCCGTTTACGTCATCCACACGGTGCGCGAGCAAATGCGCTACGACACCGCCCGAATTGTGGTGGAAGCCGGCAAGGCGTTTGAGATCATCGTCGAGAACGGCGACTTCATGCCGCACAACCTCGTCGTGGTCGCCCCCGGCCAGCGCGAGCGCATCGGCACAGCAGCGGCCCTGCTGCCCCCCGGCGAGCTGGATCGCCGCGGCCGCTCCTACATTCCGAAATCCGACGGCATCCTCGAAGCCACCAAGCTCCTGAATGCCGGACAAAGCGAAACCCTCAAGGTTGCCGCGATCAACAAGGAAGGCGACTACGAATACGTCTGCACCTTCCCGGGCCATCACCAGGTCATGTGGGGCTGGCTGATCGTCACCAAGGATGTCGACGCCTATCTGGCGGCGAATCCTGAAGTCCGCGCGGCGGGCGCCGGCCACGAACATCCCGAGAAGAAGTAACTCCGGATCCCGCCGACCGGAATCCCGGTCGGCGGTCCTTCACCCACCGGCGAGCCATCTCAAAGTGGCCGCCGGTTTTTTCGCGCCCGGAACCCCGGACTTCGCCGCGTGGGCCCCGTTTCGCAGCGCGGGTACGGAACACCGAAAGGTCCCGGACTGCGGAAGCCCTCTGCCGCTTGGGAAATCAAACGCGCGAGCCGAATGGGCGCTGAATAACCCAGCGGGTGGGCATCGTAAGATCTTCGTACGCCTCGGGTGCCGTCGCCGCTCCTCTCCAAAGCGGTAGAAGACTACCGCAGTCCACGACGCTGGCGCGACTTCTCACGCGGTGGGTGAATTCCGTGCCTCCGCGTGCAAAAAACGCCATCCCCCCCCGCACTTCAGAAGGCTCCCGCAGAGACCCGGAGACGCAGAGGAAAATGGGAAAAACGCAGCCTGCGATCCCTCTTCCCCTCTCCGCGCCTCCGCGCCTCCGCGTGCAAAAAATCCCCATCCACGCCCACTCTTCAGCCCAACCGCACTCCACGACGCTTCGCGACTTCCAACGGTGTCTGGCGCGTGAGCTAGACTAAATATTAAGATTGTGCGGAATAGCGCGAGGATGGCTACCGCGAGTGATACTCGATAAAAATGCGCGCTGAGGTGATTAAATTGAGATCATCGAATAAAAAATCGGCCGGCCGCTTCTTT
>CANIZL010000014.1 GCA_947471985.1 Verrucomicrobiota bacterium | reverse complement strand
GCGCCGTTGAGGGACTGAACAACAAAATCAGAGTGACTACCAGACGCGCCTACGGGTTTCGGACGTTTAATGCCCTCGAAGTCGCTCTGTATCATAGCCTTGGTAAATTACCCGAGCCGCCACGTACCCACAGATTCTGCTGACGAGGCGAGTTTTCAGATGGGCTCTTAAACAACTGGAGCGCGGGCACCCCGACGATCACCAGGAGAAAGAAGCCGATCATGAACCACGCGACGACAGGGGAAATGTCCGTGTGGCCGACCTCCACGCGGGCCTGATCCTCCCGGCTATGCTCATCCAGCCTCACCGGTACGGACCCGATCGGATCGGGACGATTGGTAGAATCTTTCATTTCTGTATCAGCCGGCTAAAAGATGAAATAAATGAAGGGATTATAGGCCTGGGTTACAGTGGTCGCGATCGCGACCATCATGATCGCGAGACACCACGTCGCCCTTGCCCAACTGAGGCGACGGGTGAAATCCCAGGCCTGCGGTGCGCACCAGACGATGACGCCGGCAAGGACGAGACTGATCACGTAATAAGGTTGATAGATCAACCCATCCAGCAGACGGGCATTCGCGTCGACGGCTCCGCCACCGAAGAGGGACTTAATATACCCCAGCGACGCATGGAGGTCCGTTGCCCGGAAGAAGACCCACGCCAAGCTGACAATACCAAACGTCAGCGCGACCCGGACGAACCCTGGCAATCGGTGGTATAGGCTGGTCTTCCCCTGCAGGCGCTCCAACGCCAGCATACCACCGTGAATGCCGCCCCAGATGACAAAGTTCCACGATGCGCCATGCCACAGCCCGCCCAGCAGCATTACGGTCGCCAGATTGGCATACGTCCGCGCCTCACCCTTGCGGTTTCCGCCCAAGGGAATGTAGAGGTAATCCCGCAGCAGGATGGAGAGCGAAAGATGCCATCGGCGCCAGAATTCGGTGATGGACATCGATTTGTAGGGTGAATCAAAGTTCTTGCAGAAGACAAACCCCAACATCAGACCCAGGCCGACCGCCATATCGGAATAGCCGCTGAAGTCGAAATAGATCTGGAAGGAATACGATATCAACCCCAGCCAGGAGTCGAGCCAACCGATGGATCCGGCATCGAAACACAGATCGGCAATCTTGCCGCACGGATTGGCCAGCAGGGTTTTTTTGGCCAATCCGCAGGCAAAAAACGCCACGCCGCGGGCAAATTTCTCAGCGGTATGGGACCGTTCACGGAGCTGCTCGGACACCTCCTGAAAGCGGACAATCGGACCGGCGACCAATTGCGGATACATCGCCACGAAGCACAGAAAGTCGATGAAATTGCGGATCGGCCGGGCCTCTCCCCGGTAGACATCGATGGCATAGCTCATCGATTGAAACGTGTAGAAGCTGATACCCAGGGGCAGCGTGATCCGAATCATGTCCTCGACCCCCAGGTGGGACAAACCCAGGGCCGCCACGAGGGAGTTATAGTTTTCCACCCCAAAATTGAAATATTTGAAGAATCCCAGCAGGGCCAGATTGGAGGCCACCGAGGCGATCATCGCGCCCTTTTGAAAGCGGGTGCGCGGGCCACCCTTGATCAGGTACGGCGGCGGTTCCTTCCAGGAGCGGCCGAGGTCGCCGGAAACAACCAGACCGGCTATGTAATCCACCGTCGAGGAGGCAAACATGAGCACGACGAACCAGGGATTGACCCAGCCGTAAAAGATATAGCTGAGCACCGTAAGCAGGAGGTGGCGTCCGCGCTGGGGTGCCAGATAATACAATACCAGGGATAACGGCAGGAAATAGAATATAAACAGGTACGAACTGAAAACCATGATTTAAACCTGTTGGCCGTGCTGTGGATTGTAAATGTCTTTTTGGGGGATCCCTGGGAACGTCCCGGAAGGGATAGCAGACTGGCGCCTTTACTTCGCTGGCAGCAGGAAAAGGCGACCCTCCCCGGCATCCAGCGAGAGCTGCAGACCCGGCATGTCCGGGCTGTCGTCGCGGACCGGCTGCGTCCGGCCGGTCTTCGGATCCACCTCCAGCACCTGAGCGGCGTCCACATCGAAGCTCACCGTTGGCCAGGCGCTGTAAGCGAATTCGTAGTTGCTCAACAGGACCGCGCGTCGGCCATCCGCGTGCCGGAACGAGCCAATCAGGTAGTCGCCTTCGCTGATCGCCTGCACCGGACTGCCAGCCAGGGCGTCGGGCGTGGCATTCTTCGCCTTTACCCGATGCACTCCCACGCTGGTCAATTGCATGAGGGTCGGGCCCAGATTCTTCAAACCGGCATTGATTCGTTTGGCCTCATCATAGTGGCGGGTCCGACGCCCATCGGCCGTGAGGATGGCCCCGCCCTTCGGAAACTCATCCCCGCGCGGCGTCCAGTAACAAAAATACATCACGCCCTTCGCACCGTAGGTCAGCGACGTGAAAATCTGCCACCGCAGCTGGGCTTCGGTGGGATCGGTGTGGGGACCGTACGGCATCGTGTTGAAAAAATTCCAAAAGGGAATTCCCGCCGCGAGGGAATCATCCCGCAAAACCGCCAGATTGCGGCAATAATTATCCCGCCCATCCGCCCCGGGCCCAAAACGCGGGTAATGGTCCATGCTCAGCACATCCGGCTGCACCTCCGCCATGAACCGGCGGACGTGCTCCGCATAGGTTGGCGTGCCCAATTGGTCCGGCGTGGCATAATCCGGAAAGAGATTGATGTACGCCAGCTTCCCGGGCCGCGCCTGCCGGACCGCGTCCACCTTCTGCCGCAGCTCGGGAAATAGTTTGGCATTCGGTTCATCCATGATGGAATAACCCCAAACGGCCGGTCCGTCGGGCAGTTGATCGACGGCATTGCCGTCGAAGGGTACCAGGGCCTTGAGTCCGTAGTTTTCGCACCAGGCCAATTGTTGCCGGGCGGGAACCGGGTGGGCGCCACCACAAAGGCCGATGACGAACGTGAAGTTCGCCTCGGCAATCTCCGCGTAGCGCGCCTCCACATTTTGATCCGTTTGCGGCGCCACCCAAAATCCGATGGCCAGCCGATCCTGCACAAACCGGGCCGGGGATCGAACGGCGGCGGCCGGCGGTTTCGATGCGCCCGACGAAGGCAAATCCGCCGCGAACACTCCCGTCGAGAAATCGGCCGCCACCGCCACCACGGCCGCGAGGACCCGCCCGCGCCAGACCGACCGACCGGTGATGCGCGCGCGGTCAGGCGGAATTGCGATCGACGGCCGGGCGATGGAAGGGAGAGATTTCATTGAGTGCGAGTGCGTAAAACGTGGCAGGCTTTTCCGGGACAGTTGGGGAACGGACGACCAAATACGAGCCCATCATCAGCCAAACTGCTACGGTCTCGCCGGACCCGGATCGCGGGCGGAGGCAAGGCCCGATTCGGGAAGTTTCATTCGTCCCAGGGCGACGACCCGTGCACCGCAACACTGCGTCGCACGCGCATCTGTCTACGGAGCCCCGGGCGACCCCTCCGCGCCCAATTGATGAAGGGTATTGTGCACCGTGCGGGTAAACCCCTGGCCGTCGGCTCCGTTCAACGTGCATTTGATTTCCATGCACCACGTGGGCTGCAGCTCGGGGATTTCGAGCACGACCGATTTCCGGTCCGTCCCCAGCGTGGCGCGAGCAACCTTCAGGTTGTGTTCGCCCACGTGCGGCGAGCCGTAGTTGGCGCTGCGCTTCAAGGACCAGGCTTTTATAGCATAACTCTGGGGATCGGTGGCGGCCGCGGGTGCCAGCGGGTCCGTGAACTGGATTTCAATGCTTTGGGTGCGGGCGTGCAGACCCGTCGGTAGATAGGACGGCTTGCCCGTGGCTCGGATCCGCTGGAATCCCCCGTCGCCCGTGCGATTCCCCGCCCAACCAAACAGGCCGCAGGTATAGAGCGCCCCGTTGCCGGAATGGAATCGCCCCCGCATCGTGCCCGTCGGCGAATCCGCAATCGGCAATTGCACCACGCCGCCCTGCATCCGCCCGCCCAGATTTTCGTGCGGCACGACAAAGATCCGGCCCGTGCCGTAGGAAAGATTCAACAACGAACCCTTGAGCGGCCCCCACTGATCGCTCGTCACCCACACCAACTCACCCGGCGAACGATCCATCTCATTCGTGATCCACACCAAGGGGGCTTCCATGTCGGCATCCGCGGAACTGGTGCGGTCGTGATAGCCGAACATGTTCCCGTAAAATCCGCCCGGATGAATCCAGTTGATGCGGTTCTTGGGCGTCCAATGACCTTCCTGATCCGTGACGAAGAAGGTGCCGTCGTCGTTGACACAAACCCCGTTGGCGGCGCGGAATCCGTTGGCCACGATTTCGGTACGAGCCCCATCCCGACTGACCTTGAGCAACGTGCCGTGGTGCGGCACGAGCGCCGGGAGCGCATGACGGGCCGACTTGGCATAATAGAAATTCCCGTCGCGATCCGTCTGCAAGCCCATGGCGAACTCATGAAAATGCTCGGTCACCTGGTGATCGTTGTTGAAATTCTCTACGAAATCGATCTCCCCATCCCCGTTCAGGTCCCGCAGCCGGGCGATTTGATCACGGCAGGTGACATAAATCGTCTCCTCAACAATCTTCAATCCCAGTGGCTGGAAGAGTCCCGAGGCAATCCGCCTCCACGTCAACTGGGAGAGGTCCCCCGCCACCCCGCTCACGATCCAGACATCCCCGTTCCAAGTGCAAATCGCCGCGCGCTGGCCATCGGCAAAGAAATCAAAACCACCGAAACGCATCCAGGTATGCCACGGATTGGCAACGTCCGCGGGCGGCGTGAGTTCATCGACGGCAAACGGACCTTCCTCGGCACCGAGTTTGCCGCGCGTCACCAGCGGCGGATTCCAGCGGGCGGGTCCACCAGCCATCAGCGGCGACAGGTCCATGGCGGGCGGGGAAACCAAGGCCAAGGCACCCAGCGTGGCCGGATCCACGTCCGCGCCACCCAGCAGGACCTTCACCCGCGATGCCTGGGCGGAGGCAGGCAGGTGCAGCACGTGGAAGCCGTTGGTCCGGACGAAGCGCGCCGAACTTTGGCCCACCAACGCCACCGGCGTCGCCTCGGGCGCGACACGCAGGTCGAGCGCCTGCGGGGACGGCGCGAGGTTCAAGGTGCGGGAGAAAACCCACGCTTCGCCGCGGCGTTCACAACCGGGCAATTCCAATACCCGCGTGGCACCGACCGTATAGGCGATCACCACTTTGTTGGAGTGATAATAGGCGCCCTGAAAATGGGCCCAGGTACGAGGCAATGGCCCGTACGGCTGGTCATCGCGACCGTGAAACCGCGGATCCGCAAAACTGCCGGTGGCCGGGTCGGCCCAGCCCGGGCCCACCGGATTTACAAAGGCTCGCTTCCCCACCACCGAGGTATGGGTCTGGTGCGAACCATCGAAGGCAATGCCCTTCCAATCCACGAACGCATCGCCGCTCCAGGCCGTCGCCACCCGCATCGTGTCGTGATCATAGAGCATCCACGCATGCCCCTTGGAGACCCCGCCCGGCCCTTCATCCAGCCGAATGGCGATGCCTTTGTAGGCGATGTTGTTCGACGCCACCTGCAGGGTCCAAAAGAGGGCCGGCCCAAAATCCATCCGGAGATATTTGGGGCCCTTTTCGAACTCGATCATTTCCGCCGTCTTCACCCCGCGCCCGGTGCCCTTGGGCAGGCCGGCCAGATACGCCGGACTCACGGCAAAGTAAGCGGTGGGATTGTGGGGTTTTACGAAAGTTTCCCGGACGTAATGAATGGCGTCGTAACGCTGTTCCGGGGTGAGAAACGTCCACGCGGGCATCTGCCCAAAGCCGCTGGTCAAGGTGCGATACAGGCTGAGCGGATCGTTGCCGTTTTTGAATGGCTCCTTCCAAAAGGGCCGCGACGTCGGCAGGGAACCGGCCTGGGTGAGGTTGCCGTGGCACGTAATGCAAAGGCTGCTGTACAGCTTCTCCCCGCGGACAAGACTCTCCGGGCCCCAACTCCGGATAATGCCCGCATGATCGACCGCGTCGACCGCATCGACCGCCCCGGGATCGGTCGATTCCGCGGCCCGGGTCAGCCGCCCGGATGGACTAAAACCAAGCAGCAGGACGAGCAGGACACGAGGAAGGAGTTTCATGAGCAACAGCATCAATGGAGCGGCGGGGCGGATCAAACTAGGCGGAATCGCGGCCTGGGAAAGCCTCCTTCGCATGACGCTGCTTCGTGTCACCGCCCGGAATCCTTTCCGCCGAAGACCACGGAACCCGCGGAACGAGGCGGAACGCGGAAGCCCTGGCCCGTAGGAATATCCGCCTTTCCCCCCACCCGCGGAATCAGGCAGCTCCGCACCACCGCGGAAGGCGCCCGATGAAGAACGCCCTAGACTCGCCCCCGGATACGGCGGATTGATGGCGCCTATGCTCACTCCGGCCCGTATCCCGTTGCCACTTTGGATCTGGCTGGTACTCGCCCTCGGCGGGAATTGCCTCGGCGCCACCGGGCCCACCCCGAAACTGGTGACCGCCATCCACGCCCATCCGGGCAGTCGCGCGGTGGCCGCCGACGGTCAAAGCAGCGAGGCCTTGCGACTCGAAATGCGCTGGCACGGCGAGCGATGCCAGGTGCGCCTGAAGAACACCGGCACCACGCCGGTGCGCGTGCAGGAAGTCATTCTGTTCGACCTCGGCCACGCCTTGGCCGGTGAAACCCCGATCTACGCCGAGGGATTTCAAATGCTCTCGCAAACGGCCGGCACCCTGGCCAAACCCACCGACGTCGGTTCCTATACGGATCGCGATCATTATCGTCTGCCGGAGCGGCCGGGTTTCCGGACCGTTTACGGCATGCTGATGCTCTCGCCGGCGGACGCCGATCGCATCCTCATCGGGTTTGCCTCCTGCCGACGCTTCAATGGCAAATTCCATCTCAACGGCGAACGACTTCAAGCCGTGTTGGAAACCGAGAACCTGGAATTGGCGCCTGGCCAGACCTGGGAGATGGAGGATCTGATCGTGCTCGCGGATCCCGCGCGGGACCGGTTGTTGGAACGATTGACCCAGGCACTGAATCGCCATCACCCGCGCCTGCGGCATGATCCCGTACCCACCGGCTGGTGCTCATGGTATTGCTTTGGTCCAGGTGTGACGGCCCGGAATATTGCCGATAATCTCGACTGGATTGCCACCAACCTGCCGGCGTTGCGGTACATCCAGATTGACGATGGCTATCAACCGTGGATGGGCGACTGGCTGGATTCCGGCAAGGCCTTCGGCGGCGATGTTCGCGGGATGTTGCGGGACATCCGGCAACGCGGCTTTGAACCGGCCCTCTGGGTGGCGCCCTTCATTGCGAGCGAACAATCACGGCTCTTCCGGGAACATCCCGACTGGTTTGTGAAGGGCGATGACGGCGCGCCGTTGCGCTCCGATCACGTGGGCTTTGGCGGCTGGCGGCTGGGTCCATGGTACGCCCTCGACGGCACGCATCCCGCGGCCCAGCACTGGCTCGAAGAACTCTTCCGCACCCTGCGCCGTGACTGGGGCTGCACGTACTTTAAACTCGATGCCACCTACTGGGGCGCCCTGCCGAAGGGACACCGCTACGATCCCCAAGCCACCCGGATCGAAGCCTACCGGCGCGGCATGGAGGCCATCCGACGCGGGGCTGGCGATGCGTTGATCATGGGGTGCAATCATCCGATCTGGCCGTCGCTGGGGCTGGTGCACGCCTCCCGCAGCTCCCTCGATATCGAACGTTCCTGGGCCAGTTTCACCAGCATTGGCCGCGAGAATCTCCTGCGCGGCTGGCAGAACGGACGGCTGTGGTGGAATGATCCCGATTGCGTGGTGCTGCACGACGGCGGTTCCCGCGATGTCATGGATGCCGGCGGCCGCCCCACCACCACGGGCAAGGTGCCGGACGCGGAATATCAATTCCATGCCACCCTCATTTACGCCACCGGCGGCATGGTGCTGAGCGGTGATGATCTGACGCAGATCACCTCCCGACGCACCCAGATGTTGAAAAAACTGGTGCCGGCCACGGGTCGCTGCGCGCGGTTTGCGGATGAAAACTTCACCACCGGAATCACCTCCCTGCCCGGCCGCGATATGATCTCCTTCTTCAATTGGAGCGACGCACCCGTGACCCGCGTGGTCCGGCTGCCACGCAAATCACGGCTCACCGATTATTGGACCGGCGAAAGCCTGGGAGTCTTCAGCGGTGAATACCGGCTGGATCAACTGCCCGGACGCTCAGCGCGTCTGATCGAAGCGCGCCCGGTCACGCATTGACGCGGGCGTTCATCGACCCAACCCATTATTTCGCGGCCCGGGGCAACTCCTGCCAGAGGTGGGCGGCCATGCGCATGCCGCCGGCATAGGCATCGAGGTCGAACTTCTCGTTGGGAGAATGCGCGTTGTCGTCGGGCAACGCCATGCCCAGCAGCAGCGTGTCCGCCTTCAGATGTTTCTTGAACGCACTCACGATCGGAATGCTGCCACCTTCGCGCATGATCAGGGCCGGATGACCGAAGCCGGCCGACATCGCCCGCAGCGCCGCCTGCGCCAACGGCCCGGACGGCGACACCAAATACGGTTCCCCGCCGTGGCCCTGGGTGATCGTCAGCTTCACCGTGGGCGGGCAGAGCTTCTTCAACTGTTTGACCACCGCGGCCGCGACCGCGCGGGGTTTCTGATCGGGCACCAGACGGATGGTGAGTTTGGCCCGCGCCCAACTGGGAATGATCGTCTTGCTGCCCTGGCCCTGATAGCCACTGGTGAGCCCATTGATCTCCAGCGTGGGCCGCGCCGTCCGCTGCTCCTCGGCGGTGAACCCGGCCTCACCGAAGAGCTGCCGACTGCCGGTCAGCTTGCGATACTGCTCCGCACTGAAGGGCAACGCGGCGATCTGCTTGCGCTCGTAGGCGCTCAATTTGCGCACGTCGTCGTACAGCCCGGGCACCAAAATACGTCCCTTGTCGTCCCGCAACCGTGCCAGCAGCTGACACAGGGCCATCGCCGGATTTTCCACCGTGCCCCCGAACAGACCCGAATGCAGATCGCGATTCGGGCCGTCGATCTGCACCTCCAGCGCCACAATGCCGCGGAGGGCATAGGTCAACGCCGGATGAAGCAGGCTGGGAATGCCATTGTCCGAAATCACCACCGCATCACAGGCGAGTTCCGCCTTGTGCTTCGGCAGGAATTCATAGAGCTGGGTGGAACCAACCTCTTCTTCCCCTTCGATGAGGAACGTCAGATTGCACGGCAGCGGCGTGCCGGTTTTGAGATACGCTTCGACGGTGTTGAGGTGCGCCAGGTGCTGTCCCTTGTTGTCGCTGATGCCGCGCGCGAACACCTGCCGCCCCACGATCCGGGGCTCGAATGGCGGGGACTTCCACAGCTCAAACGGCTCCGGCGGTTGAACGTCGTAGTGACCGTAAACCAGATAGGTCGGCGCGCCCGGCACGTTCGGCGTCTTGGCGACGATGATGGGATTGCCGGCGGTGGCGTGGACGGTGGTGGACAGTCCCAAACCCAGGGCGCGATCCGCCAACCACTGGGCGGCGGCGTGGAGGTCGGCGGCGTGCTGGGATTGGGCGCTGACGCTGGGAAAGCGGGCGTACGTGCACAGATCCGCGACAAAGCGCGCATCGTTTTGGGCGAGATAATCAAGGACGGGTTTCATGATCCAAAAGGCCTAGGTTCCGGCAACCTGTGGCATCGAAGGCCGGCCGGCCACTCGGAATACCCGGCCCGGCAAACAAAAACACCGCGGCCCCCGGAGTGCGGGGAGCCGCGGTGCGGTGAAAATCAGTGAACGGTCCGACGGGAAAGTCAGGCCGCCCGCCGATTATTTCTTGGGCGCGGGCGCGGGCGTGGCCGGCGCGGCGTTGGTCGACTTGGTCTTGGGCTGCGACAAGGCGTTGAACACGTCCAGCGCGTTGATCTTCCGCGGCGTGGCGGGCGTGGCGGGCGTGGTCACGGCCGCCGCAGCCGCGGCACCCGTCTGAACTGCATTGGCGGCCTTGCCATTGCCGGCACCGGTCGCCCCGGTCAGCGCGTTCACGGCCGCGGCGGCCGCCGCCGGGGTGGTGGCGGGAGTCGTCGCCGGGGTGGTGCCCACACCGCCAAAGGCATTGAGCACACCACCTATTTTGTCGGTCACCGCCCCAGCCTTGCCGTCGGTGGCCTTGTTGAGCAATCCGCCCACGGCGTTGCCCAGTGCGCCGCCCATCGCCGACTTGGCGAGCAATTGACCCAACGCCAACTTGTCGATCTTGACCTCCTTGCGACCCAGGGTGCCGGTGACGGCGAGCAGGGACGGCAGGTTGATGTACTGGTTGGTGTCCTGCGACAAGCCCATTTGCCGCGCCACGCCCCCGCGCAGGGCCAGGCCCACCGGGAAGTCGAGCTTCGAATCATCCAATACCGGCGCGAACGTCAGGGTACCCGTGGGTTGCGCCCGCAACACCGGACTCTGTACCAGCCCTTCCTTGAGGGTGACCCGGCCCGCCGCGGCGTCGCCCCGGAAAATAATGGTGTCCACCGGTGACCGGCTGATCTCGTCATACCAACTCGGCGCCACCGCTGAGCCGAGGCCGCCAAACGCCTTGCCAATGAGCGACAGCACACCGTCCTTGGGTTTGGAAACCATCTGAGCGACCTGACGCTTCCGCGCATCCTGCAAACCGGCGAGGTCGATGTTCAGGTTCGTGGAATGGAGATTGAAATTCCCCGCGAGGTTCTTCTGAAAACTCAGACCGGTGAGGCCCGCGCCCTTGAAGGCGGCTTCCGCGGCGATATGCCCCAGAACCTTGCCCTTATAGTCGGGCCGGAACGTGTCGACGATCGGAGCGACGTCGATGTTGTTCGCCGTCAGATTCACATCGTATTGCCAACCCACCACGCCGAGATTGGCGATCGCGGTGAAGGCGATCGGCGCTCCGTTGAGGGAGAGTTCGAAGGGCTTCAGGGTAATCAGCGAATTTTCGACTTCCACGTGACCCTTCCACTTCTCCGCCAGGATTGCTCCCAGGTAGAGTTTGGCGATATCGAGGTCCACGGTCAGACGGGACAACGGCAATACCACCGGTGCCGGTTCCACCGCGGGCTGGGCCGGAGCCGTCGCCGCCGGCTTGGTCGAAGCCGCCGCGGCCGCGGGCGCGGGCTTCGACGGGTCACCGGCAAACAACCGGTACAACGGATCCAGATCCAGACCGTCGGAGCGGATGCTCAGCGTGCTGGGGGCCGGCTTGTTGGTGGCGAGATCCAGGCGGCCGCTGAGCGTCAGTTCGTTCTTGGCCCGCGTGGTGGCGCCCAATTGCAGGATGGCCTTCCGCACATCCATGCCTGTTTGCCGTCCCGCGGCATCCAGAACAAACCCGATATCCAAGGGGCCGATGGTTTCACCCGCGGGATTCTGCGCGCGCAAACCCGCGATCTTCAGATCCGTCGTGATCGCGCTCTCTGCGCTCAGATCCACCTGAGCCTTGCCGGTCGCATCGATCTTCACGGATTGCAGACGATTCGGCTTCAAAGCCCCGGCCAGCCACGGTTCCAAGGCGGACTGGTTCAAGCCGGTGATATGGTATTCGAAATTGCCCGTGCGCTTGGTCAGGTCCCAGCGACCGGAGGCATCGACCGTGCCACCGGGCAGGATGGCGTTGCCGGCGGTGAGGTTAAAGCGCTGCAGATCCAGCACATTGGCGGCGAGGCCGGCATTGAGCTGAACGGTGGCCTGATAGTCGGTGAGCCGGGTGTCCTGGATCTGGCCGGTGAGCTTGTCGACCGTGAGGGTCAAATTCGCCAGGCTGCTGGTTTCCTTCTGATTGAGCTGGGTGTTGACCTTGAACTTGCCGCTCTGCACCGCCACTCCCGCCACCGGGACCAAGCCGAGCAGCGGCGGCAGTTCACCCTCCATGTTGATCTGCGCGCCACCGGTGGCGGTCTGGGTCTGCCAATCCGCGAGGGCATTGCCCGTGACGAGCGCGGTGCCCCGCTGTTTGAGACTGAAATCCAGCCGGCTCAGCGCGAACGCATTGAAATCCGTCAGCGATCCGGTGCCGGAAAACTCCAGCGCGCCGTCCTGCAATTGACTGGCACCCATCTGGGCCGTGAGCCGATCAGCGAGCCCGGACAGCGTGAACTTGAGCAAATGCCCGTCCTTCTCCGAGGTCACCACGAAGTCGGCCTTCAGATTACCCGTCGGAGCATTGGTGCCGAGGACGGCCCGCCAATCGCCGAGGTTGAAACGGGAAAGCTTCACCGCGAACTGCGACGGCCGGAAACCCGTCGCCGCCTTGCCCCACGCCACGTTCATGGGCCGATCCAGCGTACCGGTAAACCATTCGCCGGCGGCATCCGTCGCCGAAAGTTGCAACGTCTCCAATAACGCCGCGCTGTCGGTCAAATTGACCTCCACCTTGTATTGAGTGCGGAATCCGGTCACCGGCGTACGACCCGCGGGCAATCCCAGGCTCAGTTTGCTCAGGGTCACTTCGCCATCGGACGCCATCACCTGACCATTCTTGAGCAGGTTGATTTTGCCCTTCGCCGCCGCACTGGTCTCCCCGATGTCGACGCCAATCGAACCGCCCACCAGAACGAGCACCCGGCGGTCGAGTCCGCTCAATTCATAATCCAGCCGCGCCTCGCTCTTCGCGAGATCATACGGTCCGGCGAGCCGCAAGCGCCCGAGTTCCTGACCATTGCGCCGGAAGGCCAGACCCAGGTTTTTGATCTCGGTCTCCGTGACGTCGGATTCCAAGGTCAACCCGAGGCCCGCCGCGTCCGCGAAAGCTCCGAGGGCCTCGGACAAGTCGAGGGCCAGCGAGCCCTTGAGCAACTTGGGCAGGGCGTCCGGTCCCACCGTGACGGCCAACTCACCGTTTATTTTGCCCACCACCTTGTCGGCCGGTACCCGATCGATGCCCGCCTGGCCATTGATCGACAACTTGCCGGATTGGCCGGTCACCAACTGATCCACGCTGAGGTTCAATCCCGTCACCGTCACGGTCTGCAGCGGCCCCTTGGGTCCGCGCACGGTGTAGGTCAGCTGACCGTTGCGGAGCTGGATCAGGTGCAGATCCAACGCAATGGGCGCCGTGCTCTTGGGGCCGCTGGGCGGAAGCTTGGGCAGATTGCGGGTGCCGTCCGCCAGTTCGATGAGCGTGATCACCGGCTTCTCGACCGTGACTTCATGCGCCTGGATCTTGCCGCCCAGCAGGGCCGACAAGCTGTAGCGCAGGCGAATCAGATCCACCTGGGCCAGCGGCTCGGCGCCATTGGGCGTTACCTTGACGTTACGCAGTTCCAGTTGGCTGAAGGGGCTCAGGCTCAAATCACCCACCTCCAGTTTGCAGGCGATGGCCGATTCGACCCGGGGCAGGACGAAGCTGCGAATGAAAGGGCCGCTGGTGACGACGAAATAGAGCACGGCCACCAAGGCCACGAAAATGCCCAGGTAAATCGGCCATTTGGCGGGCCGCCGGATGATCTGCGGTTCAGAGTTCATGGTATCAAGAATTACAGGAATTGCGGCGGTTCGGCCGCCGAATACAGCCTCTTAATCTACGCCACAACCTCCCGCGGGCAAGTTGCGGGAAGTAGGAAGAACCCTACGGGGAATAGCCGGGATCAACCCGAAAGAAAACCCGGTTCACCATGAATCCGGCGCATGAATCCGAACAACCCCCCGACCCTCAACGACCGGTTCCCGGCGCTCTGCCGGCGGTCAATCCACGTAAATGAACTCGTTCAAGGCCAGGATCGCCTGGCAGAGGTCCGTCAACGTGCCCGCCGCCAGAAAGGCGGCCGCATCGTGCGCCTCCGTCGCCGTGGGCAGGCGTCCCAAGGCGAGCCGGAAGAGGCGGGCCACCTGCGGGCCGGAATCCCCACCGGCGGCCTCCTTCTGCACCCGACGCGCCAAGCCCTCGGCCCAGGCCCGCGCCTGCGGGCTGTTCATCAACAGCAGGGCCTGCGGCGCCACCGTGGTCGACGGCCGATTTCCCTGACTCGTCAGCGGCTCGGGGGCATCGAACACCACCATCGAGTTCACCAGCTGACTGCGTTTGACGGTGAAGTAGATGCTCCGGCGCCGGCTGTTCTCGTCGAGGGTTCCGGGACCAAAACGCGTGGGGTCGAGCAGGTCCGCAACGGACAGCATGGCATCCCGGGCGGTCTCCGCGTCCAACCGTTGCGGCACGCGCCGGAGAAACCAGGCGTTGTCCGGGTCAGCGGCGATTTTGGCGGGATCCGTCGCCGCCCGCTGCTGGTAGGCGGCGCTCGTCAGCAGCAATTCCTGCAGCGGCTTCAAGCGCCAGCCCTGACGGATCAATTCGCCAGCCAGCCAATCCAGCAGCGCGGCATTCGACGGCAGGGTGCCGCTCCGGCCGAAATCATTCACCGTCGTCACCAGACCGCGACCGAAATGATGCTGCCACAACCGATTCACCGTCACGCGCGCCATCAACGCACCCGCACCCTGGTCGACATCCGTCAACCAGTTGGCCAGGGATCGGCGGCGGCCGGCGTATTTGGCGTCCTTGGGCGGCGCCCACTGCCAGCGTGCTTCGGTATCCGCCCGATTCAAGACCTGCAAAACTCCCGGCTGGGCGACGCTGACCTTTTGATTGGGATCGCCCCGTCGCAATTGATGCGTCTCCGGCAGGAACACCGCGCCTTGGGAATGCATCACCACCGGGGGAAATCCCTCCGCGCAAATCATCACCGAGCGGGTCGATTTCGGCGCCGCCTTGGCGTGGGCCGCCAAACGGCTGGAATGTTCCAACCAACCGGCATCCCGCTGGCGCCACCATTCGAACATCGTGGTGCGTTCCTCGCTGGTGAGCGCCACCCCGGTGTCCCGCTTCGCCAGCACGCCCGCCACTGCGCCCGGCACCACGGCCCCGGATAGAACCGGTTCCGCGGCGGTCGACAACGAGAACCGCACCCGGCCCAGGTTGTGCCGGCTGTTGACCGCAAACTCGAGCGTCACCGTCACGGTCGCCCCGCCGGCGAAATCCACCGGTTCTGCGAAACCAAACATCGCCGCCTGATCCTTCCCGATTCCCCCGCCATCCACGGCCCAGCCCGTATGCGGATCCGCGTCCAGCGAGCTGGCGACCGAGAGGCCGGCCGCATTCTGTTCGTGCGTGGCTTGCGGGGACCGGAGCGTGATTTCACGGATCGCTCCGCCCGCCAAGGGCGCCGCCTGCACCCGGATATGGCTCAACGCGAAGTTGCCGTTGTCGGCCCGGCCGGGGCCGCGGGCTTTCATCGATGGATCCGTCAGGGCCTCCAGCTTGAGTCCGGTGAGTCCGCGGCGCGACGTCGTGAAGGTGAACGTGTAAGTATCGTGCTCGCCGTTGGGACCCGTCGCCAACCAGGAATCATCGGGCAATCGCTGAAAGACCGCCCCGGCCGTGGAACCAATCTCGGTGACCTGCGGCACCAGCCAGACTGACTGCGTCCACTCCGCCCCCCCGGAGGCCAGCGACTGTTCGAACTTCGCCCGGAGCGTCTGCCCCTCATACTTTTCGAGTTCACGCCGCAGCCGCTGATGTTCCTGCTCAAACGCCGCCTGCACGGGCGCGAGCACCGCCGGGTCCTCCGGAAGTTCCACCACACTCCGCACCGTGGTCGTGAAGGAGCTGAGCAATCGGTAATAGTCACTGGCCGGAATGGGATCGAACTTATGATCGTGGCAGCGCGCACAACCAATCGTGAGGCCCAGAAACGCGCTGCCGGTGGTCGATAGCATGTCGTCCAATGCGTCGTAGCGCGTACGTTCCACTTCGTTCGCGGTGATCTGCGTGGGAAAAACTCCGGCACCCAGAAACCCCGTGGCCATCAAGGCCTCGGGGTTCTCCGGCTCAAATTCGTCACCGGCCAGCTGCCAGCGGGCAAATTGATCGAAGGGCAGATCCGCATTGAACGCCCGGATCACGAAGTCGCGATAGTGAAAGGCGTACGGCCGGTCATAGTCGTGTTCGAAGCCGCTGCTCTCGGCGAAGCGGGCGACGTCGAGCCAATGCCGCGCCCAGCGCTCCCCGTATTCCGGCGCCGCCAGCAGCCGGCGCACCACCGTGCGGACCGCCATCGCCGGGTCCGATTGCCTCGCCGCGGCAAACGCCGAAACCTCGTCGGGTGTCGGTGGCAGTCCGGTGAGTTCGAGGTGCAGACGCCGCAGCAATGTCGAAGCGTCCGCCGGCGGATTGAACGTAAGCTGCCGGTCGGCCACCGCCGCCAGCAGGAAGGCATCCACCGGATGCGCCGCGGCAGTGGGCGGAGTTACTTTGGACAAGGGGCGAAACGCCCACCAATCGCGATCCGCCGCCGTCACCCGCGATTTGTCCCGCGGGGGGACGCGACCCGCCACCAGAGGTTCACTGTAAGGCGCGCCGAGTTCGATCCAGGTGGCCAGACTGGCCGTCACCGAGGCCGGCAGCTTCGGCTTCTTGTCCGGCATTTCCGGCGCCTCCTCGTGCCGCACCAAACGCAGGAGTCGACTCCCGGCGGCATCGAAGGGTCGGACCACCTCGCCATCCTTGCCTCCCCGCAGGAGGCCCTCCCGGGTGGCGAGATCGAAGTCCGCCTTGGTCTTTTCGCCCCCGTGACACGGCAGACAGTGCTCCCGCAGCACCGGCGCGATCTCCTGGCGAAAGAGTTCCGCCCCGCGGGTCAGACGTTCGGCGTGGTCCGCCGGAACCGCCGCCCAGGCAATCGGGAGGTCAAACAGCGCGCCGCCCAGACAGAGGCCCGCCAGGATTCGAGGAACAATGGTCACAACGACTCAATTTGAGTCCCTCCCGACCACCTTGACGAAAAATTGTTTGTCGTAGAGTCCCGCCGGCAAACCGAGGATCGCACTCGTGTACTCGCCCATCGAAGGAACCGCCGCATTCATCGGTCGCGTCCAGGTCGTCAAATCCGGGCTGATATAAACATCGTAGGTCATTCCGGGAACCGACAACCAGGAGACCGTGACGCCACCCGGGGTCAGTTCGAGCGAGGTAATCGCCATAAAATCCCCGGCCACTTCGGGCGCCGTTCCCAACAAATACTCCAGCAGGTTGCTGACCAGATCCCCATCCGGATCCCCCTCCGCCGTCGGCGAGAGATCGCCGAAATGCGCAATTTCCCACGCATCCGGCAGACCGTCCTGATCGGAATCGGTCAAGACGCCGCTGGCCGTCCCGGTTAGCTGGATGCGGACCTCCGACTGGGCAACCGTGAAACCCACGCCTGGTTCCAGCTCCAGAAAGAGCGTGCGACCGACGACCGAATCCTCTTGCTGGATCAGCGGCAGCGACACATCCACCGAGGATACCCCGGCGGGCAGCGTAACCGTCTGATCGAAGGCGACAAAATCGTGCCCTTCCAACGCCGTCCCGGAGCGGGCATACAACCGAACCGAACCGGCCGATGGCAGCGGTTGGTCCAAGTTCAGCAGCAACCGCACCTGGCCACCGGAACCCGGGGCGGAAAGGATATCGGCGGAAAGCAAGGGGGGCTCCTCCAGATAGCCCACTGTCACCGTGTTGGACGCGGCCGAAAAACCATTCCCCATCACATTCTCCGCCAGACGAATGCTGACCGGTCCGCCCGTGGGATGAATGGTGGCGACGTAATAGTGGCCGGAGCCCCGCAGGGCCGTGGCGCGGCCATTGGTCACCGCGGCCGCCAGATCCGCCAGCACAAAATCCGTCACATCCGTGTCGGTGGTGATCACGACGTTGAAATCCCCGGCTGCCACACTGCCCGGCACCCCGATTTGCGGACGTACGGGCCACAAGAGTTCGCCGCCGCCCAGCACCCGACGTTGGACCACATCGGTATTGGCAAAGGTGCCGCTGAGGAAAGGTTTCCAGACGGTCCCATCCACGGATATCTCCGTCTCCCAACGGGCGACGCGGCCATTCTCAATGCCGTCCCTGCGCGGCTGATATTCGAAACCGGCGATCGGTTTCACGGAGCCCAGATCGAGGGTGATCAGATGCGGCTGCTCCTCCAGATCGGGGGCCCATTGGGAAATCCACATCGATTGATCATCCCCATCGATCGCCAGCGCGCCGATCTGGGCAAAATTCTCGCTGCTAACGCTGGCAACGACCAACTCGGATTGCGGATATGGCGCGCCTTCGGCCCCGAGAATCCTCAGTTCCGCGATCGCCGCCCACGGTTGGCCATTAACCTCCGACAGTGTGCGCAGGCGGAAGTAGCGCGCGGCAGGCGCCTGGGCGTTGGTGAATTCCTCCGGATGCAGGCTGCGAATCCAATGCGCGAATCCATCGACCGCCGCCGCATCCTCCAAGCTGCGTCCGACCGGCGGCATCTCCGCACCCTCGGTATCGCTGGCCGTGCGGAAGTGAACCGCTGACCGCGCCACGTCCCCGGGAGCCACCAGTTTTCCACCCGGAACAAATGCGAAATGCCCGTGGATGCTCTCGTTGATCAGCGATTGATGCACCAACGGCCGATATAGTCGCGCATCAAAACCAGGCCCTCCGGCCCCGGGCTGGTGGCAGTGGGAACAATTTGAATCCAGATAGGAGCGCACGCGGTGCTCCAGCGGCGCCGTCTCATCCCCGAGGGAATGGGCCTTGAGCGCGGACGAAAGCCGCGCTTGATCGGGAGCCGGTGAGAGCAAGCCGAGATACCCCAGCGTGGCCAACTGATTCCGGGTCTTTCCTGTCGCGGGATAGGTCAGCGGATGATTCAGCTGATGAAATTTCAAACCCAGGGCCTGCCCGGAAACGGCATTGTGGCAATACAAACAATCCGCCCGGCTGGGCACCGTCCACTGCCGGGACACCGTTCCGCCCGACTTTTGCTTAAAGGCGTAGTCCATCGTGCTCCGGCCCGTGGCGAGCACCGCGTCCGAGCCGTCCTCCAGCCATTGATAGGTGACGCCGTACTTGCCCCCGTCGGGCAGGCACACAATAAAGCGGGTCTCCAGACGCTTGCGGATCGCCGGATTGTTTTCATCGAGCGGAATTTCAAAATGCTTCATCAGCACCGTACCCGCGGGAAAACGCCAGTTCTCCTCGGCCACGGAAATCTTCTCGGCCGCTGAACCATCATTCGGCACCGCAATCCAGCGGAATTTGTCCGCCGCATCCGACCAGAGCGGTGCGGCGGGGGTGTACGGAATAAATGCGGGATGCGGGGTGAGCTGGACCAGATCCTTGAACGCGTGGGTTTCGGACAGCCGCGTGGGCAGTTGGGCGGAGACCGTCGCGGGAACCAGTTTCAGGATCCGTCCGTCCGGCCCGCCCCGCCCCGCCTGAAACGGAACAAAAATTTCACCCGTGGGACCGGCACACAAATTCACCACGCCCATATTCACCCCGCCCCCCGCCCCGGCGTTGGCCAGCTCCCGCTTGCCCCGGCGAGCGACGGGATCATAAGCCCAGATGGTCCCCGAGGAGTTGTCACTGATCAGCAGCTCCCCGCCCAGTTCCGCCGCATAGGCATCCCCGCGATACACAAAACCGCAGAGAATCGCGCCGCCGTCCGAGTGACCGTAAATCATCTCCGGCCCGCGTTCGGTGCCGATCACTTCCGCCGGTCGGGCAACCCCCATCTGCGTGTTGCCCTCCCGATACGGCCATTGGAAATTCAGCCCGGGCTGGTCCAGCAGATTGATCTCCTCGCTGGTGACTTCCCCGACATCCCCGATCCAAAACTGTCCGGTCGACGCATCCAGCGACATCGTATAGGGATTTCGCAATCCCACGGCATAGAACTCCTCGAGCCGACTGCCGTCCGGCGACAACCAGGGATTGTCGTTCGGGATATAATAGTTGGCGGAAAAGGACGCCGGCCATCCCGCCGGCACCTCGGCGCTGGTCGGCTGGCGGCGAATCGGATGGCTGCGGGCGGGATTCATGTCCACGTCAATCCGCAACACGCCGCTGCGCAAACCATGGTTCAGGATCTGGGTATTCACCGCGGCCCGTTCATTGTCCCCCACGGTCACGTACAACATTCCGTCCGGACCAAAGGTCATGCCGCCGCCGTTGTGCCAGATGCCCGGACAATACTGATTGATCAGGATCACTTCGCTGCCGGGATCCACGATGCCGGTGGTGAGATTCATGGTGAACCGGGAAAGCCGCCAATACTTTGTAAAACCACTCAGATACCCCGGCAGATCGGGCCGCGGATGCATGTAGATCGCATAGAACAATCCCGCCTTGCGGGAATTGGTATTGGCAAATTGCGGATGCAGTTCGATCCGGTAGAGACCGTGATCGTTGTCGAGCCGTTCGACCTCGCCACTGATGTCGAGTACCAGCTGCTTGCTGTTGGCGGAGGCCGCCGGATCATTGGGAATCCGCCAGATCTGGCCGTTCAGGCCCACGACCAGCAGATTGCCCGGGCGGCTGGGATCCGCCAGAACCTGCATGGGCTCCACGAAGCCCACGTTGGTAAACGCATTCACCACCTGCCATCCGCCGACGCCGGGAATGTTGGTCGGGAAGGCTCCATTCAAATATCCGGCCACCGGAACCAATTGCGAAAGTCCGGATTCCTCCCCGGTAAGTCCAGGAACCGGCGCCGCCAGAGGATCCAAGTCACCCGCCTCCGCCGTCAGCGCCACCAAGGAGGCCAGGGCGGAAGGGAGTTTGAAAACCGCCGATTGATGATTGCCGCGGTAATTCTCCAACCCGTCATAGGTGATCACCTGCCCGTCGTAGACGAGGTGAACCTCGCCACCAGAGTAGGCCACATCCCCCGCCAGATCCGCCGGCCAACCCAGATCCAAATCCTCGGCGGACACTCCGGTCAGCAAATTGGACCGGCTGGAATAGGTGATCAGGTGCGCCGAGGCACCGGCATACGTCTGCGCCCAGTACCGGACGCCATCCGTGGCCAGACCGCGGATGGCCGGAATGTGCCGACGTCCCGCCGTGCTGCGAGTGGTGACCTCACCTTTGATATAATTAGAGAAAGAGCTGTAATCGTAGAGATAGTAAGTGCCCCGTATATTGCGCAATGCGGTCACCTGACCGTTATGGGAGCACCAGGCCACCAGACTACCTTCCTGATTCGTGGCCGTCCGGGTGGTGGCGACCGTGCCGGCCTGAAAATCCTTCCAGCTCAGGAAACTTTTCAAGGTCTCCACACCATTGGTCACCTGCACCGCGACAGCCACCTCCGCACGCAAGGACCCGCCACACAGCCACAGCGTCAAACACCCAAGGAAGGCCACGCCCGCCTTCATCCCGGCGGCTAGCAGCGAAAACCACACACCACCGCGGGCCGACCGGCACGGCAAATCAGTCGCGAAACCGCGCCCCCTGGACGCAGTCGTCATCCGATATCCTGCCATCAGATCCCTCAAACTGTTCGCTGCGCAGATTCTCAACTTGATCACCCTCGTGTGTGCCATCGATCAGCGACGGCCGCCGTCGTTACTCAACTTGAAGACGATGAAGGTCTGCTCTCGGTTTCAAAAAAGAATCCTGCTAAATGTGGGGAAAACCGCCAATTTTTCCTCACCACACCTTGCTCCGCAGGTTCCACAAATGGCTGACCGATCAACGAGTTTATTGGTTGAATTACCCCAATTATTTTCACTCACGCGCAATTGCTGGGGGTATGCACCCAGATCGCGGTTCCGCCGAGTGCGGCGGGGGAATAATTCCACGGATTCGGGAATGAATCGAGCCGCTGACGCCTCTAATCGGTTGCGATTTCGCCGACGGCGAATCGGAACCCGGTTGTTGGTCCGGGGACGGCCCTGCGCCCGTGAGCGCTGGGAAGACGGCGGATCGATCCTCCGCGCCCCGTTTACTTCGCGGCGCCCTTGGCTTCCGGCTCCGCCAGTCGCTGATGGTTGAAGGGGAAACTCGCCGTCACCGCCAACACCCACGCCTCCATCTGATAACCCGCCGCGACGGTTTGCTGCTGAATCTCACGCACCGCCGGCTGATCGTAATACTCCAAGCCACGACCGAGGGCATAGGCCAGCAGCTTCTCGGTGAGATGGCGGACAAAGAGCTCCTTGCGGGCCAGCAGCGCGTCCTTGAGGGCGACGACCCCATCCACCACTTCGCCGGAAACCAAAACACCGCGGGCATCCACCGGGCGGCCATCGATCTCCCGTCGCCACGCGCCGATGCCGTCAAACTGTTCCAGAGCAAATCCCGGCGGATCGAGTCGATTATGACAACCCGAGCACGCGGCTTTTTCCCGATGTTTCTCCAGCCGTTGACGGAACGTCAGATCGTCCTTCACCTGATCATCCGGCGGCAGCGTGGCCACCAGCGGAGGCGGCGGCGGTGCAGGCGTACCGAGAACTTCTTCCAGCAGCCATTTGCCGCGGAGCACTGGACTGGTGCGTCGCGGATAACTCGTCTGCGTCAGCACCGCCGCCATGGTCACAACTCCTCCCCGGGTGCGGTCCGGCAGGGAGATCCGCACAAACGGATCCACCGCCGTGCCCGCCGGCGACGGCGTGGCCGACAGCGCGTTGGTGAGACCGTAGTGTTTCGCGAGCAGACGATTCGCGTAGGTGAAATCCGAATCCAACAGGCGCAGCAGACTGGCGTTCTCGCGGATCAAGGCCGCAAAATACTCCACTGGTTCCTGCATCATCGCGGCCGCCAGGGCCGGACTGTACGTCGGGAATTTGTGACCATCGGGCGTGGACTTGAGGGTGAGGTTCCGCGTGCCCAGCCATTGGCCGGCGAATTGTTCACTGAACGCCCGCGCCCGCGGATCCGCCAGCATCCGTCGCACCTGGGCAGCGGCCACCACCGGGTCGTGCAACCGCCCCGCAGCCGCAGCATCCAGGAGCACGTCGTCCGGACAGGAGGACCACAGGAAGTAACTCAATCGGCTGGCCCATTCGAAATCCCCGACGTGGGGGAATCCGTGACTCCCGGGCGCGTTGGGCGGCGGAACGGGTTCCGTGCGGTACAGAAAATTCGGGGATACCAGGGCCGCCTGATAGCTCGATTTCAACGCGGGCAAAAACGCTGTTCCCGCTGACCGCGCCCGGGCGTACGGACGCAGAAAACGTTCCACCTCGTCATCGGTCGCCGGTCGACGCCACGCGCGCCGGAGGAACCACCGGAGATTGAGCGCCGCCGCGGAACGGTCCGTCCGGTACCAGGCCGGCGGAAACTTCTGCAAATGCGCGGCATCCGCCCCCGCCAATACTTCTTCTGCGGCCGCGAGATACCGCTCCAACAGCACCGGGGGCAGGAACAGTGTATCGGCATTGTTGTCGAAACCACCGCCGCCACCGCCGTCGGGCGGAAAGGCATTGGCGGGCTGATGGGTCACACCCAGCAGATCCCGGACCGTGAGGTTGTATTCCGTGCGCGACAGGCGCCGCGGCCGGGTGGCGCCGGGATTCCACGGCAACCACTGAGGATCGGGATGATCCAACACCTCCCCAAGTCCATCCAACAGAACCAAAAGTTCACCGGGCTCCGGCTGCGTCTTCTTCGCGGGAGGCATCGCCCGATCCCGGATCTGCCGCTCCGTGGTCTCCCAGAGCTTCGGATTGCGCAGCAGACTGGCGGCGTTGGTGAATCCGGCGAGGTTCACTCCGCCCTTCTGGGTGTCCTCGTCGTGACACTCGAAACAATACTTCTGCAGCAAGGGCCGTACGTCCGACTCAAACGACGGCGCAGCCGCGCCCGAGATCATTCCGATCCACCAGCACAGCCATGTCAGGCATTTCCCCAGTATGCGACTCACTCAGCGTCCGACGTAGCGGCCCGGGGCGGCCATTCACAATTCAAACGGAACGGGACCACCCGTCACCGCATTGCCCCGGTTCACGGGCGAAACTCCAAACAAATCCGTGGCCTTTGGGTCCCTGTTTCTGATTTAATGACGGAAGCAACCTCCGATGACTCCCACAGCCCCCGCCCTTGACCTTCCGATGCTGAGCTACGCCGAGAGCGTGGCCCGCATTCACGAGGCGCTGGGTTTACCATTGGATTATGCAGCCACCCGGCGCCTGGCCTTGGTTCCGGAGGCGACGCAGTTGATCGAGGCCGACATCGATTCAGCGGGGCGCCCCCGGAGTTTGATCCCGGCCGCCGCGAGGGCGTGGCGGGAGCTGAAGGCCGCTGCGGAAGCGAACGGAGTGACATTGGAACTCGTCTCCGGCTTTCGCTCGGTCGATTACCAGCGCGGGATCGTGGAGCGAAAGCGGGCCCGTGGGCTTTCGTGGGAGGAGATCCTTCGTTTCAGCGCGGCGCCCGGATACTCCGAACATCATTCCGGCCGGGCCGTGGATATCAATGCGGCGGGCTGCCGTGCCCTGGAAGAGGATTTTGCAACCACGCCCGCCTTCGCCTGGCTGCAACAGAATGCTCCATCCCGCGGCTGGCGCCTGAGTTTTCCGCCCGACAATCCCCACGGCATCGCGTATGAACCCTGGCACTGGCTGTTTGTGGGCCACAGCTGAGGCCTGAGATTCGCCCGCTCCCGTCCCGAGCATGAGCACACCTCCCCCGATTCCGATTCCCCCGCGGCTGCCCACGCCCCCGCCTTTGCCGCCGCCTCTGCCCCCGTCGAACCGCCGGGCGCGTTCCCTCTCACCCGGCCGGCGTTGGGCCCGACGATTGGTGTGGCTGACTCTGGGGATCATCCTGGTGGTTCGCTGGTTTCATCCCCCTGAGCCGGGATACACGTGGCATCAGCTGGTAAATCCGGAACCGCCGCGGCGGGAAGACCGGCGCTTCTCCCGTCCACCTACCCAGGTTCGGGCCGCCCAACAGCCCGTACCCGCCGACCTGTGGCGACTGGAGATCCAACTCGCTCCCGAGGCCGTGAACACCTTGCGGAATCGGCCCTTGAGCCGCCCATCGGGCGGCGGAAGCAAACGCGCGGAACGACCGGAGGTGCTGGCCACCATCCGCGAGGGGAATCAGACGTACACGAATGTGGCCCTCCACCTCAAGGGATCAGCGGGCAGCGCCCGCCAGTTTGATGATAAGCCGGCGATGACCCTCAATTTCAGCAAGCACGCCAAGGGGCAAAGCTTTCACGGCTTCTCCAAGATTTCGCTGAACAACTCGGTTCAGGACCCCACCTACATTTCAGAGGCACTCTGCCGTGAGCTCTTCACCGCCGCCGGTGTTCCCGCACCCGCTGCCACCCACGCCACCGCAGTGGTCAACGGACGGGACCTCGGGCTGTTTGTGGTGGTGGAAGGCTGGGGCAAGCCGTTTCTGCGAAAGCATTTTTCGGACGTGGGTGGCAATCTTTATGAAGGTCCCTTTGCTTCCGAAGTGAACCCGGAGATGGAAGTCAATTCCGGCGATCAGCCGGATGACCACTCCGATATTGATCGCCTGCTGGCCGTCGTCGAAAACCGGGATCGGACTGATCTGTGGAAACGCCTGGGCGAGGTGGTGGATGTGGACCGGTACGCCTCCCTGCTCGCGCTGGAGGTGATGACCTGTCACTGGGACAGCTACTCTCTCAATCGAAACAATTATCGGGTTTTTCATGATCGCAGCTCGGAGCGGTTGATTTTTCTACCGCACGGCATGGATCAGATGTTTGGCTGGATGGACCGCATGCCCACCTCCAGCTCCATCCAGCCGTCGGTGCGGGGCGCGGTGGCACGCGCCTTTATGTCCACCCGCGAAGGCCGGCAGTTGTACCGGAACCGTGTCGCCGCGCTGAGCACAAACTTGTTCGTGGAGGAGAAGTTGATCGGGCGGGTGAGAGAACTGGCCGGCCACCTCCAACCGACCCTGGCGGCCTACGGGAGCGATATCGCCGCGCAACACGCCGCGGAGGCCGACCACCTCTGTCGGCGCATTTCGGAACGGTGTCACAGCATCGCGGAGCAATTGATTTCCCACACTGAGCCCACGCCTTTCGACCCTTCGGGCCCCGCACCGCTCAGCGGTTGGAAGCCGCGAAACACCCAGCCGGCTGCCCGTTATGATCGCTTTCAGCAGGGCGGGCAGTCCCGACTGCGCATCACGGCAAATGGCGGTACCAGTGCATCGTGGCGCACCCAGGTCGCCCTGAACCCCGGGGAATACCTCTTCGAGGGCATCGCGGAAATTGGTGATGCCGGCGCGCCCGAGGGAGTGCGATTGCGCATATCCGGCACCCAAACCGAGTGGATCCCAGCCCCGGCCGGGGCCCGGATTCCCCTCCAATTTCACTTCAACGTCGAGGACCTGCTGACGACGGTCGAACTGATTTGCGAACTCGGCGGCCCCGTCGGACAGGCCACGTTCGACGAAACCTCCCTGAAGCTGATCCGCCAGTAGGCGCGATCCGCGCGGACGCCGCCGCCGCTTACGGCGTGGCGGAGGGAATCTCGTTCAACCAGTAGTAGCCCACGGGATGCAACAGGCTGTCTCCGGTGCGGGAACGCACTCCGGGAAGCTTGAGTTCGTGAATGTGCCCCGGGGTCAACTGGACCCGCAGTCGGACGCTCAACCCATCCAGCGCCACGGTCACCGCTTCAATCGGCGGCTTGGCCCGATCCACTTCCGGCGAGCCGTAATTGGATTGATAGATGTAGGTATAGTTCTCGAACGTGTACGATTTCAGGTCCGCGGCCGCCGTCGCATCCACCGGCTGGGTGAAGGTGAGTTCAAAGCCATCGGAGCGGGCCCGCATTTCGTGGATTTCAAACGGAGTCCGACCACTCCAGCCCAGCCGTTGCAGGGCGAAGGGTTGTCCGCCCCGGGCGCCCCAGCCCCGGTCCGTCCCGCCCGCGAACAGCACCCCTTCGGACGCGAATTCCAGACTCAGCGTGCCCGAAGCCAGGCCTTCCCGGAACGGGAAACAGGCCCCCTGATAAACCCCGTTCACCTTTTCCAGAAACACCCGCATCACCGTGCTCCAGGTCTGGTCGCCCACGAAAAGCTGGTTGGTGAACGGCCCGAATTTCCCGCCGGTGAAATCGTTCGCAATACCCGAGGCGCTTTGCCCCATCTTGTTGTACGGAAAACCGATCGCCGGCGGAACGAACTCCTTCATCTTCGCCCGTTCCGTGGCGATCCGACTGTTGCTCGCCGGCTCCCGGGGTGCCGCTCCGAGGTTGGTCGCATGGGAATACCATTTGAAACCGGACGGATTGCCCACAAAACCTCCCGGCACCAAGGGCTTCAGCCAGCAGGTGCCATTCCACGGTCCCTGGTTGTCCGTGTAAAACATGTCGCCCAGGTGATTGGTCGCGATCCCACCCGGGGAGCGCACGCCGCTGGTGGAAGGAATGACCCGGCCTTCGGGCGTCACCCGAAGGCCCCAACCGCGAAATTCGTTTTCACTGGTGAAGGATCCGGTCAGACACAGCACCACCCAAATATTCCCGTCCCGATCCGGCTTGGAACCGAAGGCGTATTCGTGGTAATCGCCGCCGATGCCCCAACCGTCGGCAAACGTCTCAAAGACATCCGCCCGATCATCGCCATTGGTGTCCTTGATCCGGGTGATTTCGCCCCGCTGGGTGGCGTAAAACCAACCGTCGCGACCTTGGAAAACTCCCAGCACCTCATGCAATCCCGCGGCAAAGCGCGTGAATTTCGGGTGCTCCGGTTTCGGCGCGAAGGCGCCATCGACGAAGTAGATGTCCCCCAGCCGCGTGGAAACCGCCAGGCGCTGTGACGGCAGCACCGCGATGCTGCCCGCTTCCAGGACGACGCCTTCCGGAATCGGAAGGGTGGTCAACGGATAGTATTCGGCCTCACGCTCCGCCAGCGTCGCGGCGGAGACGGAGACAGCCGCCGTCAGCGCCGTCAGGGCCAAGGTCATCACCCGGAACAGTACAGTCATCCGAAACATAAATGGAGAAGCCGCGTGAAGGTTGGAATTGGTGGAATGCTTCATGGGGTGGTCGGGTTACCAGGTCATTTCCAAATTGAACTCGCCGGGCACCGGCACCGGCACGCGCAGCTCGGAGCCGACAATCTTCGCCGTCCCGGGACCGTCGAATTTCACCTTCAGCTTTTGCTCCACATTGAATTCACCCGGGGCGCCGGCAACAATCGCCCCCTTGGCGACTCGGAGATACAACGGCCGATCCGCCGTCCCCGTAAACCGGAAGTGCCGCACCAGGGTCAAATCCACCTCGCCCGCCCGCGGCCGCGGCGTCTCCTCAACCGTGACGCCGCCGATGCGATAGCGGAACGTGGGGCGCTGTTGCGCATCGAGGGTATAGCCGAGGAAGCGATTGACCCCGCTCAGCCGATCCGGTGCCGCCGGCCAAGCGGCCTGGGCATCGGTCAGGGCGGCAAACGCCGGACCGGCCGGCAGAACGATGCGATGATCGCCCAAGGGCGGTTCATAACCGACCCCGCGATCCGTGCTGTGCCGGGAAATGTCGATGAAGCTGCCCTGCCAGAGCAACGCGAGACGGAGTTCGTTGGCGTCGAAGGCCAGGTTGGCGTGTTCGGGATAACCCACCCCGATGGCGCGGGAACCGGCGCCCTCAATGAAATTGCGATAGATCACGGTCTCCGCATCCACCACCAGCTCATGCCGCCCGCGGGTCAGGCCCGTCGGCACCTCCGCTTTGGGGCCGTCCTGCAGCCAGGCCCAGATGGCCTGTATTTGCGCGTCCGTGCGACCGCCCAGAATCGCCGTGTTCACGGCATGACCCTCGGGCCAGAAAGTCGGCATGCGCGTCCCCGGTCGCAACGCCGCCGGATCGGGGAGATAACGACGGAACCAGTCCCATTGCAGCCGACGCGCCATGGCGTCCAGACCGAGCGCTGGAATGCCCGTCGAGCCAAACGTCGTAAACGTGTGGCAGGCGATGCAGCTCAAGCCATCGCGTCCCACCAGTTTCCAACCGAGCTTCCCCTCACGAGCCGTGGCCACCGGTTCGGCCGCGGCGTCCGCCCGCTGATCCGCCTGGAGCAAGGCCGCCTGCAGGGCCGTGGCGTGGGTGGCGCCGAAACGAGGCATCCGGGTGGCCATATACGGCCGCACCTTGGTGCCTTCGCTCAGCAACTGTTGCAACCAGGCGGGCTTGAGCTTGGCCCCCACCGCAGTCAAATGCGGGGGCAGGCGACCTTCGTCTCCCAGATCCGCCTCACCCACCACGCGGAACCAATCCGCGCGGCCGCTTTCCAAAGGACCACCCACTCCGTCCCGCGCATGGCAGGCGTAGCAGTTCAACCGGGTCATGGTTTGCGCCACCTGCCCCGCGGCGGACAACGGCTCGGCCAAGCGCGCCGCTCCACTCACGGCTTCCCGGAGGGCCTGGCGCTGAGCCGTCGTCAGATCAAAACGGGGCGCTCCCGCCGGCACGGAATCGGCCAGACATCCCGCCTGCACCCGCGCCGACAATTCCAGCAGCGGCCGGCCCGTAGTCGGAGTCACACCCGTGCCCTCGTGACAGGACGCACAATTCAACTTCGTAAACCAATCGCGACCCTGCGCCGCCTTCACCGGATCCTTCGTTTCAGCCACCTCACCCACCGGCAGCATCGGGCGGGCAAAATGCCGGAAGGCCGACGCAGGAATCTCCTGCCGCGAAAAGCCCGGGCCCGACCATCGCAGGTTGAGTTCATAACCGCCGCCGTTCTGATAAAACAATAGCGAAAATCCGTGCGGTCCCGCCTTGAGTTTGGCCGGGGCCGAACGTTCCGTCGGCGGATGCTCGCCATCAATGTCAATCAGCCGCTGTCCATCCAGGTACAACTGCGATCCATCATCGGAGTTTAGTGAAAACGCGTACTCGCCGTCCGCCGGCACCATGAGGATGCCCTGAAAACGGAGGCCAAAATCGCCCGGACGGGACGTCACCTTGGGATCCACGGTTGCCGCGATACCGGACGAGGTCGGTTGCCGTTTTTCAAAATCAGCGCAGCCGTCAAAGCGGCCGGCGAAATACTCAAATTGCAGGCCGGCCACCGCCGCCGGCGAGCGACGCTCAATGTCCGCGAGTTGCTCCCGCAGCAAATAGGTCGCCAGACTGGTCGCCTCGGTTTCCGTGAGGCTCAGGGAGGGCATCCGACCGCCGGGACGATGCTTCACCGGATCGAGGAGAAAGCGCACGAGTTCCCCGGCGGGATACTTGGTGGCCAGATCCACCAACGGCACCGCCACGGACCGGGCACGTTCAAAAATCTCCGGTGTCACCCCAGCCTCGCGGTCCTGCGGAGCGTGGCAGCTGACGCAACCGATGGAGTGAAACAAAACGCGTCCGCTCTCAACCCGCGACGGATCCGCCCGCACCGCCGCCGGAGCAGTGGTGGGCGCCAGGGAAATCAGAAACTGCGTGAGCGAATCCGCCACCTCGCCCCGCTGCGCCTCGGGCACGCCGTGCAGCACGTCGGGCATTCCCGAACCAGCCTTCGCCCCAGCGGGATTGGCCAGCCAACGGCGCAACCACTGCGGCGTCACCTGCAATCCACCGGCTCCCAGTACCGGTGCTCCGCGGGAGTTGAGCCGCTGCCGGATCGCCGGCGGAGCGGTGTGGCAAACCACGCAGTTCAGCTCGCCGAGCAATAATTCGCCTTCGGTGAAACCCGCGGGACGCGGTGCGACATGGACAAAACCATCCGCCCAGGTCACCGCGCTGGCGCCCAACATCCACCCCAGCAGCCAAATTCCCCATCGACACGCTGCGCCTGACCAAGTTTCCCGAGACATGTGGCAACTATCTCCGCATATCGCGTCGGACGGCAATCAAATCATTCGCCGGGCTTCAATAAAATGCGGAAGCGGCGGGCCAATCCGGAGAATTCGAGCCGGGCGCTTCGCCTCCGAAATTCCCACCCCTTGTCAAGAGCCCACTCACGGACTTGGCTAGCCCCCAGCTACGCTCATACATATGGCATACGACATGGAATCATCGACCGGTTCGGGACGGCGCGGCCGCGGCCCGATGCTGCTCCTGCCACTCCTGCTCGCCGTGGCTCTGGCGGCGTTCAAATACTTCAGCGCCCCCACGGTCCGGGATGCTGAAACCGGACGGAAGATTCGCGGATCCCTCACCGATCAACAGGGAGCCGCCCTCGGACTCCAGAGTTTTCAAAAGGTGCTCCAGACCGAACGTGTGGTATCGAGCGGACCCGCAGTGGATCAGGTCAGCCGCGTGGTTCGCAACCTGATCACGGTCGTCCGAACCTTGGAACCCAGCTTCGAGTGGCAGGTCAGTGTGGTCGAAAGTTCGCAGGCGAACGCGTTCTGCCTGCCCGGTGGCAAAATTGTGGTCTATACCGGCATTCTCCCGATCACCCAGACCGACGACGGCCTCGCGGTGGTGCTGGGCCATGAAATTGCCCACGCCATCCTGCGGCATGGTTCCCAACGCATGTTGCAAACCGAGGTCTTCAACACCGTCCTCCAGGGCGCCTCAACGGCAGTGTCGATGGGTGATATGACCCCGGAACACCAACGTGCGGTCATGGGTGCCTTGGGACTCACCACCAAATACGGCGTGCTCATGCCCTTCAGTCGCGAACACGAAACCCAAGCCGACGAACGCGGACTCCTGTATGCCGCCCGCGCGGGATACAATCCCCAGGACGCCGTGACGTTCTGGGAACGCATGGCGGCGGCGGGTGGCGGGCAGCCGCCGGAGTTTATGAGCACCCATCCGAGCCACGGCTCGCGCATCGCCCGCTTGAAGGAGATCATGCCCCGGGCACTCACCGAATACGAGCAGGCCACGGCACGAAAACGTTAAGCCGACTTTCGATACTGCCGCCTATTTTACCAGGAACCTGCGCTTTCATGAACAATCTGCGCCCTCCGGTGCGGCCGAACTTGGGGGGCAGGCTCCCTAAACGGGCGGTAGAACTCCGTGCCAGGTTCAGAATTTGCCCCGTGCGCCCAACCCCGAATGGCGTGCCAGGTTCAAAGTTGTGCCTTGGCAGCGGGAGCGTTGGATGACTTGATCGAGGATCGAAGGCGGCGTTTCCGGTCGGTCCGAAAATGATCGAACTTTCGGTCCGGTGCCGAAAGTTGGGTTCAGCCGCCGCAACGCCGGGCGGCATTCACGCGGGGGGTTTCAAAACCGCGGCGGATGAGCGTACACAAAGGCGATCGCGCCGCCCAACGCCGCGCCCAACCACAACACCAGAACCGCCTGGGGTTTGGACAAACCGGCCCGGACCAGTCGATGGGAGAAATGATTGGTATCCCCGATCCAAAAGGGGCGACCGTGCCACGTCCGGATAATCACCACGCTGGCGAGATCCAGCAAGGGTACGGCCAAAACGAGCAGGGGCGTCAACACCGCGAGGGGCTTCACCGCTCCCAGCCGCACCGAATAGAAGTGTGGCAGAATGGCCATCACCGCGAGGAGAAAGCCGATGAGGTGCGAACCGGCGTCCCCCAAAAATACGGAGGCCCGCGGGTAATTGAAGGGCAGATAACCCAGCAGCGCGCCGACCATCGCAAAGGCAAGGATGGCCACCAGATACTGTCCCAGGGCCGCTGCCGACACACCCAACCACGCCGCCGCCAGGACGCCGAGTCCCGCGCAGAGCCCGTTCATATTGTCATTGAAATTCAGCGCATTCGTCACGGTGAGCATCCACAACACCGTCACCGCGTAGCTAAAGGCCGCGTTGTCGACGAACAGGGTCACCCGCACGCCCGAGGCGGCAACCAGCCACGCAATCCCCGCCTGGCCGGCAAACTTCATCCCGGCCGGCAACTCGCGCCAGTCGTCCCACGCCCCCAGCAGCAACATGCCCAGCGCGCCGGCCAGAATGCCTAGCAGCGAACCCCATCGACGACCCACCCCATATTCCATGGGCGGCAGAGAATCGCCGGGCAACCAGCCGAGTTCGACCGCCAGCCAGCCCAACAGCAAAGCCACCGCCAGTCCGGTGAACACGGCGAAGCCGCCCGCCAAGGGAACCGGCGTGGCGTGGATTTTCCGGTGCCCGGGATCATCCACCAAGCCCTGGCGCACACACCAACGGCGCCACATGGGGACCGACACAGCCGTCGCCAGGGCCGGGCCGAGGATCGCCATTCCGTAAAGCAGGGAGGTTGATTTCAGTGACCGCTACCTTGCCGCACCGACTCCCTGAGGCAACGGCGGAACGCGGGCGTGAAGACTCGGCTGCGAGTCCATTCAACGGGCTTTCCGTTGTGCCCAGAGCCGTTGGTACAACTCATATTGCTGGTCCACCAAAGCCCGAACGGTGAACCGTTCCCGAACCAAAGCTCGGCCGGCTTCCCCCAGTTGCTCCCGCAATTCCGGCGCGTCCGCCAGCATTCCCAAGCGGGTGACGAGCGATTCCAGATCTCCCGGCGCAACCAGAAATCCGGTTTGCCCGGGAAGGCACACCTCGCCGGCGCCATCGCAATCGTAGGCCACCACTGGTTTGCCCGCGGCGAGCGCCTGCGGAATGGCTCGCGGCAGACCTTCCCGGCGGGACAAATGCACCAAGGCATCCATCTGCGCGACGTACCGACCCACCTCCGAGGGCGGCACCAGCCCGGCAAATACAACGCGTCCGCGCAGGGGCCCGGAGTTGGCGATTTGCGTCAATCGTTCCCGCGCCGGTCCATCGCCCACCAGCAGGATCTTCAAATTGGGAATCCGCCGGCACAACTCCGGCGCCGCTTCAAAAAGGTCATCGTGCCCCTTGAGTTCAAACAGCCGCGCGATTTTGCCGATGACAAAATCGCCGTCGTTCAATCCCAGTCGAGTGGCCAGTTCTGGATCGCGTCGCGCCTGAAGAAATGGCTCCAGATCAAATCCGCTGAAGATTCGCGTGTATTGCCCGGCGGTACCGATACCCGCCCGGAGGTACTGATCCCGCATGGCTTCTGCCACGACCACAAAGTGATCCGTCAACCGGCCGGCCCGGCGTTCAGCGGTTCGGAAAATCGCATTCTGCACCGGCCCCTGGAAGGCTCCAAAGCTCGGCCCATGAATGGAATGCACCACCACCGGAACGCCCGCGCGATACGCCGCCAGACGTCCCAGCACGCCCGCCTTGCCACTGTGGGTGTGGACGATATCCGGGCGATGCTCCCGGAACCAACGGGTCAGCTGACGAACCGCCTGCCAATCACGCCACGGATCGACCGGCCGAACCAACGCCGGCACCAGCGTCAACAATCCCGGAACTCCCGACACCATCGATTCCAGCGAACCTTCACTGCCGGCGGTGGGACCTGACAAAAGGTCCACCTGAAGATCCGGTTTCTGTCGCAAGCCGAGAACCGAGGCAATGGTGTTCTCCTGCGCGCCTCCGACAATCAGCCGGGTGATGACATGACTGACACGCATGGCACACAAGGTCTCCGGCACGGTCAGCGAACTGAAACCGGCGACCTCGATTGGCTATTTGTTGCCGAGCCGGGCCAGCAGCTCCTTGGCGGCGAGATGATACACGGAATTCGTGGGGGTCACCTCGATCACCTTTTGAAAGTGGCGTTGCGCGTCGGCGGAATTTTGCTCCGCCTGACAGGCGCGCCCCAGCCCCAGGAGGGCCCGGGCGAAATTCGGATTTACCTGCCGGACGAATTCAAAATCAGCCCGGGCCGCCGCCGGCTTCTGCAGGATCAGCAGCGCTGCTCCGCGACCCAGACGGGCCTCGTAATCGTTCGGCCGGCGGGCCAGAACGGCGTCCAGAACCTCCACTGCGTCCGCCGCCCGCCCGGATTCCACCAGCAGCGATCCGCGTCGGGCCTGGATGGTGTCATTATCCTTATGCCGCCCCAGATAGTGATCCACGTACGGCAGCGCATTGGTCGACATCCCCAGCGAGGTGTAAAAATCACAGATTCCCTCAATCAGGGGCGCATCGTCGGGAAATCGCTTCCACGCTTCCACCAAGGTCTTCTCGGCGGCCACCATGTCACGGGCCCCCACGGAAAGCCGCGCCTGCAAAAGTTCAATTCCCGCCAGCACCTCGTTCTTGACCTGCCCCGCGCTGGCAAGGCGTCGGACCTTGGCGATGGCATCAAAGGCCAGCTTCGGCTCACCGGCCGCCAGTGCGGCCCGGGCAAAAGCATCGGCCGCCGTCACACTATCGGGAGCCAGTTCCAAGGCGCGGCTGGAGGCCACGGCCGCGGCGCGAGCCAGTGGATTGGGCCCCTCGGTCAAAGCCAAAGCCAGCGTGCTGAGAAACAGGGGCTCATCCACGGGTCCAAACTGCTCGACCACGGCCAACGGCGTCTGACCGGACTGCGCCAGGGGCTTCGCCAATTCAGCGCTCTTGGCCGCCGTGAGCGGCACCCGGCTCTGCAGGGCACCGTTAACACCAGCATTGACCACCGCCGCCACGTTCTCCGGCACCAGATCCCTTGCCAGTGCAAACAACTTTCCCGCCTCCGGTAGCCGGCCCGCCCGCTGCAATTCCACGCCATTGGCGTTGGCCGCGCGACTGTAAATCCGGGCGGCAATCTCCGCAGTCAGCAGCTTGGCCGCGACACCACTCACCATCGCCGAAACCCGCGACGACCGCTCGTTCCACTCCGCCACCACGCGATCCGACTGGGCCGCGGTCAACGGCGGGGGACTAATCTCCCCGGGCGCGTAAGATTCAATGGCGTAGATCAAACCCTGGGGCCGAACTCGCAACGATTCCAAAATGAACGTGGTTCGGGAATCATAGAGCGGGGGATTGAGATAAAAGGCCCGGCCGTCCCGCGTGGCGGCGTAGAGGAGTTCGAGGAATACCCCGGCCACATTGGTCTCAGCTTTGGCAAACGTTGTCAGCGCCGGAAAATCCTGCCCATGCCGGGCGGCCAGCTGCTGCCGGTATTCCGAAAGCGCAGCCGAGCGCGTTTGGAGCAGGACATGTCGGGGAGCCGACGGATCCCGTCGCAGCCCCGCCTGGAGAATCACGGAAAGCGCAGCATCCTCAGTGAGCACCAACGACGGCTTATCCGGCAAAGAGCGCTTGAGATCGTCCGCCAACTGGGCCAGAACCGGCCCATTCTGCAGCCCAACTTTCGACAAATTGCGCCACACCAAGGCCGCCGGTACGGCCACTGCGGCACACACACAAAGTGCTGCCCCCAGCTTCGCCAGGACATTAGCCCCACTGGAAGTACGCTCCCACCGCTTCTCCGGCGCCGCCGTTCCAATCAGAATGAACCATCCCGCCGAAACCCCCACCGCCAGCGCACCCAACCACGAAAAAGTCAGCAACGGCAGCATCCCCGACTGGGCACTGGTCGTCACCAGCATCCGCGTACTGATGACCTGATCGAAAGCGGTATAGATGCCGGCCCCCATCCACAGGACGCGCAGCAGGATCAAAAAGAAATTCCGCAGCTTCTGATCGGTGCCGGAGGTGCCACCACTGCGCCAGCGGATCGAAACGAAGACCACCGGCAGGAGAAGGATCAGCGCCAGCAGCAACGGCTTCGAGCGCGGAGTGCTTGCCAACAGTGTTCTCTGATACTTGAGCAATTCGACGAAACGCCCGCCAAACGAGCCGGGCATGCCGGGAGCCCCGGAGGCCACAATGGGCATCAGAAGATACAAAAGCAGGCCGAAGGCAAAGCTGACCATCAGGGTCACCAATCGACGGGCGTTCATTAATTCCCAACCAACCGTCCAAATCAGCGCGGCCAGAAAGAGCGGCAGATACGCCACCATGGACCAGTCATTGGCGCAGCCCAGCGCCACCACGAACGCAAATTGCTGCAATCGCAGGTCCCGTTCATCCAGCCGGTACTGGGCGAGAAAACGAACCGCCAGCGCAAAGAGGAAGAGGTTTAACATCTCCCCGGTGACCACTGTCGCATGCTCCCAAAAGGTCAGCTGGAATCCCAAAAGACCGGCAGCCAGCAGCGGGGGCACCCAATTCAGTGGCGCGTCCAGCGGCAGGCCATCCAACTGTCCACGAATCCGCTGGGCGTGGGTTCGATCCGCCGGAAAAATGGCCACACATCGGGCCAGCAAACCCACGCTGCTCGCAGCCAGGAATGCGGTCAATACGTTGGCGGCCAGCGGCAGATTCGCCTCACCCACCCACATCAACGGCCGGGTGATTACCCACATCAAGGGCGCCTGAAATGGCACCTGCCCGTCCCATCCCGCAATCTGCGAGACCAAGCCCAGGCTGTTCGCTGACACCCAGTGGTTCAGCGTGGCCAGGTAAGCGGCAAAGAAAACCACCGCGATCAGCCAGGGGAGAACCCGCGTGGCGAATCGACGCGGTTGATCCGTGTTGATTTCTGACATAGGCAACGGAACGGAACGTCGCCTTAAAGGCCGGGCGTCAGGAAGTAAAAGTTTTGCCTCAATGAGCCCACAAATCCGGTTAATCATTCCATCCCATCGTCCCGATCGGACTTTGCTGGGCAAGCGGATCGCCTGCGACTACCGTCCACCGACATGACGAATAGTGAAGCCTTGGAACTCTTTCGACAGACCGGTGCCCTGTTGGAGGGACACTTCATCCTACGGAGTGGACGCCACAGCCGGCAGTTCTTCCAGTGCGCCCAAGCCCTGCAACAAATGCCCGTGGTGGAGCGGTTCGGGGCGGCTCTGGCCGAACGTACCCGGACCCTGAAACCCACCACGGTTATTTCCCCGGCCATGGGCGGACTGGTCATCGGTCAGGAAGTCGCCCGGCAACTGGGCCTGCGCTTCATCTTTGCCGAGAAGGAGGACGGCCGCTTGGTGCTCCGACGTGGCTTCACCTTTTCGCCGAGTGAAACCGTCCTCGTCGTGGAGGATGTCGTCACCAAGGGCGGACGGGTGCAAGAGACTATCGACATCGTCCGGCAACATGGTGGACGGCTCGTTGGCGTGGCGATGTTGGTGGACCGCTCCGATGGAACCCTCGATTTCGGAGTACCCGTAGCGAGCCTGATCCGACTGAACGTGGAGACCTTTGATCCCGCGGCCCTACCCGCCGATCTCGCTGCACTGCCCGCCACCAAGCCAGGCAGCAAATAACTCGGAACAGCTACTCCAAGCTCCTTCGGGCAAAAGCAAAAGCGGGCGTGGAAACTAATCCACGCCCGCTTTGTGTTATCGGCGTACCGGCTTAGTACGAGTAGCGCACGCGATAGTTGCGCGCTGCACCCGCCGTGCCGCTACGATCATACAGCTCGATGAGCTTCCGATCGGAGGACGGATTCTGGACGGTCTGGACGACGCCCCACGAACCCAAACCGCTGCTGGCTTCCACGCGGTAGCTACCACCGGCACCCGCCATAAAGGATAGCTTCACCAATTGTTCGCCACCCGCTTCGGTCGATTCAACCGCCAGACGGATGCCTTCGAACGGCTTCGCATCCCAACCGTTGGCCACACCGTCACCGTCGGAGTCCAAGCTCAGCGATTCCACCACACTGATCGGCACCGACAGAATGTCCCCATTGTCCAAAGTGACATTGACCACCGTCGCAGGAGCCTTGGGCAGTTTGACCAAGCGCAAACGTTCCGGAATCACCCGATCCAAAGCGTCCGAGATATCGACACCGCCATCGGTAATGGCCGAGCCGAAGTAAACGGTGAACGAGGAGGGAATCTGCATCAGTTCCTTCACAAAGCCCAAATTGGGCGTAATGACGGTGTTGGTGAGCTTCACCCCGCTGAGGTTGGTCGAAATAGTGATATTCGTGACCACCGGAATCGCCCCAGGCAGGAATTGAATCTGCTGCACGTACAGAGCATTCTTCGCGTCAGGGCCACTGAAGCTAATCGTGGAGTAGTTATCACCCCCCAAGGCAAGCGCCTTGATGGCCAAGTTACTCGGGCCAATAAAGCCGGCCACCACTGCGCCCAGATCCGTACCGGGCCAGACAAACGCAGCATCCGCATAAGGCGCCACTTCCGATCGAATAGTCAACCCGCTCAAATCAGCACTCGCCGGACGCGTGTTGAATTCCAATCCATTGGGGACCGAGATAATACCGCCTGAAGCGGCCGGTGCGTTGAAGGCACCGGTCACACTCAACCGCAAGGCAGAGTTGGTTCCACCAATCGAACCCCGAATGAGATTCAGATTTCCAACGGTGATCGCCGAGGGACCGCTGCCCCGGATACCGGCCGTCGCCGTGCCCGAATCCGACACCGTGAGAGTATCCGCCGTGAGATCCAAAGTTCCGCGGACCGTCCGCAGCGAGGCCGCCGAACCAACGGTGATCGTCTTGCTATCCAAACGAATTCCCGCGGCCTGAAGTGTTCCCAGGACGGAAACAGAATCGAGGCGATTACCGGCAGTGCCCAGAGATACCAGACTCGGAACCTGCAGCGAACCGCCGGACCCGATATTCAATCGCTTCAAGCTGGCCAAATTCGCGCCACTCGCGACCAGAGTATTCTGGAAGGCAATCTGTCCGTTGATATTCAACTCCGCAGTATCGGAAGCCGCCAGATTCTCGATGGTCCCGGAATCATTGACGGTCACCTTGGAACTCCGGACCACCAGATCATTGATCCGAGTCAACTGAGTGCGGGTGACGTTCACATTCGCGACCGTGTATTGGAAGCCAACCTCCGCGGTTAGATCCGTGGGCGGCGTGTTTGTCGAAGTGGGATCAGGGAAAGTGGCGTTATTCGTCCAGGTGCTGGAGAAGAAATCGACACTGCCCGAGAGAGTCTCAAAGAGCGGCCGAATCAAGCCTTCAATCACGAGTCCGTTGGTACTGGTATTACCCAGATTCAAGGAGACATACGGCGCCTCAATGGCCGACCCCGTCGTCGCCACTAGATCATCCGTCTCGATTACGACCGGGCCCTGCGATTTGATGCGGGTGCGGGTCAAATCCAGTGTCTTGGAACTAATGGAAACCCGGCCCGTATTGTTGGTCAAAAAGCTCTTGGAGGGAGTATCGATCAATTCCGTATCTGACGGAGTTGATTTAAATTCAAATCCGAACGCTACGAATGGATTCGTCGCCGCGAGATTAGTAAAGGCCACCGGAGTCAGCGACAGGTTCGTTGGCAGATACACCTTGGTGAAGAGATCCGGCCGGAACGGAGCGTTGGTCGACGGGCGGCCCGAACGGGTCAGCGTCCGCATTACCGAAAGCAGATTCGCGCGGGAGAGGATGTTCGTAACGTTTCCGGTGACCGCGTCCTTGCGGCTGATGGCAATGCTCTGTGCCGCATACCGGCGTACGGACATTTCCAAAGGCCAGACATCCAAGGCGCTCTTATCCGTGGGAACAAAACCCAAGCGCGGATCGGTCGGGAACGACGAGTCCACCGACAAGGCAATAAGATCCACACCACCATCCGCCACGTTGGTGATGGTCGTTCCGAGTAGAAGTCGAATGGAGCCACCCGCGCCATAAATAAGATCCACCAGCACGTCCGGATCGCTAGCCCCCACAAAGCTCGCCCGCACGGTTTGATTCGTGGGTGTTGGGGCATTCGTAACGATATAATAGGAATGCGCGCGCGAGGTGGAGAGATCGATCGACTGACGGGGCAGTCGGTCATCCGGGGCGGCACGAAGCTGGGTGCCTCGGTCGCGGTATCGGAACGCCGGTGTCAGTGCGGTCGCAGTATCGACCAAGTTGATAACCGGTCCGGAAAGCGTCTGGAGAACTTGAATATCCTTGGTCGCCGAGGCCAGGCCCTCATACGTCACTCCAACATCGAGCCCCAAACCATAACTCGGCGTCAAACCAATGGGAGCTATGACGTAGTCGATGGTTCCGTCGGGTTGGGTATCAACCTGACGACTGGAAGATCCCGGCGGCGGCGACCCGTAAACACTGGCGTTGATCAACCGGACATCGGTACCGGTCAACTCAATCGAGCTGCCAACGTCCGTTTGCAACCGGCCACGTATATCGATGGTCTTGGCCGAAATCGTCATCGTCGCCGATTGATAATCCTGAAAAGGATTTTGATCGGTGGGGATCAGCAGAGTGGTAAGGTCAATCCCCAGCTGGTCCAACGCCAGGAGCTGGGCCGGTGTGAAATTGAAGCCAGCCAGCGCCTGCGAACTGCTGACTTCGAGCCGGGAGCCGGCCGTGGCAATGAAGCTCTCCGCTGGCGTCCGAACGGACTGATGGGTAATCTTCTCGAAGCGCACACCGGGTGAAGCCCGGATGATTCCGCGGTTGATGAACGAGGTTGTATTCCGCGTCTCGAACGGGGAGCTGATGATGGACATCGTCATGCTCCCGTTGTTGATGAACTGCAGCGCATCCACCTGCGGCGGAGTGTCGGCCGCGGTGATGGTTCCATCGTTCTGATAGACGGCATCCGTCCCCAGCACCGGAATCAAGCTTGCCAGCAAGCCCAAACCCGACCGGATAATGTTTCTAGAAATCGAATTTTTCATGAGACTTCGCAGTTCATTTCTCCTTCAATGCCGCCTGCTCCAATTGGATCAGGTCGACCCGGCCCTCCGGAAACGCCACCGGACGGTTGGTGGTACCATCAAAACTTCCCCACAAGAAACCAAAGTCGCTATCACCCTGGTGAGAACCGACATCACCAGTCAAATAGTGTGGTCCGATCGAACTGAAGGTAACGTCCACGTTGCCGGAAATATTGCCGGGATAAGCCAAGGCATTATTCGGATTATTGATAACATCGGCCGCCGTGCGGGCTGGCTGGGTGAAATTAACCGACCGATTGTAGACAAACGGCACCGCTTGCGTGGCGCCAAGGTCCGCCGCCGAGAACACGATATCCGGCTGGATGATGATCCGTTCAACCCGCTGGGTGAAGCTGACACCATTGGTCGAAACCTTCTCGCTATACTGCACCGCCAAGGGTCGGGCGAGGCGGCGGGTCAGCGGGTCCAGATCGACCCGAACAAAGGTGATTTTGTCGACCCCTGCGCGAAGCGACTCGTTCTGGAAAACCGCCGTGGTTACATTGGTAGTACCACCGGTACCACCGGTACCACCGCCTGCGGTGAGCGAGTTGTCGACCACAGTCCAAGCACCACTCGTGGAACCGGAACTGCCACCGGAGTTACCCGATGCTTTGACGGAAATCACACCAGCACCGGAGGGCGCGGCCGATCCGGTTGGGGCAGATTCGTAGTTCTTGTTTCTCGGATCGAGCAAATAGCGAACGGCCCCGGCATCATCGCGGGTCAGACCGGAGAAATACAACCCCCAGGCACCACCACCCGCACTACCCTCGAGGTTGCCTGGATTATACCGCATGACACGGAGAAGCCGGTCATCCAAGCCATCCTCACCGGCCGCGACGCCATTCAACGCAGAGACAGTGATGTTGGGCTCCGCTGCATCGATCGCCACTTTGCGGGTATTGTAATACACGGTGCCGCTAGGCAAGGTGTACGAACCAATTACAAAGCTATAACGGGTCCCGTTGACAAATGGTGAGAAGTTCTGGGAAACCGGATCGAAGTTCCGATTGAACACCAGAAAGTTATTCACGTTATTGATCGTGAACCGTTGCTTGATGGACCAAATCCACCGCTCAGGCGCGGCCAATCCCAGCTGTTCCAGCAGAATTGAGAGGGTGAAGGACTTGAGGTCCAGAAGATGCAACCGTTGGGCCGCAAAGTTTACGCCGGACGTTCGGAGGGGATATTCGGTCAAGCCCGCTGACATCTGCGATGCCGGCCTCAAATCATTCAGGATTTGAATCGCGTTCTGAACGGCAATGACGCCGTTGGTGCCGAAGAAGTCGAGGAACGTGGCGTCGAAACCGAAGGTGAGTACCGGAGTGGAGCAGCGAAATTCGCCGCCGATGCTCCTGGGGCCGCCGACGTCACCCTGCTGGGAGTACGTGCGCACGCCCTCCCCGTTGGCAAAATAGCCGATATCAGAGATCTGACTGGCGTCCGCACTGCCCAAGAGACTGAAGGCATTGGCCTGCGGAACCAAGCTTACGGCCGCCAGTGCGGCCAGAGAGTATGGAGAAATCTTCATGTTCAGCGGAGTCGGAGGACTCGGAAATAGAGGGCACCGTTCGTTTCCGAAACAGTGATGAATGGGCTGGCTTCGGCAGCAAAGACCGGCCCGGTGAGATCCAGCCACTGGGCAAGATCACTGCTGGATTGCACGCGGTAGGTGGCCCCCAGTTTAGCATTCCAAGAGACTTGGCGACCGCCAAAACCCTGACTGAGCGTCACTCGCAGGGCGTCGCCTGGATTCAGCGGGTCGGTTCCCGCGAGGAACTCATCCCGATTTGAAACACCATCGCCATCGCTATCAACGGTCGGCGCCGGCCAAAGTTTGGGCGTGGCCCCGAAATACTGGACCTGCCAGTCATCCGGCAATCCATCGAGGTTCTGATCCTTACCCCAAGTCACTACAGTAACACTGTCGCTGTAGGGTGAGGTCCGACCGTCACTCAAGACGTACCGATACTTGATCGTATGGGAGGTCGACGGAAAATAGTCTCCGGAATCGGCGATCGGTTCCGTTACGGCTACCGGTGCGCCGCCATCGAAGGAAACTTCGTAATGACTCAACGGAAGACCCAAAACGGGGGCCCAGACCGCGCGCACCTGCCAGGCCGACTTGGCCTCAACGATGGGCGCCGGCGGAGCGGCGAGGAGATTCTCGATCCGCTGGAACCGGTGAGCTACCAAGTCCATGCCGGAGTCGAGCCCCTGCCAATTCGACCAAACAGCCAGAAAACTTCCGGGGCCGTCCGAGATGATCGTCGGCGTTTCCTGATCGCCACGGCGGCGTTCGTTGACAATGACCACATCGCTGAGCGGAACCAAGCCCAGGCTAAGCACCCGACCGCCGATGCCGGTGCCGGAGCCATCCAAACCGCTGCCACTCCAGCTCACCGCAATGGCGTCCTCATTGGCCGACAACGACGGCTTCAATTGGGAATTGTCCGGCTGATTGGACACCGCTACTTCAGCCGTAGTCGGACTGGCACTGGCATCGTAGGCGCGGGCATAAACACCCCAGACCACTTTGCTCACGTCGTCCACCACCTGATTCAGCGTAACTGTGGCGCTGGCCGCCGCCGCACCACCGGCCGTCGGCGCCGCCAAACCGCCCAAGGAACACCAAGCAACTGCAAAGCCGCCATTGGCCAAGCCTTGGATGGTCGGTGATTGATTGAGGGATTTGGCCCGGCTGACGACGACTTCGACGCCCGTGGCAGCTCCGTTGGCGCCAATTTTGCGGGCGATGATATCTACATTCTCGCCTCCGGTTTGACCCTCTGAGGTCCAAACCGCGACGTATCCACCGCCGGTCAGAGCCGCTACCGCGGAACCGCGTTGATTGCCGGATGAATAGCTGTTAACCAACCGTGCCGGTTCAGTCGGCACGCCATTCGCGCCGATTAGGCGGGAAACGATGCCGAAATCCGCTGCATCCGCTCCCAGTTGTGACCACACCACGATGGCGCCGCCGCTGGGCGAGGCCGCCACGGTGACAGTTCGGACATCCTTATCGGCGTCCGAAATACGGACCTCGTCCCGGAGAATGCCATCGGCACCAATCAATCGTCCGTAGATCGCGGCTGATCCCTGGCTTCCGCTTTGCCAGGCGACAAAAGTGGAACCGTCGGCCAGAACCGCGAGTGCGGGCTGGCTCTGGTCACCCTGCGTCGTCGCATTGATACGGAAACTCTGGCCCGTTCGAATGCCATTACGTGAATACGCCTGACCCCCAATACCGGAGCCGGAGCCATCGGTATTGTCAGACCAAACCACGTAGCCGCGTCCGTCCTTGCCGATACCTAGGGCCGGCGTGATCTGGTCACCCGCCTGCGCGGTCACCAGAGGAAAATCACCGCCGACGGGTTGGTAAGGGGCTGCCGCCAGAAGGAGCGGCGCCCCGAGCAAGGCTACGGCCACCCGGGCCCGGGCATTTCCTGACCCGGGACTAAATCCCCAGCGCCACCAATGCGCTTTTGGAATTGTTGCTTGAGTTATGGTCATAGGCACTTGTGGGTGCGAAGTCAGTTAACAAACAATACCGGTGGATCAGTTCTTGCCGCCGTGGACCGCGTTGGGGTCGAACGGAAGATTATTCATATCATGGATCCGCTTGCCGGCCGGGTCGATGATCGTAGGCGTCACGAAGATCAAGAGGTTCTTCTTGCTCGTCGCGGAGCTTTCGTTCCGGAACAGGCGTCCCAAGAAGGGAATGTCACCCAGAATCGGAACCTTATCCTTGAGTTTACGGACGTCTTCGGCGATCAGGCCACCGAGCACAACCGTCTGGCCATCCCAAACGACCGCAGAAGTCGTAACTTGCCGAACGCGGAGGCGGGGCAAGGGGAGTTGTTGGAGCAAGGGATTCAGACCCGAGGCCGTGACCGCCCGGTTGATGAACTGGGACTCTTCATATCCGATGAACTCAACGTAGCTCGGCATGATCGTCATTTGAATCGAGACGTCATCCGCAGAGACGTACGGGATGACATCCAAGGTAGGACCGAACGGAAGAGCAGACGTGTTATACTGTTGCGTAATTCCGGTATTTTGTACCACGCCACCCAAGCCACCCGGCGTCGCCTGGCTGCCACCGGCTCCTTGGCCGCTGTTCTGGGCGGTACCCGTAACAATGGTGCGCACGTCGGCCACCGTGATCTGCGCCTGCCGACCGCTGAGGGTCGTCACCTTCGGGGCGGAAAGAAGCTCCGCTCCATCGCGCTGTTCCAAGGCCCGGATCACCGCCCGGAATTGGGGATCGGTCAAGATACCCGTGACGGTCGCCAGAGCAGGCACCGATTGATCGCCACCAATGCCCGCTTGATTGCGGAGCCCGCCCGTGAGGAGCGAATCCGTGGTTGAGCTGTTGAGCTGGGAGCTGGCGTACGGGAAGTTGCCCGCCGGGTTCGCCGCGCTGGGGGTACCTTCGTAGGCCGGAGCCGAACCGGCTTGAGCACCGAGACGACCTTTGTCCATTAGGAAATTACCCAAGTACCAGTCAAAGCCCAAGGCCTTGGAGTCGTTCTGGTTGATCTCGGCAAACTTGGCTTCGATCTGAACCTGCGGCGGCGCAACGTTCAACACTTGGATGGCCTGCTCGATGATATCGAGATCGGCGAGAGTCGCACGAACGAACAGTACACCAGCACGATCATTGAAGAAGATCGCCTTCTGTTCACCCTGCTGCTGCTGACCAGCCGCGCCCGGGAATCCCGGAGGGGCCTGCGGAATACCACCCGCCGCACCACCTGCACCGGCCAGAGCGGTTTGCGGGAAGTTAACCCCGGCCGCACGGAAGAAGTCACGGACGAGGACTTGAACGCTCGCCATCAGGTTCGTACGGGTCACGCCATTGATGCCAATGCCCGTTTGACCGCCGCCGCCACCGCCGCCGGCACCACCGCCGCCGCCACCGGCACCACCCGTGATGCCACCGGCACCCGAGAGATCGACCCGCGGGATGGCAAAAACACCGCCCGAAGAGCCGCTGGAGCCACCACCCGAACCGCCGCCGCCGCCGCCACCACCACCACCACCGCCGCCGCCTTGGCTATTGCCGAAGGAAGCTCCAACCGGGTAGCCCGTGACGCTCTCGAGACCTTGCATGAAGGTGTTCGGATCCACCTTAAACTGACGGGTGTGGAGCTGTTCGGCTTCCGGCAACCGTTGAGTAAAGACAATGGCGTACTCCAAGAGGGAGACCTTGATCGGCCGGTCCGCCACCGTGGCGATGGCATCCAAGGCGTCGGCCAACCGGACCTTCTTGAGGCCAGGGGTCAATTTGATCGTGATCGAATTCAGGTCCAGCTGCTCCGCCTGCGCGGCAGCGACCGGGGCGCCCGTGGCGGGATCAATCGTCGTCGCACCAGTGCTTTGGGGGGCGTCGATGGACGAGCTGACGAGGAAGTTCAAACCCTTGCGTTCCGGGTCGCGGAGCCGGGTCTGTTCGTCCAGCCACTTCACAACTTCGCCGAGCGGCAAGCCATCGAACTTAACTTCATCAAGAATGATCTTGTCGAGCTTGTTCTGGATCGACTGGCGGCCGTAACCCGTGTGAATGGTGTTGGTGCGGGCATAGGGGTTGCTGTCCGGCAACTTGGAGACCGGCCGATCCCACGCGCGTTCGAGCTCGATGAGCTTCTCCTTGGAGGTCAGGGTGCGCTTCTTTACCAGGCGATCGTACTTCCGCTCCTCGATGAGGTTGAGGTAGTAGTACGCCCCCTGATTCTCCGGATCCTGCTTGAGGATTTCGCGAAGACTCTTTTCGGCGTCCTCCAACTTACCCATTTCCATCAAGACCCGGGAGTCCTGCACCATCGTGGAGAACTTGATTTGGTTCGTATGGTACTCCGGCAGGAGCGACAACGAGACGTCGCTCGGGGTCTTGCCGACCATATCCGCCAAGCGACGATCATTCTCGTGCTTGAAATTCTTCAGCTGGGCGTTGGTGGGATCGACTTTCAAAGCCCGACCGATGTGGGCATCGGCGGCCTTAAAGTCGCCCGCTTTGGCGGCGGCATTGGCCAGCGCAAAGCGAACGCTCGACACGCCGTGAGCGGCAATGGCGCGCTCGGCTTCTGAGCTCGGCCCAACGGATTCAGAGAGCGCCCAAGCTTCGTCGTAAACCTTCGCGGCAGCGTTGAGATCCCGCTCCTTTTGGAGGCTTTCGGCGGACTCAAGAGTCTTCCGTAAGAGGATGGACTTCTCAGCCCGCCGGATGGCTTCGTCTTCAGCCTGTTGTTGCGGGGATTGCGCCAGTGCGGTCTGTAAAACGGCACACACGAGGAGCGTGCCGAGGATGCGGGACACGTTGGTCATGGTTTCCTTCACGTTGGAATTGAAAAATGAGGTTTCCGGTGGGCGATGACCTTAGGGGGTCAAACCTGCTTTGATGGTTGAACGAACTTGATTAGGTGCGGAAATTACAATTTCGCCCTCAGTGATGGCCACCACTTTGTAGGTGACGCCGGAGAGAGGCAAGGAGTCGTCGACGCGAACGTTGCGAAAGAGGCGTTTTTCAACGCCATAGGTGAACTGCGCAGAGTAGCCCATGACCTGACGATAGGGGCGCTTGGGGGCTACGGTGGCTCGTTCGTTGCCGGCGGTGAGCTGAATGCTCAATTCCCCAGGTTCCATCGCGGCACCCTTGACCTCCAGAAGGCGAAAGAGATCCGATTTCTGTCCCGGCAACCGGATACCCTCGGTGACCTTGGCGGAGAGGGTCATATTGCCACGTTTGGCGGCTTGCTTTTCAAATTCGCGCCCGATGATGAATTCATACCGGGGAGCCTCGGCAGTGCCAGCCGCCTTGCCAAATTCCACGGACAAATACAACGGTGCCGTGGTGGCTCCAGAGATGCCGGCCGGCCCTTGGTTGGCACGGGAGTTGTCCGGGGCTGCGTCGCCGTTGGCCGTTTTTTTCCAACGCGTGGCATTGAAGGCCGGGTGATCCCCGCCCAGCGGCACCTCAATGGCAGTCGCCAAGCGCTTTAAGACGGCCTGGTTGCTCGTCAAATCCGTAGCGTGCAACTCCTTCTTTTTTACTCCGGTGCGGTTCTTGAGTTGGTCGTCCAGATTCGTTTTGAAGGTACCGACCTCGACGAAAAGCAAGACGGCTACCACCGCCAGCGCCAGGAGAACCAGCGAGAGGATCGCCTTTTCGTAGTGCTTCTTTAAAAAGTCCATGGCTTGAAATCAGTTACTCTCTGATGTGGCCGCTGCTTTGCGGGTGGGTTTTTCCGCCGCCGGGGCAGAGCCTGGGGCGGCCAATTTAATCACATCCAGCAACATGGAGACTTGAATGGGTTTTTCGTCGACCACAACCTCACCGACCTTGACCGCGGGGGCGGCGGCGACTGCCGCGGGTTGCGCGACTTGGGGACGACCCAATCCATACCGGGCTGCCAAGGCCGGATCCATTCCCCGAAGGCCGCCTTGAGCCATGGAGGGCGGGAGGGCGGCGGGAGCAGCGGCGGCGGTTTCGGTGTGCAAAGTGCCCCGTTGGATATTCACGGCCCGCACGAGAATCGTCTCGGGCGTGTTGGCAAATCCGGCCAGCACCGCGCCCATTTCTCCACTAAAGCATTGGAATTGAACCTCGTACGGGCGGAGGATGGCACCGGTTATCGGTTCGGTGACGGGTTTCTTACCCGTGATAATGTCGGGATTTCCGTAGTCGTTCGTCGAGGCGCCGGTTCGCTTCAAGCTGGAGAGTGAATGGACCTTGGCCCGGAACAGGACGTGCGAGATGGCCCGAACGTCGGCCAACTCGGCGGCCAGTTCGCCGAGGCGGGAAACCGGGATTTGGGTGTTGGCTTTTTGGGGCCCGAAGGTAAATGCGTAATCGCTGGCCGGCAGTTTTGTACCCGCCTGCTCGGCGGCCCGATCCAATTCAGCAATCGTTCCCAGCAAGAGACTTTGGTAACGCTGAGAATCCAAATCCTTGGCCACCAAGTTGGTCTGGAAGCGGGATAAGGCCTCGTTGAGAAACTTTTGCAGCTTGAGTTGCTCCGCTTTGGCAAGATCAATGTTCTTCTTCTCCGGATAAGGTTCATTCTGGACCAATTGGTCCAGCTTTTGATTCTTACCCTCAAGATCGGCCGTAGCTGTCGTCGAGCGATCCATTTGTTGAAGCAGATAGAAGACGCCGGCGCCAATGAGCGCCACCGCCACTACCAGCCCCACTACGAACAGGAGGTTCCGCTTAATCCAGGCCATATTAAAGTTGGATCGGTCGCTTCAATTTGATCTTGATGGGGAACGAGAACACAAAGGAGTCCTCGGCTTTCTCCACCTTCCCGGTCAATTCCGTACCTTCCTTGTCAAAGAACTCACTTGCCTTGGCCACGCTCTGGAAGTCGTACATGGTGGCCGTCTGGGATTCGTCGTTGGGCGAAGCCATGATTCCCTTGATCACCAAATTCAAGGTGACGATCTGATTGGTCGAAACAGAACCCTTGGCCTTCGGGGCGCCGCCGCCATCGCCATCCTCGGTTGCCGCGGGCGTTGGGGTTACTTTGAGACCATAGCGTGCGGCCAAGGCCGGGTCGATGCGCGCCAGCAAGGGCTTCTCCGTCGGTTCCTCCGACGAAGACGTCTCCGTGGTGGCTGCCGTAACAGTGGGCCCGAAAATCGGATCGGACAGCGTTTCGATCCAAAGCGAAACGGGCCGGGCGAGTTTGCTCTCGGAATTCGCCTCGGCTTGGACGACCACACGTTTGAGCTCCAATGCGAGTTCAGGCCAAGCAACCCGACCCTGCAGCCAGCCGGCCAGTTGGGCGGTCTTGTTGGTCAGGGCGGTCACCTTGGATTGTTCGGACTGCAGAGTGGTCAACGCAGTCTCCAGCGGGGTCAGATTTTCCTGAACCTTGTTGATCACCTCGGCGGTGGCGTCCGCCTTTTTGCTAAAATAGGCACCAAAGCCAAATACCCCAGCGGCGGCCGCAAAGGCCGCTGCCAGGAGCAACGGTTTCTTGGCATTGAACTGTTGCCGCGAAAGGGACGCCTTGGGCATCAAGTTCAGCTCCATCGGGCACTGAACGATGCTCCGCAGACCCAACCCCACGACCTCGCCCAAGGACGGAGCCACCTTCTCCAAGGCCTCGACATCAACACCCGCCGCGATCTGCACATTGCGGAAGGGGTTAAAATACTCCACTGGGAGGTTGAGCTTTTCCTGGAAGAACTCCGTTGAATAGGGCAGTACCGAGCCACCGCCACAAAGGAACACCCGTACCGGCGCCGCACCTCCCTGTTGGGTACGATAGAATTGAATCGTCTGATTCACCTGCAAGTGCAGGCGGGTCAATACGTTGCGAGCCACCTTGGAGACGGCCGCCAACTTCGGATCATCAGGCTCCTCGTAGGCACCACCCAAACTGACAAACCCGCCGTTGGTCTTGATCTTTTCCGCCTCAGGAAACGGCAGTTTAACTTCCGCGCCGAATTCCTGGGTGATCGCATTCGAACCAACGGGAATGCTGCGGGCGTAAAACTTGTTCTTCTCAAAGACCAACACATTGCTGGTCTTGGCGCCGATATCGATCAGGAGGCTGCATCCTTCGAGATCGGGATAATTGTACCGGAACGCATTGGCGAGTGCCGCCAGCGAAGCGTCCACCACCGAAAGTTTGAGTCCGCCGCCCTCGCAGATGCCGAAGTATTTTTCCACCTCGGCGGATTTCACCGCCAAAAGCACCACCTCGACCTCGCCGCTGGCCGTGTTGCCGAGAATCTGACGGTCCCAAGCCGCCTCGGTCAACGGGAAGGGAACATTCTGCTTGGCCTCGTACTCAATGATTTGAGAGACCTTGGAGGTGTCAACTGGCGGGAGCTTGACGAATTTGCTGAAAACCTGGTACCCAGGGATCGAAATGCTGGCGTCCCGGGCCGAAAGTCCCGCTTCGCCCAGCAAGTCACCGAGCGATTTTTTAAGGACGGCCTCCCGTTGGGCATCCTGTGAGCCCGCCAAGCCCAGGGACTTTACCCCGAACGCACGCAGCCGTAAACCGCCGTCCTCGGCGGTTTCAAATTCAGCGGCCTTGAGGCTACCCGCCCCAAAATCCACACCCAGAAATGTTTTTGACTTCAGCATAATGCGAGGTCTACGCGGTCAACTGCCCGCAAAAACTCCGATCCGGGGGAAACCCGAAATCATTGTCTCGCGGAAAGTCGGCCGCGTAGCTAATGGACCAGTCGTTGATGGTCAAACGTAAAACTTCCCGCGTCGGCAATTCCACTAAAAAAAACCGCCGTTTTTTGCTCATATCGAGGGAATTTATCGGGGCTTTAAACACAGCACTCCAAGAGACGGTGGTCTTGCAGATCGGGCAGACACCAATCGGGACCGGCCCGCCGCAAGGTTTCGGCATCGATGCCACCGGTCGCAACCGCCGCGCATCGGGCGCCAATGGCCCGGGCGCAGGCAATATCTGCCGGCGTATCCCCCACCACCAAGACCTCGTCATCGGCCAACGGACCACTCACGGCAGCCGCTCCCCGGCGACGGGCACTGCGGGCAATTTCCGCCCGATCCTCGTGATCATCGCCAAAGCCACCGAGGGAGAATTCCTTCCAAAGGTCGTGAGCGCGAAGCTTCAATTCAGCACCCAGGCGAATATTGCCAGTCAGCAATCCGATCAACGGTGGCTGCGGCAGGGAACGGAGAGCGGCGAGACAGCCCGGCACACCCGGACAAATCTCTCCCTTGTTGGTGGAAAGGTGATGGTCCAGCCAGAAAAGGTAGGCATCGAGGAACCGGAGCCGTTCCCGGGGAGTATCCATGACCCCATGGGCACTCAGAAAATCCCGAACCAAGCCGGTATCCGTGGCGCCGTGAAATCTCAGGTGTGCGGTCCCGGTCGCCTGCCCGTACACGTGTTCCGCCACGCGGGCAAACGCCTTCACCCCCGCACCACCCGTGCGAATCAGCGTGCCATCGATATCAAACAGGACCAGGCGAACCATTGGCCCGAAGAACGTGGCACCCCGCCTCCAATATGCCAGAGCCGTCTGCCAGAACGGCAGGACACGGCAGTCGACATTGAAGGAATCAGGGATCAAGCAGGGGTTGGACAGAACGGTCCGGGGGTCGTTACGGTAATTCGGTCGAATGAATTCTCCCCGTCCGTCCGCCCCCAGTTCCGCCCGGTCACGGGCGGGGTTTCGCTTGGCGGAAGGTGGCCTGTTCGCGGTTATTTTGATCTTCGGTCTGCTCCTGACTTGGTTTGGCGGTTCCGTTGATCGCCCGGTGTTTCGCCAGCGTGAGGATGGCACCCGGGAACGGAGCATGACCCGCCTGCCCAACGGGGACGAGGTGCCCGCCACCCTGCGGGTGAACAAGTTCCTCAACGCCGACACCCTCGTTCAACTTGCCAAGGAAACCTCGTTCATCGCCATCATGGCAGTGGGGATGACCTGCGTGATCATCGCCGGGCAAATCGATCTCTCCATCGGCTCCATCTACGCCCTCGCCAGCGTCCTGGCGGCCCTGCTCTTGCACCGGTTCGGCCCCGAGGGGGCGATGGCCGGCCAACCGGTTCTCGGCGCTGTCCTGGGGATTTTGACCGGCCTGTGCACCGGTCTCGTTTGTGGGCTGTTAAATGGCGTCATGGTTACCCGACTCGGGGTCCACCCGTTCATCATCACCTTGGGGACCATGGCCATCTATCGCGGGATCGCCTTCGTCGGCACCGATGGCCAAAGCGTGGGGGGATTTCCGGCAGCGTTCCGGCAGATTGTCACTGCGGGAGGTGACTCGGGCATGCAACTCCGGCCCCTGCTGGTAACGCTCCTGGTGGTGGCCGCGGGAACGATCTTCCTTCGGCAACTGGCCGCAGGTCGTCGGGTGTATGCCGTCGGTGGCAGTGAACTGGCGAGCCGCTTTTCCGGCATCCAGGTGGAACGGGTCAAAGTGGGCGTCTTCCTGTTGGCCGGGGCCACGGCGGGTCTCGCCGCACTCCTGCAACTGGGCTACTACGGAGCGGCCAACAGCGGGGATGGGCAAGGCTATGAACTCGAAGTCATTGCCGCGGCCGTCGTCGGCGGGGCGAGCCTGAGCGGCGGGCGGGGAAGCGCTCTGGGAGCGTTGCTGGGAGCTCTGATCATCAAAATGATCGCCACCGGGATTGTCATCCTGGGAATCCCCCAGAGTTGGTCCCAAATAATCATCGGCGCAGTAGTCATCCTGGCGGTGGTCCTCGACAAGCTCAACCAGTGGTGGTCGCAGCGGGGGCAGACCCGCGGCGCTCGAATTTGATGGGCCGGCCCCAAACCGCCCTGCCCCAAGTCCGACTTACGGGTGCCAGATCACGTAAAGGCACAAATAAACCAGCACGCCGGTAACACTAACATACATCCAGAGCGGCCACGTCCATCTCGCCAGGGAACGGTGCCGGACAAAGTCACCCTTCCGGGCCAGCCACAACGTCCTTAGAGCCAATGGGACTATGGCTATTGCCAACAGGATATGACTGACCAGCATCGCCAGATAGTAGGGTTTCCAATTCGCCGGTCCGGGAAATGGCGTATTGACGCCCCGGACGATCACCAGCTTGTGATACAGATAGCTGGCGAGAAAAACGCACGAAACCAGAAACGCGGACACCATGCACATCTGGTGAGCCCGCCGGTTCCCCCGAAGGATGAACACCAGGCCCGCCAGGAGCAATACAGCAGCGCTGCCATTCAGGCACGCGTTGAGAAGGGGAAAATTCATGAATTCAACGGTCGCGCAGCAATTGTTCCACCTGATGGACGATCTGATCCACGGCATTGGTTAATTCACCCTGCACCACACCCCGCAGGTGACCCCGGCGATCCACCAGGGCAAAGGCGGTCGAATGAATGAAAAGATCATTGAGCGAAACGCGGGTGCCCTCGGGCTGTTCGACCACGGAAAACAGCAGCTCTTTGACGGCCAATCCGTAGACGTCGGCTTTCGGGCCCGTCAGGAACAACCAATTATTGGTGTCGTATCCGTAGCGTCGGCCGTATTTGGCCAGGACCGCCGGAGTGTCGTATTCGGGATCGGCGGTCAGGGAAACCAGCCGCACGGGGGCGCCGACCGGCAGCCGCTTCTGAACCTCGCGCATCTGTTGGGACAACTGATGGCACTGTCCCGGACACCGGGAAAAGATCACGTCCACCACCCAGACAAACCCCTCCAAAGCCGGCCGCGTCACGGGAATATCAAACTGATTGGTCAGCCGAAAATCCCCCACGGGGCGGTCCAAGAGGAAAACGGAATGGCCGCCCCCCGCATTAGATCCGGGTCGTCCTCGCCGTTCCGAATGCACAAACACCACCGCTGTCATCAGCATGGCCGACAGCAACACCAACCAGGAAAGGCGCTCGATGAGGGTTTTGGGCATGTTGCTTGAAAAAAAAGAGCCGCTGGAGGACACCAGCGGCGTTAGCTCAACCTGGGCCGGGCCGGATCATTCGAATCCACCGCCACCACCTGCCTTGGACTTCTCAGCGAACCACTTGTCAAACTCCTCCTGGCTTACAACTTCGAAATCACCCCGCATATTGGCGTGGCCGGAACCGCAAAGCTGGGCACAAATGATGACAAATTTTCCGGTCTTCGTGGGAATGAAATGCGCCGGAACCACCATGCCAGGAATCGCATCCTGGGTGATCCGCATGTCGGGCAGCTTGAAGGAATGGATGACATCCATGCTCGAAATTCGGCAAACCACCGGACGATTGACCGGCAGCTTGAACGGTTCGCCCAGCAGACAGGTGACGTCGTCCTTTGCCGCGGCGTCGGCGCCATCCAAGCCGTAGGGATTCGTGGCGCTGGCCAGCTTGATGTCCTGCTTGCCCCATTTCCCGTCAGCACCCGCGAGATGGGCATTCCACTTGAATTGCATCCCCATAATCTGCACTTCGACCGGCTTGTCGGCGGCGGTGGGCATCCGATCCACCGCGCGGGCCCAAATGGGAATGGCGAGTCCAACCAAAAGCACGGCTTCCACCACAGCGACACCGACCTCGAGATAGGTGGAGAGGTGGCCTTTCACGCCGACATAATCCGCCTTCGGATTGGCGGCCCGCCGAAACTTCAAGAGGGCGAGCAGGTAAAACCCAAGCCAACCGACAAACAGCACGAACATCAGCAGATGGACATAGAAAATAAGTCCGTCCACTTCGGCGGCATGCGCCGATGCTCCCGGCCGCATGCCGACTTTGGAAAGCAAGAATTCAATCATGGGAAAACGAAATTGGTAAAAGATTAGTTATGTTGCGGATCATTCTGGTCGCCGGGCAGCGGTTCTCCGTGAAGGCGGCCACGACGGACGATAAAGACAAAGAACGAGCCCATGGCCACCCAGAAAAGGACCACGAAGCCCAGCAGGACCAGGATGCCTGCGTTCATGCCCTGTGCCTGAGCGGAGTCGCTCTGCCCAAAGCACGCCGCGCAGGCGCGAGCCTGAATGGCACTGGCGCACACTAGGGCGGCAAGAAAACTCAGAACCGGCAGCAGGCGTTTCATATGCGGCTTACAGAAAACTGATGTGCTTCAATTTGCGCAGAAAATAGCGTCCATACACCAGCAGGCCCGACGCGGCAACAAGCGCCAGACCGGACCAGAGCAGGGAGAGTGGCGAACCGGTTTCACGGTACTCGCCAAAACTGAATCCGGCCAACCCCAGCATCAGGAGGACGGACGCGCCAACAAATACAATATGGAAGGCTTTAAGGGACATACATCGCCTTGCCTTCAGCTCCGGTGGGCCAGTCATGCATGCCCCAGAGCGTCAGTCCACCCAAGGCGACAAAGAATATCGCGGAGATGATCAAGATCCCGTAGATGGCCTTCTTCTCCGAAATCAAATGCATGAAGTACGCGGCAACCAGGAACGACTTGATCGACGCAATGAACAACGCAATCGCGATGGTCAACGCCATGCTGTCGAAATGCACATAGTACATCGACACCGTGATGACGGTCCCCACCAGCAGGGCGATGAAGACGCCGATGTAGGTCTTGATATGGGACGCGATGTCATGATGATCATGATCATCATGGCCGGCGGTGGCAGAACCGCCGGTCGGACCGTGGGAATGATTGTCGCTCATTTGATCAAAGGAGATAAACCACCGGGAAAAGGAAAATCCAAACCAGATCGACGAAGTGCCAGAACAATCCGCCGACTTCGATGCGGTTGGTGAACTGCTCGGGATGCGTCTTCCAGAGCTTGGCTCCCGGGAAGGCGAAATAGGCCAGTACCAAGGCACCACCCAGCACGTGCAGACCGTGCAGTGCGGTGATGGTGAAATAGATGGCGAAAAACGTGTGATTCCGCGGCAGGAAGGCGTCCAGATGCGCAATTTGGTCCGTCTTCAGGTCCAATTCCTTGTGTTCATGAGCGCCTGCCTCGCCGTGACCGTGGCCTTCGGCTTTTTCCGGATCGGCGGTGAACTTAATCGACGTGACGTTGGTCTTGGCCTTGAGCTGCTCGAGATTGTAAACCTTGGAAAAGTCCCAGAATCCAGGGTGCTCTCCGTTCACGATAAGGTGGCCCGTATAGGCCTTGCCGTCATTCAACCGGAGCTCGTAATGCGTGAACTTTTCGTTGTATTCGTAGGATTTGATCCCGAGGAAGCTCAGCGCGCAGAACACGGTAATCACCATGAACATGCGAAAGCGGGCGAAATTGTTCATTTTCAGCGACGCCCAGGCGAGTACGACCGTCACGGATGAGGTGATGAGCACGGCCGTGTTGAACGTTCCGATCGGAATGTTCAGAAGCCCGTGCGGCCAGGCCAGCTTGACCGCCGGCCAGACACCTTCCGCGGCATTAACCCGCAGCAGGATGTACGCGGAAAACAACCCACCGAAGAGCATGATTTCCGAGGCCAGGAAGAGCCAGATGCCGAGTTTGGCATTGTAAAGCCCCGTATCCGGCCGGGGTTTGTCAGTGTAGGGAATTTCCATGACAACAAAGCTTGACTATTTGATCAAAATTCAGAGATGACGTAAACGCTGATCTCAGGATCAACCCTTCGGATCCTTCTGATCCTGGGGAGTGAAGTCCCGACTGGCTCCGGGGACGCTGTACTCGTACGGACCGCGATAGACGATCGGTTCCTTCAAAAAATTGCCGTGCGGAGGCGGGGTCGGAGTCGCCCAATCCAGGGTCGTGGCATCCCAGGGATTGTCACTGGTCACCTTCCGGCCATTCCAGATGCTCCAAAAGAAGTTGAAGATGAAGGGCAGTTGGAAGACGAAGAGAAGGAGCGCGGAAGCCAAGATCATGTTGTTGAGCTTGAGCACACCAGGATCGGCGCCGTAGGCCACATCCTTGCCGAAATAGATCGCGCCACCATCCGACATGCGGCGACTCATACCCTTGAAACCCTGCACAAACATGGGAGCAAACACCATGTTCATGCAAACCAGCGAGCCCCAGAAATGAACCTTTCCGAGGAATTCGTTCATCATGCGGCCGGTTGCCTTCGGGAACCAGAAATAGACCCCCGCGAACAATGCGAACATGGTGCCTGGGGCCACCACGTAATGGAAGTGCCCGATTACGTAGTACGAATCGTGCAGGTAAATGTCTGACGCGTTGAAGCCGAGGGGCAGACCGGTGAGACCACCAATACCGAACATCGGCAGGAAGGCCACCGCAAAGAGCATCGGCACCGTAAAGCGAATGGACCCACCCCAAAGGGAGATAAACAGCGCCGTCAAAATGATCACCGACGGAATGGAAATCATCATCGTGGTGGTTTGGAAGAACGTCGAAATCTTGGTCCCCATGCCGGTGAGGTACATATGATGGGCCCAGACGATAAAGCTGAGGAACCCGATCGCGATCACGGAGTAGACCATCGACTTATAGCCCCACAACGGCTTCCGCGTGTTGTTGGCAATAACCTCGGCCACGATGCCGAAAGCAGGCAGGACCAGAACGTAGACCTCAGGATGTCCGAGGAACCAGAACAGATGCTGCCAGAGCAGCGGACTGCCACCGCCCGAGACGGGTAATTGGGAGCCGCCGACGACGAGACCCGTGGGGAGGAAGAAACTCGTATGGAAGACATTGTCCATGAGTTGCAGAATGCCGGCGGCCTCGAGCGGGGGAAACGCGAGGAGCAGCAGGAACGCCGTCACAAACTGCGCCCAGACAAAGAAGGGCAACCGCATCCAGCTCATGCCGTGCGCCCGCAATTGCACCACCGTGGCAATAAAGTTCGCGGAGCCCAGCAGCGAGGAGGTGATCAGCAACACCAATCCAACCAGGAGCGCCGTCTGGCCGTTGAAGGAGTGACCAAACTCGGCCACGGTGGCGAGCGGCGAATAGGAGGTCCATCCCGATTTCGCGGCACCACCCGGCAGGAAAAATCCGGTGAACCACGTGACGCCGCCCATCCAGTAGCAGTGATAACTGGCCATGTTCACCCGCGGGAACGCCATGTCGATCGCGCCGATCTGCAGCGGTACCACATAATTACCGAACGCGGCGAAGACGAGCGGTACAATGGCCAGGAAGACCATGATGTTACCGTGCATGGCGCCGAAGGAATTGTAGAGGTCGGCACTCATCTTTCCACCCGAGGCGGCCTCGCCCAGCACCCGTTCCATCAGGGATCCGACGATCGGAATGGCCTCTCCCGGATGGGAGATTTGATACCGCATGCAAAGCATCAACAGGAAACCGAAGAACAGGAACGACAGCGCGCTCATGGCATACTGCACGCCAATGACCTTGTGATCCGTGCTGAAAACGTATTTGTGCCAGAAGTTCGGCTCGTGATGGTCATGCGCATCGTGGGAATGCGAGTGCCCCTGCCCGTGCTGGGGCAGCGTGCTCGTATGGGTGGCGCTCATAGGTATTAAAAAGTCAGAACTATTCTAAATTCGAAGGTTGGATCGATGCTCCCGGAATGGCGGCGATCGGCTCGGCCCAGACGGCAGGCTTTCGTTTGTCGCCCACGAGGACGCCCAGCAGCAGCGGGAGATAGATGATGCTGGCAAAAAAGAGGCGGCGGGCGTTACCCGACGACCGCTCGCGGGCGAATTGAATGCCGCAATAGAGAAAACCGGCCCCCATACAAACCGCCGCCGCGAGATACCAGCGGCCGGCCAGCCCGAAAGTGAAGGGCATCAAACTGAAGATGAGCAGGACCAAGGTGTGACGGATGGCGGTAGCGGCCGTGCGCTGGCCAGTGACATCCAAAACCGGCAGCATCTTGTAGCCGCCCTTGGCATAATCTTCCCGATAGAGCCAGGCAATCGCCATGAAGTGCGGGAGCTGCCAAAAAAAGAGGATGGCAAACAGGACCCATCCGCCGGCGTCCAAGGAGTTTGTGGCCGCTGTCCAGCCCATCAACGGGGGCACTGCCCCGGGTATGGCCCCCACCAGAGTGTTGAGGGTGGTTCGCCGCTTGAGCGGCGTGTAGACAAAGACGTAACTGGCTAGGGTCACCATGCCCAAAAATGCGGTCAAAGGGTTGACCCACACCGCCAACTGGACGAGGCCCAGCACCGCCGTCACGACCCCGAGCATCAAAGCAGTATCCGCCCGAATCTCACCGGCGGGAATGGGGCGATGCGCGGTTCGCGGCATCCGGGCGTCGTGATCCCGCTCGATGTATTCGTTCAATGCCGCGGCACCCGCCGCCAACAAGGCCGTGCCCAGGACAGCGTGGAAAAACAACATCCAATCCACCGGACCCGAGTTGCCCAAGTGGAATCCCATCGCCGTCGTCAGAATCACCAAGGTGGTCAGCCGCGCCTTGAAGAGTTCGGATAGTACAGCAAAACGACTCCGTCCGGCCGGGACGGCTGCAACAGGAACCAAGGATTCGGCGGAGACTTTCACCGGGAGGGACGCCACGAGGCCACATCAGCGCCAGTGGCAACGGGCAGGGGATTTAAGAACCGCCGGGGCTGCGGGCAAGAATTGTCTTCAATTCCCTTCACTTTGGCCCGCTGGAGCACCAGGGAGAAAAGGACACCGGTCAGCAAGGAGAGCGCTCCGCCGACCACGTGCGCGGTCGCGAGATCCGCCGCCTTGTCGGTCCAGATGGTGGCGGCACCCAGGGTAAATTGCAGCAACAACAGGCCGCTCCAGGCCATCCCCCATCGGGCGGCGACGGTGCCCCACCCCAAAGATTTGTATCCGTGAATCCAGACGCCGACGACAATGATCAAAGCCAGCAGCCGATGCAGCATCTGGAGATGGATTTGAAACGCCGTGATGGGGGCAAATGCCAGAACCTCCACCCGCCGCTGATTCAAGGCGGCAATGAATTCGGGATTCGTCGGCGGATACAGGTGTCCGTGCGCGAGCGGAAAGTCAGGAATTGCCAAGCCGGCGTGCTGATGCCGCATCGAAGCGGCAACCAGCAACTGCACGAGAATCAGCGCCGTCAAACCCGGAATTGCCGCGGCGCCCCGAATCACCGGCATCGACGCCCCACGGCGCCACCACGGGGAGGTGACGAGGGCAATCGTACCGATCAGGCAAAAAAAGACCTGGGCCGTCGCCGCATGCAAAACGCCGAAAAACACCGAGCCCGGGATTCCGAGGACGGGGACATCGTTGAGCACTACGCGTTTGCCGCCCAGAACTCCCTGAACGACCACGAGCAGCAGGGCCGCCCAGGCGAGCTTTTTGAGCCACGTTCGTCGCTCCACCAATTGGGTCCAGACGGCCAGGCCGATACTCAAGAAACCGATGCCACTGGCCACCAACCGATGCACATGCTCATGAAAAACCCCGCCCTGCCATAAGTGGACCGGGAAGAAGAACATGTTGTAACCGTAGGTGGTGGGCCAATCGGGGACGGCCATACCGACCCCCTTACTGGTCACCAAGCCGCCCAAACCAATCAGGCCCAAGGTACAAAAAACCACCAAGACTGCATAGCGATGCAGCCAGCGTTCCGGGAACTGGATTACCGTAGTGGGCGCTGACATGTACTGGCTCCGCGCCGGGACCGATCCATCGTTTCGGGCTCCCAGCGCCTGCAGTCAGCCCCAAAGGACTGAAGCTGCGTCTGCATGAACAACAAAAACGCACGGGCGGAAGATTTCCGCCCGTGCGCTGCGTAAAGCTTACTTGGCTTCCAACGTCGCCGCGGCCGTGGCACTGCCACCCTTGACCTCGACATCCGCCGTTACCTCACCCGCCTTCAAGTGCTTGAAAACCAGGGTGTACTTGCCGTCGGGAAGCCCCGCGATGGAGAACTTGCCGTCCTTGTCGGTCACCGCGTAGAACGGGCTGTCCACCACGCCGATGTAGCCAAACATCCAAGGATGGACGTTGCACATGAGCTTCACGAACACCTCTTGATTGGCGAAGGTCTTGACGATGGGCTTGGCCCCGGGACCCATCGCCTGGTTGAACGTCGGATTCGGCGTCGCCGCAATCGACTTCTGGAAGTTTACGTTGTGCAGTACCGGATCGCTCGAACGGATCTCCACGGGATTCCCCACCGCCGCTCCGATGACATACGGCTCATAGAGACAGCCCTTTTGATCCATCACAGCCGGCACCGCGGGCGCCTTGCCCTTGGCATCAGCGGGCGGATTCTTGACGTAAACGAACACGTTACCCAAGCCGGCATCGGCGCCGACCACGTAGTGGCGGGTCATCGGCGCTCCGCTGACCAACTTGCCGCAGTTGGCGTCGGCCTTGAGCGGGGCGATTTCCTTCTCCGGGGGCGGGGTACCCTTGAGGGAGACCTTACCCGTGACGTCAGCGTGCAACGCGGCCGCGGCACCCACCGCAACGCCGAAAGCGAGAAACGTTTTCATGTCTTTAATTCGAAAATTCCGACTTAGTCCAACCTACGGGCAGATGCTATGGGCACCTTGGCAACCCGCAAGCCTATTTGTGAAAGTTTTCACAAGCGGGCTTCGGTTGAGACGCCGGCGAGACCCAACTTTATTCATTTTGGGGAGTTTCCGGGGTAAATTGCCAGGGCGGACGTTCCGACGGACGACGAAAATGAGCGACTTCGACGCCCTCAATCAAATCTCGGACTCGGGCCCGGCGATTTTTGCAACCATTCGCGATGTTCCCGGGTATGATGCGGGCACATGCCCGTTTCAGACGGGTCAGGATGACCGCGGATCCCGCCCAGTTTGAGACATTCCTGCAGCAGTATCAGGATATGGTCTATGCGACCGCCTTTCGGCTTCTCGGCCGGGAGGCGGAGGCGGAGGATGTTTCCCAGGAAGCCTTTCTCCGAGCTTGGAACCATTGGGACGAGCTCGCGGGGAGTGCCACGGCCGGTGGCTGGTTGAAAACCGTCACCCGCAACCTCTGTCTCAACCATTTGGAACGTTATCGCAATCGCTGGCGATTCTTCAGCGATCTCAAATCCAGTGACGCTTCTGATGACGACGAGGGCCTCGAGGCAACGTTTGCCGCGCCCGAAACCCTCGACGCGGAGGTATTGACGGGGGATCAGCGGCAATTGCTGGAAGAAGCACTCCTCAAACTTCCGGCCAATCAACGTCTGGCTCTCGTCCTGTACCATTACGAAGACCTCGACTACGCCGAGATCGCCAGCCGCCTGAAAGTGAGTCTGGGCAAGGTGAAGACGGACATTCACCGCGCCCGGGCTGCCCTTTTGAAAAAACTGCAACTTAGGCGCCAGGAACTGGGTGTTTGAACCAGAGCGGCGCACACCTTGGAAATTGATTTTATGAACGACGAACGAGATCAGGGTCGAGGACTCCCCGGCCGCCCGGGGACGGCCCCGGCTCTCCGTCAGACGGAGACCGACTTGTTGGCGGAGCGGGCTCACCGAGTGCTGCGCCAATTGCCCGCCCGGCGCGCACCGGCCACCCTCGCGCCGCGCGTGATGGCGGAGTTGGCGCGCCGGGCGAAACTAATTTGGTACCGCCGCCCATGGACCGACTGGCCCGAATTGATGCGCTGGCTCTCCACCTTCCTGCTCGCCGGCATCGTCGCCGGAACCCTCCGCTTGATCGAAGGCGGCTGGAGCGCCACCAAAGCCTCACCCTCCCTCGCCGGAGTGGAGGACGTCCCCGCCTTTCTGAGCGCCGCCGAAACCTGCACCCGCTCCCTGCTCACCGTCGCCCAATCGCTCCCCTCAACGTGGTGGCTGGTCGGCGGCAGCGCGTTCGGCATCATCGCTCTCGGCACCCTCGGACTCGGTACCGCCGCCTGGCGGTTGGTTCGATCCTCAGCTCAGTAAAATTCACCCGCCCCGCCATGATTCCCCTTCCCTTCCGTCTGCGGCGATTCCGGTTGATCCGTTCGTTTTTTCTCGTCCTGCTAACCCTGGTCCTGCAGACGTCCGGCACCGGGGCCGCACTCGAACCGAATTCGGCGGCAAAAGCGATCCCGGCCACCACGGCCGGGGCCGGGGCCGCCCCAGAGGCCGCCCCGGACAGCAACGCGGAGAAACCCGAGTCGCCTGAGGCCGACGAAATCGCCCCGCGCCCGGCCCCCAAACGCTCACGCGGAAAACCCTCCGGAGAGGGCGACAAAAACCCCGACGTCGTCGGTCCGGGCGAGAGTCGCCATGTGGCGGCGGGGGAATCCATCGAGGACCTGACGGTCGCCATGGGGAAAGCCACGATCGACGGCCGCGTACTCGGCGATCTGTTGGTCATGGGCGGCAAGGTCACCGTGAACGGAACCATCGATGGCTCCGTGGTCGGCGCCGGCTGCCGTTTGGTGTTAGGGTCCAACGCGGTGGTTCGGGGCGACGTGACGGGATTTGGGAAATTGGAGAAGCGCTCGGGAGCCTTGATCCAAGGCAAGCAGGCCTGGCGCAAAGGCGTGCCCTGGCGGGACGTCATCAATCAAACGCCCAACGAGTGGCTGAACAATCTCGCGCCCGAAGCGCGGATTTTCCTGACCGAACAAGTCTTCAAGGGCCGACCATTGTCGCTCACGCTGGCTTGGCCGTGGGCCGTCCTATTGGGCCTGATTATCGCCCACGTGGCCGCGCTGCAACTCTTTCCACAATCCATTACCCGGACAGCGCGTCTGGTCGGCGAGCGTCCCCTGACCACCTTGTTGCTCGGCATGGTTTCGCTGCCCCTGCTGCTGATCGTCGGATTGGCGGTCTCGCTGGTCACCGGCTGCCTGGGAGCCCCCTTCTTCATTCTCGCCGTAATGCTCGGGGTCATCGTTGGGAAGGTCGCCATGGAGTTGCAATTGGGCGGGCGACTGCTCGCGCTCGGCGGACTGTCCGGAAGTGGTTCGACAAGCCCGGCCGACTCGGCGGCGCGCGAGGGTGAATCCGTATGGCCCGCCTACCTGCTTGGAACCGCGTTACTGGTCGGCGTATATCTGGTGCCGTATGTGGGCGTGGGTATCTGGACCGTGGTCACACTTTGGGGTTTGGGGGCCGCCCTGATGCTCTTGTTCAATCGGTCCAATGCCGTGAGCCCGGGGCTGGCCACCGCGGCGGCCAGCCCCGGGGTGATTTCCCCCACGGTGACTTCCCTCGCCACTCCCGCCAGCGTTCCGGTCCCCGTGGCCACCGAGTCCCCGGCGCCGCCCCAACCAACAACCCTGGCCGAAGCTCCTTTGGAGGTTCTTGTGCCGGCGGCCCCGCGCATCGAATTTACGCCGGAAAACCCGCCGACCTTGCCGGCCACCCATCTGCTGGATGTCACGAACGCCGCCGGCGCGACCACGGCACCCGCCACCCGTGACGCGCTGATTCCACCCGCCTTTCCAACGCGCATGGATGCCCGGATTCCGGATGTGTCCACCGGCCCCGGCGCCCCGCCACCGCCCGTGATCCCGCCCACCGGCGCCACCGGCCCGACTCCTCTGCCTTCAGGAGCGTCCCCATTGGAGCGAGATCTTTGGGCCCTGCCGCGCGTGGGACTTCGCCTGCGGTTGCTGGCGCTGCTCGTCGACGTGCTCGTCTATGGCATGCTCGAAATGATCCTGCCCCGTTGGTTCGAGCGAATTCCCTTTGGAATGGTACTGGTGGCCATTCTCTATTTCGCCGGATTCTGGGTCTGGAAGGGCGCCACCGTTGGCGGCCTGCTGACCGGCATCCGAGTGATCCGACTCGACGGCCGGCGCATTGACTGGCAGGTCGCCGTCGTGCGTTCGCTGGCTTCCTTTCTCAGCCTCTTCAGCGGCGGGCTGGGTGAATTCTGGTGCGCTTGGGACCTCGATCAGCAGACCTGGCAGGACAAACTCGCCGGCACAGTGGTGGTGAAGGAAGATCGGACGCGCTCGCTCGTGTAGGTGGACCTGCGCGGGAGTTCAGGCCCCCGGCGCTTCGGAGGCGACGCGAGGTTCGATCCCCGGGTGCCGTGGACACGCGCCGTCCCGTGCCCAACGCTGGGCGGATGATCAACACCGCCACCCGTTCGCGCTTCCGCTTTCCCGCCGCGATCGCTGTCGTCACGTGTGTCCTCGCCGGGGGATCGGTCGCGGCGGCTGCGGAGGAAACTTTCCCCGTCGCCATCACGGTGGACGCCGGCCGGCCCCTCGGAGTGCTGCGGCCGATCTGGCGCTACTTCGGCGCCGACGAACCCAACTACGCCTACCTGAAAGATGGCCGAAAATTGTTGAGCGAACTCGGCGCCATGGCGCCCAAGGACGTCTTTTTCCGCGCGCACAATATGCTGTGCACGGGCGACGGCACGCCCCACCTGAAGTGGGGGAGTTCCAATGCCTATACCGAGGATGCCCAAGGGCGGGCGATTTACGATTGGACGATCACGGACCGCATCTTCGACACGTATCTCGAGCGGGGCGTCCGGCCCTACGTGCAATTCGGCTTCATGCCCCGGGCGATGTCCGTTCACCCGGATCCCTACGAGCATCACTGGCAGCCCGGACAGAAGTATGGCGACATCTATCTCGGCTGGGCTTATCCGCCCAAGGACTATGCCAAATGGGAAGAGCTCTGTCGCCGCTGGACCGAGCACTGCGTCTCCCGCTACGGCCGGGCCGAAACCGAAACGTGGTGGTGGGAACTCTGGAACGAGCCCAACATCGGCTACTGGCAGGGCACCCCGGAGGAGTTCCATCGTCTCTATGACCACACTGTGGCCGGGGTCCGCCACGCCCTGCCCACGGCGCGGATCGGTGGACCCGAGACCGCCGGCGGACCCGGCGGCCGTTTCCTGGGCCAATTCCTGGAGCACTGCGCACGGGGCACCAACGCTGCCACCGGACGGATCGGTACAGCGCTCGATCTCATCTCGTTTCATGCCAAAGGGCAACCGCAATTTGTCGACGGACACGTCCGCATGGGCATCTCCCATCAGTTGCAGGACATCGACAAGGCGATGGCCGTGGTGGCGGGATTCCCAGAGTATCGGAAGACACCGATCGTCATCGGCGAGAGCGATCCCGAAGGATGCGCCGCCTGTCAGGGCCCGCAGAACGGCTACCGCAATGGCACCATGTATTCCAGCTACACCGCCGCCAGCTTTGCCCGGAAGCACGAACTCGCCGCGAAACACCAGGTGAACCTGGAGGGCGCCCTGACCTGGGCATTTGAATTCGAGGATCAACCCTACTTCGCGGGTTTCCGCGTGCTCGCCAGCCACGGGATCGATCACCCCGTGCTCAACACCTTCCGCCTGATGAGCCGCATGAGCGGTCAACGCCTGACCACCGAGAGCGATGGCGCCGTCAGCCTCGAATCCATCCTTCGGGAAGGCGTCCGCCAGCGCCCCGACGTTCAGGCTCTGGCGGCACTCAACGGCAAACGCCTGACGATCCTGGTCTGGCATTACCATGACGACGACCTCGCCGGTCCCGCGGCCCAGGTCTCGCTGGCGATCACCGGTCTGCCGGGAAAGACGGGCAACGGCACGATGACGGAATACCGCATCGACGCCGAGCACAGCAATGCCTACGTGGTCTGGCAAAAAATGGGGCGGCCGGCGCAACCCTCTGCCGAGCAGCACCGGCTCCTGGAACAGGCCGGACAACTCGCCACGATGGGCGAGTCCCGCGTTGTGCCCCTCGGCAAAACCTCCACCCAACTGAACCTGATGCTACCGCGACAGGGTGTCTCGCTGGTCCAACTCGACCTGCCCTAAACCCGCTCCTGCCTCGAACCGGCGTTCCCAATTGGTCCTTGCTTGGGAGAGGGCGCAGCGGAGTATTCCCCAACCGATGTCACTACCGTCACCCGAGAGAACTCCCACCGCCGGTCGGAACGTATCCCCGGTGAACCCCTTCCGGCCTCATCGGTCGGAAAACCCGGGCCATGGACTCCCGCCGGCCCGCCGCTGACGCGGCCACCCTTGTTGCCTATGCGAACACTTAAACACCTCTTCGATCACAACCGGGCGTGGGCCGAACGGATCCGGCAGCAGGACCCGGATTTCTTCCTCAACCTCTCCCAGCAACAATCACCCGGTTATCTTTGGATCGGCTGCTCGGACAGCCGGGTGCCCGCCAATCAGATCGTCGGCCTGTTGCCCGGCGAACTGTTTGTCCACCGCAACGTGGCGAACCTGGTCGTGCACACGGACCTCAATTGCCTTTCCGTGATGCAGTTTGCCGTGGATATTCTGAAGGTTCGCCACATCATCGTCTGCGGTCACTACGGATGCAGCGGCGTCCGGGCGGCGCTGCGGCGTGATCGGATTGGTTTGAGCGACAACTGGCTGCGCCACGTCCAGGACGTCCGGGAAAAGCATCAGGCACACCTCGCCCGCGCGGGCAGCGAAGCCGAGACCTCGGATCGCTTGTGCGAATTAAACGTCATCGAGCAGGTGGCCAACGTGTGTCAAACCACCATCGCCCGCGACGCCTGGGAACGGGGTCAGGAACTTACCGTTCACGGTTGGATTTATGGATTGCAGGACGGCCTGTTGCGCGACCTGAACACGACGGTGGCCGGGCCCACGGAACCGGCCGCGGCGTATCGCACCGCCGTCTCGGCGCTCTACTGACGCACACGGGCGTCAGCGGACAGCCTTTCCGGGTCGGGCGCCCAATTTAGGCACTGGACGAAACCGGGGGACCGCGGGCATCTTAGCCCCATGAAACTTCCCGTCGTTTGGAACGTGACCCGCGATCCGCGGATGCGCCGGGTGCTGCTTTGGAGCGCGCTCGTGGCGGCGACGGGCGCCCTGGCCGGTTGCCAGAACGTGAAGCCGTGGCAGCGGGGCACCTTGGGAGACATCACCATGCGCCCGGACCGGGATCCGTTGGGAATGACCTTCACCGAGCACGTCTGGTTCAGCCGGGAAGCCGCCACGGGCGGCAAGGGCGTGGGCGGCGGCGGCTGCGGCTGCAATTGACCGGTATTCGCCGGGTGGGAAGCCCGGCGTTACCAGTATCGCGGACTTTCCTGTCGGCGTGTCGGCCCCAGCTTCCTCGCTGCCTGCGCCCACCTGCCGGGCACACACATAAAAAAACGGCGGCCCTTGGTGGACCGCCGCTTTTCTTTTTCGCAGGACCTTACAGACCCTTGCTGATGATCAGTTTGACCAGATCACCCACGCGGTTGCTGTAACCCCATTCATTGTCGTACCAGCTGATGAGCTTGAAGAACTTGCTGTTCAACTCAATGCCCGAACCGGCGTCGAAGATGGAGCTGCTCTTCTCGTGGATGAAGTCCGAGGAGACGACTTCGTCCGCGGTGTAGCTGAGGATGCCCTTCAGGTACGTTTCGCTGGCGCGCTTCATCGCCGCGGAGATTTCCGCGTAGCTGGTTTCCTTGACCGTCTTCACCGTCAAGTCGACCGCGGAGACCGTCGGGGTCGGAACCCGGAAGGCCATGCCGGTCAGCTTGCCCTTCACCTCGGGGCAGACCAGCGCCACGGCGCGGGCGGCACCGGTGGTGCTGGGAATGATGTTGATCGCCGCGCTGCGGCCACCCTTCCAATCCTTCTTGGACGGACCGTCCACGGTCTTCTGCGTGGCCGTGTAGGAGTGCACCGTGGTCATCAGACCTTCGTCGATGCCAAAGCCTTCCTTGAGCAACACATGGACCAGCGGCGCGAGACAGTTGGTCGTGCAGCTCGCATTGGAGATGATGTTGTGCTTCGCGGCGTCGTACTTGTCGTGATTCACACCCATCACCACCGTGATGTCCTCACCCTTCGCCGGGGCGGAAATGACGACCTTCTTGGCACCCGCCGTGAGATGGCCCTTGGCCTTGTCCGCTTCGGTGAACAACCCGGTGGACTCGATCACGATGTCCACACCGAACTGCTTCCACGGGAGTTCCGCCGGCGACTTGGCGCTCACCACGTGGATATCGAAGCCGTTCACGATCAGGATATCGTCCTCGAGCTTGTCGGGGGACGATTTCCGGGAACCCACCGTGCCGCTGAAGCGACCCTGGGTGGAATCATACTTCAACAGATAGGCGAGGTTGTCGGCCGGGACGATGTCCCCGACGGCGACGACCTGGATATCATTACCCACGAGGCCTTGCTCCACCATAGCGCGGAACACCAGACGGCCAATGCGGCCGAAACCATTGATAGCGACTTTAACAGCCATATTCAGAATTCAGTTGCAATTTTCGTATCTAACAGAAGGGGCACATTACGGGGACGCACCGATGGGTCAACGGAGGATTTTACGGGCGACCGGCCGCGGCCCCGGACGGCCTCATCCCGCCCCTCTCAAAAATCCAGCACTCCATGAGCGGAATGCATTGGACTTGCCCTGAACACTCGGACGAATGGCCACAGAAACACACCGCCATCCCTCATCCACGATAGACAATCATCACCCCAAAATCCGTCAGCAGCTTCTGGGTGCCCATGTCCACGTAGCTGTAATTGATCGGCGTGATGCTGATGATGTTGCCGTCGCCCAGTTCATTGAGCGCCTCGCTGACCTTGGCGTCGAAAAGATCCTTCCCGACCTCCTTGCAGTCCGAATGACGGATGGTCCGCACCTTCATGCCGGGCCGGGTTTCCTTGGCGACCACATCCAGGGACTTGTTGGCCTTCTGGATCAACGGTTCAACCGGCTTGCTGCTGACCGGAACCGACATCCGCTTCTCCGCCTTTAAATCACCCGAGGCGGCGCCCAAAGGGGGCGCGGACGGACGAATGGAGGCCGGCTCCGACGCCTGCGGGATGGTGATCGCCTTGCTGCAATTGGGACATTCGATCTGCTGTCCGGCGGCCTCCGCCTCGACTTCCAGATCGGTGGTGCAGTGCGGGCACTTGAAAATGATGTCCATGGCCAACGAATAACCGGTTTCGCCCGGCAAGGGAAGGCCGATCCGCGGCCCCGTCGACCGGCCCGTCGACCGGCCCTTCGTGAGGCTGGGCCCGTGAATCCGGAACATTTTGAGTGCGGAATCGGTCGGCGCCTCGTCCTTTTCGGTCGCCGGCTCCTCCGTGGTCTCACCCGTCTTTCCATTGCGGGCAGGCAAGGATGGAGGTAAACACCGAGTCCTTTGCGTCGGGGTCCTGATCCCGAGGCACCACTAAAATACTGATCCTATCGTGAAGAACGCTTCACTTACCGTCGGGGTTGTCGGCGCCACGGGCGCCGTCGGCCAGGAACTCGTGCGATTGCTGCACGAGCGGAAGTTCCCGCTCCACCAGCTCCGCCTCTTCGCATCCGCCCGGTCCGCGGGCAAGACCGTCGAGCACTACGGAAAAAAATACACCATCGAAGAAGCCCGTCCCGGGGCCTTCGAAGGCGTGCATGTGGCGTTCTTTGCCGCCGGCGGATCCGTCACCCGGGCGCTGGCTGCCGATGCGGTCAAGTCAGGCTGCTTGGTCATCGACAAGAGCTCGGCGCTCCGCATGGATCCCGACGTCCCGCTGGTGATCCCGGAGATCAACCCCCAGGAACTGCGTCGGCACAAGGGCATCATCGCCAACCCGAATTGCTCCACGGCGGTGACCCTGATGGCCCTGTGGCCGCTGCACGTGCGGTTTGGACTCAAGCGCTATTTCGCCGCCACCTACCAATCCGTGTCCGGCACGGGCGCCGAGGCAGTGCGCGAACTGCAGCAACAGGTGACCGCCCATGTGCAAGGGCAGCCGATCACCCACAGCGTCTATCCGTACCAAATCGCGTTCAACTGCCTGCCGCACATTGATTCCTTCGGCCCCGATGGCTACACCGGCGAAGAGAACAAGATGATGTTGGAGAGCCGGAAGATCATGAATCTGCCCGACCTCAAGGTCTCCGCCACCTGCGTCCGGGTGCCTGTGGTTCGCGCTCATTCCATCGCCGTGAACGCCGAGTTTGAACGACCGGTGACCGTCGAAGGTGCCCGCGCCGCCATCGCCGCCTTTGCCGGGGCCGAACTCGTGGATGATCCCGCCCAAAAGCGTTATCCCACCCCCTTGGATTTTGCCGAAAAGGTCAAAGCCGGGGTGGGGCGGATCCGTCTCGACACAGCTCTGGACAACGGGCTCTCGCTGTGGGTTTCCGGGGACAACCTTTGGAAGGGCGCGGCGTTGAACGCGATCCAAAACGCCGAACTGATGGTGCAGGAAGGCCTGCTGTAAGTCAGTCCGACCGACGGCCGGCGCACGCGAACTCCCTCCGTGCGCCGGCTTCCGCTGATGACGCGGCACGCGCCCGTCAGTGCGCGGCCTTACCCGAAATGTCGGCCGCGTGTTGCGAGAAGGATTTGCCCCGGCCCGTCGGATTGATCACCGAATCGATCACGCCGCGTTCGAACTCATCCCACATGGGCGACATGCCGCGGAGTTTCGTCACGATCTTCGCAAACGTTTCGACGGTGTAATCCATGTCCTCGACCGTATTGGCCTCACCCAGGGTCATGATGATGTTGCCCTGTGCCAGGGCGTGGTCGAGGCCGATCGCCCCGAGCACGTGGGAGATCTTCAAGGATTTACTGACGCAACTGGACCCGCTGGCGACTGCGATGCCGTTGAGATCGCACAGCAAAAGTTGTCCCTCACCCTCGATGAATTCGGTGGAGAGATTCAGGTTCGTGGAGATCCGATCCGGGCCCGGTTCCGGTCCGTTCAATTTGATATAGGGCACGTGGGTCTTGAGTCCGTCCCACAGACGTCGTTGGAGCGCGGCCGTGTGCTCCTGACGGAAGGCCAATCGTTGCTGCGCCAGCGCCGCCGCCGCGCCGCCGCCGACGATAGCCGGAATGTTTTCCGTCCCCGCCCGCCGCCCGCCCTCCTGCACCCCGCCGTGCAAAATCGAAACCAGGCGCGCCCGCTTGTGTCGGTACAGGACACCGACCCCTTTCGGTCCGTAAAAACGGTGCGGCGAAAAACTGGCCAACGCCGCCCCAAACGCCTTCACATCGACCGGCAGCCAACCCGCACTGGCTTCGCAGTCCACGTAGAGGGGCACACCGGCCGCCGTGCAGATTGCTCCAACCTCCGTCATCCGTTGAATCGTACCGATGTCATGATTCACGTGATGCACCGCGACGAGCACGGTTTGCGGGGTGATCGCCGCCTTCAGCGCGGCCAGGTCCAGCAATCCTTCCGGACTCACCGGCACGCGAGTACAGGTCCAGCCCTGTTTCTCCAGGAACTCGACCGAGTTCATGATGCTCGGATGTTCCGTGGCGGAGACGACGAGGTGCTTCCCCTTTCGTTCGTTCGCGTACGCCACGCCCTTGATGGCCAGATTGGCGGACTCCGTGCCGTCCGAGGTGAAGAAAATCTCCTCTTCGCTGTCGGCGTTGATCAGCGCAGCCGTTTGCTGGCGGGCGACCTTCAAGGCTTCGCGCACCCGCAGCCCGTGCTGGTGCAGCGAGGACGCATTACCGAAGTACTCGGTGTAATACGGCCGCATCGCTTCAAACACTTCCGGGGCAACCGGGGTGGCAGACTGGTGATCGAGAAATACGTGGCGCATATGAAAAATCCGCAGCGGCTCGGCAGGATCTCCGGCCGGTTGAAGTAAAGTCAGAGCGGCAGGGGAAAGCAACCGACGTCCACCGGGCACCGCCCTGCCTTCGGTGGTGGGGTTATCCAACTGAACCAGAATGCGCGGTATGCCCCCCGGCAGACGTCATGCCGCCGGGGTTTCCCGCGTCCAATCGACCTAAAACCGCGGCTACTTGCCGGCGCTTTCCGGGTGCTTCTTGACGTAATCCTCCAAGGCCGCCTTGAGCGCCTCCTCGGCGAGGACCGAGCAGTGAATCTTCACCGGCGGCAGTCCACCGAGCGCGTCCACGACTTCCTGATTGGTGAAGTTCATGGCTTCATCAATGGTCCGGCCCTTGATGAGCTCCGTTGCCATGCTGGAACTGGCGATGGCCGAGCCACAGCCGAAGGTCTTGAAACGGGCATCGGCGATCCGGCCGTCCTTGATCTTGAGGCTGATCTTCATGATGTCGCCACAGGCCGCGGCGCCAACTTCGCCCACGCCATCGGCATCCTTCAAGTCACCCATATTGCGGGGATTCATGAAGTGCTCCATGACTGTGGAATTGTAGAGGGTGTAGGTATCGCTCATAAAATCAGTAATTCTTTAGTGTTGGGCAGTGTTCCGGTGGGTATCAGGCATCGACAAGTGGGCCGGCACACGGGACCGGCGGGGCAGCTTCCAAGGGGACCTCGGCGGGAAGATCGATCGCGGGAAGCGTTTTCGGGGATCGGAAAACGATGTTTTGCCGGTCGCGCGCGCCCCGGACCAAACCGCCGGGGATGTGACGGCCGGCGAGTGTGGCAATGCTGGTGTTGGTGAAGACTTCCTTCACCCGATCCTGTGCCTCGGCAAACAGACCGCACAAAGCGCAGCCGCCGGCATGCTCGCAGCCGGAATCTTCATCCAGGCACCGCGTCAGCGCCATCGGCCCTTCCACCGCCTCAATCACCACCAAGGCGGAAATGGTCGCCGGCTCGCGAACCAAGGCAAAACCTCCGCCCGAGCCCCGGGACGATTTCACCAGGCCGGCCCGCGCCAAACCTTGAAAAATCTTCCCCAGAAAGCTCACCGGAATGTCCTCTTCCGCCGCAATGGTCTCCAGCATGACCACGTCTCCGAGCGGCCGGCGCGCCAGCGCCAGCAACCCAAGAACCCCATACTCACTGGCTCGTGTGATCTGCATTTTTAAACCGGACTAATTTCATCCGGATGACCCACCCTAGCCGCGTTCCTCTGGGAGGCAACGGGATTTCGGATGATTTTTGTCCGGTTTGATTCTGCGGGTGCCAAACACCTACCGGTCCGGACAAAACTACATCGAAGTTGCGCCCGGCGGCGGCGTCCACTTCGGCCGATGTTCCACCGTTTGGTTTCGTTTTTGTCGCTGTTCGTGGTCGCTGCGAGCTCCCTCGCAGCCGCGGCGGGTTCGCGTTATTCCTGGCCGTTTCCGGAGACATCCCGGAAGAAGGGCTTGCAGGTCCAAATGGTGGATGATGCCGTGAGTCTGGGTGTCCGACACGCGGCCTTGAATCTCAATTTGGCCCAATTGGTGGATCTCACCGGTCATTCCAACAGTCTGACTTGGTCGGGTGGCGGGCGGACCTTTCACTTCCATCCCGGCTACGTTCAGGCGATGGACCGGCAAGTGAAGCCGTTGTCGGACGCGGGTGCCGTCGTTTCGATCATCGTCCTCGCGTACGCCAGCGGGCAGCCCGCCCTCGACGCCGTCCTTTTGCATCCGGGCTACGATCCCGCCTGTCCCAATCATCTGGGCGCCTTCAATTCCCGCACTCCCGAGGGGCGGGCCTGGTTCACGGCCGCTCTCGAGTTTCTCGCCGAACGATGGTCACGTCCCGATCAGGAATTCGGCCGGGTCGCCAATTGGATCATCGGCAACGAAGTCAATTCCCACTGGTTCTGGGCGAACTGCGGCCGGGTTTCGCTGGAACAGTTCACCGACGACTACGAGGCCGTGATGCGCCTCGCCCACGACGCGGTGCACCGGGAATCGGCCCATTCACGGGTTTATCTCTCCCTCGAGCATCACTGGAACATTCATTATCCCGGGGGCGACGATCGGCAGACCTTTCCGGGGCGACCGTTTCTGGAGCGTTTCGCCGCACGGGCCCGGGCGGGCGGGGACTTCGCCTGGCACGTGGCGTTTCATCCCTACCCGGAGAACCTCTTCGAACCCCGCACCTGGCGCGACGCTTCCGCCACCACCAACGTCCACACGACCCCGCGCATCACCTTCAAGAATCTGGAACTGCTACCGCAATTCCTCGCCCAACCTGAGTTCCTCTTCGCCGGTCACCCGCGCCGGATCATTTTGAGCGAACAGGGATTTCACACGCCCGACGGGCCCGACGGCGAGGCCATCCAAGCTGCGGCGTACTGCTACGCCATGCGCAAAGTGGCTTCCCTGCCGGCCATCGATTCCTTCATCCTGCACCGGCACGTCGATCACGGTCAGGAAGGCGGACTGCGATTGGGTTTGTGGAGTCGCGACCTGACCAGCGCCAATCCCGCCCAGCCCCTGCGGAAAAAGCCGATTTATGCGGTCTTCCGCGCCACGGAGACGCCGGAAGAAGACGCCGCTTACGCTTTCGCTCTGCCCCTCATTGGCTGGACCAACTGGGAGGCATTTGCCCCGACGAAATCACCGCGGTAAGGATCTTCGTCCACCGCGAACGCCGATTCCACTCCTCCTCCATGATCCCGATCATCGACCCAGTCCCGGGCACCAAGACCAAAGGCTACCTGGTCAGTCAGCTCGACGCCCTCGCCCCACAACCCTGCCCGTGCGGCACCACACGCCGGGGATTGATCGACCCGGATAATTCCGTGGCCACCATGCACCTCGTCGACATTTCCACGGCGGCGCGCACCCACTACCACAAACAGATCACCGAGGTCTATCTGATCCTCTCCGGCGAGGGCTTCATCGAACTGGACGGCGAACGTCTGGCGGCCAAACCCATGATGTCGATCCTCATTCGACCGGGGTGCCGTCACCGCTTGGTGGGCACTTTTCAAATCATCAACGTGGCCATCCCGGCGTTCGATCCCCGGGACGAGTGGTTCGATTGAACGCCGCACCCGCGCCCGAGCGGGATGCCCATCGAAGTGAATCCACGCGGCCTAATTCCAGCAAGTACCGGGTCCAGCGGGCGGATTTCCGCGAATTCTCCCTACCTTCACGCTGGCCACGCGTGGGATCGTTGCTGAGACTGCGCCGATGTCCTCCTCGTCCACAGACCCCGGCTTCCAATGGTGGAAGCTGCTCAGTCGTTATCAGTGGTTTGTCCTGATTGTGGCCGCCCTGGGTTGGCTGCTGGATTGCATGGATCAGCAGCTGTTCAACCTGGCACGCGCCCCAGCCATGCGGCAGCTCTTGGCCGCCCAATTCGGACAAGCCCCAACGCCCGCGCAGGTCGGCGAATATGGCGGCTACGCCACCGCGATCTTCCTCATCGGCTGGGCGACTGGGGGACTCTTTTTCGGGGTTCTGGGTGATCGTTGGGGACGGGCCAAGACGATGCTCGTGACCATCCTGATGTACTCCGGGTGCACGGGTCTGAGTGCTTTGGCCACGCAGTTCTGGGACTTCGCCCTGTATCGCTTCATCACTGGTCTGGGGGTCGGCGGGGAATTTGCCGTGGGCGTCGCTCTCGTCGCGGAAGTCATGCCGGAACGGGCCCGGCCCTACGCCTTGAGCCTTCTGCAGGCGCTTTCCACCGTCGGTAACGTTACCGCCGCAGCCACCAGCATGGCTCTCGGACATTTGGAATCGACCGGAGTGCTGGGGAACTTCCTGAACCTGCCCGCCTGGCGCTGGATGTTCATTATTGGCGCCCTGCCCGCCTTGCTGGTCGTCTGGGTGCGACGCCATCTGAAGGAGCCGGAAGCGTGGGTGAAACTGGCAGCCCAACCCGGGGCCCGAAAAAAGTTGGGCGATTACGGGGAACTTTTCGGTAATCCCGATTGGCGTCGATCCGCCTCGGTGGCCGCGGTCCTGTTGATCACCGGCATCTTGCTTGCCTTTCTTGGACCGAAGAGCTGGTCGGCGATCGATGTATTTCCGGGGTTTTCCCAGTTGAAGCTGACGGTGGTGGGTTTTGCCCTGGCTGCCCTGCTCGCCGGCCTCTGGTGCGTGTATGGGGGTGGGGGTGACACCACCTATCGGAGCCGGGCCATGGTCGGGCTGCTCCTCGCGCTTTCCGGTGTGATCGGGGTCTGGGGTATTGCCTTCTTCAGCTTCGACCTCGTCCGATCCGTCCTGGTCGGCAAGTTGAAGGCCGAGGGCTTCACCGGTATGGCTCTGGAGGGGCAATTGACGTGGTGGACGGGCATCACGTCGATGGTTCAGAATTTCGGCGCTTTCTTTGGGGTTTATTGCTTCGGACTGCTGGCCCAAAAGATCGGCCGGCGCCCGGCCTTCGCCATTTCGTTCGTGGTGGCGATGGTCAGCGTGGCCACAACCTTTTGGTTCCTCCGCGATTTCAAACACGTGTTCCTGCTCGTCCCCGTGATGGGGTTCGGCACCCTGTCGGTTTTCGGCGGCTACGCCATTTACTTCCCGGAGCTTTTTCCCACCCGCCTGCGCAGCACCGGGACCAGCTTCTGCTACAACGTCGGGCGTTTTGTGGCGGCCTGCGGCCCTGCCCTGCTCGGCGTGCTCACCGGGGTGGTCTACAAAGGCGCGGCCACCACCGCCGATCCGTCCCTGCCGCTCCGCTATGCGGGCGTCACGATGTGCGCAGTTTATTTTATCGGTCTGCTGGCCCTGCCGTTCGCCCCGGAGACCCGCGGCCAACCCCTCCCGGAAAGCGGCAATACTCCGTAATCAACGCCGGAATCAATCCGGCGTTTCCGTTGTCCGCCCGGGCCGGGCGACGTAGGGTGAGGGGTGGCCAATTCGCCCACTCTTATTGCCAATACGCTGGCCGCCGTACGGGATCACTCCCGCCGGTACCAGGACTTTACCTATGTCTATCCGGTGATCTCGCGGCGCTCCCGCGGGCTCTCCATCGGCGTCAATCTCAATCCGGACAAACTCTGCAATTTCGACTGCGTCTACTGCGAGGTGGATCGCACCATCCCCGGCAAACGCCGGGACGTCGACCTCGCCCAGGTCCAGGACGAACTCCGCTGGCTGATCCAGCATGCCTTGTCGGGAGGGCTGGCCCGCGAACCAAAATTCAGCGAGGCCCCGGAGTTGACCCGGGTGGTCCGCGACATCGCCTTCAGCGGTGACGGCGAGCCAACCATGGTGCAGAATTTTTTGGAGTGCGTTCAGGCGGTCGTCGACGTGAAACGCGAACTCGGACTGACCGACACTCGAATCGTCCTGATCACCGATGCCGCCGGACTCGACAAAGCCAGCGTGAAAGCCGGGCTCGCCTTGATGGATCAAAATCAGGGCGAGATCTGGGGCAAATTGGATGCCGGAACGGAGACGTACTACCGCCTGGTGAATCGCAGTCCGGTTCGCTTCGAGCGCATCCTTGCCAACCTTCGCGACACGGCCCGCGTTCGCCCGATTATCATTCAAAGCCTTTTCCTCCGCACCCACGGCTCCCCGATTGGCACCACCGAACTGCGGGCCTATTGCGATCGACTCCGCGACATCGTGGCCGCCGGCGGCCAAATTCAGGAGGTCCACGCCTACACAGTCGCACGCCCGACGCCGGAACCCTGGGCCACGAAACTCTCGGCCGCCGAGTTGGAAGCCATTGCGAGCACGATCCGCGAGACTACGGGCCTCCCCGTCTCAATCTTCGACTGAGTGCCGGAAAGGCGTGGAAGTCCGCAAAAGAAACCAGGCACAACGAGCTGGCTCAAGCATGAGCCCTCGACTCGGGTAGCAACACCCCTGCTCCGGAGAAGTTTGCTCAGACCCCAATTTGAGCCGGGAAAATTGCGCCGCATGCGCCGAGGCCGGCTCATGCGGACGCAGGTTCACCCACTCAAGCCCATAACTAACGGTTTTGATGGAAACCAGCGTCGCCCCCAAGTCGTCGCCGAACTCCAGGCGACTGGAGTTCCAAGTCTGGAGGACCACCGACCCCACCGTTTGGCGCTGAGGCGGAGACCAACGATCGCCCGTGGCCCGCGAAACAACGCCACCACCCCGGCGCACCAAGTTCAGAGCACCGAGCCACCCGCTGAGGTGCCAGGTTCACTATCGGGTGTAAGTGGTACCACGCTCCCTATTCCCCCGCGCGTCCGACAGCGTACCAGGCTCCCTATCCCCGGGCGTCCTCCGGAGATCGTGGCAGGCTCGGCATAAAAAAGTCTGTAACTCCGTCCCGAATTCTTCGTAGCAGGGGTTGGAACCCCGCCCCGTTGGGCGGGGACCACAAACACTACGAAGAACAACATGAGACTGAAGCGAATCAAACCGGCGGGAGAGACGGCAGTGTATCACTGCCTTTCACGAATTGTGGGTGGGGAGAAGCTGTTGGACGACTTGGGGAAGGAGAAGTTGGTCCAGCTCCTCTGGCCCCTGGCCACCTTCTGCGGGGTGGAGGTGCTGACCTACTGCATGATGTCCAATCACT
>CANIZL010000013.1 GCA_947471985.1 Verrucomicrobiota bacterium | reverse complement strand
CCAACGCTCCCACTGTCCTCGCCCGTTGGGAAGCACACGTGGATGCGGTTCGTTCGCTGGCCTGGAGTCCTGCGGGAGATCGGGTGGCGTCGGGTGGCTTCCGACGCATCACGGTGGGCGGAGCGACGAATGGCAGCGTCGGGTTGGTGGTGACCAACGGCGTGCGGGGGCACGTGACGGCACTGCAATTTTCGCCCGACGGAAATTGGCTGGCGATCGGGGACAGTGAAACCGGTCGGGCCGGGTGGGTGCGCCTGATCGATTCGGCTTCCGGGAAGATCGTGGATGCCTGGCGGGCGCACGGAGACACGGTTTTCAGCCTGGAGTTCAGCCGCGACGGAAAGCGCCTGGTGACGGCGGGCGGGGATCGCTTGATCAAGGTTTGGAAGCTGGATGGCCACGAGGAAATCGCGGTGTTGGAAGGTCACACGGCGCAGGTTCTGGCGGTGGCGTTCAACACGAATGCCACGCAAGTCCTGAGCGGCGGCGTGGATCAGCAGTTGAAGGTGTGGGATATCGCCACCCGCGAGAAGATCATTTCGTTGGGCAATCATTCGGCGGCGATCACGGCGGTGGCCTGGCCGGGCGATGGTGCGGCGGTTTTTGCGGCCACGGAAGCCGGCGGGGTTTTCCGGTACACCAATCTGAAATCGCACTCAGGCGAACAAAGTTCCGCCACGGGTGACGAACGGACGATCGGCACCCTGCCGGACGCGGCGCTGAGTCTGACGGTGTCGACGGACGGCCGGCGGATCGTGGCGGGCGGTCACGACGGATCGGTCCGCAGTTGGAACGACGAAGGGAAGCTGAACTGGGAGGCGCTGCCGCCGCCGGTGGGGGGGGGTGCGGCGCCGATTCAGGAATTGAAATCGTTGGGGGCAGGCGCGGCGGTGACGCCCGTGAAGGTCCGGCCCGCGGCCCGCAGCACCAATAGCAATTTGCCCAAAACCGCGGTGGTTGTGGCGCTGAAAGCGGAGCCGGCCGAGGTCCGGTTGACGGCGGATGCCCCCCGGCGCGGGATTTTGGTCACGGCCACCACGGCGGACGGGTTCGACGTGGATGTGACCGATCAGGCCCGTTTTCGCAGCAGCGGTTCGGCGCCGTTTCAGTTGGGGGACGCGGGCGAGGTTCGGGCGGTGACGTCCGGGCAGGGAACGGTGGCGATTCGTTTCGGGGGCCGGGAGATTTCCGTGCCGGTCACCGTGGGGGACGGCGAACGGACGTCGGCCCGTCGCGGCCGCGCGAATCCGGACAGCGCGCTGCCACCGCCGCCGGTGAGTTTTGTGCGGGATGTGCTGCCGGCCTTGAACCGGGCGGGTTGCGCCGCGGGAGCCTGTCACGCCAAGGCGGCCGGACAGAATGGCTTCAAGTTGTCAGTGTTCTCTTATGACACTCGTCACGACTACGAAGCGATCGTCAAGGCCGCGCGGGGACGCCGGGTTTTTCCGGCGGCGCCTGGCGAGAGTTTGCTGCTGCAGAAGGCGCTGACGACTGTTCCGCACGAGGGTGGTCAACGCTTTGATCGGGGCTCGGCCACGCATCAACTGCTGGTGCGCTGGCTGCAGGAAGGGATGGTCTATTCCCTCACGAACGAACCCGTCCTGCAACGCATCAGCGTCTGGCCGACGGAACGTCGGTATCCCAAGGGCGCGACGCAGCATTTGCTGGTGCGGGCGCACTACTCCGATGGCACGGAACGGGACGTGACGTCGTTGGCCGGCTTTGCCGAGAACGATCGCGAAGTGGCCACGGTGGATGAACACGGTCGGGTGACGATTGGGCGATTGACGGGGCAGGGCGTGGTGGTGGCGCGGTACATGGGATTTGTCGCGGATTCCCAGATTCTGGTGCCGGCCGATCATCCGCTGCCGGAAGCGCAATATGCTGCCCTGCCACGGAATAATTTCATCGACGATCTCGCCTTCGCGCAACTGCGCCGGTTGGGCCTGTTTCCCTCGGATCTGTGCACCGATTCGGAATTCATCCGACGCGCCAAATTGGATGCCTTGGGCGTCCTGCCAGGACCGGACGAAGTGAAGGCCTTCCTCGCGGATCCCGCTCCCGACAAACGCGCGCGCTGGATTGCCACGGTGCTCGACGACGCGGCCTATGCGGATTATTGGGCGAACAAATGGGCGGACCTGGTGCGACCGAATTCGGATCGCGTCGGGGTGAAGAGCGTGTTCGTCATCGACGAATGGCTGCGGAAGCGTTTCCGGGCGAATCAGCCGTACGATCAATTTGTCCGCGAAATCCTCCTCGCCGAGGGCTCCAATCACAAGGAAGGCCCGGCGGTCATCTATCGGGATCGCCGGGAGCCGCCGGAATTGACGACGATGTTCAGTCAGTTGTTCCTCGGCACCCGGCTGGAATGCGCGAAGTGTCACCATCATCCCAACGAGAAATGGAGTCAGGATGATTTCTATCAGATGGCGGCGTTCTTTGGCGGGGTGAAGCAGAAGGGCGCGGGCCTGTCGCCGCCGATTTCCGCGGGCACGGAGACGTTTTACTACGCGGGCGGTGGCGTGGTGAAGCACCCGGTTTCGGGACAGGTCATGACGCCCCGGCCGCCGGATGGACCGGAAGTAAAGGCCGTCGAGGGTGTCGATCCCCGGGCCGCGTTGGCGGATTGGCTGACGGCGCCGGAAAATCCCTTCTTTGCCCGCGCGGCGGTCAATCGGGTTTGGGCCACTTTCTTTGGTCGCGGCATGGTGGAACCGGTGGACGACTTCCGAATTTCCAATCCGTGCGTGAATCCGGCGTTGCTGTCGGCTCTGGCGAAGGATTTTTCCGACCACGGCTATGATTTCAAGCACCTGATCCGGACGATCCTGTCGTCGCGGTTGTATCAGCTCAGCACGACGCCCAACGAATCCAACCTGGCGGACACGCGGAATTTCTCGCGAGGCTATCGGCGTCGCCTGCCGGCGGAGGTGCTGCTGGATGCGGTGACGACGGTGACGGATATCCCGGACACCTTCGCCGCCACGCCGCCCGGATTCCGGGCCATGCAGACGTGGAGCTACAAGATCGGCTCGCATTTCCTGGATGCCTTCGGCCGGCCCAACGCCAGCAGTGACTGTCCGTGTGAACGCGATCGGCAGATGAGCGTGGTGCAATCGCTGCACCTGATGAACGCGCGCAGCCTGCAAGCCAAGCTCGAGGATCCCGCCGGACGGGTGCAGAAGTTGGCAACGAGCGGGCAGACGCCGGTCGAAGTGGTGACGGAACTTTATCTGCGGATGCTCAGCCGTCCGCCCGCGCCGGACGAGTTGTCGATCGCCACGGCCGCCTTTGCCGCCCCGGGCGCCACGCGCGCCGGGGCTACTTCGGATGTATTTTGGGCCTTGCTCAATTCCGCTGAGTTTGTGCTTAATCACTGAGTCGACGCCTGCTAACTTACTTAAAAGATCATGACTGGGCTCACCCACAATTGCGCCGGGATGCCGCGCCGGGATTTCTTGCAGCTCGGCCTCGGTGGCGTGCTGGGGCTGGGGCTCACGGATGTGCTTCGTTTGCGGGCAGCTTCGATCCCCGGGTCCGCCGCGGGGTTGGGGGCGCTCGCCGGACGCAAGGCGATCCTGCCCCAGGCCGGGTCGAAGCCGGTGAATTGCATTCTGATCTGGCTGGATGGCGGGCCGTCCCATTACGAGACCTTTGATCCCAAGCCGGATGCGCCGAGCGAGATTCGGGGTGATTTCAAGGACATCGCGACGGCGGTGCCGGGCATGCGGTTCTCGGAGGCGGTGCCGAATCTGGCGAAGGTGGCGGACAAGGTCACCATTCTCCGCTCCGTCTGTCATCGGGACCCCAATCACGGGGGCGGCAATCATTACATGATGACCGGGGCGCCGACGCCCGTGCCGGTGGCGTGCGGGGCGTCCGTGACGTTTCATCCGTCATATGGCTCGGTGGTGTCGCACCACCGCGGGCCCCATGAGGGCATGCCGCCGTACATTTCGATGCCGCAGGTTTCCCGGAGCGGCGGTCCGAATTTCCTGGGGGGCAAACATGCGCCTTTCGTCATCGATGGATCCCCCAACGCGGAGGGCTTCAGGGTGCGGGACGTGGTTTTGCCCTCGGAAATCAGCGAAGGCCGCGCGGGCAGCCGTCGGGAATTGCGCGCGGCGCTCGACCGGATGAAGCGGTATCCGGATCGGCTCGCGGAGGATCCCGCGGTCGTTTTTGATGAGTATTTTCAACAGGGCGTCGCCCTGGTGCAGTCGCCCGCCGCGCAGGCCGCATTTGATGTCGCCCGTGAGGATGCGAAGATCCGCGAGTCCTACGGCCGGAATGATTTTGGTCAGCGATTGCTGATGGCGCGGCGTTTGGTGGAGGTCGGGGTTTCCTGGGTGACGGTTTATCTCGGCGGTTGGGATCACCACACGAAGCTGTTTGACGCGTACAAGGGCGATACGGTCAAGAACATGGATCGCGGAGTGGCGGCCTTGATCCAGGATCTGGACCAACGTGGGTTGCTCGATTCCACGCTGGTGCTGCTGCTCGGCGAATTCGGTCGCACGCCAAAGGTGAACAAGGATGCGGGCCGTGATCACTGGCCGCACGCGATGTCGATCCTGGCGGCGGGCGCGGGATGTCCGCGGGGTGCGGTGATCGGGGCGACCGATGCCAAGGGTTACGCGGCGGCGGTGAACGTTCATTCGCCGGAGGATTTTGCCGCGTCGCTTTATACCAAGATGGGCATCGATCCCACGCAAACGATGCACACCAATACGGGACGGCCGATTCAATTGGTGAACAACGGTCGCTTGATCAAAGAGCTGTTTACCTGAGCGCGTCATGGGTGTGTGTCTGGGGAATTCCGGGCGGTTGCGGTTCAGCCTGGTGCTGCTGGGGTTGGCGGGGCTCCGCGCGGCTGCGGGCGTGCCGGTATTGGATCAGTTGTTTCCCATCGCCCTCCAAGTGGGGACCACCAATCGCGTCGAGGCCGTGGGTAAAGTGGATCCGTGGCCGCCCAAGGTGTGGGTCGACACGCCCGGCCTGACCGTTGAAGCCACCACCAATCAGGGCACTCTCCGCGTCATCGTGGCGTCTGACGCCGCGATTGGGGCCCGTTTCGTCCGACTCTACAACGACGAAGGGGGCAGCGCGCCGCACTTCCTGCTGGTGACCGCGGAGGCGTCCGAAGCGGAGGTCGAACCCAACGACGTCTATACCAAGGCCCAGCCGGTGCCCCGATTACCGACCGTGCTTAATGGGAGGTTGGAGAAGTCCGGCGACGTCGATTGCTACGCGGTCACCTTGGCGGCGGGGCAGACGTTCAGTGCATTTCTGGAAGCCCACACACTGATGTCGCCGGTGGATGCCGTCCTGCGTCTGGTGGATCTACGCGGGGTGGAAGTGGCGGCGAATCATGACGACGGCCGGACCTTCGATCCCCGCCTCGTGTGGACGGCGGCGCAGGCGGGGACGTACGTACTGCAGGTTTTTGGTTTTGATTATCCGGCGGGATCGGACATCCGGTTTGCGGGAAACAGCAAGTGCGTGTACCGGCTGTACCTGAACACCGGGCCGTACTTGACCCACACGCTGCCGCTCGGTGTGCAACGGGGCGCGAACACCTCGTTGGCCCTGTGGGCGTGGGGCGCGCGGACGAACACCCTGCCACCTTACGTTTTTGCGGGCACCACGCTGGCGGCGAGCGCACGGGAGATCGGGCTGACCGCACCCGGCTTCGTGAATGCCATCCAATTGCCCGTGGGGGATGGCCCGGAATTGATCGAACAGGAACCGAACCTCCGACCGACCGAGGCCCAGTTGCTGTCGCTACCGGGCGCGGTTTCGGGGGTGATTGATCCGCCGGGAGATGTGGATCGCTATCGGTTTACGGCGCGGGAAGGCGAGGCGTGGGTGATTGCAGTTCAATCGGCGGCGCTCGGTTTTCCGCTGGATGCCTGGCTGCGGATCGAGGATGCGGCAGGGAAGGAACTCGTGCGGGTGGACGATAGCGATTCCGCGGACCCGCGGCTCGACTGGACCGCGCCGGCGGGAACCAATTTTGTCGCCGCGGTGGGCGGATTGGGCCGGCAGGGTGGGCGGAATTTTCTGTATCGGCTTAGTTTCTCGCGACCGACTCCGGGCGTGAAGGCGACGGTGGCGGAGAACGTTTTTAGTGTGGAAGCGGGAAAGACCAACGAAATCAAGGTGACGGTGACCCGCCGGTATCAGTTCACCAACGGGCTGTCCGTGCAGGTGACCGGGCTGCCCCCGGGCGTCCGTGCGGAATCGGTGCCGGTGTCGGAAAAGGGCGGCGAAACGGTGCTCAAACTCATTGCCGACACCAACGCGCCGGCCGCCAGTCAACCGCTGCAAATCGGACTGCTCGATACGGTCACGACGCAGGTTCGTCCGGTGGTGATGGAACTGGTCAGCGCGGGCGAGAACAACGGCGTGCCACAGGGTTTTCGCCACCTTGTCCGCGAATCGATCGAGTCGTTGTGGCTGAGCGTCCGACCGGCCCCCAAGCCGATGCCAGAGAAGAAATGACGCACGGAAGCGGCCGGTGACTTTTTTGTTTCCGGGCGGCGTTGGGGTTTAGCGTCCCGCATGGTTCATGCTCAGCGCAGGTTTCGGCTCGGGGTGCTCGGGTCGGGCAAAGGCTCCAATTTCGTCGCCATTGCCGACGCCATCCAGGCCGGTCGGGTGCCGGCGGAAGTGGCGGTTGTCCTGAGTGACGTGGAGTCCGCGGGGATCCTGCAGCACGCCCGTCAACGCGGATTGGCCGCGCAGTATCTCCCGCCCGGTCGCTTTCGCACCAAGCTCGATGAAGTGGCGGAGGCGTCGTATCTCCAGGCGCTGCGGGAGGCCGAGGTGGATCTCGTCGTTTTGGCGGGGTTCATGCGCATTCTCAAAGGGGAATTCCTGCGGGCGTTTGAAGGCCGGGTGGTGAACATACATCCGTCCCTGTTACCCTCCTTTCCGGGGTTGGAGGCATGGCGGCAGGCCTTGGATTACGGCGCCAAGGTGGCCGGTTGCACGGTGCATTTGGTCGATCAAGGCATCGATACCGGACCCATCCTGGCGCAGCGGGCGGTGGCGGTGCGGGACGGCGATACGGCGGCCTCGCTGCACGAGCGGGTGCAGGAGGCGGAACGCGATCTGTATCCGCAGGTGATTGGTGCCCTGGCCCGCGGGGAAATCCAGGTGCACGGACGCTTGACGCGGGGCTTTCGTCCGCCGGCCGTGACGGAGTGAAATGGGCAAAAAACGGGGATCGCCAGGAGTTGGGTTGGATAGATTGCGGAAGAGTTTTTCGTGGGTATGCCGTCCTTGAAACCAAAAGCGTCCGAGCCCGTGCTTGCCGGTATGCGTGCCAGCCGCCAGCCTGCGCACCGCATGCACATCTTGCTTGCGGCCAGTGAGCTGCATCCATGGTCCAAAACGGGCGGTCTCGCCGACGCGGTGGCGGCGCTGGGCCAGGCACTCGCCCGTGCCGGTTGCCGGGTAACGATGGTGACCCCGCTGTATCGGGGCATCCGGGCGCGGGCGGAGAAGTTGGGCGGTTTGGTCGATGCCGGGTGGCCGTTTTCCGTGCCGCTGGGGGCGACCCTGATGGACGGTCGATTCTGGAAGCTGCAGCCGGAGCCCAATCTGGAGATCTGGTTTGTGGAGAACGACGGGTACTACGACCGGGCGGGAATCTATAACGAGGCCCACCTGGAGTATCCGGACAATGCCGAGCGGTTTCTGTTTCTGAGCAAGGCGGCGCTGCTTCTGGCCCGCCATCTGCCGGATCCGCCGGAGTTGATTCACGCGCATGACTGGCAGGCCGGACTGATCCCGCTGTTGGTCCGCCATGGCTCCCTGCAGGAAGGTTGGGTCCGGGCGCCCAAGACGATTTTTACCATCCACAATCTGGCCTACCAAGGGACGTTTCCGCTGGCCACCTGGGCCCAGACCAATGTGCCGCCGGCGTGGCTCCATCTGGATTCAGCGTCGCACTACAATCAGGTCAGTTTTCTCAAAGCGGGACTGACGTTGGCCGATGCCCTTTCGACGGTCAGCCCCACGTATGCGCGGGAAATCTGCACGCCGGAATATGGCTGCGGACTGGATGGCCTGCTGCGCCGTCGGAGCCACGACCTCGTGGGCATTCTGAACGGCGTGGACTATGGCGAATGGAATACCACGCGGAATCCGGCCCTGGGCGCGCACTTCGACGCGGACCATCTGGCCGGCAAGGCGCTGGTGAAGGCGGCGCTGCAGAAGGAATTGGGACTGCCGGTGCGGGCTGATCTGCCGTTGTTTACGAACATTACCCGGCTGACCGATCAAAAGGGCGCCGACCTGCTGCTGGAAGCCCTCATAGCGGAGTTGCCGGGCGGACGTTTTCAGTTCGCGCTGCTGGGATCGGGGGACGCGGAGTTGGAGGCGGAGTACCGGCAATTGGCGTTGGATTTTCCGCATCAGGTGGCGGCCCGGATTGGTTTCGATCCAGCGTTGGCGCATCGACTCGAGGCGGCCGCGGATTTTTACGTCATGCCGTCGCGGTTCGAACCGTGTGGACTGAACCAGATGTACTCACTGCGCTACGGCGCGGTGCCGATCGTCCGGGCAACCGGCGGATTGCAGGACTCGGTGGTGGATCCACGGGAGGACCTGGAGTTGGCGAACGGGATCAAGTTTCACGAGGCATCGTCCACCGCGCTGGCGGCCGCGTTGCGCAAGGCGCTCGCGCTGTACGCCGTCCCGGAAGGACTGGCGCATTTCCGCGCGAATGGGATGACGGCGGATCACAGTTGGGATCAGGCGGCGATCCAGTATCTGGCGATGTACGAGGATGTCTTGCATGGACCTTGAACCCCGCGCGGGATCCCGGGGCGATGGTTCCGGCGGAATTGACAAGCGCGGCGGTCCCCGCATTCTGGGCGCCTTCGCCCCAAAAATTTCATGAGTTATTCCACGACCGCCACGCCGCCCGGTGCGGGCCTGCGACGTTATCTGCTCTTCACCGCCGCGGTGACGGGGGCGTCGATCATGATCGTTGAGATCCTCGGGGCCAAGATGCTGGCGCCCTACATCGGTACGTCCCATTTCGTCTGGACGGCCCAGATCGGAGTGACGCTGGTGGCGCTGGCGCTGGGGTATGCCATCGGTGGGCGGATGGCGGATCGTTCGCCCGGGGTGCGCTCCCTGTACGGAGCGGTGCTGCTGGCGGCGGTTTATCTGGCGCTCAGCGTGTGGTGGTGTGAGCCGGTGGCGTTTTGGTGTGTGGGTTTTTCGCTGCCGGTGGGCTCCCTGTTGGCGGCCACGATCCTGTATCTGCCGCCGCTGGCTTTCCTGGCGATGACCCCGCCGTTTTTAGTGCGGGCGCTCACCACCTCGCTGGAAACCGTGGGCGCGAGTGTTGGCCGACTGTCGGCTATCAGTACTTTGGGCAGCGTCCTGGGCACCGTGCTCATCGGGTATGTGCTCATCCCGCTGCTGCCGAATTCACGGATCATGTTTCTCGTTTCGGCGGTGCTCACGGTCATTGCCTTGATATACTTTCTGGTCTGGGAACCGAAGCGCCGCGCAAAGGCCGTGGTGGTGGCGGCGGCCGGGCTGGGGCTGGGGTATTACGCCTCGGGCCAGGGCGTGCTCCGGACGCCCAAGGGATTGAACGAGGTGTTCCGGGGAAATTCCAATTTCGGACTGCTGCAGGTCATCGACATGGAACCGCCCGGATTGCGCATGTATCTGAACGACCGGTTGACCCAGAATACCTACCTGCTCAAGGACCAGCACAGTGCCTCGTTGTTTACCTATATGCTGAAGGGGTTGGCGGAGGTCTACACCCCGGAGATCAAGGACGTCCTCTGCATCGGCATGGGCGTGGGCATTGTGCCGATGGAATTTGCCCGACAGGGCGCGCGAGTGGAGGTCGTGGAGATCAACGACGCGATCGTGCCGGTGGCGCGCCAGTACTTCAATTTCGATCCGACCCGGTTGAGGCTGACGGTCGGTGACGGCCGTCATTATCTGGCCACCACGACGAATCGGTATGACACGATCATCCTCGACGCTTTCCTTGGGGAATCCGTTCCGGCCCATCTGATGAGCCGGGAGGCGCTTCAGATGATGCGGCAGCGCCTGAAGCCAGGCGGTACGCTGGTGATGAATACCATCGGCGAGACGACCATCGGCCGGGATTATTTCGTCAGTTCGCTGACCCGCACGCTCCAGTCGGTTTTCCGCGAGGTTCGGGTGCATATGAGTGGGGATTCGGGTTTCGGGAACATTTTCATGGTGGCGGGTGATCGCGAAGGCCTCGCCCTGTTGCGGGCGCCCGATTTCAAGGGTGTGCCGCCGGTCCTGTTGGCGCAGGTTCAATCCGCGTACGACGGAGTGCGCAACCAGGATGTCCGACGCGGGGACGTGTTGACCGATGATTACAACCCGGTGGACTACTACGACGCGGGTAATCGGGAGAAATTCCGTCATTTGTTGGTGAGCAGCGCCAAGGATGGGCACTGAGTGGCCCGGTGAACCCACGGCTTCGGTCGTGCCGGTGACTTTCTGTTTGTGCGCACGGCCCCGGCCGGTGACAGTGCGGCCTCCGTTCTTCTCCCATGAGTCGCAAAGTCAATGTCGCCATCGTCGGTCTCGGCTTCGGGGCTGAGTTCATTCCCATCTACCAACGCCATCCGCAGGCGCATATGTACGCGCTGTGTCAGCGCTCCAGCGAGAAGCTGGAGGCGGCCGCCAAGGCGTTCGGGGTGGAGAAGAAGTACACGGCATTCGAGGACCTTTTGCGGGATCCGGCCGTGGATGCGGTGCACATCAATTCGCCGATCCACCTGCATGCGTCGCAGTCGATCGCCGCCCTGCGCGCGGGCAAACACGTGGCGTGTACCGTGCCGGCCTGCACGACTGTCGAGGAGGCCCGCGAGATCGTGAAGGCGAGCCGGGAATCCGGGAAAAAGTACATGATGATGGAGACCGTGGTGTGGAGCCGCGAGTACCTCTTCGTACGGGAACTTCGCGATACCGGGCGCCTCGGACGCATTCAGTTCGTTCGGGGCAGTCATTTGCAGAACATGGCCGGTTGGCCGGGTTATTGGGAGGGCTTGCCGCCCATGCACTACGCGACGCATTGTGTCAGTCCCTGCCTGGGCATCGTGAATGGTGAGGCTGAGCACGTCTCCTGCCTGGGCTCCGGTCGGATCGCGGAGGCGCGCATCGCCAAGTACGGGTCGCCCTTCGCCTTCGAGACCGCCCACTTCAAGGTCCGCAATCAGGACGTGGCCGGGGAGGTCACCCGGTACCTGTTCGATTCCGCGCGGCAGTATCAGGAGAGCTTCGATTGCTATGGTTCCAAGACCTCCTTCGAGTGGCAGTTGACGGAGCACGACGATCCGGTGCTGCACGTGGGCGGGGAGGATGTGGAGAAGGTGAAGATTCCGGATTATGCCGGGCTGCTGCCGGAAGCCATCCGTCCGTTTACGACCAAAGGGGTGTATGACCTGCAGGAGAATGCGCATTTGAGCTTCCTCCAGGGCAGCGGCCACGGCGGCAGTCATCCCCACCTGGCCCATGAGTTTATCTCGGCGATCGTGGACAATCGGCCCGGTTTTCCGGATCTTTATCAATCCGTGAACTGGACAATGGTGGGCATTCTGGCCCATGAGTCCGCCCTGCGCGGCGGGGAGCGGATTCAGATCCCCAATTTCCGTGGCGTTTGAGTCGCCATGGACCGCTGCCGCATCGCAACGGGAGCCCGGGATAGTGGGTCATCTGACCATTTCGGGGGGCAATTTTTCTGCTTAGGGTCTAATGGTGAATGATGAGCAGTCTTCCGGGTCGACACCGGCCGGGGCATCCGCCCCGGCCGATGCGCCGCCCCCGGCCGATGCGCCGCCCCCGGTAGATTGTGTGGGAAGTTATCGCCTGGAGGAACGCCAGGAGGCGGATCCCGGGGCGGAGGTTTTTCGGGCCACGGATCCGTTCCAACCACCGGGCGAACGGGATGTGGTGGTGGAATTCTTCCCGGCCATCAAGGATTCGGAGGCACGTCGGCGGTTTGATTTGTTCCGCGCCCAGATGGTGCAATTGGAGATCCCGGGCGTACCGATGGCGGTGGCGGCCGGGACGGTTGCCGGGCGGCCCTATGTGATTCGGCGGTGGGTCGACGGCGACACGTTGGCGACCTTGCGCGCCGGACGCGGGTCGATGCGGGCCGATGAGGCCGTGCGCCTGATTCTTCCCCTCGCGGATGCCCTCGCCTTTGCGCATACGCGGGGATTGATCCACGGGAACGTCACGGCCGCCCATCTGCGCCGGGATCCCGGTGGGATGATTTTTCTGGAGGGCTTTGGATCGGCGGCGCTGCGATTGATCGGAGATGCCGCCTTCGGAGCGCCCGTGGTGGCGGGTGACTTGGCGGGGCTCGCGACGGTGCTGCGGGGTTTGGTAATGGGGGCTGGGCGTCGTCCCGGGCGGCGGACCGGGCCCAGTGCGAATCTGGCGGAGTCGACCACCACCGGGGGACATCGGGGGGCCGGGAGCTGGGGGGATCTCGAAGCCATTCTGGCCCGGGCCGGTGCCCGGGAGACGGAAGCCGAGAGGCCGCCCCGGCAAGAGGAGACGCTCAGTGTTGGTTATGGATCCGTGGCGGAATTTGCCGGGGATCTCCGGGCGTGGTTGATGGATCGGCCCCTTTTGGCGCGTCCTCCGTCGGCCTCGGAACTTTTGCGCGACTGGGCCTGGATGCATCCGATGGCGACGCTCGGGATGCTCGCTGGGTTGCTGACCGTCCTCGCCCTGCCGGTGGGGTACTCTTGGTGGCGTCAACGCACGCTGAGCGGGGTGGTGGGGGAAAATATGACCCAGCAACGCCGGGAGTTGGATTACGTCAGCCAGGTGCAACGGGCCCACGCGGCGTTGGAAGCGGGTTCCTGGGAACGCCTGGAAACCTTGCTGGGGACGGAGCCGGCGGGGGTGGTGGCGGGGCCCGAGTGGGGCTTGCTGCGGTCCTGGCTGGCCGTGCATTCGCAGGATCGATTGGCCAGTTTGGGAGCGCCGATTCAGGGGGTGGCGGTTCGGTCCGACGGCACCCGGGCGTTGGCGTGGACGCCGAAGGGACTCGATTTGATTTCACTGCAGCCGGGCAATGCCCGGACGCATTTGCGGTTGTCGGGAAAGAATCCGCCGCTCACCGCGGATTTTTTACCGGACGAGCACCAGTTGGCGGTGGGCACCGCCGCGGGGGTCTTCCTCGTGCCCATCACGGGCGAGGAGTCGGTGGCCCTCCCCAGTCCGCTCAGTGCGGAACCGGCGGGCCAATTGCGAGTTTCCCCGGACGGCCGATGGATCGCCGCCACACCAGTGGCGGCGGGCGGTTCGGATCGATCAAACCCAGCCACCAACTGGGCGCTGAATCTACTGCCGCTGCAGGGCGGAGTCCGGAGTTTGTCGCTGCAGTTGCCGCTGACGCCGGTGGTGTCCTGGGCTTGGATTGAACCGGAAGCCGGCGTCTCGCGGGTCGCGGTGGCCTTGGGACGCGGGGACGCGGGGAGTTGGGATCTGCTCAACACCAATTATATCGCCGTGGTGACCCGGGCGGGCGGCGCGTGTGTGGCGGCCGGTTGGGATTTGGCCGGACGGATCATGGCCCGCCTGGATGCGAGTGGCACGCTGGAGGTCTTCAACTTCACCACGGGAGAACGCCTGATCCAACGAGAGGGACGCTCGGCCCAGTCGCCGTTGGTGGCGGTGGCGCCGGATGGGACGCGGGTGGCTGCCCTCACCGCGAACGGCGATGTGCTCGTGGTCCAGGTGCTGGATAACGCCACGCTCGCGCTCCTGCCGCGGCGAACGGAGCCGTATGCGTCGATGGCCTTTGCCCGGGACGGTTCCCTGATCACCGGGGGTGCCAGCGGGACGACCTGGCGTTGGGAACCCGAATCCCAATCGCGCCAGCCCGGGGTCGTATTGACCAATCATCTGCCCTTTGTCACGTCGCGTCCGTGGGTCAGTCCGGATGCGGAATGGCTGGCGTTGCCGGAGGAGTGGCGGGATGAACTCGAGCGCTTCGTAGTGCAACGGGTGTCCCAACCGCGCGATCCGGAATCCCTGCCGGGTCAACCAGCGGGATTCCTCGGGCCACAAACGCTGCTGGTGTGGGATCGGTCGGCCGCCCGCTGGAATGCCTGGGGGATGTCGCCGCTACGGATTCTGGGCAGTGGTCGAATGGCCGATGGCGAGGTGTGGAACTGGGTGTCGTTGTCCGCCGATGCGTCGCACCTCCTGGTCCGCGGGCCGGGGGATCGCTTGGAGATGTTTGTGACGGCCACGGGTCAGCGCGTGAGTGGTCTGAACGAAAAGGCCGATCAAGCGGCACTCAGTGCGGATGGTAAAAGCGTGGCGGTCGCGCTGGCCGATGCGGTGGGCGTCTGGACACCGGCGACCGGCAGCCTGCGTCGTCGTCCGGGCTTCACGGCGACGGCAGTTGCTCTTTCGCCGGACGGCAGTTGGGCGGCGTTTGGCGATGACCGTGGTCGGGTGCGCCTGTGGCGGGTGGCGGATCCGTTGGTGGACGACGATTTGACCGTGGGCGCGAATGCGGTCACGGCCCTGACGTTTGCGGGGGGCGACCAGACGTTGTTTGTGACCACGGCCGCGGAACAACTGCAGGCGTGGAATGTTCGGGTGCGACAGGAATTATTTCGCCATCGATTGACCCGTGCGGCGGATTGGCTGGTCATGGCGCCCCAGGACGCCGCGCTGTTGAGCGGACATTTCGCGCCGAACGACGCGTCGCCGGGAACGTCGTGGTGGTGGCCCAATGCCGACCACCGGCCGGCCTTTCGGTCGGGTCGGGAACCCGCGGCGGACGCGACGACTTTGCCCGTCTGGTTTGAGAAGACCGCGCGACGTCGATGACCGCGGGGCGCGGGTCGGACCCTCAGGCCCGGACGCCGCGCTGCCAGAGTTCGTGGTGATACCACGCCACCACGGCCAGGGCGTGGCGGATTTCAAATCGGGCGATCAGTTGGGGAATCTCCGCGAGAGGAATCAAGTGCACGGCGATATCCTCCCCGGCATCCAGTTCCAACGCGTGTTTTCGTTCACACCCTGGAATGTAGACGGTGGTGCAGGTGTTGTTGAACAGCGGAGGATTGGGATAAATACGGCCAATGATCTGCGGCGGGCCGCCGGCAAACCCGGTTTCCTCGCGGAGTTCGCGGACGGCCGCGGCCACGGGATCGGTTTCCTCCGGCTCCATGATTCCGGCCGGGGTTTCCAGTTCCAATGTGCCCGTGCCGTGCCGGAACTGCTCCACGAGGATTAATTCCTGCTGCGGCGTGGTGGCGATGACCGTGACCCACGGCCGGGCTTCCACCACGTAGAAATCGTGATCCTGACCCGTGCGGGGATTGCGGCGCACATCGGTGCGGAGATTGAAAACCCGGTAATTGCCGAGCGGCCGGGACTCCAGCAACGGCCAGGGACGCAATTCAGACATCCCGGGAGACTCTCGGATGTGATCGGCCAAAGCAATCGCACCTTGACGGCGCGCGAGGCTGCTATAGCCGGGGGATGCGAGCTTCGTTCTCTTGGTTTCCTTCGGTTAACATCGCGCCGGTTTTGCGGTCCCTGACCTCCGTGTCCCGACCGGCTGGATCGGTCGCCCCGGAAAGTGGGCGCCCTTCCGGGCCTTGCCATCCACCGTTGTCCGGCGCAGGGTGGGGAAAACATGCACCCAATCCTCCGCCACCCTCTTCGGCTTATTGTGCTCAGCAGTCTCGGCGGTTCGTTGATGGCCGCTCCGGCGACGTTGTTCTTTTACTGCCTCTCGCCAAAGATCGAGCCGGCGATCGTCAATTCCCTGGGGCAGCATCGGTTGAGTTTCAACTTCTCCAACGTGGCGACGGAGAATGGCGAGTTGGCGGTTTTGGAAGATGATGCAGCGAACGAGAGTTTTCGTGGGACGGGATTTGTGCTGACGGCGCCGGGGTTCGGCGTGCCCATCGAGGGTTTTCTAAACCTCGACACGCCGCAGACCGATGCAAATCACAACGGGGTGGACGACATCTTCGAAGTCGCGCAGAACCTGCCGGCGGTGTCCACCAGCGGAACCCTTGAATTCACGACGATTGACGACGAAGTCGTGAAGGGTACAGCGGTCGCCAAATGGCAACGAGCGGCCGGCGCGGCGCGGGGCTTGGTTCAAATCGCCCTCGCGTTTCCCGGGTATAGCCGGACGTTCGTGCATAACTTCGAGGTGTTCCAGTATCGCGGCACGATGGATTACACCCGGCAGGGAACCAACGTGGCGGCCACGGTGAATCTCAATCGCGAAGGGGCGCCCGGTGTGCTGGCGGGCCCTTGGCCGTTGCAGGTGGATAGTGACTCGAGCCTGTCGCAGGGCGGTGGGGCCTGGGTCACCGGACGGCCGACCATCGCCTTTGATCCCACCGTCACCGACGATTTCGGGACGCTTTACGATCTGAACCGGGGCGGATTGGGTAACAATTACTTTGGAGTTTACCAATATTCGAATGGATCGCCGGTCGACGACATTCCGCTCGATTACGCGCTGTGGCAGGTGGACCTCTTTGATCTGAACGACGCGGATGGGGATCGCGTGCCGAATCTGACCGACCCGGATTTCACGGGCGTGCCGGTGGTGGCGGCGCCGCAGATTTCGTTGGCGTGGGAGGCGGGGGCACCGCGCTTGCATCTCGTGGGCACTCCGGGAGCCAATTATCTCATCGAACAAATGGATGCCCTCGCGGCAACGTCCTGGGTGCCGGCCTCCACCAATCAACCCGCGGCGAACGGCAGCCTCGACGTGCCCTTGTCGACGAAAGGTGCCGGGGTGAGTCGCTTCTGGCGGGCGCGGTTGCCGTAACGGCGCAGGGCGCGGGTTGGGAAGGGCCCGAAGCGCCTAGGCCAGGCTATCGACGATCCGACCGTCCAGCATCTGCACTTCGCGTTCCGCCCGGGCGGCGACGCGGCTGTCGTGGGTCGCGATGAGCAGAGTGGTTCGTCGTTCGGCGCGCAGGGCGAGGAGTAGTTCGAGAACCTCCGTGCCGGTGCGGGAATCCAGATTGCCGGTGGGTTCGTCGGCGAGAATCAATTGCGGATCGTTGACCAGACAGCGGGCGATCGCCACGCGCTGTTGTTCCCCTCCGGACAATTGGTTCGGCAGATGACGCATGCGATCGCCGAGGCCGACGCTGCGGAGCAGGGATTCGGCCCGGGCTTCGGCGGTGGCGGCGTCGACGCGGGCCATGCGGGCGGGCATCGCGACGTTTTCCAACGCGCTGAGATCGGGCATCAGGAAATAGGCCTGAAAGACGAACCCCACGTGCCGATTGCGGAAGGCGGCGAGTTCGGAAAGGCCGCGGCCGCTGAGGGTTTCGGTGCCGAAGACGATCCGGCCTTCGTCGGCGGCGTCGAGACCGCCGAGCAGATGGAGCAGGGTGCTTTTGCCCGCGCCACTGGAGCCGCGCAGGGCGGCGAATTCGCCGCGGTGGACGGTGAGATCCACACCCCGTAGCACCTCGAGTCGGCGGGAGCCGACGGTGTAGGTTTTTTTGAGGCCGGTGGCGACGAGCAGCGGGGCGCCATCCGCGACGGAGGAGGAGGGGTTATTCATTCCGCAAGGCTTCCACGGGCCGCATGGTGGCTACGATCAGGGCGGGTACGACGCCGGCGATCAGGCACATGACGAGGGAAACGCCGCAAATCAGGAGCACGTCGTGCGCCTGTACGTAGGCGGGCAGGCCGTCGAAATTATAAACCGCGGCGCTGAACAGGTCGCGTCCCGTGACCCAGCGCATGCCCCGCAGGAATTCGTTGCGAATGGCCACGCCTCCCAGCCCTGCCAGCCAGCCGGATACCACGCCGATGCAGCCCACGGCGAAACTTTGGAGAAAGAACACCGCCACTACCTGGCCGGTGGTCGCCCCCAAGCCCTTTAGAATCCCGATCTCGCGCGTCTTGCGCACCACGAAGGCGATTTGGGAACACACGATGCAAAAGGCCGCCACGATCATCACAAAGAACAGAATGACCAGCATCGCGGATTTTTCGTCCTCGATGGCCCCGAGGATGACGGCGTTTTCGTCCATCCAGCTCACCACCCGGTACGGAGCGCCGAGCTGCTGCTCCAAGTGCGCTTGAACGGCGTGGGTGGTGGCTTCGCTGAGATCGTCCAACATTACACTGATGCCGCTCACGGAGTTGCCGAGGGCGAAGAGGTCCTGGGCGTTGGCGAGGGAAACGCCGATGAACATTTGATCGACCTGATAATGCCCGATGCGGTAGATGCCGCGCACCGTGTAATTCTCCGGATTCGAAATCTGCGGATTCTTGGAATTGAGACTCTTCATCATCTCCTCCATCGCGTGGGTGGAGAAGACGGCGACGCTATCGCCCACCTGCAGGCCGAGATCCTCCGCGAGGGTTGCCCCCACGAGCAGACCATTGCGACTGACATCGAATTGGCCCTCAATGATGCGGTTCGTGAGGGTGCTCACCTGACCCTCGAGGTCCGGATCCATGCCCCGAACGAAAGGCGCGTAGGGTTGCGGGTTGGCGTGACGCGGATCGGGCTGGGTGCGGATGAGGGCCTGGCCGAGTACAAACGGAGCCACGCCTTTGATGTGGGGCTGCCCCCGGATTTTCTGCATGACGCCCTCCGCATTTTCCAGCGGCGCGCCGGGCATGACGATCTTGAGGTGCGAATTGAAGCCCACGAGCTTCTGCCGCAATTCCCGATCGAAGCCGGTCATCACGGCGATGACGATGATCAAAACAGCCACGCCGAGGGTGACGCCGAGGATGCACAGCAGGGTGATCACCGAAACAAACGTTCGTTTGGGACGGAGATAACGCAGAGCCAAACCCAGCTCGAAGGGCAGTCGCAGCACGGCGGGGACGATGGCGAGTGAGCGTGGCGGTTACAAGAGCGCTCTGAGCCGCGCGGTGGCGTCGGTCACGAGAGGCGTGCCGTGGGCGAAGAGCGCCCGGGCAAAATCCCGGGCGAGCAGGAGTCGCAGTTGCGTGCGTAGTTGCGCGGGATCAGTGCAGTATTTGTCAGGCAGCAGTTCCAGGCCGCGGGTGGGGAGGTTGACGACGGCGTCGCCGAAAATTACCAGGGACCGCGCCGGCAGGATCCAGGCGGTTTCCCCGGGTGCCCCGCCAATCAAGGAAAAGGTTTCCCAACCGGGTAGGGGACATTCCGGGGGAACGACCGTGCGCGTGAGGGGGAGTTCGTCGCCGAGTTCGGCGGGTCCGTAGATTGGGCAGGACCAGCGGGCTCGCGCTTCGGCGCCGGCGCGGGCGTGGTTGGCGTTGGTCACGACCAGGGCCGTGGGACGTTGCCTGGGGAACTGCGCCTCCCAGTCGGTCAGGACCGGCGGAATTGGGTCGAAAATCACCCACCCGGCGGGCGACTCGACGACGAGGGCGGTCAAATCGACCTTGTGTTCCGGCGAGTAGACATTCCACCGGAAGACGCCTGCGATGGGTTGGTCCGGGCCCGGTTGGGCGGTCATTACTGGCGGAAGCCCGCGGGGGCGGGTTGATTTCGGATTGGGCGCCGACCGTCCGCGTCAGTGCGGGATGAATTCATCCGCGTGATACGAACTGCGGACCAGCGGCCCGCTGGCGACGTGCGCGAACCCCATCGCTTCACCCTCGCGCTTCAAACGGGCGAATTGATCCGGGTGGATGAATTCCAGCACGGGCAAATGCTTGAGGGTCGGCTGGAGATATTGCCCCAGCGTGAGGTTATCGACCCGGTGCGCGCGCAGATCGCGCATGGTTTCGAGCACTTCGGCCTCGGTTTCGCCCAGGCCGAGCATGAGCCCGGATTTGGTGTGCACCGCCTGTTCCAAGCGATCCTTCACCTTGCGCAGGACGGTGAGGGAACGGTCGTACGTCGCCCGATGGCGAACCGACGGGGTGAGGCGGCGGACGGTCTCGACGTTGTGATTGAAAATGTGGGGACGGGCCGCGACGACTAGGTCGAGGGCGAAATCACGATCCAGGAAATCCGGGGTCAACACCTCGATGGTGATGCCGGGATTGAGTTCGCGTACGGCCTCGATGGTGCGTTGGAAATGGGCGGCCCCGCCATCGGCGAGATCGTCGCGCGCCACCGCGGTGATGACGACGTGGCGGAGGGCCAGACGCCGGGTGGCTTCGGCGACCCGACGGGGTTCATCGTCCTCGAGTGCCAGTGGCCGGGCGGTGCTGACGGCGCAGAAACCGCACGCGCGGGTGCAGCGATCGCCGGCGATCATGAAGGTGGCCGTGCCCTTGCTCCAGCATTCCCAATGATTGGGACACCGGGCGCTTTCGCACACCGTGTGGAGTTTCAGATCCTCCAGCAACGTGCGGGTGCGGGTGAAGGCGCTGGACGTGGGCAGTTGGACCTTGAGCCACTCGGGCAGGCGCGGACGTGATCCCGGGGTGAGCGGGATGGACGCGGCCGCTGCGGTGCCACCGCGGGACGGCGAGATTGACGAGGAACACGAACTCATCCGCCCGCATCTTGGGGGGCATGCCGGGCGCGGGCAACTCGTCCTCGCACCTTCCGGGCGGCCGAGCGGGACCCCGCAACGGGGACTGGCCGGGACCGGCCGGGCGTGCTCCGTTGGTGGGATGTCCGAGGGCAAAACGATCACGGTGGGCGAATTTTTTAATTCGCATGGTGCGGAGTTGGGATTGCGACCGTTGACGGGGCAAAAGGGTTTCGGTCGGATTATCCGCGAACCCACGGTGAATCGGCCCGGACTGAAGCTGGCGGGCTTTGACCGGTATTTCGCCCCGAAGCGGGTGCAGGTGATTGGTAATGTCGAGACGGCCTACCTGCGCTCCCTGGAGACACCGCTGCGGGAACAGCGCTGTCGTGAATTCTTCCGGACTCACATTCCCTGTGCCGTCGTGTGCCGTCGCCTGCGCACCAGCCCGGAATTTCTGCAGGAAGCGGAGGCGGCCGGGGTGCCGTTGTTCCGCACGGGCCTGGTCACCATGAACTTCATCAACCTGGCGACGCTAGCCTTGGATGAACTGTTTGCCCCGCGTGGTTCGTGCCACGGCTGCATGGCGGACATCCAGGGAATCGGGGTCGTGATTCAGGGCGAGAGCGGCATTGGCAAGAGCGAAGCCGTGCTGGGCCTGCTGGAGCGGGGCTACTCGCTGGTGGCGGACGACATCACCAAGCTGCGCCTGCAGGACGGCGACGAAGTCTACGGCTACAGCGGCGAAGTGACCCGCAACCTGATGGAGGTCCGGGGCATTGGGATCATTGACGTGGCGGCGACGTTCGGTGTGGCGGCGATCCGCTTGGAAAAGCGGGTGGACCTGGTGGTCCGCCTGATGCCCTGGGACGGCATTGTGGAAGTCGAGCGCCTCGGTCTGGAACAACGGTACACGGAACTGCTCGGGCAGAAGATACCGTACATGGAACTGCCGGTCCGACCGGGTCGCGACCTGGCCCGACTGATCGAAGTAGCCGCCCTGCACGCCAAGGTCCGTTTCACCGGCTTGAATCCCGCCGAAACCCTGTCCGCCCGGCAGTCCCTAGCGATGAAAGCCCGAAAAGCGCGGGAGAGTTAGTTCCGGGGCGGGGCGGTCTCCGGACGGGAGCCCCAGGCTCGGAGTCCCGGATTTATCCGGCCGGGCGGGATTTCTATCCCCGGCGGGTCCACTCCACTTTGGCGGGTTCGGGGAGGCCGAGGACGCGGTAGCTGGTGCGGAAATGCATCTTGGCCACCTTCGGCAGCGCGTCCGCTCCGTGGCGCTCCACAAAGGTTCGCGCGGCGGCTTCCACGGCCGGCGAGGCGCCTTTGGGCAGCGGCACTCCGTAGGTTTTTTCCAGCGACGCCAGGCGGCTGACGAATTCGTGGCGGGCAACGATCGACGCGGCCGCCACGGCCATATCGGCTTCCGCTTTGTGGCGTTGTTCGAGGGTCAGGTTTTTGCCCAGCTTCATCAAGGCCCGCTCCACGGTGCTTTTGTCGGCCGCGAATTGATCGCTGATGGCCCGGACGGGGGGCGGGTTCAGTCGCGGGCCCTGGCTCAGGAGATTCTCGATGACCCGGGCGTGGCCCCAGGCGAGCACGCGGTTGACCGATCCGTTGTCCGCGTGCATGCGGTTGTAGGCTTCGTTGCCGATGGTGATCACATCGACCACGCAGCCCGGGGTTTCGCGGATCACCCTCGCGAGCTTCCCGATTTGGGCGTCGCTGGAAACGCTCTTGGAATCCCGGACCCCGGCGGTCTTCCACGATTCCAGCACGCGTTCGTTCACATACACGGCGGCCACACAGAGCGGGCCGAAGAAGTCGCCCTTGCCGGATTCATCCACGCCGATTCGGGGATCGATCAGGGTGGGATCCAAGACGGTTTCGTACCCCAATTTGGCGGCACCGAGGATCTGCGGCTCGAGGACGAACTCGACAAACTCCCGCGTGCCCTTGCCCTGGACGACGAGTTTGCCGGAGGTGTAATAGGTGACGTTGTGATCCTTCCGCGCTCCGCTGAATCGGGCGTAGGGCACTTCCCGCAATTCGTAACTGCCATCGCGGACCAGTGCTTCCAGGGCGGTGGCCTGGGCTTCGGTCAATTTGGCGGTGTAACTGGTCATGAGGCGGAGGTTAGCGGGCGGAATCCGGGTAATGGATGTCGTGATATTTCACGCTGGTGCGGGGTTGCGCCATCAGCGGCGCCACGGTGTCGCGCCACACCGTGTAGTGCGTCGTCGCCTTGTGCCGGGCGGGGGCGTCGTCGTCGCGATAGGCTTCGATGAGGAGGAAGCGGGTGGGGTCGTCGGATTGCTGGAGGACATCGAAGCGGGCAATGCCTGGCTCGGTCAGCGACGCACGGGCGTTGGCGTGCGTGGCCTCGATGAAGGCGGTCACCGCTTCGGGAAGAACCTGGACGTGCACCTGAACGATCAGCATGGGCCAACCTCACGGGGCGGCGGGCGGTTCGGCAAGTGTGTCGTGGGGTGGCACGCGAAGGGGGAGGGGATTTTTGGCACGCGGAGGCGCGGAGGCGCGGAGAGGAGAAGAAGGCTCGAAGGCTGCGTTTTGCTCCATTTTTCAGCGTTGTTGTGTCGTCGCATGAGTCTCCTGAAGAGTGGGCGGGGATGGGGTTTTTGCACGCGGAGGCGCGGAGTGGAGAAGAGGGCACAATGGCTGCGTTTTTCTCTCTTCCTCCGCGTCTCCGCGTGACCCCACTGTGACTCCGCGTGCTTCGTTGAAAGGACCGGAAATTTTTTCCCAGACACACTTCCGCCGGAGCCGGGCACGTGACTAACTCCCGGGATGATCTCTCGGCGGCATTTTCTCGGGCGGACGTTGGCGGCCACCGGCGCGACGCTCGCAGCCGGTTGTGTCCAATCCCATCCGAACCGCGGGGTGGGGATCCTCGATACCCACACCCATTTCTACGATCCGACCCGGCCGGCGGGCGTGCCGTGGCCGGCGGCCAATGATGCCTTTTTGTATCGATCGATACTGCCGGCGGAGTACGAAGCGCTGGCTCGTCCCCTCGGGATCACGGGCACGCTGGTCGTCGAGGCGAGCGCGTGGGAGCAGGATAATCGGTGGGTGCTCGATCTCGCCACTCGCTCACCGTTTCTGATCGGCCTCGTCGGACATTTGAAGCCGGGGCGTCCGGGGTTCGCGGACCTGCTGGCCCGTGACGCGGTGGATCGGCGGTTCCGGGGCATTCGGATCGGCACTTGGGACGGTCCGGCGCGCCTGGAGGACGCGGGATTCATGCGGGATTGTCAGGCCCTGGCCGAACGCGGGCTCACGGCGGACGTGTTGATCGGGCCGGAACAGCTCGGTTTGATCGACGAATTTGCCCGCCGCGTGCCGCAATTGCGCCTGGTGATCGATCACTCCGCCAACGTGCGCATCGACGGCCGGACTCCGGATCCCGGGTGGCGCAAGGGCATCGAAGCGGTGGCCCGGCATCCGCAGGTCTACATGAAATTCAGCGGGTACGTGGAAGGCACGGGCAAGACCGACGGCACGGCCCCGCGGGATGCCGACTTTTACCGACCCACGTTTGACGTGATGAAGGATGCCTTTGGGCTGGACCGATTGGTGTTTGGTTCGAATTGGCCGGTCAGTGCGCGATTTGCGTCGCTCGCCACGGTGGTGGGCATTGCCCGCGATTATTTTCAAGCGCACGGCGCGGAAGACCGATGCTTCCGTCGCAACGCGCAAAAAGCGTATCAATTGAAGCTCGCATGAAGCGAAAACAGTGGTGGAATCGGACGGGTCTCCGGTCCGTGGTGCTGGGGTGCTGCAGCGTTTTGGGTCTGGCCGCGACGCGCACGCCGTGGGTCAATTCCCAGATTCAAGGTTCGCCGGAGCCGCCCGCGCCGTGCCGGGTGGAACGGGTATTCCCGCGACTGGGGTTCCCGGAGCCGGTTGACCTGGTCTGGGAACCGAGCCTCGGACGCTATTTTGTGCTGGGGCACAACGGCCCTATGCTTTCGTTCTGCAACCAGGCCGATCCCGCCTCGGCGGATGCGATGGGGGATCTGTCGAAAACCGGCGATGGCCAGGCGCGGCCCTTCAAGCAATCACTGGGTTTTGCCTTTCACCCCGGGTTCGCCACGAACCATTTCCTCTACATCGCCTATCAGACGGAGGACGCGACTCCGGACGGGACGCGGGTCAGCCGCTTCCGGGTGGACACGACCACGCCGCCCCGGCTCGATCTGGCCTCGGAGTTGCCGATCATTCATTGGCGGGGCGGGGGACACAGCGGGAGTTCCCTGAAGTTCGGCCCGGACGGCATGCTGTACATCAGCACGGGCGACAGTGAATCGCCGGCGCCCCCGGATCCGCTGCGCACCGGGCAGGATATCAGCGATTTGATGAGTTCGATTTTGCGGATTGATGTCGATCATCCGGCAGACGGAAAGAACTATTCGGCGCCGCAGGATAATCCCTTTCGCAATCGCCCCGGCGCGCGGCCGGAAGTCTGGGCGTATGGATTTCGCAATCCGTGGCGGACCAGTTTTGCGCCGGACGGCGCGTTGTGGGTTGGCGATGTCGGTTGGGAATTGTGGGAAACCATTCATCGCGTGACGGCCGGCTACAACGGCGGCTGGAGTCGTATGGAAGGCCCGCAGTTGATTTATCCGGAGATCGACCCGCCGACGCCCATTTCCGCGCCGGTCATGGCGCATCCCCATAGTGAGGCGGCCAGTATTACCGGCGGCACCTTTTATGAGGGTAAACAGTTGGCGGAACTGCGCGGCGCGTATGTTTACGGCGATTGGGAAACCGGCAAAATCTGGGCGCTGCACCACGACGGAACCCGGCTGCTCGATCAACGGGAAATCTGCGACACCACGCTGAAGGTTGTGAACTTCACGTCGGCGGCGGACGGCGAAATGCTGGTGCTTGATCATCGGGAAGGACGTCCGGATTCCGGCATTTACCGTCTCGTGCGCAACGAAGTCCGCCCGGCGACCGTGGGATTTCCGCGGCGTTTGAGTGAGACCGGCCTGTTTTTGGATCTGGCGCGCCAGGTGCCGGCGGCGGGTGTGGAGGAGTACCGTCCGGTGGCCACCCAATGGGCGGATCACGCGACGTCGCGACGCTGGGTGGGCTTGCCCGGAAACTCGATCATCACCACGGATCGCGGGCATCCGTGGTCCGAGGTGTCGTGGGCGTTTCCTTCGAACGCGGTGGTGGCCAAGACGCTTTCGCTCGAGATGATCGCCGGCAATCCCGGCAGTCGTCGTCACCTGGAAACGCAGGTGTTGCATCAGGACGGCGAAAGCTGGCAAGCGTATACGTATCGCTGGAACGAAGCCCAGACGGACGCGGAGTTGGTGCCGGCCGCCGGGGAATCGGTGACCCTGCGCGTGCAGGATGCCGCGGCGCCGGGCGGGGTGCGGGAACAGGTCTGGCGATTTCACAGCCGGGCGGAGTGTTTGCGGTGCCACAATTTTTGGCCGGGCACCACGCTGGCGTTTGGCTGGGATGCGTTGGCGGGCAAGCCGCTGAACGGGACGGCGACGAACGAATTGGCGCGGTTGGTGGGCGCGGGATTGCTCCGCGAAACGCGTGCTCCGGAGAAGCCGGTGGCGACGCTCTGTGACCCCGCCGATGTCTCGGCTCCGCTGGACGTGCGGGCGCGCAGTTGGTTGAACGTCAATTGTGCCCACTGCCATCGCTTTGGGGCGGGCGGTGCTGTGCTGGCTTATTTCAATGCCGAGTTGAAGTTGGAGGAACTCCGCATCCTCGATTTGAAACCCCTGCGGGGCACCTTTGGCCTGCCGGAAGGACGCATTCTGGCGCCGCAGGATCCGTGGCGCAGCGTCCTGTTTTATCGGGCGAGCACGGCCGGTGGCGGTCACATGCCCGCCCTCGGCGCGCGACTGCGGGATGAGGCCGGGTTGGCCGTGTTGCGGGACTGGCTGCAAACGGTACCGCCGCCCGCCGAAGCGGCCGCCGTCGCCGCCAAAAACAACAGCACCCAGAGTATCGCCGCCACGGTGACGGCGTTGCTGGCCCAGCCGGCCGGTGCGTTCCGGGCGACCGCCATTCGGGCGTCCCTTACCAACACGGCGGTCGCCCTCGCACTGCTCAACCGCGGATTGCCTCCGGGTGCGCTGCGAGAAGACGTGATTGCGGGCGCCTTGAATCATCCGAATTCTTCGGCTCGCGATCTTTTCCAGCATCTGCTGCGACCCGATCAAATCCGCCCGACCCTCGGTGAACCGGTCGATCCGGCGTTGGTGCTCGGGATTACCGGCGATGTGGTTCGCGGGCGCACGCTATTCCGCAGCGAGACGGGACCCAATTGTGCCCGCTGCCATGTTAGCGAAGGACAGGGTCGCAATTTCGGACCCGAACTGACCCTCATCGGACAGAAGTACGACGCTCCGACGCTGCTGATGCATATCCTCCAGCCTAGCCTGGCCATTGCGCCGGAGTTTGCGCTGCACCTGCTGGAATTGAAGGATGGCACGAGCCTGAATGGTTTTGTGCTGCGGTCCGATGACCGGGAGATCGTCTTCCGCACCGAGGCGGGCGATCAAACCGTTTTGTGCAGCACCGTGTTGAAACTGGAGAAGTCCAGCCAGAGCGCGATGCCGGACGGTCTGCTGGCGTCGCTGACCGCGCCAGAAGCAGCGGATCTGCTGGCCTACCTGCGCCGGGATCGGAAGTGACCGGCCGGCGTTTCAGCGTCCTGACCGCTGGAACGGGCGGCGGAACGTTTCGTGGAAATCGTAGTTGCCCTGGAAATCGGCCTTCGAATCGTTGGCGGTTTTCGTGAGCACCTTTTCGTCGATCAAATTAAACACGATCTCCCCCCAGTCGGGGCAGGAGCGGACGCCCCAGTCGTCGAGGACCGTCCAAGCCATCGGGCCAAACTGGGTCAGGGCCAGTTGCTTGAGGTTTTCCAGCAATTCCTGGCCGCTGACATGCCGCGCGTTACCCCCCGAGCGGAGCATTTCCGCCCGCAGATGTTCCAGGGCCTCGCGCAGGAACAGGTAGGCTTCCCGCGAGTAGCGGGGGTCCTTGGCCAGGATGGCTTCCAGAGCTTGTTCGAACTCGGTCATAGCGTCGGTCTAAAGGAGATCGAGGGGACGTCGACGAATTTCAGGGTTGCACGGGGCGGGCGGAACCGGGATCGGCACTGGCGGGCACGGCGGGCAGACTGGCCGGAGGCTGGACCCGCCACCAGGCACGGGCGATCAAGCCGCCGAAGATCAGCAGCAGGATCACCCATAATACCCAGCGCTCCTGACGCGTCATGCCCGCGCCGGTTGATCGTCACTGTGACAGGCCGATGCCATGTTCAACTGACGACGAGGTTTACCAGTTTTCCGGGGATCACGATGACCTTGCGGACGGTCTTGTCGGCCAGGAACGGGGCGACTTTTTCCGACGCGCGGGCCGCGGCCTCGGCTTCGGCCGCCGTGGCCTTTACCGGCAGACGGATCACGTCGCGCAACTTGCCGTTCACCTGCACGGGTAGTTCCACCTCGGACTCCATCAGGAGGGCGGGATCGTAGGTCGGCCACGCCGCGTAAGAGAGACTCGGCGTCGTCTGGCCGGCCAGCGTATGCAGGCGCGCCCACAATTCCTCCGCCAGATGCGGCGCGAAGGGCGCCAGCAATTGCAGGAAAGTTTTGAGCACGACGGTCGGCCGTTCGGTCCAGCCGATGACTTCGTTCACGAACACCATCATCGCCGAGATGGCGGTGTTGAAGCGCAGGCCTTCTAGGTCCTCCGTGACCTTTTTGATGCAGGCGTGGAGCACCTTGAGTTGCGCGGGGGTGGCCGGCTGGTCGGAGAGCGTCGCGTTGAGGCGGATGGCCGCGGCGAACTCGGCCTCACGCTCGGGCGCGATGGTCGTGTTCTGCTCGTAGTCCTCTTCCGATTTTTCGTCGATGAACAGGCGCCAGACGCGGCCGAGAAACCGGTAGACCCCTTCCACTCCGCGGGTGTTCCACGGCTTGGTGTCCTGCAACGGGCCCATGAACATTTCGTAGAGCCGGAACGCATCCGCGCCGAACTCCGCGAGGACGTCGTCGGGGTTCACCACGTTGCCGATGGACTTCGACATTTTCTGGCCATCGGTGCCCAGGATGAGGCCCTGATTGACCAGCTTGTAGAAGGGCTCGGCGGTGGAAACGTGTCCGAGATCGAAGAGCGCCTTGTGCCAGAAACGGGCGTAGAGCAGGTGCAATACGGCATGCTCTGTTCCGCCGACGTAGAGATCCACGCCCGGCGTGGTGCCGCCGGAGCTGCCCATCCAGTACCGTTCCGTGACGTCGCCGACGAATCCCGCGGAGTTCCGGGCGTCCAGATAGCGCAGATAATACCAGCAGGAACCGGCCCATTGCGGCATGGTGTTGGTTTCGCGCTCCGCACCGTCCGGCAGGCGAACCCATTCCTGGGCGCGGGCGAGTGGCGGCTGGCCGTCGGCCGTGGGCTTGTAGTCCTCCAAAGAAGGCGGCAGCAGGGGGAGGACGGTTTCCGGGAGGGACTCGTGGTACCGGGTGCCGTCGGCGTCGGTCCGCCAGACAATCGGGAAGGGTTCGCCCCAGTACCGTTGGCGACTGAAGAGCCAATCGCGGAGTTTGTAGTTCACCGTCTTCTGGCCGAGACCGCGGGCGGCCAGCCATTCGGAGATCGTGCGCTTGGCTTCGAGGGTCGGGAGACCGTTCAGCGACAATCCGTCATGCGCCGAATTCACGGCGGTTCCGGCGTCACAGAATCCCTGCCAATCGGTGCGGGCATCCGGGGGTTGCACCACCTGGACGACCGGCAGTTGGAACTTGCGGGCGAACTCCAGATCGCGTTCGTCGTGGGCTGGCACGGCCATGATGGCGCCCGTGCCGTAGCTGGCGAGAACGTAGTCGGAAATCCAGATCGGAATGCGTTGGCCGTTGACTGGATTGATCGCCCAGGCGCCGGTCCAGACGCCGGTTTTGTCCTTCGCCAATTCGGTCCGCTCGAGATCGGACTTGGTGGTGGCGAGCCGTTGGTATTCCGCCACGGCGGCGCGCTGATCCGGCGTGGTGATCGTGGCCACCAAGCGGTGCTCGGGTGACAATACCATGTACGTCGCACCGAAGAGGGTGTCGGGTCGGGTGGTGAAGACTTCGATCACTTCGCCGGCCGCCGCCGTGGTATCCGCACCGGTGGCGACGGAAAACTTCACCAGGGCGCCTTCGCTCCGGCCGATCCAGTTTCGCTGCATTTCCTTCAGCGAATCACTCCACTCGATGGTGTTGAGATCCTCCAGCAACCGCTCGGCGTAGGCCGTGATGCGGAGCATCCATTGCCGCATGGGTTTGCGAACCACCGGGAAGCCGCCGACCTCGGACTTGCCGTCGATGACCTCCTCATTGGCGAGGACGGTGCCCAGTTCCGGGCACCAGTTCACGGGTGCTTCGCTGACGTAGGCCAGACGATGGCCATCCCGGTAGGCCCGCCGTTGGGCCTCGGTTTGGCAGGAGGCGGGGTAGGTGAGGGTGGCGATCGGTTCGGCGCGCCGGGTTTGGGGATTGAACCAGGAATTGTAGATCTGGAGGAAGATCCACTGCGTCCAACGGAAGTACTCCGGGTCGGTGGTCGCCAGTTCCCGGGACCAATCGTAACTAAAACCGAGCGAGCGAATCTGCCGGGTGAAATTCCGGATGTTCTCCTCGGTGGTCTTGCGCGGATGTTTGCCGGTTTTGACGGCGTACTGTTCGGCGGGCAGGCCGAAGGCGTCCCAGCCCATCGGATGCAACACGTTCCGGCCGCCGGCGCGGCGATAACGGGCGAGGATGTCCGTGGCCGTGTACCCCTCGGGATGTCCCACGTGCAATCCCGCACCGCTGGGGTAGGGGAACATGTCGAGGATGTAGTACTTGGGCGGCAGTTCGCCGGGCGCCAAGGGCCGGCCCCCGAGGCCGTGACGGAGGGCGAAGGGGTGGTTGGCGGAAACGGTCTCGCCGGGGTTCCATGCCCGGAAAGTCTGTTCGGAACTCCAGTGTTGCTGCCACTTGGGTTCGATGAGATGAAACGGATACTGCCGTCGGCTGGCCATAAATGAGCGGGGACGATGGGGTATCGCGGCGCGCAGGGCAATGGAACCTGACGTCCGCAGCGGTCCGGATCCGGTTGCCGTTCGGGAGCCGTTGCGCGGGGTTCCCCCCGGACGACCGCGAATTGATGTGGCTCCCGGGCGGCTGTCAGCGAGAGTGGGTCCATGTCTGGCCTTATTGCCATCGTAGGACGCCCGAATGTGGGCAAATCCGCTTTGTTTAATCGCATTGCGGGACGGCGTATTGCCATTGTGCACGATTTGCCGGGGGTGACCCGGGATCGCGTGATGGCGGAAGTGGAATGGCACGGGCGCCCTTTTACGGTGGTCGATACCGGGGGTATCGGCTTGTTGCGACGCGAAAAAGCCGAGGATGTGATCCAGGCGGCCGCGCTGGAACAGGTGGATCTCGCGATCGAGGCCGCGGATGTCATTCTGCTGGTGGTCAATGTGCAGGAAGGCATCGTGCCGCTGGACGTCGAGGTGGCGTCGAAACTGCGGCTGGCGCATAAGCCGGTTCTGGTGGTGATCAACAAGGTCGATACGGACCGCGCCACTCCCGGCACCGCCGAGTTTTCGGCCCTGGGCTACGAGCGGTTGTTTCCGGTGACGGCCATCCATGGTTACGGCATCGAGGAATTGATGGACGCCGCGCTGGCCTATCTGCCGCCGCACGATGCCCCGGTCGCGGTCGAAGTCGAAGAAGTTCCGGTGGACCCGGACGCTCCGGCCAAGGAAAAGCCCGAGAATCCCCTCATCCGGAACCGGATGCAGGATCCCAAATACGCCATCCGACTGGCCATCGTCGGCCGGCCCAACGTGGGCAAGTCGTCCTTGATCAACGCCCTGACCGGTTCGCAGCGGGTGATTGTCAGTCCCATTCCGGGCACCACGCGTGACGCGGTGGATGTGCCGTTTGAAGTCGATACGGAAGGCGTGCGACAGAAGTACCTGTTGATCGACACCGCCGGCGTGCGGAAGGCGCGGCGGGTGGCGGACTCCGTTGAGTTTTTCTCCGTGAAGCGCACCGAGGACGCGATTGCGCGGAGCGACATCACGGTGCTCGTCCTCGACGCTTTGGAGGGAATCACCGAGCAGGACAAAAAGCTGGCGGACATCATCGTCGAGCAGAAGCGCTCGTGCATTGTCGTGGTGAACAAGTGGGATCTCGTGGCCGAAAGCGTGCGCAAGGCGCGGGAGGCCGAGATGGTGGTGCGGGAAGAGAAGACGCGTCACCGGATGGACCGGGAGAAGCGCCTGACCACTTTGTCGGACTTCGGTGCGTGGGTGCAGGAGAAGCTGTTTTTTCTCGATTACGCCCCGGTTATTTTCACTTCGGCGAAGGAAGGATTCCAACTCGACCGGCTGCTGGAAGCGGTGCGCTACGTGGCGTCGCAGCTGCGGCAGAAGATTCCCACCGGCATTCTCAATCGCACCCTGAACGACGCCGTGGAGCGGCGTCAGCCGGTGAGCGATCAGGGGCATCGGCTCAAGTTCTACTATGCCACGCAGGTGAAATCGGCGCCCCCGACCTTCCTGCTGTTCGTGAACCGGGACGAGCTGTTCAACGATCAGTACATGAAATACCTCGCCGGCGAGATGCGGGCGAAGTTCGGGTACGAAGGCTGTCCGGTGGTGGTGGTGCCGAAGGCCCGGCCGAAAACGATTCAGCCGTTGCGCAAGTTCAAGCGGCAGCCGTTTGCGACGGACCGTAATCTGCGGCACGGACGGGAGGCGCAGCGCAAGGCGACCCAGCCGCCCCCGCGCGTCAAACGCCCGACTGCGGCGGCGGCCGAACTGGCCCCGCGTCTGCGCAAGGGGAAGAACCGCTCCAACGTCAAGCCGGGCCGGACCACCAAGCGCCGGTAGGCGGGCGCAGCGGGGCTATCGGGGGGGCGCCAAGGCGGCTCGCCACCGATATCCCGCGGTTGACCCCGGCCGGCTTGTCTCAATCGGATTTGCGCCACGTTGCCGTCAAATCATCGCATGAGCTCTGCGCCTCTCTCCACCCCGTCGGGGGATGGTTCGGCTGAAAAACGCCGGTACGTCCGCGCCGTGGGGCCGCGCCTGCGCGTGTTGTTGAACGGAATCTTTGGTCTCTTCGCCATCCTGGGAGCCAATTCGTTCTACCTGACCGCCATCACCTTCCTCAACTGGCTGGAGCGGCATCAGGGGGTGTCGTACGAGAACTACTTCTACCAGTTGATGTTCCTCGCGCACCTGGTGCTCGGGGTGCTGATCACGCTGCCGGTGATCATCTTTGGGTTGATCCACTGGAAGAACACCCACGAACGGAAGAATCGACAGGCTGTTTACGTGGGGTTTGCGCTGTTTACGGCGGCGCTGGTATTGCTGTTCACGGGGTTTGCCCTGATGCGGTTGGGCGGCTTCGAGTTGCGCGATCCGGCGCTGCGCCTGGTGTTGTACTGGCTGCACGTGATCACGCCGCTGGCCTGTGTGTGGCTCTACATCCTGCACCGGCTTTCGGGACCGCGCATTCGCTGGCGCTACGGCGTCACGTGGTCCGCCGCGGTGGTCGTGGTGGTGGCGGGCATGATCGGATTGCACCGGCACGATCCGCGGCGCTGGAACGTCCGGGCGCCCAAGACCGGGGCGAAGTATTTTCATCCGAGCAGCGCCCGCACGGCCGATGGCAATTTCATTTCCGCGCCCGCGTTGCTGAACAATGAGTACTGCCTGGAATGCCATCCGGCGGCGTACGATTCCTGGGTCCATTCCGCCCATCGGTTTAGCTCGTTCAACAACCCGTTCTACCTCTTCAGCGTCAATGAAACCCGGCAGGTCTCGTTGAAGCGCGATGGCAATGTCCAGGCCTCGCGCTGGTGTGCCGGGTGTCACGATCCCGCGCCGTTTTTCTCCGGGGCCTTCGATGATCCGGCGTTTGACATGACCAATCATCCGACCGCCCGGGCCGGCATCACCTGCGTGGCCTGTCATTCGATCACCGCGCTCGAAGGGGGTCGGACGGGCCCCATCGGCAACGCCAACTACACGATTGAAGAGCCGGTGCATTACCCGTGGGCCTTTGCCCCGACCAATTCGCTCGGTTACTGGCTCAATAAGCAGATGGTCAAGGCCCGGCCGGCCTTCCACAAACAGACCTTCCTGAAGCCGCTCCACAAGACGGCGGAATTCTGCGGCACCTGCCACAAGGTCAGCCTGCCGCGGGAAGTAACCCAGTATAAGGACTTCCTGCGGGGCCAGAACCACTACGACTCGTACCTGCTGAGCGGCGTTTCCGGGGTGAATGCGCGGAGTTTTTATTACCCCGATCAGGCGAAGTTGAATTGCGCGGAATGCCACATGCCGTTGGAGGTTTCCGACGACTTCTCCGCCAAACGTTACGGGACCAATACGGCCCGCATGGTGCACGATCATCTGTTCCCGGCGGCCAATACCGCCCTGGCTCAGGTCACCGGCTCCCCGGCCACCGTTGCCCGGCACCAGACCTACCTGACCAACGTGGCGCGGGTCGATATCTTCGGGGTCAAAGCGGGCGGGCAGATCGACAGCCCGCTCACGGCGCCGCTGCGTCCGCAAATTCCGGTGCTCAAACGCGGACAGACCTACCTCATTGAGACCGTCGTGCGCACGTTGAAGGTGGGGCATCCCCTCACCCAGGGGACGGTGGATTCCAATGAATTGTGGGTGGACGCCGCGGTGCGGGATGCCGACGGCGGCGTGGTGGGGCGGATGGGCGGCATGGGACCGCACGGCGAAGTGGATCCGTGGTCGCACTTCGTGAATGTCTACATGCTCAATCGCGATGGGCAGCGGGTGGATCGGCGCAATGCGCAGGACATTTTCACCCCGTTGTACAACAATCAGATTCCGCCCGGGGCAGCGGCGGTGGTGCACGGACAGTTCACAGTGCCGGCCGATCAACGAGGCCCGCTTCGCGTGACGGTGAATCTCAAGTACCGGAAGTTCGATACGATCTTCTACAACTACGTTTACGGCCGCGGTTACACGAATGGCGCGCCGTTCCAGCTCACCAATGACCTGCCGGTGACCCTCATTTCCACGGATTCGGTGATTCTGCCGGTGGAAGGCATGACGGCGGCGGAAATGGCGGCCCTGCCGTCGCAGACCAATGGAATCCCGGTATGGCAGCGCTGGAATGACTACGGCATCGGGCTGTTCATGAAGGGCGACAAGGGGAGTGAGAAGGGCGAATTGGTGCAGGCGGCGCAGGCTTTTGGGGAAGTGGAAAAGCTGGGGCGCGCGGACGGTCCGCTGAATCTGGCGCGGGTCTTCTTCAAGGAGGGCCGGCTCAATGACGCCGTGGGCGCGCTGCAGCGGGCCAACGATACCAATCGGTTCAAGCTGGCTGGGAACCGCTGGACCATCGCCTGGCTGAACGGCCTGGTGAACAAGCAAAACGGCTACCTCGACGAAGCCATTCGCGAATTCACCAGCATCCTCGAGGATCATTATCCCGAGTTGGAGAAGCGGGGTTTCGATTTCAGTCGCGACTACGAGGTGATCAACGAACTGGGCCAGACCCTGTTCGAACGCGCGAAGATGGAGCGGGCGGATCCGGCGCGGCAGCAGGAGTTTCTGCGGGCGGCGTTGGCCCGGTTTCAGCGGACGCTGGTGCTGGATCCCGAGAACGTCACGGCGCACTACAATCTGGGGCTGTTGTACGCGCAGTTGGGTGAGAAGGAAAAGGCGGCGGAGCACCGGGAATTGCATGAGCGCTACCGTCCGGACGACAACGCCCGCGACCGCGCAGTGGCTGTCGCCCGCCGCCACGATCCCGCCGCCGACCACGCCGCCCAGGCCATTGTGATCTATGATCTGCAACGCCCGGGCGCGTGGGAGCTACCCGCCGGGCGCGGCGTGGAGCGTCCGCTTTCCCAACGATAATTCGATTCCGTGCTAATTGTGACGTCATGAGCAAGGTACCACCACCACCCGATGGGGATGAGGAGTTGGAGCTGGGCGATGAAGCGGCCATTGGTCGCGGCCTGCGTGTTTCGCTGCTGTTGATCGGCGCCCTGGCCATCCTGGGTGGCGGGGCTTGGTGGGGGTTGCGTCCGCGACGCGAGGCGGCCGTCTCTCAGGTCACGGCCTTGAGTCAGCCGCGGGCTGCCGGATCGACGGTGAAGGTCTCGGCGCCCCAGGTTGCGTTTACGGATGTGGCGGCCGCGGCGGGCATTCGCTTCCGGCACGAGACCGGTGCGACCGGTGAGAAGTTGTTGCCCGAAACCATGGGCGGCGGGGTGGCTCTGTTGGATTTTGACGGGGATGGCGATCAGGATCTGCTCTTCGTGAATTCGTCGTTCTGGCCATGGAAGAGTCCGACCGGCGCGACGGTTCCGCCGTCCGGCGTGGCGCTGTATCGCAATGACACGGTGGCGGGAAATTGGAAGTTCACGGATGTCACCGCCGGCAGCGGGCTGGAGCAATCCTTTTACGGGATGGGCGTGGCGACGGGTGATTTCGACAATGATGGTGCGGTCGATGTGCTGATTACCGGAGTGGGTGGGGTGCGATTGTTCCGCAATCTGGGCGGCGGTCATTTTACCAACGTGACGGCGCAGGCCGGGGTGGCGGGGGATCCTCGCGATTGGTCCACGGCGGCGGTCTGGGTGGATTTTGATCGGGACGGGGATCTCGATTTGTACGTGGCCAACTACGTTCGGTGGTCGCGGGAGATCGACGCTGAAGTGGGCTACAAGATCGACGGCCAGGCCCGGGCGTACGGTCCGCCAATGAATTTCCAGGGCGCATTTCCGCATCTTTATCGCAACGAAGGCGGCGGCCGTTTTGTGGACGTCAGCGAGGCGAGTGGCGTGCAGGTGAAGAACCCGGCGACCGGTGTGCCGGCGGCCAAGAGTCTGGGCGTGGCGGTCGTCGACGTGAATGGCGATGGCTGGCCGGATCTGGTGGTGGCCAACGATACCGTGCAGAATTTCGTCTTCCTCAATCGCCACGACGGCACGTTCCGTGAAGTGGGCGCGGCGAGTGCCCTGGCGTTTGATAGCTACGGCAATACGCGCGGCGCGATGGGAATTGATTCCGCGCGCTTCACCAAGGACGGCCGCTTGGGTTTTGCCATCGGCAATTTCGCCAATGAAATGACGGCGCTTTACGTCCAGCAGGCGGCTTCGACCCCGGAACTGCCCTTGTTCGCGGACGAGGCGATTTCGTGGGGCGTGGGCGGGCCGAGTCGGGATCCCTTGAAGTTCGGCGTTTTCTTTTTCGATTACGATCTGGATGGGCGGATGGACCTGATGAGCGTCAATGGTCACCTGGAAGCGGAAATCGCCCGGCTGCAACACGGGCAGAAATATGAACAGGCGGCCCAATTGTACTGGAACGCGGGTGATGCGGGATTTCTCCCGGTGCCGGCGGATCCGTCCGCCGGTGACCTTTTCCGGCCGATCGTCGGTCGCGGCAGCGCCTACGGCGATCTCGATGGCGATGGCGATTTGGACGTGGTGGTGACCTCGTTGGGCGGGTCCCCGATGCTCTTGCGCAATGACCAGAAGGGAACGTCGAACTGGGTTCGGTTGCGGTTGGTGGGGCACGGCGCTTCCCGGGATGCGCAGGGCGCGTTGGTGAAATTGGTGGCGAAGGGACAAACCCAATGGCGTCAGGTGGCGACGGCCCGCAGTTATCTGAGTGCCAGCGAATTGCCGGTGACCTTTGGGCTGGGCGCGGCGACGGCGATCGATTCGGTGGAGATCACCTGGCCCAACGGCCGCACCCAAACCGTGACCGGCGTGGTGGCGGGCAAACTGACAACGATCGAACAGGCGCCGTGATCCGGGCCGGGAATTCTTTGTGCCGGCGGAGTCCTCGGGTTTAATCCAGCGGACCATTCTGGATTGAATCCCGCGACGCGCCGATGAATACGCAACACCTCCCACCCCGCATTCCGCTCGCGTGGCGGATCTGGTTGGGGCTGGGGGCCTGGGCGGGAGTGGGCACGTTGGGGCTGTCCGCGCTGCGGCAGTCGAATGGCCTTGGGTGGCTGGTCTGGGCCGCATTGGGCTTGGCCTTGGGCGGGGTGATGTGGCGCAGCGAAGTGCTGGGGGCGGGCCGGTCGCCGCGGCGGTTTGGTGGTCGCCTCTGGCGCTTTCGGCGCGGACCGGCCCGATGGTTCCTGGTACTGGCGATCGCGGGTGGCCTCGGCGGCGCACTCTACGAGCCCACCAATTGGGATACCCAGTGGTATCGCATTCCGCGCGTGCTCCATTGGCTGGCGGAACAGCGCTGGCATTTCATCGCCTCGGTGGAGGGTCGCTTGAACTATGTGGCGCCCGGGTTGGAATGGCTTTGGACGCCGCTCGTGGCCTGGACGGGATCGGATCGTTGCCTGTTTTTGCCGAATCTGGCCGGCTTTCTCCTGCTGCCGGGTGCGGCGTGGGCCGTCTTCCGGGAACTCGGCGTGCCGGCCCGGACGGCGTGGTGGGCCATGTGGCTGTTGCCCACCGCCTGGATCTACTGTTTTCAGGCCGGAAGTGCGGCGAACGATGCCATCAGCACGCCGTATTTGCTGCTGGCGGTCGTGCTGGCGTTGCGGGCGCAGCGGTTTGGCGATCTCCGGTCGCTGCTGTGGTCGATCGTGGCCGCGGGTTTGTTCAGCAACGTGAAGCAGAGCAATCTGCCGCTGGGACTGCTTTGGTTTGTACCAGCACTGCTTTCAGTGCGGTTGCTGCTGCGTCGTCCGGTGCTGGCCGTGAGTGTCGCGTTAATCGCCACGGCGGTTTCGTTTGTGCCGGTGACCCTGATGAATCTGGCGCACACGGGGCACTGGATGGGGTGGTCGCGGGCGGAACAGATTTGGATTCCCCAAAACCACCTGGTCGCGCTGGCGGCCAATTCGGTGTTCGCCGTGCTCCAGACGCTCGCGCCACCAGTACTCCCCGGGGCGGACGCGTGGAACGGCGCTCTGCGGGGTCTCGCCACGGGTGGGCTCGCGCCGTACGTCGTCGGGTTCGAAGATTTCGGCAATCTGCCGCGCTCCATCAGCGAGACCTGGGCCGGATTGGGATTGCCTTTTGCTGCATTGTGGCTGTGGGGCTGGTGGCGGGCCCGTCGCGCACGGCCGCCGGGATGTCCCACGGACCGGCCGGTGGTGGTTTGGACGCGGCGCTTGATCTGGCCGCTGCTGCTGCTGCTGCTTTCGCAAACCGGCACGGTGCAGCTCGCCCGGTATCTCGCGCCGTATTATCCGTTCCTGCTGGTGCCATTCCTGCTGGCGCCGGGTTGGGGCGGCATTCTGCGCCGGCCCGGATGGCGCTGGGGTGCGACGGCGGTTTCGTTGTCGGCCGTGCTGACGGTGCTGGTTTCGCGTCAGCGACCACTCCTGCCACCGCTGGTGGTGACGGAGTGGTTGGCGGAGCGGGGGCAGGGGGCGGTTTTCTGGCAGCGTTGGGCCACCAAACAGGCCACTCAACAACGGGTTCATCGGCGCTTTGATCCGCTGCTGCCGCAATTGAAATTCGAGCGGTTGATCGGCTTGGCCGCGGTATCGCCCGGGGAGACCGCACTCTGGCAGCCCTATGCGTTTGGCCCTGGAGCCCGGCAGGTGCAGCACGTCCGATCGGGGTCGGATCTCGCGGTGTTGCGGGCGAAGGGCTTGCGGTTCGTGGTGCAGGATGATTTGGGCGCGATGGTGAAGGGCGCCCGCGATGGTCTGGACTGGGCCCGGCAAAATGGCGGGAAGGTCGTGGCGCTGGTGGGACTGACGGAGGCGGAGATCCTGGCCCGGCGGGAATCGCCCCGGCCGCCCAGCCTGGACGATATCGCCCGGAATCGGCCCGGGCCCGACGGCAAGCCGCCGGTCGACGTGGTTTATCTCATCGAATGGGATCGGCCCTGACCCGGGCGCGCGGAGCTTTCTGCTGCGTGGGCGAGAAAAACTCTTCCCGAATCCGGAGACCCATCGCATCGTCCAGTGTCGGTCATGAATCGTATGAGTCACCACGCCCCCACTCCGGAGCATCTCGCTCTGACGCGTCGGCAGTTCCTGAATCAGTGCGGCATGGGCATGGGCGCCATCGGTCTCGCCGGCCTGATGGGCTCGCTGGGGCTGGCGCCGGCGGCGCGGGCGGATGGTGGATTCACGAACCCGCTCCAGCCGAAGGCCCCGTTGGGTTTTGGTCAGCCGGGTTTTGGCAAGGCCAAGCGGGTGATTCATCTGTTCATGAACGGCGGCCCGTCGCACGTCGATACTTTCGATCCCAAGCCCCTGCTGGATAAATGGCATGGCAAGGAGATCCCGATCCATCACGCGACCGAGCGGCGCACCGGCGCGGCGTATCGATCGCCCTTCAAATTTAAGCGGTACGGTCGGAGCGGGATTGAGGTTTCGGAGTTGTTCGCCAAGACGGCGGAGTCGATCGACGACATTTGCGTGATCCGTTCCGCCAAGGCGGATGTGCCGAATCACGAGCCGTCCTTGTTGCTGATGAATTGCGGGGAAGCCCGTCTCGTGCGACCCAGCATGGGTTCCTGGGTGACCTATGGGTTGGGCAGCGAGAATCAGAATCTTCCCGGCTTCATTGTGCTGTGTCCGGGTGGGTATCCGATTCAGGAGTCGCAGAACTGGCAGGGCGGGTTTCTGCCCGGCGTTTATCAGGGCACCTACATCGATTCCCAGCACACGCAGTTGGATCGGTTGATTGAAAATATCACCAACCACTACCAATCGCTCCCCGAGCAGCGGCGGCAGTTGGATCTGTTGCAGGCGTTAAACGAGAAGCATCAGCGGGCGCGGCGTGCGGATGCCCAGCTGGAGGCCCGCATCCAGAGTTTCGAACTCGCCTACCGGATGCAAATGGACGCCGCCGACGCGTTTGATGTCACGCTCGAACCCGAGAGTGTGCGGCGCGCGTACGGGGAAAATACCCAGGGGCGGCAGATGTTGATCGCCCGGCGCTTGATCGAACGGGGCGTGCGCTTCGTACAAGTGTGGACCGGGGCCGGACAACCGTGGGACAACCACGACGACATCGAGGACAATCACCGGCGCCTGGCCGGCGAGACGGATCCGGCGGTCGGGGCTCTTTTGAAGGATTTGAAACAGCGCGGGCTGTTGGATGAAACGCTGGTGATCTGGGGCGGAGAATTCGGCCGTACCCCGACGGTGGAATTACCCACGCCCGGGGCCAATGCCGGAAAACAGAATGGCCGCGATCACAACAACCACGGCTTTACTGTCTGGATGGCCGGCGGCGGCGTGAAGGGCGGCACGGTGTACGGTGCGACCGATGAATTCGGCTTTGCGGCGGCGGAGAAGCCGATGCACATCCACGACCTGCACGCCACCATTATGGCGCTGCTGGGCTTCGATCACGAGCAGTTCACCTACCGGCACGCCGGCCGCGATTACCGGCTGACGGATTTGTACGGCAAGGTCGTGAACGAGATCATCGCTTGACCGCGGCGGCACCGGGCGGTCAGGAGTGGCCCGCGGGCTACTTCACCGGCGGCACCGGCACACGGTAGCGCCGGTTCATGTAGAGATCGTCGCCGACTTGGAACATCGCGGTCGCTTCGTGGACCAGCGCTTCCGCCACAGCGTCCGGCGCGTCCACCCGTCGCATCTGCTCGACCTTCGGATTCCCCCGGAAATACTCGATCTTCTTGTTCAGACTGAAGATCACCAGGTGTTGATCGCGATAGATGCCGACCGAGCGATTGTGGTGCAGCAGCACCCGGCTCCTGGCCTCCGGTTGACGCAGCAGATCCTGGCCGAAGAAGGTCGTGTCGTACGGCCGGCCGATCAGTCCCAGCAGCGTGGGGCCGATGTCCAATTGGCAGCCCAATTTGTTGACCCGGCGCGGTTCCGGTACCACGGCCGGACCGAAGACCATGAACGGCACTTCGTAACTGCGAATGGGAATGGTCTGACTGCCATAGACCCGCGCCCCATGATCGCCGGCCACACAGAAGATGGTATTGGTCCAGAACGGTTCCTTCCGGGCCTGCTCGAAGAATCGGCCCAGCGCATAGTCGGAATACTTTACGACGTTGTTGCGGGTCCGCTCGAGGGGATCCTCGGCGATGCGTCCGGCCGGGTAGGTGAATGGCTTGTGGTTGGACACAGACATCGATGTGATGAAGAACGCCTGTCCGGCCGCGTGTTTCTGACGCGCTTCCACCAGCACCCGGTCGTATAGGTCCTCGTTGCAAACGCCCCAGACCGTCGTGAATACGGGTTTTTCGAAATCCTTCAACTCCAGAAAATTGCGGAAACCATTGCGCTTCGCGAACGGGCCGGTGCCGTCGAACAATCCGCGTCCGGCATAGAGGAACGTGGTGTCATAACCGTCGCGTCCCAGCAGTGTGCCCAAGGTCTCCACGTCCTCGGTGCGATCCCGCGCCACGATGGAATCCCCCGGAAGCGGCGGGAAGCTGGCGTACACGGCCTCGTAGCCGCGGATGGTGCGGTTGCCGTCGGCGTAAATGTTGTCGAAGAGCAGCCCTTCCCGGGTGATGAGTTCATCGAGCCGCGGCGTGAGCGAGGCGTTGGTCCGGCCGAGGCAGCCGAAGAATTCGGAGCCGAGACTTTCCTCCAACAGGATGACGAGGTTCAAGCGCGGCCGATTGGTGTCGCCGCTCACGTGTCGCACCACGCTGTCCGGCGGCCCCGTGAATTCGATCCCCGGACGGGCGAGGGCGGTCCGCACGGTTTGATACGCGGCCGTCCGGTCCATGGACGGATAGAAGTGCAGGTAGTCCAGATTGCGGGTGGCGACGGCGGTGTAGGCGGAAAGAAACGTGTTGTGGGAGATTTCGTTCAACGCCCGTTCCCGGCTGAAATTGGCGTCGTACAAGCGCAGGCTCAGGAGTCCGATCAGGGTCGCGGCGATCCATCCGCCGAGCAGCCCCCAACGCCGCGGTTCGGTGGTCAGTTCGCGGCGGCGGATGAAGCGGCTGATGCCCCACATGATGCCAAATGCCAGGGCGAGACACAGACCCACGACCAGCGGCACCGGATAGGCCTCCCAGATGTTTACGAACACTTCGTGGGGATAGATGAGGTAATCGATCGCCACGGGATTGAAGCGGGACTGGTATTCCTCGAAGAAAAAGCCTTCCGAAATGTGGAGAAAGACGAGTCCGAGCCAGATCAGCACCCCCAAGCCAAACCAGACGCGGCGAAAAGTTCGACCCGCCCAGCGACGGGGAGAAATGGCGACGATGAGGGCGACGGGGAGGGTGAGGACGCACAGGGTGGCGACCACGTCGAGATGCAGACCGATGAGGAAGGCGAGCGCGTAGTCGAGGCCGGTGGCCTTGCGACCGGGCCCGAGGAACACCGCGAGGGCCAGCCGAAGCAGGAACGCCGCCAGGATGAAGCAGGCGAAATGAGCACCGACGAGTGCGGTGCGTCCGTTTCGCCAACGGTTAGACATCATTGTGGGGATCCTAAGGTGGTCCGGGATGATCGCAACGGATCCGCGCCAACCCGCCCAAAAACGTGCCGGAGCAGAAAAAGACCGGTCGCCGACAAACTTTCCTTCGTTCGTGACGTTCTTTCCTTGAACGTGTCCATCAGTTTCTGTTCCAACGGTTTTCCTGATTTGTGAGGAGCTTCAGCAAGAATTGTTCAGCCGCACCCCCGAATTCCCACGGGCGGCGGGTTTCGTCCTCCCTGCTGTTGGCCGTGGTGGTCGCTGCCGTGGCGGCGGGCTGCACGGCCGAGCAGCATCGGCGAAGTGCGGATCGGGAGTCCATGCGCATTCTGCGGGGGAAGACCGGTCAGGTGCGGAACATGGATCCGCAGTTTACCATCGAGCCCCGGCCCGTGGTGGATATTGCCACGCTGCCCGTCGCCCCGCCGGCGCCGGATTTCCTCGGGACCGAGGGTGCGGTGGAGAAAAACGCACGGGTCCTCGATTTGGAGACGGCACTGGATCTCGCCGTCCGCCAAAGCCGCGAGTATCAAACCCGCAAGGAACTGCTCTTTCTCGAATCGCTTGACCTGTCGCTGACCCGGCACCTGTACCGGCCGATCTTCTCCGGGAACGCCGGGGGCACAATGGAGGAGTCCTCGGCGGAAACCCGCGCGGGCAAGGATCCGATCACGGGTGAGGACAAGACGGCGGTGCGGAGTGCCAGCCAATTGGTGACCGGCCGCGTGGCCTTGGGCGCCGGGTGGTTGCTGGCCACCGGGGCACGGTTGACCACGGATTTTTCCACCTCGTTCTTTCGCTACCTGAGCGGCGGCAATATCAATGCCCGGCAGAATGATCGCAGTTCCCTGGGCGCCCGCATCACCCAGCCGCTGCTGCGCGGCGCGGGATATAAGGCGACCATGGAAAACCTCACGCAGGCCGAGCGCAATCTGCTCTATGCCCTGCGGGAATTTGCCCAGTACCGCCAGGACTTCGCCGTCCAGACCGCCACCGCCTATTACGGGGTGCTCGCGGCCCGGGACGCCGCCCGGAATTCCTTCCTGGATCTCCAGCGGCAACGTCAGAACGTGGGCCGGGAACGGGCCTTTACCACCGAGGGACAGCGTCCGCTCGCCGGCCTGGATCAACTTCGCCAGGCGGAACTCGCCTCCGAGACGCGTTGGAGCGAATCCATTCGGGCCTATTTCGAGGCGTTGGATCGGTTCAAGATCACCCTCGGGGTGCCGGTCGCCACGTTGCTGGTGCTGGCGGATCAGGATCTGGCCAACCTGAAGATCGCCGAGGCCGGTGTGCCGGTGAACGAGGCGCTGGAGGTGGCGCGGAAATTCCGTCTGGATCTGCTCACCAGCCGGGAGCGCACCGAGGATGCCCACCGGAAGGTCCCCATCGAGAAGCGCAATTTGCTGCCGCAGATCGATGCCACCGCCGGCGCCGGTTTCTCGGACAACACCCAGCAGGGCCTGGCCGTGCCCACCCCGCGGAATTATCAGTGGGACGCGGGCCTGAATGTGGATCTCGGGCTCGACCGCAAAGCCCAGCGCAATTCCTACCGCCGCGGGCTGATCGCGGCCGCCCGCGCCGACCGCGAGCGGGCACTGGCGGAAGACAATGTGCGCCTGCAGATCGCCACCGATTGGCGGGCGCTGGAACAGGCTCGACGCAATTTCACCAACGCCGAACTGGCGGTGACCCTGGCCGAGCGTCGCGTGGAGGAACAATCCCTCCGCATGGAACTCGGACGCGGCCAACCGCGCGATCTGCTGGATGCCCAGGCGGATCTGAATAACGCCCGCAACGGCCGCACCACGGCGGTGGTTTCCCATACCCTCGCGCGGCTGCGGTATTGGCGGGATATGGGCCTCTTGTGGATCCGCGATAACGGCTCCTGGGAAACTCCGGGCCCCGAAACTGTCCCGCCGGGTTCTTCCACCAATTCTCCTGCGGTCCCACCGGCGACTTCGCCTGCCTCCAAACCATGATACGCATCTTTCGAGACTACCCCCGGCTGACCGTGGTCGGAGTCCTGGCTACCGCGCTGCTGCTTTTCCTGTGGCTGCGCCCGTCCGGCGTCACCAGCAACGGGAGTACGTTCACGGCCCGGCGTGGTGCGTTGGATATCACCGTCCTGGCCAGCGGTACCATTGAGGCGTTGGAAAAGCAGGAAATCCGCTGCGAAGTGCGGGGCGAACAGGTCAAGATCCTCAAGCTGGTGGATGAGGGCTATTTCGTGACCGACGAGGATGTCCGGACCAACAAGGTGCTGGTCGAACTCGACGCTTCCAAACTGCAGCAGAATGCGGTCAATCAGGACATCACGTTTCAATCCACTGTGTCCGCGCTGACCGAAGCCCAGCAGGGATTCGAGATTCAGAGCAACCAGAACCGGGTGGACGTCAAGGCGGCGGAACAGGACTCCAAGTTCGCCTATATGGATGCAGAAAAATATCTGGGCGATCGCATCATGCGGGAATTGGTGGATAAACTGGGGCTCCGTGAGCGGACGAATCAACCGATGGCCGCGCTGCAGCGCTCCGGCGGCACCAATGGCAGTCCCGTGGCGGTGCCGGAACTGGTCGCGCCGGTGATTGATTATTCCAAATATGCCAAGACCGAGCTGCTGGGGGATGGCATGGCCAAGCAGGAATTGCGGAAGCGCGAGGACGAGGTGTTCACCAGCCGGACGGCGTTGTCGACGGCCCAGTCCAAACTGGCGGGCACGAAGCGGCTGTTTGAAAAGGGCTTCGTGACCAAGACGGAATTGGAGTCGGATCAGACCGCTGCGGATCAGGGACGACTCAAGTTGGATTCCGCCGAGACTTCCAAGGATCTGTTCATTAAATATGAGTTCCCGAAAATGGCCGAGGAACTCGTGGGCAAGTTTGAGAAAGCCATCCGTTTGCTGGAACGTTCGCGCAAGGAGGCAGTTTCCAAACTCGCCCAGGCCGAGGCCAAACTCCGCGGTGCGGAGGGTCGGCATCAGATCGAGCGCGACAACCTGAACGAGATCAAGGAGACCATTCGCAAGTGCGTGATCACGGCCACCCGTTCCGGACTGGTCGCGTATGGTGGCGGCGATGACGGCATGTATTGGGGCGGCCGCGATCCCATCCGCGTTGGCAGTCAGGTGTTCGAGCGGCAGGTGATCATCACCATCCCGGATACCACCAAAGTGGGCGTCAAACTCCAGATCAACGAGACGCACATCAAAAAGATGAAGAAGGGCCTGACCGCCCGGATCACGGCCGAGGCGCAGCCCGAGGACAAACTGACTGGCCAGGTGAGCAAGGTCGGTGTCCTGCCGGATTCACGGAATCGCTGGATGAGTCCGGACATGAATGTTTATCAATGCAGTGTCGATGTGCAGGGCACGCGCGAGTGGTTGAAGCCGGGGATGAGCACCAAGGTGGAGATCCTGGTCCGGCAGATATCCGATTGTGTCTATATCCCGCTGCAGGCGGTGAGCGTGGTCGACGGTAAACAGGTGGTGTATACCCCCGGCGCGAAGCCGGTGGCCAAACCCGTGGTGGTGGGTGAATTCAACGACGAATTCATTGAGATTAAGAGCGGCATCAGCGCGGGCGAGGTGGTGTTGCTGCGGGCGCCCGATTCCGAAAAGAAGAGTGAGAACGAGGGATCGGATTCGAGCAAGGATCCCAAGGCGGCCCCGGTGAAGGCGGCACCGGCCGCCGCGGCGGCTCCCAAAGCCGGCGCCTGAACCGACGATTCTCCGCGCGCCATGCCTGTACCGATTGTCCAGCTAGACCAGGTCCACCGCTCCTACCGCATGGGCGACGAGATGGTCTACGCCTTGCGCGGGGTCAGTTTTGAGATCGCCGCCGGCGAGTATGTGGCCATCATGGGACCGTCCGGCTGTGGCAAATCCACGTTGTTGAATCTGTTGGGGTGCCTGGATCGGCCGTCTTCGGGGACGTACCGGCTGGCGGGCGATGACGTCAGCAGCATGGACGATGACGCGTTGTCGACGATCCGGGGCACGCGACTGGGCTTCATTTTTCAAAGTTATAACCTGATCCAACAGCTCACGGTGCTGGAGAACATAGAGGTGCCCTTGTTCTATCAGGGCCGGGAGGAAGGGGAATCCCGGGAGATCGCCCAGCGTCTGGCGGCCCGCGTGGGCCTGGGGCATCGGCTGGGGCATAAACCGATGGAACTCTCCGGTGGCCAGCAGCAACGGGTTGCCATCGCGCGGGCCCTCGCGAACGATCCGCGTTTGATCCTCGCGGACGAGGCCACCGGCAATCTCGATTCGACGTCCGGACGGGAGATTCTCGCGCTGTTTGATGAACTCGTGGCGCAAGGCCGCACGCTGATCATGGTGACCCACGATCCGGCAGTGGGTGAGCGAGCGCATCGGATCATCCGTTTGCGCGACGGCCTGCTGGAAACCGATCAACGCCGATGAAGCGTTCCCTAATGCTCACCCGGCTCAAGCGCTCCGTTCGATTGGGGCTGCGCTCGCTTTGGCTGCACCGGCTGCGGTCGTTTCTGACGATGCTGGGCATTGTCTTCGGCGTCTGTTCCGTGATCGCGATGTTGGCGATTGGGGAGGGCGCCTCCTACGCCGCGCAGGAGGAAATTAAGAGTCTGGGTTCGCAGAATATTCTGCTGCGCAGTGTCAAACCGCCTGAGGAGGAAAAGGTCCAGGGGCGGCGCGAGAATTATATCCTGAGCTATGGACTCACCCACGAGGACGTCCGCCGGATCGAGAAGACGATTCCCTCGGTGGAACTCGTGCTGCCGGCGCGGGTGATGCGGGAATATGTCTGGAACATTTCGACCCGTGTGGATGCGGAAGTGGTGGGGACGTTCCCGAATTATCCCCGCACGCGGAACCATCAGGTCGCCCGCGGCCGCTTCTTCACCAACACCGAAATGGACGCCGCAGAGAACGTCTGTGTCTTGGGCGCAGAGATGGCGCGACGCCTGTTTCCGTTGCACGAACCCGTGGGCCGGGACGTGCGGGTGGGCCAGCATTACTATCGGGTGGTGGGTGTCATGGAGGCGCGCACCAAGGCGGCCGGGGCGGGCGCGGAGCACAGCGGGGACGCCAGCTCGGGCGGTTCCTCGCCCGCGGCGGACCGGATGTTCATCCCGCTGGAGACCGCCCGGCGTCGGTACGGCGAAGTGCTGGCGAATCGACGTCAGGGTTCCTTTGAAGCGCAGCGGATCGAATTGCATGAGATCACCGTGAAGGTCGCGAAGCCGGAGGATGTGGTGCCGGTCTCGGATGTGGTGCGGGATCTGTTGTCGAAGAACCACAAGAAGAAGGATTATGACGTGGTGGTGCCGCTGGAGTTGTTGAAGAAGGCGGAACGCACCAAGCGGATCTTCAGTCTCGTGCTGGGCTCCATTGCGGCCATTTCGCTGCTGGTGGGCGGCATCGGCATTATGAACATCATGCTGGCCAACGTGACGGAACGGACCCGGGAGATCGGCATCCGACGCGCGCTGGGCGCGAAGCGGCAGGACATAACGACGCAATTCCTCGTTGAGGCGGTGATTCTCTCCGGCGTGGGGGGCCTGCTCGGGGTGGCGTTGGGGGTGACGATACCCTTTGTGGTGTCGCGGGTGGCGGAGATGAAGACGATCATTACGTGGGGCTCGCCGGTGGCGGCCTTTACGATTTCGGCCTTGGTCGGGGTGATTTTCGGCCTCTATCCCGCCCTCCGCGCCGCGAAGATGGACCCGGTCGAAGCCCTGCGGCACGAGTAGGCGGGAAGGGGGAGGGCGACCCACGGACTCGCGGCCCGCGAATCCTGTACCGCTGGTTTTCCAATCGGCGAGTCGGGGTTTCGGGACAGCGTGGGAAATATATCGGGAGGCGCGAGCCGCTGGTACGGAGTCCCGCCTTCAGGCGGAGACGTGTGCACCAGCAGGACGAGCGAAGGGACTCCTCACTCGCTCGACCGGTCGCAAGCCCCGCCGGATAAATCCGGTACTCCAAACCGGGCACTCCGAACCCGGCAGGCGCCATGCCTGTACCGCTGGTTTTCCAACCGGCGAGTCGGGGTTTCGGGACAGCGTGGAAAATAGATCGGGAAATTGCCACCCGCTGGTACGGAGTTCCGCCTTTAGGCGGTGGGGTGTGCACCTGCAGGACGAGCGAAGGGACTCCTCACCCGCTCGACCCGCCGCAAGCTCCGCCGGATAAATCCGGGAATCCGAACCTGGGCTTGGCGTTGGTGACGGAAATGAAATCACTTGCGTGAAAATGGACGCGGAAGGTAGCCTTCCTCTCGTGATTTCCGAGACCCGAATGCCGCCCCATCGTCGCCCCCAAATGCCTTCATGAGTGGATGGCAAATGTCCTGGGTCACCCCCGAAGGCGGGACAGAAAAGAGGGTGCAATGCTGTGTCGAAGAAGCCGGAAGCCGTTAATGTGAAATCTCCAAGACTCATCCTGATAACGGTGGCGTTTTTGGCCCTGCTTTTGGCTTTGTTGGTTACGAAGGTTCAATTTTCGCGCCGTTCGGAGTCGGCTCAGCGTCCCGAGGACCGCCCGACTTCTGCGCCGGGATCCGGGCCAGCCCAACTGCCGGTCAAATCGCAAACTCGCCCGCCGGGAAATCGGCCGCCGAGGGCTGTGGGGACCAGTTCGGAAAATATCCTGGAAAACGCCAAACTGTCTTTGGCGAGGGATACCTTTGGCTGGATCGAGCGCGAGAAGGAAAAGTTCAAATCTGGCAGTAATGGCCGCAAACGCTTGGACGGATTGCAACAGAAGCTGTTTCTGAATGATTATGCCTATGCCGCGCGTTTTTCGGATTTGAAGTGCGAGGGTGCGGGGGAGGCTTTTGAGCAATTGAGTGCCGCGCCCAAGGAGAATTCTTCAAGTCCGCCGCCAACCGCGGACGCGGAGGCCCTCGCCCCCGACGATCCTTTGTACGAACGCTATTCCCAGCTGTTGAGTTCCGGAACCGCGGGCTACTCGAATATCCTTCAATCCTTCGCCCACACCGAGGCCAATCCGTTACGGGGGCAATTGTTCATGGATGGTTGTGTTTATGTGGGATTGAAAAGCTATTTGGAGGGTGTGATGGCGGATGACGCGAGACATTCTGCGGCGGCGGTGAAGGCCCTCAAAACGTCACCGGACCGGAATGGGGTCAGTCTTTCCGCGAGTTATCAGGCGTCGGCGGCGGAAGAGTCCGCGGAAATGAAGGAAGTGCTGCGATCGTATCGCGCCATTTTTCAGCAGCGGTGGGCGTCGGAACTGGGGGACGAGGCGGCGCTGATCCTGGATCGCCTCGAACCCCTTCAATTGAATGCGACCGGGCCGGAATTGACGATTCCCTGCCGCTGAGTTGGGTGCGGAGTCCCGCCTTCAGGCGAAAACTTGTGCGCTTGCCGGATGGGCGATGGGACTTCCGACGCTCTCGACCGGTCGCAAGCCCCGCCGGATAAATCCGGTACTCCGAACCTGGGAACTCCGAACTTGGAATGCGCCGCCCCTGTACCACTGGTTTTCCAACCGGCGAGTCAGGGTTCCGTCAGATCTGGGGAAATAGATCGGGAAGTCCCGAGCCTTCGGTGCGGAGTCCCGCCTTCAGGCGGTTGGGTTTGCACTGGATGGATCGGCGGGGGAACACCTAACGTGCGCGACCGGGCGAGAGCCGTGCCGGATAAATCCGGGATTCCGAACCGGGGGACCCGTCACGCGCTGGATGGGGCGGTGGTTGGCCCTTGGAATCCGATCCTTCAGGGGGCGGATCAGGAATTCAAAGTCGGAATTGGATTCCCGGTCACTCTTCGGACCCGGGTTTCAGTTGGTCACGGGCCCCGTGGCGGACGTGGAGGACGTGAACGGTCGTGGCCCGGATGGTGAAAAATATCCGGTAGCGTCCGCTCCGTTTGCCGTAGATGAGTTCGCGAATCTCCTCCTTAAACGCTGAGTTTTCCGGGGCCAACGGACAGCGCTCGGGCAATTTACTCAGGCCCTGGATCGCTGCTCTTAGGCCGAAAAGCCAGGTCGCCGCGGCAGCGGGATTGCTTTCGGCAATCCACACGTAGGCGGCCTCGATTTCAGCCGCGGCGGGGGGCTGAATGACGACCGGCCAGCGGGTCATGGCGCGGTAATGCGGTGCTTGGCTTGAATTCGGTCAAAAACTGAGGATGCGGGTTCACCTTCTTCACGATGGAGGGAGTCCAATCCGCGCTGGATACCGGCAATCGCCTCAGCGCGGTCGAGCAAATCGAGCATCGACTGGTAGGCCGCCGCGTCCTGGATGACCACGGCCGCTTTGCCGTTGACCGTCAGGACACTCGGCCGGCCCGATTTCTTGAGTTGCTTGAGATGGGTCTTCGCGTCGCGCTGAAAATCGGTCAGCGAATGAATGTCGGAGAGGTGAATCATGGTATCGGTTTTTCCCATGCTTTAAACATGCAATTACATGTTGGTGCACGGTGACGGCGGAAGCAAGCGGGCGAGGCGGGAGTAACCAAGGGTGTTTGTGGGCGGCTTGAGGAGGTTGGACGCGCAGTATCGGTAACGCTGGTTTTTCAACCGGCGAGTTGGGGTTCCGGAACAGAAGGGGAAATAGCCGTGGAATTTGCCTTTCGCCGGTACGGAGTCCCGCCTTCAGGCGGAAACGTGGGCACATGCCGGATGGGCGATGGGACCTCCGACGCGCTCGACCGGTCGCAAGCTCCGCCGGATAAATCCGGAACTCCGAACCACGAACCACGAACCACGAACCACGAACCACGAACGTGCGCAATCGGTACGGCGTGGGTGCCCGCCATTGCCTCCGGCGCGCGGGGGGATATCCTGAGCGTCTCCCGCGGCAAGTTGTCCCGGGAGGATTAAAGAAATATGGCACTTCGACTTGGCGACATCGCGCCCGATTTCACCGCAGCCACCACCGAGGGGACCTTCCGGTTCCACGAATGGTTGGGGAATTCCTGGGGCATCCTCTTCTCCCACCCGGCGGATTACACCCCGGTCTGCACCACCGAGCTGGGCGCCACCGCGCGGCTCCGTGACGAATTCGCCCAACGCAACGTCAAGGTCGCCGCGGTCAGCGTCGATACCCTGGAATCCCATCAGGGCTGGGTGGGCGATATCAACGAAACCCAGCACACGACGGTCAATTTCCCCATCATCGCGGATCCGGATCGCAATGTCGCGACCCTCTATGACATGATCCATCCGAACGCGGATGACAAAGCGACGGTGCGCTCCGTGTTCATCATCGGGCCCGACAAGAAGATTAAACTCACGCTCACGTATCCGGCGTCGACGGGCCGCAATTTCATCGAGCTGTTGCGCGTGATCGATTCACTGCAGCTGACGTCCAAATTCCGCGTGGCGACGCCGGCGGATTGGAAGGCGGGCGAGGATTGCATCATCACACCCGCGGTGAAGGATGAAGAAGCGGTGACATTGTTCCCGAAGGGCATCCGGCGCGTGAAGCCGTATCTGCGCTACACCCCGCAGCCGAATCGCTGAGTCGCCAGCGCTCAGATTGATTTAAACAGGGACGGATCTCTCCGGGATCCGTCCCTGTGGTGTTTTTTGGGGCCCGTTGGAGTTTGCGCCCGTGCGGCTCGGTCGCGGGGTGCTTCGCGAGGTGCTGTCTGCACCCGGGCTCGGGCGGCAGGAAGCCGTGCGAATCCTGTGCCGCGCCTTGCCAACCCGGGGGAAAATCGCGCAGGCTACTCCCGTGAAGCGTTCTCAAGTTTTCTGCGCCGCGGTCGGCCTGGGCCTGCTGGGCCTCCTGTCCGGTTGCAGCACCGACGTCACCAACCTCACCCCCCGGGCGGTTCCGCCGCAGCCGGACAGCATTTATCCCTTCGAGGTGGAGTGGGAATCCCCGCGCCGCGGATCGACGTCGGCCAAGGTGAGCGCCTACGTCATGGTGGACGCGAAGCTGTATCCGATGTCCCGCGTGCCGCGCACGGCGGATCGTTGGGAGGCCGCGGTGCCGCTGCCGCCGGGCAAGGCGTACGTGCCCTACAAGTACAAGTTCGATTTCTGGTACCCCGGCTTGGGGCGCGCGGTCGTGACCAACAGCGATTGGTCGCCCGAGTATCGCCTGGTGGTTCCGGGCTCCAAGTGAGCGTGGCCCTCTGGGCGGGCGGCCCGGTCCCCATCGCGGCTTCACTGTGGGCCCCAATTGCGGCCCCCATCGTGGGCCGTTTTTCGGCGTGATTGCCATCGTCTTCAATCCGACTGCCCGCGGCGACAAGGCCGCGGCGTTCCGGGCCCGTTTGAATATCGCGATGCGGGCGGCGCAGGTCGCCGGTGTCGTTGTGGTGCTCCGGCCCACGCGCAGCGCCGGCGACGCCGTGACGCAGGCCCGCGAAGCGGTGGAGCACGGGTGCACGACGCTCGTGGCCGCCGGGGGCGATGGGACCGTCAATGAAGTCGTCAATGGACTCGCCCAAGTCCCGGACGGTCCCCAACGCACCCGCCTGGGAATTCTGCCCTTGGGCACGGTGAACGTTTTCGCGAAGGAGTTGCAGGTGCCGGGTGATTTTGAGGCCGGCTGGCAATTGCTCCTGCGGGGTGGCGAACGGCGGGTGGATTTGGGGTTGGTGGAGTATTCGGGCGGGACCCCGGTGGCGGTGCCGATGCGACGCTGGTTCGTGCAGATGGGCGGGGCCGGTCTGGATTCCCTCGCGCTCGAGCGGGTGAGTTGGGAACTGAAGAAAAAAGTCGGACCGCTGGCTTATGTTTGGGCGGGATTGCAGGCGCTGTTCGGGCCGCTGCCCGTAGTCGAGGCGGAGGTCGACGGCCGAAAAGTGAGCGGTCAACTCGCGCTGATCGGCAATGGACGCTTCTACGGTGGGCGTTGGGTGGTGTTTCCCCAGGCGCAGTTGAACGACGGACAGCTGGATCTGGCGATGGTGGAGCGGGTTTCTCCGTGGCGTTTCCCCGGGCAATTCGCCGCGCTCGCCCGCGGCCGCTTCGGCGCCGCCTCCGGCCTGGTCCACTGGCAGGGCAAGGAAATCGTGCTGCGCGCCGCGGCCGCCACCGCCCCCACCACCGGTTCGGGAATACCGTTCCACGTGGAAGGCGATAACATGGGGCATTTGCCCGCCCGGTTCACCCTCGATGCCCGCGGGCTGCGGGTCATCACGCCGTAACTTCGCTCAGACGAGATTCACCGGGTCCACGTCGACGGTCAGTGTCAGGTCGTCGGGCAGGGGAAAGCCGGTCTGAAGGGCTGTCAATTCGAGGCTCAGCCGCGCCATGGCTTTGGTTCGCAACATGATTTGGTGGCGGTAGTAGGATTCCGCCCGCAAGAGCGGTGCCGGTGCCGGGCCGGCGATGACCAGATCCCGCCAGGCACTGAGGCGTCGATCCAATTCCTTGCGCAGGGCATCCGCGGTGAACTTCACCTTGTCCTCATTGCGCCCCTTCAAGGTCAGCAGGGCCACCCGCGCCAGCGGAGGATACTTAAGCTGTTCGCGGAACTCGATTTCCTGATCGTAAAACCCGAGGAAATCGTGTCGGCGCGCGTACTGGATGGCCGGATGAAACGGCGTGAAGCTTTGGACAAAGACTTCGCCTTCGACATCTCCGCGGCCGGCCCGCCCACTGACTTGCGTGAGCAATTGGAAGGTCCGTTCCCCGGCGCGGAAATCCGGCATGTGCAGGCTGAGATCCGCGTACAAGACGCCCACCAAGGTGACGTTGGGAAAATGGAGTCCCTTCGCGATCATCTGGGTGCCCACCAGGATGTCGAGCTTGCCCGTCCGGAAATCCGTGAGAATGCGCCGGTAATCATCCTTCCGCTTCAACGTGTCGCGATCCATGCGGGCGATCCGCGCGTGGGGGAACAGGCGGGTGAGGGTTTCCTCCACCTTTTCGGTGCCCAGGCCGGAGAACCGGATGGCGGGATTGCGGCATTCGGGAGCCGGACACTGCTTCGGCACGGCCTCCTGATAGCCGCACACGTGACAGAGCAGGCGTTGCTCCGCGCGATGAAACGTGAGCGCCACGCTGCAATTGGGGCACCCGGCAACGTACCCGCACTTGGGGCACTGCAGCGAGGTGCTGTAGCCGCGGCGGTTCAAAAAGAGAATGGTCTGCTCCCGGCGCTCCAGGCGTTGGGTGATGGCCTCCTTGAGTTCGGGCGTGAAGATGGCGACGGCACCGCTCTTGGTTTTTCGCGATTCGAGCCGGAGATCGATCACGCGCACGATCGGCATCTTTTGTTCCGTGGCCCGAGTGTGCAGTTCCAGCAGGCGATACTTTTTCCGGCGCGCGTTGTGATAGCTCTCCAGCGAGGGAGTGGCCGAGCCCAGCACGATCACTGCGCCTTCGCGCTGTCCCCGAACCACCGCGACATCGCGGGCGTGGTAGCGCGGCGCCTCCTCCTGTTTGTAGGAATGCTCGTGTTCCTCATCGACGATGATGAGTCCGAGCGGATCGACCGGGGCGAAAATGGCGGAGCGGGCGCCGATGACGATGCGGGCGCGGCCCTGGCGGATCTTATGCCATTCGTCGTGCCGCTCCCCGGTGGACAAGTGGGAATGCAACACGGCCACCAGCGTGGCGCGGGGACCGGTGCTGAAACGGGCCTTGAAACGTTCGACGGTCTGTGGCGTGAGGGAGATTTCGGGCACCAGCACAATGGCTCCGCGGCCGAGCGTGAGGCAGTGGTCGATGGCCTGAAGGTACACCTCGGTCTTGCCGGAACCCGTGACGCCGTGCAGCAGAAACGGCGGGTTTTCGCCGCCGGGCGCGACCGTGGCGAGGGATCGCGTGATTTGCTCGAAGGCGTTTAACTGATCGGGATTCAGCGTGAGCGATTGCGTCGGGACGATGAGTTCGCGGGCGTAGGGATCGCGTTCGTCGATCTGGGATCCGATGCGGACCAGGCCCTTGTCTTCGAGTCGCCGCACGGTATCGGCGGTGGTCTCGCCCAGTCGGAGCAGTTCCTGCAGGGGCAGTTCGCGCCATTCCTCGAGAATGCGCCAGATGGCTTCCTGCCGCTTGGTCAGCTTGGGCAGTTCACCGGTGGGCGGGAGATAGTGGACGTGGAGTCGTTCGCGCCACCCGGCTTCCTCCTTTCGCACGGCATCCGGCAGCACGCTTTTCAGGGCCGTTTCGACCGGACAGCAATAGTACTCCGCCATCCACCGGGCCAAGGCCAGCACCTTGGGGGTCACCAGACCCTGGGCGCCGATGACGTCGGCGAGGGGTTTGAGATTCGTGTGCGGTGAGGAATCGGGCAGGCCGGTCACGACACCCAGCACCAAGCGCGAACCGAAGGGCACTTTCACACGCGAGCCGATCTCGACGCGGCCCGCGAGGTCCTCGGGAATGGAATAATCGAACTCCTTGCGCAGTGCGATTTCCAATGTGACCCGGGCGACCATTTGCGGGAGCATGGCAGGCTCCGCGGTGCGGGGCACGTGCCAGGCGGGGGGGATCCGGGGTTTTCCGGGGCGGCTCCAACCCGGGGCCGGGAATTCCCGTTTCGGGACCTCAATCCCAGGCGAAATTAAAACTGATGCTGATGCGTTCGGCGGCGACGGGATTGGCCGGGACCTCGTGTCGGAGCCAGCTCTCGAAGAGGATGATGGATCCGGCGGCGGCGGGGTAGGTGATGTACAATTGATTTTCCCGCCGGGCGGTCGCGGTGCGCGGCGGGGCCGCCATGAATTTGCTCAGGCGCGGATCCTCAAATTTCAAGCCGGCACATCCGCGGGGCGTGGCCACGTAGTAAGTGCCGCTGATCACGGAATTGGGATGCAGATGCATGCTGTGGGCCGTTTGCCGCGGCATGATATTGATCCAGCAATCCGTCAGAATCAGCTGTCCGGCGCCCAGATCCCAATCCAGAGCCTGCGCGAAGCTCCGGGCGTGGCGTTGCAGATGGCGCTCGAGATCGCCGAAGGTGCTGCTGATGCGATGGAGTTTGTCGAGGGAGCCGTAGGAGGTGTAGCCGCCGGGATAATTCTTCGCCGACCACTTCCGGCCCGCGTCATCGAAGTCGCGATACTGATGACATTCCTTCAGCAGTTCGCGGTTGAACTGTTGGCTGGCGGACGCCTGACGGAGCAGGCGGCTTTGATAAATCTGTGTCGGAAACCAGGATTGCAGCGGCGGCATGCCCGGAATCCTGACAGACGCCGCGGCGACTCGCACGGGGAACCCGCAGGATCGGCAGGACGAACCTGGGGCCGTCAATACGGTACCTGGCCCGCGCTAAAGCTGACCGCTTGGGCTTCGCCGATCGTGGCACTGGGGCTTCCGCTGGGGCGGGGCACGTCCACTTCGGCATGGACCCGGCGCGGGTCGAGGCCGGCGGCGATCAGGGCGTGTACCACGGCGTCGGCCCGTGCTTGCGCCAGTGTCCGATTTGCTTCGGGATCGCCGTCCGGGCGGGCGTGGCCGCGAACCCGTAAATAGGCTTCGGGAAATTGCTGCAACTTGCGCAGGCACTCCGCGGCGGTTTGCTGGCCTTCGATCGAAAGCTCGGCCGAACCTCGGGAGAAAACGATCGGTTCGGTGCGGAGTTCCGCCAGTGGGCGGAGTTGTTGCCATTCCTCCTCGCGCAAGGCGGTGGCTTCGGGTTCGCTGCGGCCGCTGAGTGGTGACGCTGCGGCCGCACCCTCGGGGCGCGGACGATCGGCGGGTCGGCCCGGATGAAAGCGCGCCGTTTGCAGGGCGGCGAGGGGGCGGTCGTAGTAGAGGGAATGGCGTCGGCCGGCGAGGGGATCCGCGGTGAGGTTTTGGGTGCGCATCAATCCCTCGGTGCGATCGGCGATGAGTTCTTCCAGTCCCGGCAATCCGGCACGCTCGACGGAAGGAAGGAGCTGGAAGAAGGCGTAGTTTTCCTGGACGTTTTGCCACTGAATTCCGGCGGCGATTTTCTCGGCCTGGTCCTCGGTCAGGGCGGTTCCGTGGTTCTGTGCATCCTCCCGCACCAGCTGCCGCAGGCCTGCGGGTGGGTGACGATACTGCCAAAGCGCACGGGCTTCCGCCGCGAGTACGGCTTGGACCCGCTCCGGCTGATCCCGGAGAAACTCCCGGCGGGCGATTAGGACGTCGGGTACAGGCCCTCCTTCCGCGCGGATGTCGAGGACCAGAACAATCGCGCCGGGGAAGCCGACGCGGGCTCCGAGAGTCAGCAGGGCATCGAGGGACATTGCCGCCAGATGGAGTTCACCGGTGCGCAGCGATTCCAGTCGGGCGGCGACGTCGCCGGAATCTTCGACCCACCGCAAGCGCAGCCCTTCCCGTTGCAGGTCCGCGCGAAACGCGGGGGAACGGAGCAGGGCGTAGCCACTGAAGTGGTCGCCGCCCACGGCGATCTCCTGAAGGTACGGCTGCCGGGCACTGGTGGCGGCGGTGAGATTTTGGTGCCGTCGGGGCTGCACCCATCCCCGATACGCCAGCGCCAGCACGGCGACGATCACCAGCCACAAGGCGGAGGCAATCAAATAACCCCGGGCACGGCCGGCGGATGAAGCGCTCATAACAAGGGATTCCGATGGGAGAGAAAATGCGGGTGCAGCGAAGGCTTCACGCGGCGGGCGATTCACGGCTGGCGGCGAGGGCGGGCGCCGTCCGGGGGTATTGAGCCGGTGCGTCGGTCCCCGATTGGGGTGTTCTCCACCTGCGACAGGGCCTCCACGGCGGCAGTCGCCAACCCCACGGGGAGAGCGCGCAGGAGTTCGAAATCCGCCGCGGGAATGGCGGGGGATCCGGGCGCATTCCCACCCTCGGCGAGCACTTCGGACACGGCCCGATCCAGGGCGGCGGAATCGTTGGCGGGGCGATAACTACTGGCCAGGCGGGCCAACGTATGGCGTTGAGCCATGGCCACACCGATCACGTCCAGGGTGAGGCCCCGGCGGGTGATTTCCGGGGTGTAACGTTCGACAAGATCGGCGTCCTGCGCTTCGCCGTCGGTAACAACCAGCAATCGATAGGTGCCGTAACCGTGGTGTTCCTCCCGGGCCTGTAACAGCCGGTCGGCCCCTTTCTTGAGGTAAGCACCCAGAGGGGTTCCGGCCCCGGGCTGGGGTTGCCGGATCGCCTCCCGCAGGCGTGCCAGGTTCAAAGGACCGAGCGGATAAACCCAATCGTCTTTCAAACGGGGATCGCTGAACACGAGGAGACCGATGTGGGTGTTGGTAGAGAGTTTCTGCGTCACTTTGAGCAGGGCCACTTTGGCGGCGGTCATGCGGTCCACGGGAGTCTCCGGCTGGATCCGTCCCGCCATTGAGCCGGAGGCATCGAGGACGATCACCACGTGATCCCGGGCACTCTCCGGTGCCTGGGCCAGAACGGAGAGCGTGAGGAGCGCGGCGCCCCAAACGATCCCTCCGCGGACCCGTTTTAGCGGTCGGAGAAGTCGCTCGCTGGCGCTGCGGAGGTGCTGACGGAATCGAGTCTTCACAGAGGGATCGTGGGGAGTCATGGCAGGGCGGGACGATTCGGACCAAGGCGGACGCATGTGGTGGGCACTTCGGCGCGGTGAGCCGAAGGGGTGTTACGTTGGGAGGCCCGGCGCCTCGCCGGACCCGGCGGGGCGTTAGAAATCGAATTCCCCGGCCTTGGTCGTTTCCGCGGTCACCCGCACCAGTCGGAATTCCACGCGCATGTTTTGGCGGGCTTCATCCGGGTTCGTCGGCTTGGCGATGAAGGGTTCGCGGATGCCGACGCCTACGGGTTGGATTTGGGTTTTGTCGAGGTTGAGACCCTAGGCTTTGGCGTAGCCCACGATGCTTTCGCGCACGGCTTCGGCGCGTTGGCGACTGAGATTGAGTGCGGCTTGCAGCGTTTCCCGCGGATTCGTTTCCGCCACACCGTCGAAGGCGCCGTCGTTGATCAACTGGGTCCACTTCGCCGTGGCACGCAGATCCAGTGGTTCGCCATTTAACGAGTAGCTGTAATTGCCCGGCGCCCCGGTGCGTTTCAACACGCCCTTCGTCAGTCCGGATTTAACCAGATCCAGCAGCGTCTTGGTCGGATCGGCATGACCGCGGATCGCCACGACGGCGTTGCCGTATTTGTCGGCCAATTCCACCACCCGGCGGAACTCCGCGCCATAGTTTTCGGCGGAGAACGCGTTCTGATTGGGTTCGAAGTGAATCGTAAAGCTGAGAATCGTGCGATCATCCAGCGCGCCGCCGGCGCTGAGCGCCTCGATTTCCTCCCGCACGGCTTCGGCGCGGAAGCGTCCGGTGCGGCCGGCCTCGGTGTGCTTCAGAAAGTTTTTGAACGCCGGGGCGGTGTAATCGAGTCCACTGGGAAACAACCCCATGCGCTCCCGTGCGTACCCCCGACTGGTGGCGAGATCGAGCGCGGATTTTTGCAGGGCGGCAAAGCCCGAGAGATTGCCGGCTTCGGTGAAAAAGGCGACGTTGCCGGGGTAGCCGACCAGCGTCGCATCGGCCAGCAGACCCGCGGCGTCCGCCAGCGTGGGCAGTGCGGTTTTGCCGTAGATTTCCTGCGCTTGCAGCAGCAGCGCGCGCTGGCCGGCAAGGGCATTGGTGTCGCGTCCCTGTCGCCGCGCTTGGACCTCCTCGGCGGCCTGGAGGTAACCCACGACGAATTGGGTCACCTGCTCCTTGTGGGTGTCGTAGTAGTCGCGACGGACCACGTAGATGTCGGCAATCGACCGGCTCAGCTCCGCGGTGGACACCAGGACGTGGGCTCCACGGACCGTGCCTTCGGCGCCGGAACCCGTGGTCCGCAGACCACCGGTGAGCCCCGCCATGTCGGGCGAGATCGCGAACGCGGCGTCGATTTCACTCCGTTGGCGCAGGAGTTCGGCCGGAGTTTCCGCGGATCCGGTGAGATCGCGCGTCCAGACGATTTTCACGTCGTCCCAGGTGAGGCGGGCCGAGCGGAGGATGTCGTCCAACAGACCCACATGGGGACCGCCCGATTGGAGGGCAATCGTGCGTCCGCGCAGATCCGCGACCGTGCGCAACGGCGCGCGCGCCACCAGGTGATCGCCGGCCGACCACGAGAGCTGGAGAAGGGCCACGCCCTTCGTGCGGGGATCGGAACCCAGCACCTCGCTGGCCAGGCCGATCATGTGAACGGTGCCGCGCAGGAAAGGGGATCGACCGGCGCGATAGTCGCGCACTTGCTGGATGAAATCGTCACCCGGGGTCAATCGCAGATTGAGTCCGTGCCGGGCGAAAATGGAGCCGGGTCGGGTGGTGAGTCCGCCGTTGGCCTGGAAGGTCACGAGGTCGGCGCCCCACGTGATATAAGGGACCGACACCGTATCGCCGGGTGCGACGACGCCGACTTCGCCGGGGCCGACCCGTTCGCGGAAGGAGGGTTCCTGACCGAACAACGCGGTGCTCGCGTTGAGGGTGAGGAAGCCCAGAAGGCAGCGGACGAAGGGCGGGGGGAGGATGTCGCGGAGACGGATCCGGCGACCCAACTTCACAAGCGTAAAGGCATTCATCGGACGCGAAAACGCTATGGAACCGAGTCCGGGCCGACGATTGGACGATGGCTTGTGGATTCCATGCGATCTCCGCGCCGCTTTGATATATCGGGCGCCCGCGCGGGTTGGTGGAGGCGCGGAAGCGGAGGAGATCGGGGGCGCGGCGACGATTCTATTCCGGGCGCGGCGGTGGCGGACCGCCGGGGAAGTGTCCCAGGGTCGGCGATGGACTGGTTCGTTGGCCGGCGAGTTCGGCCCGCACGTTGGCGTCGCGCACTTGAATCCATTCGGCGATCGGCAACTCGCGGCCGCGACGCATGGGGTCATTGGGAGCGGGACGATTCGCGGGCAGGTCGGTGGGCGGTCGGGCGCCCTCGGGTCGTTCTTCAGGCGGACCGAATCCAGGGCCGCCGCGGCGTCCCGGTTGGCGGGGCTCGCGGGCGAGGCTCTCGGCCGTGGCTTGGCGAATGCGTTCGGCGTCGGCGATCAGCCGCGGGGCGTTGAAGGCGTTGGTCAGCAGGTTGGCGCAAATTTCCCGGTAGCGCGCGGCTCGCGCGGGTTGGGCAAGCAGGCGTCCCACGAAACGATTCCCCGGCGGGGTTGGCTGGAGCACGCTGAATTCCGCCTGCGCCCGGGAATCGCCCGCCATCGGATGTCCACCGAAGGCCTCGTTGAGATCCCACGGAATGAAACGGGCCGGTCGCGCTTTATCGGACAGAAACAGATAGTAGTTGTGACCGTTGCCGAGGAAGGAATCCAAATTGGCCAGGAGCGCGTTGAGCGCGACAAAGCGCAGGGTGGATTCCACGTCGAGGTAGTCGTCGAGGTGCGCGTCGAACTCAGCCTCGTTGGCCTGTTGCACGAAGCGGGTCAACTCGACCAAGCGCCGGGCGCTCGCACTCGAGAGCTTGCTTTTGACCTCGTACCGATTGGTGTAGGCGTGCCAGTCCTCACCGAAATATTCCAAACCGCGAATTCCCTCCGGTTTGACCAGGAGGCCATGCCGGGTGGCGAACGTGTGTTTCAGGAAATCGCCTTCGACCGGTTCCACGGCGGTGTAGAGCCCGAGATAGCGATTTTCGAATTGGCCGGTGACCGTGAGGTGGACCTGGACGAAGGCGGTGCGTGGGGCCGGCAGATCGGCGCGGCGGAAGGCGTCGTAGGCGAGGGGCTCGCGGAGGTGGGCGAGTTCGTTGACGTTGTTGTTGAGGAGCAATTCCTCCAGCCCGAAAAAGGTCCGTCCGGGGACCTGTCGATCGAAATCCAGCTTGAATGGTTTCTTGAGGGAATTGCGGGAGCCGTTGAAGGAACTGTTGCCCTTGAAACGCACGGACACGTTGGTGAAGACCTCGGGTCCGAATTCCACGGTGGCGGTGGACCACGGGAACTCCCGATGGGGTGGTCCGGGCGGCCCGGGTGGTCGTCCGCCGGGGCGGCCTCCCGGTGGCGGGCGATCTCCGGGGGCAAATTCGGGACGGGGCGGGCGGCCGGGTCCCTCGGGCCTATCCGGGCGATCCGGGCGATCCGGGCGATCCGGGCGATCCGGGCGATCGCCGCGTGCGGGTTCCGTCGGATTGAGGTGATCCCAGTCGGCGGCCGACAGTTTCAGGTGGAGGGACCAGACGTTGGTGAGGCCGAAGAAGTCCGTAGCATTTTTATCGGCGGCCGGGCCGACCGCGTGGGCCAGCCACCCGGCGCAACTGACGATGCAACACCAACGCAGGAGTTTCACAGTGAAGAAGACCGCGCCGGAGACGAATTGGTTTCGGGCGACGCCGCAGGCGCGGTGCGGCCGGTGCCGGGTTCAGAATCGGGGCTCGGCATAAAAGAAAAACGCCGCCTCGCAGGGCGGCGTGGGGAAAGACGTTGAGCGGGTCAGCAACTGCGGCTCAGACGTTGAACTTGAAGAGCAGCACGTCCCCGTCGGCCACCACGTACTCTTTGCCTTCCATGCGGTACAGACCCTTTTCCCGGGCGGCCGCGACGGAACCACAGGAAACCAGGTCCTTGTACGCGACGGTTTCCGCTTTGATGAACCCGCGTTCGAAATCGGAATGGATCACACCGGCCGCCTTGGGAGCGGTGTCGCCGGCATGAATGGTCCAGGCGCGGACTTCCTTTTCACCGGCCGTGAAATAGGTGCGGAGGCCCAGCAGATGATAGGTGCCGCGGATGAGGGCGCCGACGCCGGATTCCTTGACGCCGAGTTCGAGCAGGAAGGCTTTGGCTTCCTCTTCGGTGAGGTCCACGAGATCGCTTTCGATCTGGGCGCTGATGACCACGGCTTCGCAGCCGAAGTGGTTCTGGGCGTATTCGCGGACTTTCAGCACGAAGGGATTGGTCTCCGCGGTGGCGAGGTCCGACTCCTTGACGTTGCACGCGAAAATCGTGCGTTTGTCGGTCATCAACCAGAAGGCGCGCGCGACCACCCGGTCCTCGGGCGTCAGTTCGCAGGTAATGGCGGGCTTGCCGGCATCGAGGTGCGGCTTGAGTTTCACCAGCACGGCCTGCTCGGCGAGGGCTTCCTTGTCCCCGCGCTTGGCGTCCTTGGCCACCTTCTCCAGGCGCTTGGTGACCCCTTCCAGATCGGCCAGGACGAGTTCGGTGGTGATGGTTTCGATGTCCCGGACGGGATCCACGTTGCCGGCGACGTGATGGATGTCGGCATCTTCGAAGCAGCGCACGACCTGCACCACGGCATCGACTTCGCGGATGTGGCTCAGGAACTTGTTGCCGAGTCCCTCCCCGGAAGCGGCACCTTTTACCAGGCCGGCGATGTCGACGAATTCGATCGCCGCCGGGATGATGACGTTGGTTTTGGCGATCTTTTGCAGCACGCCGAGGCGTTCATCGGGCACCGTGACGATGCCGACGTTCGGGTCGATGGTACAAAAGGGGTAGTTGGCCGCCTGCGCCTTGCGGGTGCGGGTGACGGCGTTAAAAAGGGTGGATTTGCCGACATTCGGCAGGCCCACGATGCCAGCTTTCAGCATAAAGGACGGCCAGCATGGCGGTCCGGAGGCGGGCGGCAAGGATGTCGTCGGCCTTCCTCGTGTCGGGGGGCCACACACAACGGCACCCCTCGGGGCGGATTCGACCGGCGGTGGATCCGGGGTGCGGGCGCGCGAGCGGGAACCGTGTGTGTGGGGAACTCGGATGGAGGCTGGCCAAAAGGGCATTGCCCCCTAGGGTGGCCCGCGTGGCAGCGGCAGGGATTCCTCTCGGTTATTGGTTATGGTTTTGCGGCTTCGTGGTGGTGGCACTCGCCATCGATCTCGGGCTGCTGCACCGTCATGGCCGCGAGACGTCGTTTCGCGAGGCGCTCACCTGGACCGGGACCTGGGTGATCACGGCGCTGACGTTTGGTCTGGTGTTGGCGCCGCGCCTGGTACCGGGGTGGGAAGCGGAGGATTCGGGAACGTTTCTGACGGGCTATGTTGTCGAGTTGTCGCTCTCGATGGACAACGTCTTCGTCATCGCGCTGATCTTCACGTACTTCAAGGTACCCCGGGCCTGGCAGCATCGCGTCCTGTTTTGGGGCATCCTCGGCGCGTTGATCCTGCGCGGCGGCATGATTTACGGCGGTAGTGAGTTGATCCGGCGGTTTCACTGGCTGTTGTATGGCCTCGGAGCCTTTCTGGTGTGGACCGGCGGGCGGATGTTGCGGACGTCCGGGGAGGGGGACGCTGGCGGGGCGGAAGATCTTTCCCAAAACTGGGTGGTGCGACTGGCCCGACGATGCCTGCCTGTGACGGACCGTTTTGATGGCGAACACTTCCTGGTGAAGGAACAAGGTCGCTGGCGGTTGACCCCGCTGGCGCTGGTCCTGCTGGTCGTGGAGACCACGGACGTGATCTTCGCCGTCGACAGCATTCCGGCGATTTTTGGGATTACCGAGAAACCCTTTCTGATCTTCACGTCGAACGTGTTTGCCATCCTCGGCCTGCGCTCGCTGTACTTCGTGCTGGCGAGTGCGATGGGTTATTTCCGCTATCTCAAGACGGGACTGGCGTTGGTGCTGGTGCTGATTGGCCTCAAGATGCTCGCCGAGTCCTGGCTTAAGGAACAGCTCGGCGAACATCTCACGGCCGTGTCGTTGTCGGCGGTGGTGGGCATCATTGCCGTCTCGGTGGCCGCGTCCCTGTATGTCGCCTGGTCGGAGCAGAGACCGCGCCCCCCTGGATCGTGAGTGCCCCGGATTTGTCACCCCGAACGGAGGCGGTCGGCTCGGAGGGAAGTGAAGAACCCCACTTGGTGGAGCCGTTGTCGGCGGTTTTGGAGCGGATGTTCACCGGCGGTTCGGTGGAGGACCGGACCCTGAATGAATTGTTGCTGAGCTTGGAGAGCCGCGGGCCGCTGGCCTTGATCATCCTGCTGAATTTGCCCTTTTTGGCCCCGGTGGGATTGCCCGGGCTGAGCATCATCTTTGGGGTGGTGATCCTTTATCTCTCCAGCCAAATGATGTTGGGCCGGGCGGCGGTGCTGCCGGCGTTTCTGGGTAATCGGCGCGTCCAGGGCCGGGTTCTGGTGCGGATGGTCGGGGCGGGCTCCAGGGCATTGCGCTGGCTGGAACGGGGGATTCATCCGCGGCCATCGGTGTGGGTTGCGTCAACGGCGTCGCGTCGTTTCAATGCCGCGTTGATCTTCTGGGGCGCCTTCCTTTTGGCTTTGCCGCTGCCGCCGACGATTCCCTGCTCGAATCTCGTCCCTGGCGTGGCGATCATCCTGCTGGCCGCCAGCATGGCGGAGGAGGACGGCACCACGATCTGGTGGGCGTACCTGAGTGTCGTGGCGGCAACGTTGTATCTCGGCCTGATGGTGTGGTTACAAGCGGCACTCTTCGTGGAGATCTTTCAACGCATCCGGCACTTCTTCCGTGCGGGTGGATAGCTTCAGTACGTGTTAATATCAGCTTTAGGTTGAGGTATTTCTTTAGTTTTTTGGCAGATTAAGGGCTTTGATGTGGTTTTGAATGCGCAACTTCCGCGATCCACGGTTGCCAGTCCCTGCGAATTCTGTCATCTGATACCCAGTATTCATGGCACGCCCCACCCAGCTCACATTGTGCAGCTTCTGCGGTAAGTCGAAGGCCGAGGTCAAAAAGCTGATCGCCGGTCCCGGCGTGTTTATTTGCGACCAGTGCGTGACGGTCTGCCAGGGCGTGCTGGCGCGCGAACTCAAGAAGGACACCGAGAAGCTCCGCACCACGCTCAACTGCCCCAAGCCCGCGGAGATCAAGGCACACCTGGATCAGTTCGTCATCGGGCAGGAGGACGCCAAGCGTTCGCTCAGCGTCGCCGTGTACAACCACTACAAGCGCATCCTGACGCAGGGACTCGGGGCGGCGGAGGACGAGGATGTCGAGCTGGACAAATCCAACATCCTGCTGATCGGTCCCACCGGTTCCGGCAAGACGCTGCTCGCGCGGAGCCTGGCTCGATTGCTGGACGTGCCGTTCGCGATTGCGGATGCGACCTCGATCACCGAGGCGGGTTACGTCGGCGAGGACGTCGAGAACATCATCCTGCGTTTGCTGCAGAGCTGTGATTTCGACGTCAAGAAGGCCCAGGTGGGCATCGTTTACCTCGACGAGGTCGACAAGATTTCGCGCCGGACGGAAAACGTTTCGGTGACCCGCGATGTTTCCGGCGAGGGGGTGCAGCAGGGGTTGCTCAAGCTGCTGGAAGGAACGGTCTGCAACGTGCCGCCGCAGGGCGGACGCAAGCATCCGCAGCAGGAGTACATCAAGGTCGATACCACCCACATCCTCTTCATTTGCGGCGGGGCGTTCGTGGGACTCGACAAACTGATCCAACGCCGGGCCGGGCGTCGGGTGATGGGCTTTTCCCAACAGGAAGCCGCGGTCGCGGCGGCGGCCTTGAGCACCCAGGAGATTCTCAAACGGGTCGAACCCGAGGACCTGGTCAGTTTTGGTTTTATCCCGGAATTCATCGGTCGTCTGCCGGTGGTGACCGTGCTCGACGAATTGGATGAGGCGGCGTTGGTGAAGATCCTCACCGAGCCGAAGAATGCGCTGACCAAGCAATTTGCGCGGTTGTTGTCCTTTGACGGTGCGCGGCTGGAATTCACCCCGGAAGCGGTGCGGGAATTGGCGGTTCAGGCAGTTACCAAAGGCACGGGTGCGCGCGCCCTGCGGGCGTTGGTGGAAAAACTGATGCGCGATGTGATGTTCGAACTTCCCGCCAGCGGCGACGTGGTGGAAGTGAAGATCACCGAGGCGGTCGTACGCGGCGAATCCAAGCCCTTGCTGGTCCGTCGCGAGGACCGCGCTGCGGCGTGATCCGGACTCCGACGTCGGGACCGGTTTTATGCTTTTGGTCCGGTGGCTGGGTGGATCCGGGCCGGCTCGTTCCGTGCTTGGGTCATCGCTGCCAAAACCCAGTACGCGGAAAATAGAAACAGGCCGCAGACGATCGTGAAGGCCCACGTGCCGCGGTGGTTGAATGGATCCAGGACGCGGACGGAGATGTCCCCGAAAAGCGATCCCGGCGCCCGCACGATGTCCCAACTGTTCCAGCGGCGGAACCGTCCGAGATAGATGCCGAAGCTGGTGAGGCTCAGGCAGACGAGGGCAAAACAACGCCCCCAAACGACACCCCGACGCCGGATGACCTCCGCCTCCAACAACTGCAGTGACGTGAATCCCAGCGCCAGCCCCAACCAGGCGAAGTGGACACAGAGCAGCAGATCGAACCACAGCGGGATGGGCAGACGAGGACTCCAATGCACGATGTCCGTGATTAGATACGGCGCATTGGGGAGAAAGAGGAGCCACAAGAGCCCCGCCACGATGGCCCGGACCGGACGTTGGGCTCGCGAAGCGTGGGCGGCCTGGACGGCAAAGATCAGCGGCAGCCAGGCCAGGAACAGATTCCAAACGTAAAAGAGATAGGCGCCGCGGTGTGCGAGGTAGGTGCGCAGACCCAGCAGGATCAGTCCGAGCAACGAGGCCGCCGCGAAGGCTGGGAAACGGTGTTGCCGCAGGCTCTCGAGCCAGAGGGGCGCTTTCATGCGGCGACCTCCCAGATCGGGCGTGATTCGTAGGAAGCCAGGTTCAGTAACGCGTTGTAGACGGCTTCGATGGTTTCGTCCGGCGTCGATGTCCCCGCCGTCAGCCCGACCACTTGGGCATCGGCAACCCATTCGCGCCGCAGGTCGTCGGCACTCTGGATTTGGTGCACCCTTGGGCAGAAACGCCGACAGGTGGCGGCGAGTTCGCGGGTGTTGTTGCTCAGCGCCCCGCCCACGACGATGACGACCTCGCAACGGGCGGCCAGTTCCTCGGCCGCACTTTGTCGCTCCTTGGTGGGCCGGCACACGGTATCGATCCAACGGACCTCGGCGGCGGGAAAACGGGCGCGGATCTGCGCCACCAATTCGCGAACGCGGGCGACGGGTTGCGTCGTTTGGCTGACGATGCCCAGCCGCGCCTGGAAGGGTAGATTGAGCACGTCCGCTTCCGTGAGGACGACGTCGCAACCCGGATGGTCCTCCACGAGGCCACGAACTTCCACATGGCCGCGCTGGCCGATGACGACCGGATGGAATCCCTGTTGTACCAATCCGGCGAGGGCCTGGTGGGCGCGATGGACGAGCGGACACGTGGCTTCGGTTACTTGAAAGCCCAGCGCCCGGACGGACTCAATGCGCTGCGCCGAGGCGCCGTGGGCAGTGATGATGACGTGGCGGGTGGCGACCTCGGAGGGATCCTGACGAATCTGGATTCCCCGACGTCGGAGGTCGGCCAGCACGGTTTCGTTATGGACGAGATCGCCCAATACGGTGACCGGCCCCTGGGCCGCGTGTTGCTGGGTGAGGGCGATGGCGTCGCGGACGCCAAAGCACATGCCGAGATGGTCAGCGCGCAGGATCTTCATGAACGGAAGTGGATTGAATTCATGGGACTTTGAAACGCAAAGTTAATAACCAAAAGGGGTTCTCGGGGTGGGCCTGGGCGGGTTGGGGGAGGTTACCGGCTTTGGGGCCGGTTTTGGCGGACGATTTGTTCCAGCAGCGCGATGTGCTCGGCGAAGGCGGTTCGGCCGGCGGCGGTGAGCTGGCAGGTGGTCAGGGGGCGGCTGTCGCGGAACTGTTTGGTCACGGCCACGAAACCCGCCTCCTGCAGGGTGCGGATGTGGGTGACAATGTTGCCGTCGGTCATTTGCAGGGTATCGCGCAGTTCGGTGAAGGAGAGTTCCGGGGTGGCCGCGAGCAGGGACATGATGGCGAGCCGTCCCTTTTCATGGATGACCTTGTCGAGCTGGAGGATGACCCCGGGGTTCACGAGCGGCGGCGAGGGGTGGCGTCGATCGGCGGCGCGCTCGGGCGTTCGGTGAGGCGCAGGTAAATCCCGTAGGCCAGGTGGCCGAAGCCGAAGGTCACGATCATGAGTCCATGGGCTTGGGCGAGGGTATTGCCGGTGGGCTGTCGCAGTGGAATGGCGAGGGTCAACAGCCCGGCCAGGGCCACAAAGGCGAAGCCAAACCAACGAATGCCGCGGGTCATGAAAAAACCGGCGGCGTTGAGGCCGAGTCCGTAGATGCCGATCCACGCCACGGCGAGGCCCAGCGGGGACACTAGGGCGTTGGCGGGATTGAGCGCCTCCGAAAGGGCCAGGGCACCGCCGAGGCAGAGGGCCGGGGCGAGCGCGGCGAAGACGCGGCGGGTGGGCGGCGTCCACAGCGGTTCGGCCGCCTGCAGGGACTGACGTCGAACCACCAAGAAGGCGGCGAGCAGGGCGGCACCGGCCGCGAGAACCCAGAGGGTCGCAAAGCCAATCGGTGAATTGACCGACCACAGCAGGCCCAGGCCACCGGCGGCCGTGCCGATGGCGCCGACGGTCAGGGTCATCGGCGCCAAGGCCCGCCGGTAAAGCGCCGCTCGTTCCATCAGCGTGCGGATCGTGGCCAATTCAGCCGCGGCTTGTGCCGGTTCCATGGCGGTTACTTTGAAGTACAAAGTGATCCTGTCAACTTGAGCTGGGTGAAGACCGCCGTACACGACGCTATCGCGACGGGTGAAGCGTCTGGTCATTTCCGCAAGGTTTTGGACTGCGGCAGTCCTCTGCCGCTTTGCCGAACGAACGCGCGAGCCGAATGGGCGTTGAAATTACCCCGTGCATCGACATTGCGCTGCGATTTCCCCCGCGCCGCCGGTTGACGCGTGTCGCGTTGATGCGCTCAGTTCGAGGGGTTCCCGATATCATGGATCCTTTTGCCAAAATCTCACCTCGCCGAACCCGGGCGGTCGGGGGTGTTTGCGGCGTTTTGGCGTGGCTGTTTCTGGCGCTGGGGCCGGCTCGGGCCGCAGTGCAGCCGCCGCCGGATGCGGATCAACATTGGGCTTTCCAGCCCCTGCGCGTGGCCACGCCGCCGCGGGTGCGGCATCCGGCCTGGGCCCGGACCGATCTGGACCGCTTTATCCTGTCCCGATTGGACGCGGCCGGGATTGAGCCCGCACCGGCGGCCGATGCGCGGACGCTGCTGCGCCGGATGAGTTTTGATCTCACGGGGTTGCCGCCCAGTCCGGAGGACGTCGCCGCGTTCACCGCGGACGTGCAGTCCGGCGGCGCAGAGGCGGTGTCTCGTTGGATTGAACGTCTGCTGGCCAGTCCGCATTATGGCGAACGTTGGGGACGTCACTGGCTCGATGTGGCGCGGTTTTCCGATACCAAGGGCTATGTTTACGGCCGCGAGGAACGGCGTTTTGTGCAGGCCCAGGCGTACCGGGATTGGGTCATCCAGTCATTCAATCGCGATCGACCGTACGATGAATTCCTAAAGCTCCAGATCGCCGCCGATCAACTGGTGCCGGAGTCCTCGCCCGATCTGGCGGCCATGGGGTTCATCACGCTGGGCCGGCGCTTTCTCGGGGTGACCCATGACATCATCGACGATCGGATCGACGTGGTCACGCGCACCACGCTGGGGCTCACGGTGGCCTGCGCCCGGTGTCACGATCACAAATACGATCCCATTCCCACGGCCGATTACTATTCGCTCTACGGAGTGTTTCACGGGGCGGATGATCAGTCGGTGGCGTTGGCGTCGACCGACGATCCGGAAACGGAAAAACGTCTGCGGGCGTATCGGGAGAAAAGCGCGGAGCGACGGCGCGAGGCCAACGGGCGATTGCAGCAGCGGGTGGCGGATTATCTGATGGCTCAGCTCGAGTTGCAGAATTACCCGGAGGAAGGCTTCGAACAGATTTTGGGACCGGACGACATCATTCCCCAGTCCGTGCGGCGCTGGCGGGATTTCCTGCGCCAGACCCGCTCGACGCCGCAGCCGATTTTCGCGCCGTGGCATCGCTTGGCGGAACTGTCGCCGGCGGATGGTCCGTCGTTCACCGCCCGGGCGCGGGAAGTGCTGGATCAATTGTTCCGCGAACAGCGGATCAATTCCCGCGTGGCGGCCGCGTTTCGTCGGCCGCTGAAGGGCATGCGGGACGTTCCGGCGATTTATGGCGAGGTTTTTCGTGCCGCACTACCGCCGGCTTCGGCCGCGGGCACCAATTCCACCGCGGGCTTGGTGACGGCACGGACGGACGAGACCCAGGATCCGGCGCTGACGGAACTCCAGGCCTTTCTGCACGACCCGCAATCGCCCACGACCGTTCCCGACTGCGGCCTGGTCAATCTGGAATACTTTCTGCCCACGCGGTTTTCCGAGGAGTTGTGGAAACTTCAAGGTGATGTCGATCGGCGCTGGATCGAACTGGGTCTGCCGGCGGCGGTGATTTTGCGGGATCGCCCGACCGAGCCGAATCCGTGCATCTTCCGTCGGGGCAGTCCCTCGCAACCCGGGGCTGAGGTGCCCCGGCAATTTCTTGGCATTCTGTCCGGCGCGGGACGGAAGCCCTTCGTGCAGGGCAGCGGTCGATTGGAACTCGCCCGGGCCATCGTGGATCCAAAGAATCCGCTGACGGCGCGCGTGGCGGTGAATCGGGTGTGGCAACATCATTTCGGAGTGGGCCTGGTGACGACCGCGAGCGACTTCGGTTTGCGGGCCGCGCCGCCGACGCATCCCGAGTTGCTGGATTGGCTGGCCGCGCGGTTCATGGCGGAAGGGTGGAGTCTTAAGGCACTACATCGGCTCATCCTGAACAGTGCGGTCTACCAAACGGCGCATCGTCCGCCGCCGGCGACGGATCCGGATAACCGCCTGCTGTCGACGTTTCCCGGTCGTCGACTGGAGTTCGAACAAGTGCGCGACGCGATGCTGACAGCGAGCGGGGAAGTGGATCTCGCCATGGGCGGACAGCCGGGCGAATTGTTGGAGGCGGCGAATCGCCGACGAACGGTCTATGCCCTGGTGGACCGGCAGTTTCTGCCCGGCGTCCTGCGCACCTTTGATTTTGCGAATCCGGATCTCCACGTGGCGGTGCGTCATGAAACCACTGTGCCCCAGCAGGGCCTTTACTTTCTGAACGGCCCCTTCGCCGCCCAACGCGCACGGGTGCTGGCGCAACGGACAGCGGACTTGAAGGACGCGGCGCGACTGCGGGGACTGCATCAGCTCGTGCTCCAACGCGATCCCACGGCCGCGGAGTTGGCGGCGGGCTTGCGCTTCATTGCGGCGGCGGAGCGCGCGGCCGCGCCGGATGCGGCGGTGGGCGCGCCGTTGCCGTGGCATTACGGCTGGGGCGAGTACGACGCTTCGGCGGGACGATTGCGGACATTCACGCCGCTCGCGCACTTCACCGGCACGGCGTGGCAGGGCGCCGCAACGTTGCCCGGGGGCGAGTCCGGCTGGGCGATGCTCACGGCGGAGGGCGGACATCCGGGCAATGATCGCGCCCACGCGTGTGTGCGGCGATGGATTGCGCCGCGGGCCATGACCCTCGCCATCGAGGGCTCGCTCACGCACGCGCCCACGGAGGGCGATGGCATTCGGGCCTTCGTCGTGTCCAGTCGCCAAGGCCTCCTCAAGTCTGCCAACGTCCACCATGCGACGGTTGGATTCGCGGTGCCAGAAGTGTCGGTGCACGCGGGTGAGGCGATTGATTTCGTGGTGGATATCGGGGGCGGGCTGGGATTTGATCAGTTCCTGTGGGCGCCAGTGATCGTGTCCGGGGCGGAACGTTGGGAAGCCCAAGCGGGATTTGCCGGACCGCGATTGATGACCGAGCCGCTTTCCCCGTGGGCGCAATACGCCCAGGTCCTGCTGCTAACGAACGAGTTCGCGTTTGCCGATTGAACCGAATTGCCGGAGAAAACGCGAACAATGAGCTCTGATATTCCCACCGGCGAAACCACTGGCCCAACATGAACCCCGCTTTCAATCGCCGTGATTTTCTGCGCCTCGCGGGTATGGGGCTGGGCGGCGTTTCGCTCGCCGCGCTCGAACAGGCGCAGGCCGGAGTGGGAACAGCGACCGCCGCGTCGCCGGCGTCGCCCCTGATCGCGCGGGCCCCGCACTTTGCGCCGCGGGCGCGGCGGGTGATTCATTTCTTCCTCAATGGCGGACCGTCCCACGTCGACACCTTCGATCCCAAGCCGCAACTGGCCCGTTACGCGGGGCAGGCGATTCCGGGCGAATACCTGCGCACCGAACGTAAGACCGGCGCGGCCTTTCCGTCCCCGTTTGCCTTTCGGCGTTATGGCCGGAGCGGATTGGAGATCAGCGACCTCTTTGCCAAGACCGCGGCGCATGCGGACGATCTGGCGGTCATCCGCTCGATGTACGCGCAGGTGCCCAACCATGAGCCGTCGCTCATGTTGATGAACACGGGCGACAGCGTGCAGGTGCGTCCCTCGTTCGGCTCGTGGACGCTCTACGGTCTGGGCAGCGAGAACCAGAACCTGCCGGGCTTTGTGTCGATGTGTCCCGGCGGCATGCCGGTGAAGGATTCCGAGAACTGGCGTTCGGCGTTTTTGCCCGGTGTGTTGCAGGGTACGTTTGTCGATCCGCAGCACCGGGAAATTGGCAAGCTCATCGAACACATCCGCAGCCCGCACGCGGATGCACCCACCCAACGTCGGCAACTCGACCTTCTGGCGGAACTGAACGCCGCCCATCTGCAAGCTCACGGTCACGACCCGCGACTGGAAGCCCGGATTGAATCCTTCGAACTCGCCTTCCGCATGCAATTGGAGGCTTCGGATGCCTTCGATATCTCCCGCGAGCCCGCCTATATCCGGGCGGCCTATGGCGATCATGTGCATGGCCGTCAAACGCTGATCGCCCGTCGTTTGCTGGAGCGCGGTGTTCGTTTTGTTCAACTCTGGCATGGGGCGGGGCAGCCCTGGGATCATCACGACAACCTTGAGTCCAGTATTCGTCAACACTCCGCCGATATCGATGGACCCATCGCGGCGTTAATGACCGATCTCAAGCAACGGGGATTATTTGAGGACACATTGATTCTTTGGGGCGGGGAATTTGGCCGCACGCCCTCGGTGGAATTGGGCGATGGCGGAAAGTCGAAACTGGGCCGCGACCACAATCATTATGGCTTCAGTGTGTGGCTCGCGGGCGGTGGCGTGAAAGGCGGGCAGGCCTATGGGGCCACGGATGAATTTGGGTTCCGGGCGACGGAGAATCGGACCAGCGTGCACGATCTCCATGCCACCATGCTGCACCTTTTGGGATTCGATCACGAACGCCTGACGTATCGTCATTCCGGCCGGGATTTCCGGCTCACGGATGTCTCGGGCGAAGTGATCCGCGGCTTGGTGGCGTGACGCGTCGCCGGATTGGGGACTCGAGTCCCGTGAGTGGGGAAAGGTGGGTCGGTCTGACTTCCACCTATGAGTACCCAACGCTGGGATCCTGAGTCGGCCATGGCGGAAGGCTTTCAAAGCGTTCTGTGGGCGGGAGTGGGCGTGGTGGGGTGTTGTGTCGTGGGTGGCGCGATTGCCGCGGTGGCGGTAGGCGAGCTGAAATTCTCGCCGGATGAGTGCTTTTGGTTGGCACTGGCCTGGGTGTGGCACTGGGCCTTCGCGGGAATCATGCTGTGGGGCCTGTTGGCCGCCTGCATTCCGGTGTGGGGCTTCAACGCGCTGCTGCGAGGAACCGCTCCGGTAGGGCGGGTCTTGAACATCTGCTTCAGCACTCAACTCGTGGTATCGACGATTTCTCTGCGTCTGATGGATCGCTGGGGAGAGTCTGCCGACCGGGGTGTTGAAGTGGCGGCAGTCCTGCTCCTCGTGCTCTGGTTCGTGCCGATGTTCCGATGGATCGTGCGCGCCTGCAGCTTCCTGCAGTTATCGGATTGCCCACGCAATAGGAGGCGTTAGCTGGAAAAGTTGATCGATCATCGCGACATTTGGTAACGACGCGCGCATCGGCCGCGATCAATTTTACAGCGCGGGGCCGACTTGGACGGGCCAGAGCAGGTCGTCGGGAGCATTCCCGGTTTCGCCCGGGGTGCCACTCTTGCCTTGATCATCCCGCCCGTTCTTGCCGACCGACCACAGAAGCTGGCGCGCCGGGGCGTAGCGCAGTGGCGCGCCGGAGAAACGGTCCAATGGCAGCTCGGGCAGCAGACCGGCGGTCACAAGCGACTGCAGCGTGTCGGGCAAGGCGCCCCTGTGATCCAGCGCCCAGCGGCGAATCGCCACCGTTGTCCGGGTGGCGTCCCAGCGGGTCGCCAATTCAAAGGGCCGTGCATGGGCGGAGGCTGTCAGGTTGGGCAGGCTTTCCATAAAGCGTCCCATCGGATCCTTAACTTGGGCAAACAAAGGGGCGGCTTGGGCGACGGCGTCGTCGGACAAGGGCAGGTCCTCATCTTCCAGTTTCTCCAGCAGCGGGGCCAGATCGGCCAGGAACTTCTCCCGCACGGTTTCCGAATCGTCCGGCAGGGGCGCGGGATTCCACGGCGCCGCCGCACGACGGTCCACTTCGGTCCAATACTCGACCGACTGCTTCGCCGACCGCTCGGCGTCGAACGGCCGCGGATGGCTCGCCAGCAGCTTGGGATCCAGCATCAATTCGAGCGGCCGTCGGAGGTCTTCCGGATAAACGGCCCAGATAACGTCATTGGTTCCCCAGAGCCGCAGCAAGGGGAGGATATTTTCCAACTGGCAGCCGGGGATCACCGCATCCCAGAGTTCCCGACGCAGACTGGCCCGAAACGGCGCGACTTCTCCGCTGCCCCGGGCCAGAACGTCGTCGAGCGCCTTCAACTCAGTGGCCGTCATCTCGGGACTCCGGGCGACGGCCCGAAGGGCGTCGAGACTGCGGCGTCGAATCAGGCTCGCCACCAGGTATTGTACGATCGTGTTCGCTCCGCCGGTGATGTGGCTGCTGAGAGTCAGTGTGTCTTTCAGTTCCCGCACCGCTTCAGTCCTTGCCCCGCGACGCCACCGTTCCCGGGCGTCGGCGAGCAGGCCCGTACCCAGTTGGGTCAACGGAACCAGAGCATTGCCGGAGTTCGTGAGGGCGACGCTGGGAAAACGGCACCCGGGTTCGGCGGCGGCGGTCCGGGCGGCTTCGATCGTCGCCCAACTTTCCGCCAGCCACGCCCGCGCCTGGGACAATTCTTCGGTGGTCGCCGGAATGGTTTTATCCCACGTGCTCAGGGACAGGAGACCCGACTTCACGGCGGGGGATTGCTCCCAGCGCCGTTCCAGCAAGGGGCCGAGGATCCGGGCTGCATTGCCGGCCTCGGGGACGGTGTTGGGTTCGGGCCGTAATGCAGGTGGGATGACGGCCCGCAAGGTGTCGAGCGAAGGCTCGCTTCGTGTGGCCACCGCCGCACTGAGGGCGGGCGCGACGAGCCAAACGAGGCAGTGCCGCAGCCACGAGTGCGAGAGCCAGGATCGAACCATGGCCCGACGGTATGGGATCACCGGCTGGAGGGAAGCTTCGATGGAATGGCTGCTGGGGATAAGCGGAGGCGGCTGACGAGGTTCAGGGCCGATGGCGGCCTTCACCTCAAAACGTAGCGGCCGGTTTTCGAAGTGCCGACGCGCTTGACCAATCCCGCTTTGACCAGCGGTCGCAGCAAATCCATGGCTCCTTGCTTGGAAATCTTTAGCGCTGCCCAGAGTTCTGACGGTGCCATGCCCCCGCGCTTGCCGAGCAGCTTCAATAATTGTTCCTGGCGCGGGCGGAGGACGACCTTCTCTTTCGCCGTTGAAACGGAGAGTTGCCCCATTCGCTCCCACACCCGTTCCAACGTTTGCCTTAGGCCCTCGGCGCAATACTCCAGCCACGAGGTCAGGTCGTCGCCCTCACGCCGCACCGCATCCAGTGCCGCGTAGTACCGCGGACGATCCTCCCAGTAGAACTCGTCCACGGCGAAGATGTGGTGCGAATCAAACCCGCGCCGGTACAGTTCCCACAGTGCCAACGCCCGGCCTGTCCGACCGTTGCCGTCGGCAAACGGATGGATCGTCTCGAAGCGATGATGCACGATGGCTGAACTCAAAACCGCCGAAAGACCCGGCGCGTCCTTATTCCACCACTCCAGCAACTCGAACATCAGCCCCGACACGTCCTCTGGCGGCGGCGGCACGAACTGGCCCACCCGGACTCGCATCGACCGGTAACGCCCGGCATCGCCCTGGTCCATCACGTCGCCGGCGATAATGTTATGCAGGCGGAAAATGTCTTCGTGAGTCAACCTCTTCCGGGCCGCCTGTTTCTCAACATGGCGGAGGGCGGCAAAATAATTCAGCACCTCCCTCCGTGCGCGCTGCGGCGCGTTGACGCTGGTTCCCTCCTCCAGAGCACGAACTTCCGCCAGCGTTAGCGGATTGCCCTCGATGGCGGTGGAACTGTGCGTGTTGCGCGCCCGCGTGTCCTTTTGCAGCGCGGGAATCCAAGGCACTTGGATCGCCGCACCCTGGATGCGCTCCCGCAATGCGGCGATGCTTTCTACCCGCGTTAGCAGCACCGGGGTGATGGTGAATTGCGGCTGGTAGCTCATGTTGGCAGCTTGCCGATGGGTCAAGTATCGGTCAAGTATCGGTCAAGTATCGGTCAAGTATCGGTCAAGTATCGGTCAAGTATCGGGCCGTCTATTCGGCCATTTTTCCCGACTGGCCCACCGGGGGGCGGATGGACGGCGTTCCTCGCGCTCCACCGGCATGCCCGAACCTATTCCTTCATCGAGGCCGGTGGGCGGCGCAGTGCGCCATGTTCTCGTCGAACGCCGCACGTGCGGAGGGCGCCGGGTCTTTTCAACTCGATGCCTCCAACTTCAGGCCACTTCGCCGAAGCTGAACACGACCGGTCGACGATCCAAACGCTGAAGGCGTGCAAACAGGGGCAAAGCCGACGAGGAAGTTTCGTCACGCCTGTTTTATGGCTGCAACACGGATATGCCGAAACAGAGCGGCCAGTTCTTCCGGGGGTGTTTGTAGCGCTGACTTTCCAGTCGGCAAGTGGGGGCGGCGGAGAGGGATGGCCGGTTTGGCGACCAGCGCTACACCAGGACTCGCCGGTTGAAAACCAGCGTTACGGGGGAGGTTGCCGGTGGAAAACCAGCGGTACTTCGAGGGGAGTTGGCTGGCCGACATGGATTCGAACCTAAATTGTGTGGTTCCTCACCGGCTACCTCTTCGCCGCTGGTTGCAATCTCTGTGTCATTCATGGCAGCGTAAGTGTGTCATTTAGACCAGTATTTTCAATGTGATTGTTGCAATAAGCAGCGGAGAGTGACGCCAGATTCTGTGTCAGCTTGTGTCCAAAACCATAATTTGTGTCAGAATGTGTCAGGGCATGAAATGGCCGGATTTTGTGTCAGATTTGTGTCATCGAAGGAGGGGGGGCGGGGGGCGCGCATCGCCGGGGGGTGGGGCCGGGTTCGATGGGACAGGGCCAGAGATTTTTTGAAGCAATAGGGGGCCTTGAAGCTGGAACCGCCCTCCGTAATCCCGGGCGAGATCGATTCCCTGAATCCTTCACCAAAGCCCCAACGCCCGCTTCTTGAGCCAAAACTGCTCTCGACGATTCGGTAGGTGCGGCGGTCGAGGCAAATTCGGCGACACCACTTTAATTGATCCACCTACCAAGGGATGATTCACCGGCTAAACGCGCTTGTGAACAAAGCTCGATCAGTAATCGATGGAGGATTTCTCGACCTTCACTCTTCCCCCCTTCGGGCGCTTGTGATGCGCGCAAACAATGGCGTAACGCAATCGGCCCTTGGTTATCTGCTCGTCCAAGTTGCTCAGCAATAATCGATTAAACCGAACGCCAGCTTCGGGTTCGTCTGCAATTTGGAAGTGACACTTATAGACTCCGTTGGGTTCGAGGACGTATGGTAAAGCCTTTGACCCACGCAGTTGGCTGCCAATATTGTATTCGGTCACTCCACAGCGGACTAGGCGCATCATCAATCCCCATTTGCCATCGGCAAACCACGGAGCTGGCTCGATCAGGGTGATCTTTTCAACGGTGGTTTGCTTGCCGCCCGTATTTCTGAGAACGAAGTGGATACTTTCGAAGTCGCAGTCTGAATGAAATGACTCAATGGCCTCGACCGTGGCGACGATTCGAGGTTGCTCTTGTCGCCATTTCTTGAGGCCTAGCAGAAATCCTGCAAGGCTGATCAAAATTCCACCAACCGGGAACCAAGGCGTCCAAAAGTCTGCGGCCGGAATTGCCATGCCACCACACTTGCTGGCGCACCAATCCCGGTCCAATTCAATGGAAAGGGACACCGCATTTCTAGGTCCTGCTGCCGGCCGGGGCCGGGGTCTCCGAGAGACCGCATTGCCACCCGGGGCGGACGGACGGCGTTCCTCGCGCTCCGCCGGCATTTCAGAAGCTATTCCCTCATCGAGGCCGGTGATAGTTTCATCGGGACCCGCTCCCGGATGGCAATCCCATCTTGCGGCGCCCGCCGTCGGGGTGTCAATCGTGGCTTGGCGAATCGTCGGCGAACTTCCCTGCATTCCCAGTTTGATCGAACCGGTTCAGGGCGCCGGTACGCCGGGCATTCCGGCCGCATCGCCCGCTGGAATTGAGTCGTAGATGGCCTTGGAGAGTATGGTAAACGCGGCGTCGCCGAACGCTTTATCGTCCATGTACCGGGTGACGATCTTGTCGTTTTCAGCCATGCGTTGAATCATCAAATCCTCAATGAGCTGCCGCAGTCCCAGCTGGAATTTATCAAAGGGATTGGCCCGCCGAAGCTGGACAATCTGATCGTTGGAAGTGGCCTTCTCCCGGATTTGCTCGAAGAAGAGGCGATCTTCCTCGGTGAAATTTGTCCCAAAGCGGTCGTTGAGAACCTTGAGGATCTCGGACAGCGGCACCTTCTCGTCCTTGGCCTTGCCCGTGCCGACATCGGTGGGACTCTTAACGCCTTCCGGCTCGCCCTCGCGCAGGGAAATCGACCCGGAGTAGATCCGCTCGAGGCGGTAGAATTGAAGCTCGACTTCGTCACCCAAATTCACCCGCTCGGTGTCCTGATCGGCCGGCAGGTGCGGCAGCAGGTAGCGACCATAGCTGTAGAGTTTCTCCAGCGCCGAATCCGCATAGGGCATGATCTGGCTCATGAAGGAGTAGATGTTCACGTAGCCGCGCAGCTTCTCGCGGAACTCGGTGCGCCGGGGTTCGTCCGCCAGTGCCTTGAAGCGGTCCACCGCGGGCTGGAGGTGGAGCTGCGCATTCCGATCGATCCGGACACCCATTCCGATTTGGATCGGACAGCGTTACGGAAGGCGCCGGACAAGGTTCCGATTTTGGTCGGACAGATTCACGGAGCGTAGCGACGCTGAGGTGGGCCAAGGTCTCCGCGAAAGTTCGTCCGT
>CANIZL010000012.1 GCA_947471985.1 Verrucomicrobiota bacterium | reverse complement strand
GGAACACCGCCTCGACTTTTATCGAACATTGACCGACAAACTGCTGACCTATGCGCTGGGCCGGGGATTGGACTATCGCGATGTCGCCACTGTGGACCAGATCGTGGAGCGTCTGGTGGCGGCTGAGGGACGACCGTCGGTCCTGTTCCAGGCCATTATCGACTCCGCGCCCTTTCAGAAGACCCGTCGCCCGAGTGAAGTTGAACCCAAGCCGGTCCGCCCTGCGGGTGGCCGGACGGAAGCCCGTTTGAAACCATGAAATCGAATATGTCGTCCTTTGGGGCCTTGAACCGCCGTCATTTTTTGCGGGGCCTGGGCGCGAGCCTGGCGCTGCCGGCGATGGAATCCCTGCGGCCTTGGCGGGCTTTGGCCGGGGAAGCCGCAGTGGCGCGGATGGCGACCACAGCGAGCGGTGCGCCGTTGCGAACGGCTTTCCTCTTTTTTCCCAACGGAGCGATTCCCGCGGCGTGGTGGCCCACCGAGACCGGTGCGGATTTCGCGTGGAGCCGCACCCTGCAACCCTTGGCCAAAGCGCGTTCGTACGTGCAGGTCCTCGGCGGTCTGGATCACCAGACGGCCATCGGCGGAACCGATGGCGGCGGGGATCATGCCCGGGGCAATGGGACCTTCCTGACGGGTGTGCGTCTCAAGAAGAGTGCGACCGACATCCGGGCGGGCGTTTCCATCGATCAGGTGCTGGCCCGGGCGGTGGGGAAGGAAACCCGGTTTGCGTCCCTGGAGCTGACCTGCGACGCGGTGCAGAAGGCGGGGGCGTGTGACTCCGGATACTCCTGCGCCTATCAGCACAACATTTCCTGGAGTTCCCCGGGCACCCCGATGACGCCGGAGGTGAATCCGCGGCTGGCCTTTGAACGGCTGTTTGGCATGGGCGGACCGGGTGAGCGGGCGGCTCAGTTCCGTCGGCGCCAATTGGAGCAACGTTCCATTCTCGATTTTGTGCGGGAGGACGCCCGCGAATTGCAGGGACGACTGGCGCCCCGCGACGCGGAGAAGCTGGATCAATACCTCACCGGCGTGCGCGAGGTGGAACAGCGCATTCAGAACACGGAGCGGTTTGGCGAAGTCCGCGATCCGGGCCTGGCGACGCCGGCGGGAATTCCTTCCGATTACGGACAGCACATGCAGTTGATGTATGATCTGCTGGTGCTGGCCTTCCAGACCGATTCCACGCGGGTCGCGACCTTGCTCCTCGCGCACGATGGCAGCAATCGCTCGTTCGCGAGCATCGGCGTGCCCGAGGGCCACCACGATATCTCCCATCACCAGGACAAACCGGAGCTGATTCAAAAGCTGTCGGAAATCGATCAGTGGTACGCCGAGCAATTTGGGAAATTCCTGGAAAAACTCGCGAGTATTCGGGACATCGACGGGCAGACCCTGTTGCACAACTCGATGATTGTTTACGGCTCGGGCAATGCGGACAGCAATCGGCACACGCATTTCAATCTGCCGCTGGTGCTGGCGGGCGGGGGTGGCGGGACTTTGAACTCGGGGCGTTACGTCAAACACGGCGGCAAGCCGATGACGAATCTCTTCCTGAGCCTCGCGGATCGCATGGGCGTGAAGTCGCTGGAGCGCTTCGGCGATTCCACGGCCCGTTTGGCGGATATTTAAAGGACGCTCGACGGTCGCAGGGAAGTGCCGGACTCAGCTCCGGCCGTTCGTCCCGGGAGTCTCTTCGGCGGACAGGGCCTGCTGGATTCGGCGGGCGGTTTCGCCGGGGGATTCGGCGGCGGGAAGGTCGAACCAGGTGAGGTCCAATTGCCCGCGGAACCAGGTCAACTGACGCTTGGCAAACTGCCGGGTGCGGACCTTGATCAATTCGATCGTCTCCAGTCGGCCGCGTTCGCCCTGCAGGTGTTCGACCACCTGGCGGTAGCCGATGGCTTGCATCGCGGTGCGATTGTTTTCCAGACCGGCGGCGAGCAGACCGCGAGTTTCCTCAATCAGTCCGGCCGCGAACATGGCTTCGACGCGCCGGTTGATGCGTCGCACGAGGTCGTCCCGATCGCGTTGCAGGCCAAACATTCGGCCGATTAAGGCCGGGGCGCGTTCCGACCAACGGGCGCGTTGCTGGGAGAAGGGTTGGCCGGTTAATCGAATGACCTCCACGGCGCGGACCACCCGGCGACGATTGTCGATGTCGATCTCGTTGAAGGTGACGAGGTCGAGGCGGGCGAGTTCGTCCAGCAAGGCCGGCAGCGGGGTGGCCTCCAATTCGGCACGGAGGATCGGGTCCGGGGCGGGGGCGGTGCCGAGACCATTCAGGTAGACGTTGAAATAAAGTCCGGTGCCGCCGCAGAGGATGGGGACCCGGTCGCGGGCCTGGATGTCGGCAATGGCGGACTGCGCCAGGGCGAGGAAACGGGCGGCATCGAAGGTTTCGTCGAGCCGGGCGACGTCGATGAGATGGTGCGGCACGGCGGCGAGTTCCGCCTCACTCGGTTTCGCCGTGCCGACATCCAGGCCGCGGTACACCTGCATGGAATCCACCGACACGATCTCGCCGTTCAGGGCCCTGGCCAGTTCGAGGGCCACGGCGGATTTGCCGGAGGCGGTTGGTCCGGCCAGGAGCAGGGGGCGTGGGGACGCGGGGAGTCCGGGATCGGGCATGGGTTGGGGTGCCGGGGGTTGAAAAGAAAAAACCGCCATCGAATCGCGATCGGGCGCGAGCGATGGCGGGTGTTGGGCGCGGGCGTTACTTGCCGTGGCAGTTCTTGTATTTCTTGGTGCTGCCGCACGGACACGGGTCGTTGCGGCCGACCCGCGGCGTGGTGTTGCGCACGGGGGTTCCCTTCACCGTCGGGGCGACGACGTTGGGGTTGTCGAGCGCCTCGTTGGTGGCGGCCAACGTTGCGGCGTCCACGGGCGTGCCGCCCTCGTTGCTGATCTCCGCGGCGGCGCGGGCGTCGTCGAACGCACTGGCGGAGCCGTGCGATTGGAGTTTGGGCAGGCTGACGAGGAATTGCTCGAAGGCCATCAGGCTGGAGGCGCTGCGGAAGATGTTCGCGCAGATCTCGGTTTTGATGTTGCCCATCAATTCCGCGAACATCTTGTAGGCTTCGGACTTGTACTCGATGAGCGGATCCTTCTGGCCGTAGGCGCGCAGACCGATGGAGCTGCGGAGCGAATCCATCGAGTACAGGTGTTCCTGCCAGAGGCGGTCGATGGCCTCGAGCATGGTGTAACGCTCGATGCTGGCGATGGCGTCGGGTTTTTCGAAACCGGACTTCAGTTCGTAGGCCGCGCGCACCTTGTCGTGGATGAACTTCACCACGGCGAACTGCGGTTCGTTCAGGCCGTCGTACAAGGAGCCGGACTGCGGCAATTCCTTGCCGGAACGGGCCACTTCCTCAAAGGCTGTCTCCGGCACACCGACGGGGAAGTTCAGGTTCACCCAGTCACCCAGACCGCGCAGATTCCATTCCACGACGTCGGTCTCGTTGCTGGTGAATTGCTGGACCTTCTCCAGGACGACTTCCTCGAGGATGTCCATCAGGCGATCGCGCACATCGCTCCCGTGCAGCACCTGATTGCGGAAGCCGTACACGACTTCGCGCTGCTTGTTCATGACGTCGTCGTACTCCAGCACGCGTTTCCGCTGCATGAAGTTGTGTTGTTCGACGCGTTTCTGGGCCTGCTCAATGGAGCGGTTCAGCAACGGATGCTCCAGTTCCTGGCCCTCTTCAAGCCCCATGCGCTCCATGACCTTGGCGATCCGGTCGGAACCGAACAGACGCATTAGATCGTCCTCGAGCGAGATGAAGAAGTGGGAGGAGCCGGGATCGCCCTGACGGGAACAGCGACCGCGCAGCTGGCGGTCGATGCGGCGGGACTCATGGCGCTCGGTGCCGAGCACGTGGAGGCCGCCGATCTCACCGACGCCGGGCGCCAGTTTAATGTCGGTACCGCGACCGGCCATGTTGGTGGCGATCGTGACGCCGCCCTTTTGACCGGCTTCGCTGATGATTTCCGCCTCCTGCTGGTGGTACTTGGCGTTGAGTACTTTGTGCTTGATGCCGGCCTTGGTCAGCATGCGCGACAGGGCCTCGGAGGAATCGACGGAAACGGTGCCGACGAGTACGGGCCGACCTTCCTTGTGTTTCTCGCCGATTTCCCGCACGACGGCCTCGAACTTCTCGCGCTTGGTTTTGTAAACCGTGTCGTTGGAGTCTTTGCGGACGTTTTGCCGGTTGGCCGGGATGCTGAGAACCCCCAGCTTGTAAATGTCGTAGAATTCCTGCGCCTCGGTTTCGGCGGTGCCGGTCATGCCCGCGAGCTTGGTGTAGAGCCGGAAATAGTTCTGGATCGTCACCGTGGCGAGCGTCTGGGTTTCCTTTTCCAGCGTCACGCCTTCCTTGGCTTCAACGGCTTGATGCAAACCGTCGGACCAACGCCGGCCCGTCATGAGACGACCGGTGTTTTCGTCGACGATGATCACCTTGCCCTCCATGACGACGTAATGGACGTCCTTTTCGTAGAGGCAGTACGCCTTCAGGAGCTGCGAAATCGCGTGAATGGTGGATGCCCGCTCCTCGAATTCGGCCTGGATCTTGGCCTTGGCCTCGATGCGCTTGTGCGGATCGGCCTCGGGACCGGTTTCGATGTTGTGGTAGAGCGTGGGCAGATCGGGCAGCATGAACGCGTCCGGATCGTTGGGGGAAATGAACAGCCGGCCCTTTTCCGTGAGGTCCGCCTCGTGGGATTTTTCCTCGATGGCGAAGTAGAGTTCCTCTTTTTGGGCGTAGTAATCCTTCTTGGATTGATCGGCGAGCAGCAGGCCTTCGACGCGTTGGACGAGGCTCTGATTGCGGGGCTCCTCCATGAGCGCCAGGTAGCTCTTGGCCCGGGGTTGGCCCATCTTGGCGCGGAGCAGCAGCTTGCCGGCTTCGAACTCCAGGTCCTCGGCGTTCTTGGGCGGATTGCCACCGTCGGTGGGACGCGCCTCGGCGAGGATTTCCCGCGCTTCCACGAGGAACTTCTCGCACAGCTCCTGCTGGGCAGCCTCGATCTGGGAGACGATCGGTTTCGCCTCCTGGAATTTGTGTTCGATGGAGACGACGGCGGGGCCGGAAATGATGAGCGGGGTCCGGGCCTCGTCGATGAGGATGGAGTCGACTTCGTCGACGATGGCGAAGTAATGTCCGCGTTGGACCTGTTCTTCGGCGCGCGTGGCCATGCCGTTATCGCGCAGGTAATCGAAGCCGAATTCCGCGTTGGTGCCGTAGGTGATGTCGGCCGCGTACATCTGGCGGCGGACGTGGGGTGGCATGTCGTGCAGGATCACCCCGACGGTGAGGCCCAGAAAACGGTAGACCGTGCCCATCCACTCGGCATCGCGGGCGGCCAGGTAGTCGTTGACGGTGACGACGTGAACGCCGCGGCCGGTCAGGGCATTGAGGTAGGTGGGCAGGGTGGCGACGAGGGTTTTGCCTTCGCCGGTTTGCATCTCCGCGATGGACCCCTTGTGGAGGGCCATGCCGCCGATGAGTTGCACGTCGAAGGGCACCATCGCCCATTCGAGTTCGTGTCCCCGGACGGTGATTTTCACCTTCTGTTCGGTCAGGCGGCGGCACGCATTCTTCACCACCGCAAACGCCTCAGGCAGAATCTCGAGCAGCCGGCGTTTGAGCGCATCATCGTCGGTGACTCCCGCGAGTTCGGCCTTCCACGCGGACGTCTTCGCCCGGAGGTCCTCGTCGGACACGGACTGGAGTTTAAGTTCGTGCTCGTTGATCTGTGTGACCACCGGACGAAGCCTCTTCACCTCGCGGTCGTTTTTCGACCCGAGGATCTTTCGGACAATGAAACTAATCATGCGTTAACGGGCTTCAGCAGCTTTTGGACCTGAAGACCAAGGAGCATACTAGGAACACGGTCCGGAAGCGTCAAAGACGGTTCGGTCAATCATGTGAGGGGCGCGGCGCGATCCGGGGCGCCGTGTGGGCGGGGCCGAACCTTGATCGGCCAGGAACTTTTGGCCCGGGCGGAGGCGGGCTATGGTTCGTCGTTTTCGGGTGCGCTCGAGTCTGCGGCCGCTCCCGGAGAGTGCGCCGGAACGGTTCGGGACGGAGGTGCCCGGTGGCGCAGCTTGGCGCACGTTGGCGCAGTCGCTGGGGAGGGTTCGCGAACCCGCTTGGGGGAGAATCGATTCCCGGACTCCGAGCGGAGCCTTATGGCCGGGGCGGCGGGGTCAGGCGGGCCAAGGCTTGAGCCACTTCGCGGGCGCTGGCGGCGTCGAGGTGCACGCCGTCGGTGAAACGCGGTTCGATGCCCTGGGACTGCAGCGCCGCCCGGCAATCGAGGCGCGGCAGCTTCAGGGAGTTCATCAAGAGCGAGGCGGTCGGCTCACCCAGATTGGGTCCGGGCGGCCAGTCTTTACCCACTGGAATGTCGACCAGGACGACGGTGCTGCCGCGGGCCTGCAATTGCTGAATGGCGTGCGTGATCCGTTGGAGGGCAACGTTGGAGGGGGCGTTGGTCCGATAGGGCGCTTGAATTGGAGCGGGGCGACCGGTTGCGGCCGCGTCCCGACCCCGTTTCAAGGCGGAGTAGAGCAGGGCAGTCGGTCGGGTTTCGGTGTGGAAAAGACGATCAGCCGCGGCCAATCGGCCGCTGGGCGAATCCAGACTTTCGCGGATCAAGGTTTCATTGGTCGCGGGATCCTTGTGGAGCAGAAAGGTCTCCAGAAAGACGGTCCGGGGCACCTGGGTTTCGCGTAGCAACAATTCCAAGGGGAAGGCCGGGGCGGCGCCATCCAGTCCCAGATTCACCAGTCCGGCGAGCGGAGTGTCCGCGAAAAAGGCGGGCAGAAGGCGGCCGGCGACCGATGTGCCGGCGAGGACGGCGGCGGGGGGGGCACCGCGGTGGATCTGGCGATGGAAAGTCTCAATTCGCAGGAGATTTTGCTGATAATTGTCTTCGCCAAAATCGGCCCGCCACGGAAACCACGCCAGACACCCGCGCCAGACCAGCAGCACCAGCAGCGCGCCCACCACGATTTGCCGGGCCTGCCGATGCCGGGCCGGCGGGGGCGCGGCAGCGGCGGGGGAACCAGAGGAAAGGTCGGCGGCCATGGCTTAGAACTGGAAGTAGATGAAATCGCCGGGCCCGCCGGCGTTGACCACGACGAGCGCGACCATCAGGGCGTAGGCTGCCGTTTCCCACGGACTGCCGGCGCGGAACCGGCCCGGTCCGCCGACCCGGTGCCCGGCGGCCGACCAGAGGTGTTGCGCAATGACGGGCAGGGAGAACAGTACCAGCACGTAAGAAAGTTGCCGTTCCAGCCCAAACGGCGCGGTGAAAAAAGCCTGGGCGAACCGGATCACGTGGTAAAATTCCTTCAGTTGGAACAGCAACCACAAGGCGGACACGACATGGAACGTGAGCACCACCCGGGCGATGTGGACCAAGGTCCACTTTGGCTTTTCGGTGACGTGACGCCCCAGACCGGTCCAACGCTCGAGGGCCAGCCCGATGCCGTGCGCCGTGCCCCAGATGGCGAAGCTCCAGGCGGGCCCGTGCCAGAGCCCGCCGAGGAACATCACGAGGAAGAGATTGAAATAGGTCCGGCCTTCGCCATGCCGATTCCCCCCCAGCGGGATGTAGAGGTATTCCCGCAACCAGGAAGAAAGGGAGAGGTGCCAGCGCCGCCAGAATTCCGTGAGGCTGGCCGCGAGGTACGGATGGTGGAAATTATCCGGCAGGGTGTACCCAAAGAGTTTGGCCAGGCCCTGGGCGATGTAGGAATACCCCGCGAAATCCGCGTAGAGCTGGAAGGAATACCCGTAAAGGAGCAGGACCAGATTGGGCCAGGGCAGTTGGGTGAACTCCGGGTACTTCAGGATGCCCGTGCCTTCCTTGAGGTTGTCGGCGACGACCATCTTCAGGAAGAAACCGAGGGCCAGCTTTCGCGCGGCGCCATCCCAATCGATGTGTGCGAAGGACTTGGGTCCGATTTGGTGGAGGAATTCCTGCGCCTTGACGATGGGACCGGCGACGAGTTGGGGGAAAAACGCCTTAAAAAACCAGACTTTGGCGTGGAACCACCCGCGCACTCCGAGCGGGGCTCCGGCGGGCGGTACGGCCAGGCCTGGAATGCCGCGATCCCGGCACCACCAGGCTTCGCACACCAGGCTGATGCCCTGAAACGTGTAGAAAGAAATGCCGATCGGCAGGGGAATGGCCTCCGCCAGGGACTCTGTGGTGGTGCCGCGCAGGATCAGCGGTCCAATCAGGGGGGCGTATTTAAAGAAACCGAGGGCGCTAAGATTGAAGGCGAGGCCGGCCAGGAAGGCGCGTCGGCGGGTGGCGAGCGGCCGCGTCGGGGTCAGGATGATCTGGGCGGCGACGCCGTTGACCAGGGTGGAAATCAACAAGAGCGGCAGCAACCGGGGATCCTTCCAGCCGTAGAAGGCGAAGCTGGCCAGCGTCAGAATGCCCACCTGCCAGCCCACACGCCGTCCGACGTAGTGGAGCAGGAACACCACCGGCAGAAAGACCGCAAAGGACCACGAGTTGAACAGCATGCGCGATTTCCGACCGGCATCCGGACCGGGGAATCCCGGTGCGTAGCCGAAAGACCGTTGCCGGGGCAAGGGGATTCCGGCGGGGATGTCCGGGGCCGGGAGCGGTCGAGCCTCCAGTGCGCTTGGATCCGGCGGGCTTGGCGGTGGGGGAGGGACCCACTAGCCTCGGGCCGCATCACCCCGGGGGACCGGGAGCTGGGCTAACGACATGTCGCTCTTGCATCTGGAAGTTTCCGATCCGCGTTTTGAGGCGGACGGGTTGCGTCTGCTGACCATCACGACGCCGCGTCTGCGCGGCCGCGGAGACATTGCCGTGTATGTCCCGCCGTCGGCACGCGAGGTGTCGGCGGTGCCGCTGGTGGTTTTGCTGCACGGCGTTTACGGCTCGCACTGGGGCTGGGCCTGGCGCGGCGGCGCGCACCGGACGGCCGCGCGATTGATCGCTGCCGGGAAGATTCCGCCGATGATTCTGGCCATGCCGAGTGATGGCCTCTGGGGCGAAGGGTCGGCCTACGTGCCGCAACCGACGCGGGATTTCGAGCGCTGGATCGTGGACGATGTGCCCGCGACCGTGGCCCTGGCGGAATCGGCGGTCACCGCGGCCTCGCCGATCTTCATTGCCGGACTCAGCATGGGGGGATTCGGGGCGCTCAGTCTCGCGGCGAAATACCCGAAGCGCTTTGCCGGCGCGAGCGGACATTCCTCGGCGACGCATATCGATCAACTGGACCGGGTTCGAACGCCCGGGATGGAAGGGATTGAAACCGCGTCGTCGCATCGATCCTTGAAGGATTTGCTGCGGCGAACCGGTGCCGCGCTCCCGCCGTTTCGCTTTGATTGCGGGACGGAGGATTTCCTGCTGGCGGAAAACCGGGCCTTGCACGCGGACCTCACGACGGCGGGGATCCCGCACGGCTATACGGAGTTCCCCGGGGGCCACGAGTGGCCGTATTGGGAGGAGCACCTTGCGGACAGTTTGAAATTTTTTGCGGGGATCCTGGCGGCGCGTGGATAGGCGTGATTCCGGGGGGCGGCGAAATGACGAGTCTCCGGCGGGCGGGGCTGGCAGTTTCTCATCGAGGCCTTGGGTCCGGTCGCACGTCATTCCAAAGCGGTAGCGGACAACCGCAGTCCAAGACGCTCCCGCGACGGGGCATGCGGCGGGGAAGATCCGCCAGGTTTTGGACTGCGGCCGTCCTCTGCCGCTTTGGAGATCCAACGTACGAGCCGGACGGGCGCCAAAATTACCAACGGGCGAGGATTGCAGTTTTTTCGTACGCTTTCGGTGTCGTGACGCTCGATTCCAAAGCGGTCGAGACAACCGCAGTCCAAGACGCTGCCGCGACTGCTGACGCGGAGGGAAGTTACTTCAGTTCCGCAGGCGGAAGTAGATGCCCTTCAGGTACTGCGCTTCGGGGAAGGTGGCGGGATGATCCGGGGCGTGGGCGGTGGTGGCCATTTCCTCGGCGGTTCGACCGCTCTGTCGCACGGCCCTTCGCACCACCCCGAGAAACTCCTCGGTGGACACGTGCGCCGAACAACTGGCGGCGAGCAGCACGCCACCAGGACGTACCCGCGCCACACTGGTGGCGGCCAGCTTGCCGTAGGCCTGGATCGCTCCGGCCCGTTCGGACTCGCGTCGGGCCAGCGACGGCGGATCGCAGATGACACAATCAAACGTCCGGCGCGGTCCGGTGGCGAGCCACTCGAAGGCATCGGCCTGGATTTGCTCGTGCCGTGCGGCGGCCACGCGAGCGTGGTTTTGGTTGAAGGAGAAATTTCGTTGGGCGGATTGCAGGGCCACCAGGGAGATGTCGAGATCCGCCACGCTCCGGGCGCCGCCGCGGGCGGCGTGCAGGGAGAAGCCGCCACTGAAACTGAAGGCATTCAAGACCTCGGCGCCGGCCGCCAGTTCGCCGATCCGCCGCCGGTTCTCCCGTTGATCGAGAAAGAAACCGGTTTTCTGACCGCGGACGACCTCCGCTTCAAATTCCAGGCCGTCCTCGTGGAAATGCACGGACGGCGCAGGGGGTTCGGCCGGTTGGCCGGCGTCCAGATTGGCGGGCGGCAGCAACTCCTGGCCGTCGGCGAGACCGAGCGGTGCGGCGGCGTCCTGCAGGTTTCGACTCAGGCGCAGGATGAGGCGGGCCGGTTTGAGTTGCTCGACGATGAGTGAGACGAGGGAGAGATCCAACGGGGCGGGGGTGCCTTCCGTCGGCGTGCGCGCCCAAGCCACGGGGGCCAGCCAGGGCGTCGCATAGAGCTTCAGCACATAGGTGTCGGCGTAGCGGTCCAGCACCAGACCGGGCCAGCCGTCGGATTCGCCGTTGATGCACCGATAGCCATCGGTGTCCGGGCCGAACAATCCCGCGCGTCGCGCCAGTGTGGCCGCGAGGCGTTGGCGCCAGAATTCGGCATTCACGGTGACGGGTTTGCCGGTGTGCAGGATCCGCAGGCGGATGGGTGAATCCGGATCAAAGAATCCCAGCGCGAGGAAACGATCCTGCCGGTCGTAGATGACGGCCAGTTCGCCGGCGATCCCGGCCCGGTTCAACTCGCGGAGGCTGTCGCTGTAGACCCAGGGATGTCCGCTGCGGACGATTTGTTCCGCCGTCGGACTGAGGCGGAGGCGGAGGCGTGGGGGCGAGGGACGTGGGACCATGCGATAAGTGCGATACGAGGGCGGCAACGTATCGGGCGAAACCCGCGGACGCGAAGATGGTTCGTGTGTCGGCGCCGGCGCGCCATCGGTTGTCGTTGCCCGGGTCGAGGGCGGTGCGCCAAGCTGCGCCCATGTTCCTCCCTTGTTTGCGGTCCGCGCTCCGGGCGGCCGGTTTGGTGGTGGGTGTTTCGGTCCTGGCGGCGCCGACGCCGTGGGTCCTGTCCGGCAACGAAGCCAAGCTGGATCTTGCGACGGGTGTCACGCGGGTCGTGCCGGGCGCAGGGCCGGACAGCCTGACGTTGCTGAACTTCGCGTCGCGACCACCGCAGGTCCTGCATCTGACCAACGTCTCCAACACGGTGCTCGGACCACCGTCGAACATCGCTTTTACCCCGGACGGACAACTGGCATTGATTGCGGACTCGGTTCGCCTGGATCCGGAGCAACCCGGGAAATGGCGGCCGCATCGCGGAATACACGTGCTGGATCTGAGTGTCACGCCGCCCCAATTCCTCGCCGACGTGGAAGCGGGTTTACAGCCGAGCGGGCTTTCAGTGGCGTCGGACGGCACGTTCGCGCTGGTGGCCAATCGCGCGGGGGGATCGGTGACGCGCCTGAATCTGCGGGGCCGTTCCGTGGTGCCGGCGGAGACGGTGACCTTCACGGTGTCGACCAACGAAGTGTCGGACGTGGCGATCAGCCCGGACAATCGCTGGGCGCTGGCGAGTGTCCGCGAGGCGTCCCACTTGCGCTTACTGCGGTGTGACGCGGGTACGCTGACCGTACAGGAGCGGCGCATCTCGACGTATGGCCGGCCGTATCGGGTGGTGTTCACGCCCGATGGACGCTTCGTCCTGACGGCGGGACAGGGTTCGGGCAACGGCACGGATACGGATGCCCTGACAGTGATCCGGCGCGACGGGGATGAGTTTCGTACGGTGGATTTTGTGCCGTTGGGTGCGAGTCCGGAGACGCTGGAAGTGAGTCCGGACGGCCGCCTGATCGCGGTGATACTGATGAACGGTTCCAATCAGGCACCGGGCAGCAAGGGCTACACGGATCACGGGCAATTGGTGATCCTGACGCGGCAAAAGGATCACTTCGTCCGCACGCAGACACTGGCGGTGGGACGCATCCCGGAAGGCGTGGCCTTTTCGCCGGACGGACGGACCTTGATCGTGCAAAGCCATCCGGATCGGGAACTGCGATTATACCCGATCCGGCGCGGGCGCGTGGGGACGAACTATGAGCGTATTCCGGTCCCCGGCTTTCCGTCGTCGCTGCGCGCGGTGGGGCGCTGAAACACTCTCGGCCTTGCGGCCCACCTATTCGATGACGCTTTCGCGGGCGAGATCGACCAGTTCGCAGTGGCCCATGGTTTCCAGCGCTTCCACCAGCGGCTCGGCGCCGGATTCCAGCTTGAATTGCAATTCCTCCGGATAGATGAAGACAACGCCGAAGAAGTAGATGGTCTTTTGCGGGCTCAGGACCAGGGTGGCGAATTCCAAGGGCGCCGTGTTGGCCGTGCTCAGCAGGGCACAGGAAAAGGGGCAGTCAGGGGCGTAGGGAGTCGCGGGATTTCCGTGCGGTACGGTGTGATCCAGGCAGAGCCACGTTTGGTATTCGTGGGGAAAACGGGCCAGCGTTTTCAGGGCCCGGATGGGCCAGTAGTTGTTTTCGTCCTGCCAGTCGGCCTCCGTCATGGGCCAGTCGGGCGGCAGGCACAAGGCCAATTCCGCGTAGGCCAGGTGCTCGGCGCCGGTCGGCACGGTCATGGCCCGATCGCTCATGCCGGAGGTGACCAGCGTGTAAAATGGACGCTCCGCCGTGGGTGCCACGATGTGGACATCGATGTGCACGTCCGTGGAGACGAGTTCATGAAAGACCGTGGTTACCGGACCGAGGTGGGTCTCGATATGCCGGGTGATTCGTACGATGTTTTCGGAATCCCCGATGGCGATTGGCGCGGGCGTGGCGGGCGGCGTGTGGCGGTAGATCGGGTCACCGCTGCCGGAGAACTCGGGTGCGTTGTTCATGTTGGCCAAAAAGGCTCGTCGGCAAATCGCGCGGCGGCGAACTGAAATATTCGCACGGCGGCTCAGCCAAGCAGGCGGATGCGATCGAGTTGCTGGTCGAGGCGTTTGGGAGAAACCGGTTGGGCGGTGCCCAGTTCCTGGGCGAAGACCGAGACCTTGTATTCCTCCACCAGCCAGCGGTATTCGGCGAGGGCGGCGCGGGCGCCGTCGGATTTCGGCGGCGTGGTTTGATGGAGTCGCCAGGCCTCCTGATACGGGGCGACCTGGCGGGCGCGTTCCTGATCCTTCAATGGATTATTGGCGGCCCGTTCCGCTCGAGTCAGCAGCGCCTTGAGGTAGCGGTGCAGGTGGGGGAGTTGTGCGTGCGGCAGGGGATCCAGAAAACGCCGGGGCATGAGTGCCGCGAGTTCGGCGGCCAGCCAGTGTCCGCCCGGGCCGACGGCCGGTCCGGGAAGCGCGCCGGCACCCGCGGGTTTGGGCAGGGGGAGCGTCAATTTGCTGAAGTCATTCAATCGGGCTGCCGGGGCGGTTGCCTTGGCCGCCTTGGCGGTGGCCGCAGGGCCGGCGAGCGCCCCGGGCTTGGTGCGCAGTTGCGTGAAGAGTTGCAGGCAATTGCCCACGTGCGTCGCCAGCGAATAGACCAGTCCCGAGAGCTGGTTGCGGGCGGTCTCCAAGGCGCCGAGATAGCGGGCTTGGGTGAGCACGGGGAACGCAGCCGTTGGCAGGAGATGTCGACGCAAATGATCCAGCGCACTGTCCTGCAATTCGTCGATGGGGCCGAGGGGGGCGTAGAGCGGGGCGAAGCGGACCAACTGGCGCAGGTCCCGTTCGAGCCACGCGAGTTCCTTGCCGAGGGCGTGGCCGACGAGGTGTTGAAGGGCAGGCAGGCTGGCGCGATGGCTGGCGTCGCGGCTGCGGTACAATCGGAGGTTCACGTGGCCGGATTCCAGTTCGAGTCCCGGCCAGGCATACAGCGGATAGCGCGAATCCTCGATCACGGTGATGCGCTCCGGTACGTCGCCAAAGGTCCAGCCGGTGAGTCCGCCGCGTTCCCATTGGCGCACCGCCGCGCGCCACTCCGGCGGATCGGCTGCGGGGCCGGTCGGGGCGGGCGGAAGTTTGCGGCGGAGTTCGGCAAGATCGCGGCCGGTGGCGAGCACCTTGCGGTCCGGAGCCAGCAATTCAATGCGGGGACGCAGGTGTTGCGGTCCGAGGTCTTCTGTCCACGCATCGGGCGTTACCATCACGCCGTAGCGTTGGGTGAGGAATTTCGCGAGTTCGGCAAGGAAGCCCGGGCCGGTTGGCTGAAATTCCTGAACGATCTGCGCGACCTTCGGCGGAAACGGCATCAGTTCGCGGCGCAAGGATTTGGGCAGCGCCCGCAACAGTTCCTCGATGCGTTGTTCGCGCAGGCCGGGCACGGCCCATTCCAGAACCGCAGCCGGAATACTCTCCGCGAGGGCGGCCGGCAGTTGCACGGTCACTCCATCGTGATCCTCGCCGGGGGCGTAGGCGTAGCGCAGGGCCACGGGTTGTCCGCCCAGCGCCACGGCCTCGGGAAAGGCTTCGGGATCATACTTCATCTCCCGTTCCCCGATCAGGTCGCGGACGGTGACGTGCAGCACCGCGGGATCCGCCAGGCCGCGCACGTAATGACGCAATTCATCGAGCGACGAAACCGCGGTCAGATGCCGCGCGTAAAATTGCGCCAGGGCCGAGTCCACGTCGCCCAGGTTGAAGCGGCAGCGGGTCTGCCAGTGCTCGATCTTTTGCCGCACGGCTCGGTTGTGGAGCACAAAGGGAAACTGCGAGGACAGGCGGTCGTCGAGATCACCGTCCAGCGAGTCATCCTGGGGCCGCCGCAGCGCGTCACGAATCTCCGCGTCGGGGTCGATGCCGTCGCGGGCCTGATCGTGACGATTCCGCCGCGGATCGGGGAACAGGTGTTCCTCAACCAGGGCCGAGCGGATGAAGATGTCCGTGGCATCGGCGGGTTTGAGGTTGCCGTAGGCGACGTGCCGACGGGCGATCTCAAGGCCTTGAAACCGGCTGATCTCCTCCACCAACACCCGACCCGCCTCGGCGCTCCAGTGCGGATGCTGATGGGTGATGGTGCAGAGGTGCGGCGCGAGCTGCAGGATCCAGTGGGGATCGATGCCCGCGACGGTGCGGAGAAAGAGTTGGGAAGTCTCGACGATTTCGCCGGCGACGATCCACGCGGGCTGCTTGGATTTGGGCTCGGGCGGAGCGGCCCGCCGATCTTTGCCCGGCGGTCCCTTGCGCGGGGGTTGGCCGCGTTCGAACAGCATCGATCCGGGGAACAGCGCCACCGGACGATTGCCCGCAGCCTTGTAGGCGTTGCGTTCCTCGCGAATGGCGACGTGTCCCAACAAGCCGCTGAGCACGGAGCGGTGGATGGCGTCGTAGTCGGCGGAACTCTCGTTGAGGCGCACCGTGCCGAGATTGTCGAGAGCGCCGTGGAGTTGGGCGTACAGATCCTGCCATTCGCGCATGCGCGTGTACGAGAGGAAATGTTGCCGGCAGAACTTACGTCGATGGCTCTGCGTGCGGAGATTCTCCCATTGATCGTGGACGGCATTCCACAGGTTCAGGAGGGTGAGGAAATCCGAACGCGGATCGGCGTGCCGACGGTGGGCGGCATCGGCGGCATCGCGTTGATCGAGGGGCCGTTCGCGGGGATCCTGAATACTCAGGCCGGCGGCGATGATGAGCAGTTCGTGGGTCGCGTGTTCCGTCTGCGATTGCAGCAACATGCGGCCCAACGTGGGATCGATGGGCAACCGGGCGAGGTCGCGTCCGAGCGGCGTGAGTTGACGTTCCGCATCGAGGGCGCCGAGTTCCTGCAGGAGGGCGTAGCCACCGGAGATCGCGGCGGGGGCGGGTGGATTGACGAAGGGAAAGGTTTCGATTTCCCCCAATCGGAACGCCTTCATGCGAAGGATGACCTCGGCGAGATTGGCCCGCTGGATTTCCGGCTGGGTGAACTGGGGCCGGGCGAGGTAGTCTTCCTCCGAATACAGGCGGATGCACACGCCCGCTTCCACGCGACCCGCGCGGCCTTTGCGTTGATCGGCACTGCTGCGCGAGACGGCTTCAACCGGCAGGCGTTTGGTGCGGGTGCGGGCGGTGTAGCGGCTGATGCGGGCCAGACCGGAGTCGATTACAAACCGGATTCCAGGAATGGTGAGGGAGGTCTCCGCGATGTTGGTGGCGATGACAATCTTGCGGCGATCACAGGTCTGGAAGACCTGCTGCTGATCCCCGGTGGCCAGACGGCCATAGAGCGGAATGATCTGTGCCTCGCCGCCGCATCGGCCCTCCAGTTGATCCGCCGCTTCCCGGATGTCGCGCTCGCCGGGCATGAAGATGAGGACGTCGCCCGTGCTGGAGTTGTCGATCACCTCCTGGGTGGCGCGGACGGCGCCGTCGATGAAGGTCAGATCGCCGCGATCCTCGGCGTCCGCATCCATGGGTTGATAGATCACCTCGACCGGATAAGTGCGGCCGGAGACCTCGATGATCGGGGCATCATTGAAGTGCCGGGAAAACGCGGAGGTGTCGATGGTGGCTGACGTGATGATCAGCTTCAGATCGGTGCGCCGGCTGAGCAGGCCTTTGAGGTGGCCGAGGAGAAAATCGATGTTGAGGCTGCGCTCGTGGGCCTCGTCGAGAATCAGCGCGTTGTATTCGGCGAGGGTGGGATCGCCCTGGGTTTCCGCCAGCAGGATGCCGTCGGTCATCAGTTTGATGTAGGTGTCATTGCCGGAGCGATCGTCGAAGCGGATCTTGCAGCCGACTTCGCGGCCCCAGGCCACGTTGAGTTCCTCGGCGATGCGTTGAGAGATCGAGAGGGCGGCGACGCGGCGTGGCTGGGTGCAACCGATTTTGGCTTCGATACCGAGGCCGGCGTCCAGGCACATCTTGGGGATCTGCGTGGTTTTGCCGGAGCCGGTTTCGCCCGCGATGACGACCACCTGATGTTGGCGGATGGCCGCGACGATCTCGTCCTTGCGGGCGGTGATGGGGAGATTGGAGGGGTAGGTGGGGCGGGGGACGAATTCCGCCCGACGGACGCGGGCGGCCACGGATTCGCGGGCGGCGGCGAGGAGACGTTCGAGGATGGCTGTATGGGCGTCCGGATGATGGCGGTCGTGAAACAGACGGACGGCACGGGCGCCGAGGCGCACCCAATCCGGGAGCAGGCAACGGGGCAGCAGTTGCTGGAGTTCGGTGACGCGGGGATCGGTCATGTCGGGAAATTAGGGGCGCGGCGGAAGGGGAGCGGCAATGCCGGCAGCGCGGGCGGGTGCGTGGGCGGAGGCGTGGGCAGTTACGTGGCGACGCCCAGGGCGGTCCGGATGGCTTCCGCCAACTGATCCGTGCGCGCTTGGGCCGCGGCGAAGTCGTTGCGCTTGAGGGCTTCCTCGACGGATCCCGCGATGGTCGCCGGGGTGGTGTCTTCGAGGATGGCCAGCCCGCCGCGGAGATAGTGGGCCGTGTTGATGCCGGTGCGGGCATCGCGCTGCTGCAGGGCCTTGTGGAGTCGAGCGAGCCCCTCGGCGGTCGTGGTGCACAGCAAATCGTGCAGTTCCGGCGTGACGAAGGATTCGCTCGGCGCGGGTGCCGGCGGGGTTTCGGTGTGGTGGGGGAGCACTGCGGCCAGGGCCCGTTCCAATTCGGCACGGCGCACGGGTTTGGCGAGGAAATCGTCCATGCCCGCCGCCATGCACGCGTCCCGTTCGGCCTTTCCGGCGTGCGAGGTGAGCGCGATCACGGGCAGTCGGGGCGCCCCGGCGGCATCCTCCCGCCGCCGCAACTCCAGGGTGGCGGCCAGTCCGTCCAATTCGGGCATCTGGACGTCCATAAGGACGACGTCGAATTCGTTGGTGAGGATTTGATTCAGCGCGATGCGACCGTCTTCGGCGAAGGTTGGGGGAGGATGTCCCAGGTTCTGCAGGAAGGCGGCGGCCACCTCGCGATTGACCGGATGATCGTCGGCGACGAGGACGCGGAGCGGTGGCCGGGACGCGGTTGCGGACGGCGGTGCCAGCGTGGCCCGTATGTCCGGCGGAGGTGGAGCGGGGGCGGGAGCACTGGCGGCGAGTAATTGGACCGTGAAGGTGAATTCGCTGCCCCGGCCGAGCGTGCTGGTCACTTGGATGGTGCCCTTCATCAGGGTCACCAACTGCTGGCAGATGGCCAGGCCCAGGCCGGTTCCGCCGAAGCGTTTTTGAATGCCACTGTCCGCCTGGGAGAACGGTTGGAAGAGTTGGGGCAGTTTCTCCGGGGCGATGCCGATGCCGGTATCACTGACGGCGACGCGCAGTTCGTACCGAGTGGGCATGGCGCCCGGCGGGGAATCCGCAGCGGCGGGGAGTACGGCAGCATTGACGGAAATGTGGATCGCGCCCCGGGGAGTGAATTTGAGGGCGTTGCCGACGAGATTGCGGAGCACCTGGCGGATGCGGCCCGGATCGCCCTGGAGCGCATCAGGTGCGGAAGGTGCCACGTACCGCGTCAATTCGATGCCTCCTTGCTGGGCGCGTATGAGCAATGGGTGCAGCACCTCGTCCAATTCGTGGCGGAGGAGAAAATCCTCCTCGTGGAGCTCCATTCGGCCGGCTTCGATTTTGGCGTGGTCGAGCAGGTCGTTGATGAGGGTGAGGAGATCTTCGGCGGAGTTTTGGGCGGTTACCAGATGGGACCGTTGCTCCGGGGTGAGGGACGAGAGCAGGACGTGCTCGAGCATCCCTAAGAGTCCGTTCATGGGCGTGCGGATTTCGTGGCTGATCTGGGTCACGAAATTGCTTTTGGCCTGATTTGCGGCCTCGGCGGCCTCCTTGGCGGCGCGGAAGGCGGCCTCGGTTTGCTGGAGGCGTTGGTTGACCAGCGCGAGTTCCCGATTGCGCTGCAGCAGGCGGGACTGGTTCAGATTGCCCGCCGGCAGGCGCTCCACCAGCAGCACCCGTTGGTGAGCCAGGGTGACGGCCGTCGCGGCAAACTCGGATTCGACACCTTCGGGGCCGCGTTCCTGCCAGGTGCCGGATTCCATTCGCCCCGGAATGCCCGAGGCCCAAAACTCCTCGGCATCGACGAGGAAGTTCTCCAGAAAGGGTGAATCGCGGGAAGGCTCCAGGCAGCCTGAGCCGGCCACCGCGGGCCAAACGGCAGGCAGCCAGGTGGGCGCCTGTCCGGTCACCGCCAGGGTGCCGGCGGGCCCCCGTTCCAAGACCACGAGGTCCAACGCTGCCAACAGAGCGGCCGTCATGCCTTCAGGGAATGCAGCGCGAGTTGTTGGAACAGGGACTCGACGGCGTCACCCGCCTTGGCGCTGGTGCGGGTCACCGAAGCCATTCGCGGGGCCGCGGCCCCGATCTGCGCGTCGGTCAGGCGCCATTCCGCGGTCAGGTCCGCCTTGTTGAGCGCCAGCGCGAACGGGGCCGGGGAACCGAGGGCCACCACGCGGTCCTGGATTTCCAAGGCGGCGGTCAGGGTCTCCGGGCGCGTACCGTCGGCCACCAGCAGCAAGGCCGACGAGCCGCGGAGGTAACTGGCTTGAAGCCGCTGTTGATCGTCATCCCCGGCCAGATCCCAGAGGACCAGCACAATTTCCCCGGCCGGCGTGATCACGACCTTCTTTTCGATGCACACGCCCACCGTGGTCTGATAACGCTCACTGAAAAGCGCATGCACGTAGCGGCGCAACAGGCTGGTTTTACCCACGCCGGGTGCGCCGAGCAGACAGATTTTTTTGGTGATCGCCACGGCCGTGAATCGCCTGGCAAGGGTGCCGGCTACGGAGCCCCTTGTCGAGACTCGTCCGAGGATCGGGGTGGTGTGCCTCCCCCATCCCCGTGGAATGCGGGAGAACGACCGGGGAGATTGGGCGTCCGTCCGGCTCGGACGGACGCGGGATCACCACTTCAGAGCGACCAGGCGGCGGGCCACTTCCTCGGCATTGGCCCGACTATTGAACGCGCTGACGCGGAAGAAGCCCTCGCCATTGCGACCAAACCCGCTGCCGGGGGTGATGACCACGTTGGCCTCGTTGAGGATGCGGTCGAAGGCCTGCCAGCTGGTGACGCCGGCCGGGGCGCCCACCCAGATATAGGGCGCGTTGCGGCCGCCGAAGACGGTGAGTCCGGCCTGTTGGGCGCCGGCCACGAGGATGCGGGCGTTGCCCAGGTAGTGCTCGATCAGGGATCGCACCTGCGCCTTGCCTTCGGGCGAGTACACCGCCTCCGCACCGCGCTGGGTGATGTACGAGACCCCGTTGAACTTGGTGGTCATCCGGCGCGACCAGAGTGGGTGCAGGGGTTTCCATTCGCCCGTGGCCGTGGCGGCGAGCAGGGATTTGGGCACCACGGTGAAGGCGCAGCGCACGCCGGTGAAGCCGCCGTTCTTGGAGAAACTGCGGAACTCAATGGCGCATTCCCGGGCCCCGGGAATCTCGTAAATGGAATGCGGAATCCCCGCCTCACCGATGTAGGCCTCGTAGGCCGCGTCGAAGAGGATGATGGACCGGTTGGCCAGCGCGTACTTCACCCAGGCTTCCAGTTGGGCCCGATTCGCCGCCGCCCCGGTGGGGTTGTTCGGGGAACAGAGATAAATGACATCCACCTTTTCCTTCGGCGGTTCCGGAATGAAGCCGTTCTGCGGGGTGCACGGCAGGTAGTGGATGCCGGCATAGGCCCCCTGCTCATCCGCGGGACCGGTGTGCCCGACCATGACGTTGGTGTCGACATACACCGGATACACCGGGTCGGTGATGGCGAGCACGTTCTGACCGCCCAGGATGTCGAGGATGGCGCCGCAATCGCACTTGGAACCGTCACTGACGAAGATCTCGTCGTCGGCGACGTCGAGTCCATGTGCCCGGAAATCGTTTTCGGCGATGGCGTGTCGGAGGAAATCGTAGCCCTGTTCGGGCCCGTAGCCTTTGAAGCTGGCGCGGACGCTGAGTTCATCGACCGCGCGGTGCATCGCGGCGGTGATGGCCGCGGGAAGGGGCTCGGTGACATCGCCGATGCCGCAGCGGATGAGACGGGCGGCCGCGGTGGGATTGCCATCGGTGAACGCCTTCACGCGCCGGCCGATTTCCGGGAACAGGTAGCCCGCTTTCAGCTTGAGATAATTCTCGTTGAGGAACGCCATAAAACGGCGCGGACCTTAACGAGCCCCGGGCGGGTGACAAGCCGGTGACGAATTTGCCTTGCGGGGCCGGGCGGCCCGCCGCTCCCGGGGTGGGGGCGATTCCGTTGCGGAATTGCGCTCCCGCAGGCGGTTTTCAGACAGTGGATCGATCAGCGGGGCGGGGCGGCGGCGGGAGCGGGTTCCTTCCACGCTGGCGGCGGAATGGTGCTCACCGGTTTCACCCAGGGATCCGCGGCGGACTTCAGAATGGTTTCCACGCGCGCCAGGATTTCCGGGTTCGCTGCGGCGACGTTGCGGGCTTCGCCGGGATCCTGGGCGAGGTCATACAGCTCCAACGGCCGGCCGACATCCAGTCGAACCGCCTTCCAATCCCCCAGGCGGACGGCCTGGCGATAGCCGCCCTCGTGAAATTCCCAGTAGAAATGCTCGTGTTGATTGGTCTGCTGCCGGCCGCGCAGGGTGGGGGCGAAGGACAGCCCGTCCAATCCCTTGGGCACCGTGGCCCGCGCCAGTTCGGCCACGGTGGGCAGGAGATCCCAGAAGGCGACGGGGCGGTCGCTGACCTTGCCGGCGGGGATGACGCCCGGCCAACGGACGATCAACGGGACACGGATGCCCCCTTCGTAGAGGTCGCGCTTGATGCCGCGGAACGGTCCGGCGTCGCGGAAATAGTTGGTGGAAGTGCCGCCTTCCACGTGCGGTCCGTTATCGCTGGTAAAAATGACGATCGTGTCCAGCTCGACCTTGAAGTAGCGCAAGGCATCCAGCAGGCGGCCGACGTCCGCGTCGAGGCGGGTGATCATCGCCGCCTTGTTGCGCTCGGGCGCGGGCCAGGGCTTGCCGGCATACTCACCGGCGCTCGGGATCTCCATGCCATTGGTGCCGCGCTCGTTGTTTGCGTGCGGCAGGGTGGGGGCGTAGTAGAGGAAGAACGGGTGATTCTGGTACAGCCGGATGGTGTTGGTCGCCGCGAGGAGGAATTCGTCGGGCGCATAGACCTGACGACCGGCGTTTTGATTGCCGCGCAGCGGGACCTCTTCCTCGTTGCGCCACAAGGTGGGCGGATAGTAGTTATGGGCGTCCAGATGGCCGAGGAAACCGTAGAATTCCTCGAAGCCTTGCTGGCGGGGATGACCGGTCGTGTTCTGCCAGCCCAAGCCCCATTTGCCCACCGCGGAGGTGCGATACCCCACGCCCCGCAGCACTTCGGCCAGCGTGACGTCCTCGGGCTGGAGGGGGATTTCGTCGTTGCTGCGAATCCGGGCGTGGCCGGTGTGCCGGCCCGTCATCAGCGAACAGCGGCTCGGGGCGCACACCGTGGAGCCGGCGTACGCTTGGGTGAACCGCATGCCCTCCGCGGCCAGTCGATCCAGATTCGGCGTGCGAATTTTTTCCTGCCCGTAAGGTCCCGTGGCGCCCCAACCCAGGTCGTCCGCCAGGATCAGGACGATGTTGGGTCGATCCGTCATCCGCCAGCGCGGACGATTGGGATCGTTTCGCTGCTGTGCGTGGGTGGCGACGGCCAGCCAAAGGCACAGCAGAGGGGTGGATAGCTGTCGGAACCACCCGCTGGAACGGCCGGGACGGGAGCGGGCGGGGTTCACGAGGCCAGGTACGGAATGGTGAGCGGCCCCTGCGGCAGGACGGCTACGCGGGCCGAAGGGCCGCGGGCGGCCAATTCAGCGCGCACGGCGGCGGCGATGTCTGCGCACGGTTCGAGATGCACCGCCCGCAGGACGTCGTCGGGAATCGAGGTGTGAACGAGAACGCGGGCGCGACTTTGGATCAGCGCCTGGATCTGGGCCTGCCACTGTTCGGGCCGGACAAATCCGGGCGTGTTGAGGCGCACGAGGATCTCGGCGGAGGACGAACATTCGCGGAGGAAGACGTCGAGCGGACTGCGGGCGGGCACACCTTCCTGGCATTCGGCAGCGAGAATGAGCAGACCCCCAGCCTTCAGAATGCGATTGCCGGCGCTCATCCCCTTCACTCCTTGATAGAGATTTTGATCGAGCGGATAGCCGGAGTTGGTGGTGACGACGATGTCGAACGGCGCCTCCACGCGTTGCATGGCGGAGGTGCGCACGAAGTCGCGTCCGGCCCGATGCGCGGCCAGCAGGTCGCCGGCGAAGACGTTGGTCAGTTGCCGTTCCTCGTTGAGCGTGACGTTGAGCAGAAAGCTGGGACCAACCCGCAGCGCGATGTCCCGCAATTCCTCCCACAATGGGTTGCCTTCGCAAATGCCGAAGGTGGCGTTGGGATCGCCGATGTGCTGGGCCCCGTGATTGCTCATGACCGTCTCGACGTGGGCCACGCCGGGCATGAGGGCCTTCGGTCCGCCGCTGAAACCGGCGAAGAAATGGGGCTCGATAAAGCCGGTCAGAATCCGTACGTCGGCTTCGACCGCATGCCGGTTGATCCAGGCCGGCGTGCCGGTCTTGGTGGTGCCCAGGGCGACGCAGGCGGCGTGGTTTTCCGGCTCGTGATTCAGCACCCGGTAGTTGGCGACGATTTCCGCGCCGAGCATGCGGGTCAGTTCGGCCTGGGTGTTGGGTCGATGGGTGCCGAGCTGGTTGAGCAGGGTGATTTGATCCCGCTTCACCCCGTGTTGCTCCAGGTAGCTGAGGAGCCAGGGGAGGATGCGTTCGTTGGGGGTCGCCCGGGTGATGTCGGTAAACAGCACACAGACCTTCACGCCGGGCCGCAATTGGCTGCTCAGCGGTGCGGTGCCGATCGGTTGATCGAGCGCCGCCAGAAAGGCCGCCCGTTCATCGGGCAAACCGGGTCGCGGGGCGGGTGAGATGACCGTGGTGCGATCGTCCGGCAGTTCCACTGCCAGATGACCATGTCCGTAAGCAAGCTGGACCTTCATGCAAGGCCGCAACCGTAGCGACCCCCGGGGAACTCACCAGTAATCAGTAGGCCACGACGTGTCCGCCGGCGGGTCCACGGGACGCGGACGCGGAAAAACCCGGACGGCGGACGTCCATCCAGTGGCGCTGCCACTGGGTCGACGTCCACCGTCCGGGCCGGATAACGAGCGTTACTGCGGGCAGTACTGCGGCTGGGGCCATCATGCGAAGGCCTCCAGCAAACGGGCGGTACGGGTGCGGACGTGCCGTTGCTGCCGGACCCGGCTGTTGGCGGTCAGGATCTTTTCCGCGAACAGCTCGGGAAACACCAGCAGCGGGAACGGTTCCATCCAGGCCAGCGCGGCCGCTTCGTTCGCCGCCCGCCGCACCGGCGCCAGCAAGCCGGCCTCCTGGGTGGCGCTCAGCACCTCGCGCAGGAGGCGGTTCTTCAGGACTTCGAGCGGATGCTCCTGGGTGCGGACATACGGCACGGTGATGTCGTACTCACCGGCCACGGCGGCGGGGAACTCGTGCGGCTCATTCGGGCGGCCCAACCGGAAGGGCCGGGGTGTTTCATTCCAAGGTGTCTTCATGTTCTACGGACAATTGTACTTTGTGTTTTTTGTTTGGTTGGGAGGTCGACGGGTTTCGGAAAATAAAAACCCTCGGAACCTTTGGGGTTCCGAGGTTTCCTGAAAGCGTCGAAGCGGTTACTTCTGGGAAACGAACGGATTCACCCCGGCTGGCTCAATCTGGAGCCAGGAACAAGGCATGGCGCCGAAGTGGCGCTGACCTGTTACTGTGGTGACGTTGTTACGTTTCATAACCGACGGGCTCCAAAAGAGCAGGGAAAACGCCGCGGTCAAACTTGGTTCCGGGTTTCCCGGGCCATGCGGGATCGGAGATGCGGCCCGTTTTGACGCGGATCCCGGGGCCCGTTCGGCCGACAAAAGCCTTCCCTGAGTGAGGCTGGCGGGGCAGTTTGGCGGGGATGTCTCTCCGTGGTGTTTTCTCTGTGAAGCCGTGGCTGTTGGTCACGGCCTTGGTGGTTTCGTCGGCTCCCGCCGGAAGGGCGGCCCCATCGGTTTTCCCCGAGTTCGCCAAACTGCCTGCCAACCCTGGACTTCCTGACCCCCTGGTGGGCCTCGATGGCCGGAAGGCGACCACCCCGCAGGAATGGACCCGCCGGCGTCGTCCCGAATTGAAGGCGCTGTTCCAACACTACATGTACGGGACGCTTCCGGCGAAGCCCTCGCAATTCTCGGCGCGGATCACGGGGGAACATCTCGATTTCCTCGGCGGCAAGGCGATCCTGACGACGCTCACGCTGACCTTCGATGCGGATTCGCCACAGTTGGACCTGATGCTGGTGACGCCCCGCAACGTGCCCGGGCCGGTACCGCTCTTTCTCTCGCTGAATTTCTGCGGCAATCACGCGGTGCATTCGGATCCGCGCATTCCGCTCGGTCGCGGCTGGGTCCGCTCAAACTGTCCCGGGTGCCCGGATGGCCACGCCACCGAGTCGGCGCGGGGCCGCCAGGCGCAGGACTGGCCGTTGGAGACCATCATTGATCGTGGGTACGGGTTTGCGACGATCGCCACGGCGGATATTGATTCCGATCGGGCGGAGGTCTCGGACGGGGTTTATCACTGGCAGGCGGGATTGATGGGTGTGACGAACCCGACGGCGGATCGCGGTACGATTGCGGCGTGGGCGTGGGGCCTGCAGCGCTGCGTGGACTATCTGGTGACCGATCGCCGGGTGGATCCGCACGGCATTGCGGTGGTGGGGCACTCGCGCAACGGCAAGACGGCCTTGTTGGCGGCCGCCTTTGATGAACGGATCGCCCTGGCCATTCCGTGCCAGGCTGGCTGTGGCGGCACTGCCCCCAGCCGCGGCGTGGTGGGTGAATCGGTGAAGCGGATCAACACTGCCTTCCCGCATTGGTTCAACGCCCGTTACAAGGAGTTCAATGACGATCCCTCCCGCCTGCCGTTCGATCAGAACGCGCTCGTGGCCCTGATGGCGCCGCGGCCGGTTCTGCTCAGCAACGCGACCGAGGACACCTGGGCAAATCCGGTGGGACAATTCGAAGTGTTGCGGGGGGCCGAATCCGTCTACCGCCTGCTCGGCGCCGGAGGCTGCGATGCCACCAGTCCGCCGCCCGAAGGGGAACTGGTGAAGAGCCGCCTCGGTTATTTCGTCCGCCCGGGCAAGCATTCCATGAACGCCGTCGATTGGGCGGCGTTCCTGGATTTTGCGGACGTGCACTTGCGGACGGCGAAGAAAATCGGAAACGGAAAATAGGACTGCGCGATGAAATTCCTCTCTTGGTGGATTCTTTTAGGCGGCTGCGTCGGGGCGACGGTGAACGCGGGTGATTGGGCCCAGTTCGGCCAGGCTTGGTCCCGCAACATGGCGTCCCCCGAGCGGGGATTGCCCGGGGAGTTCGATCCCGCCACCGGCCGAAACGTGAAGTGGTCGGCCGAATTGGGCGGGGACGGGCACGGCACGCCGGTCGTCGCCGGCGGCCGGGTCTACATTGGCACCAACAATGAGCATCCCCGGGATCCGGCGCACGTGGGGGATCGCGGGGTGATGTTGTGTCTGGACGAAGCCACCGGGAAATTGCTGTGGCAACTCGTCGTCCCCAAGCAGGAGGAGGACATCTACATGGACTGGCCCAAGACCGGCATGTCGTCGCCGGTCACGGTCGAAGGCGAGCGCGTTTATGTGGTCGACAACCGGGGCGCCCTGCTGTGTCTCGATGCGCGGGGGATGGCGAACGGCAACGACGGACCGTTCCTCACCGAAGGTGCGTATTACACCCCGCGCGGCACCAATGCCCCGGCCACGCCGCATCAGGTCGGGCCGCTGGACGCGGACATCCTCTGGAAATTTGATCTCAAGAACGATCCCGCCGTGGGGATCTGGCCGCATGATGCGATCCACTGTTCGCCGCTAATCCTGGGGCAGCACCTGTATCTCAACAGCGGCAATGGCGTGGACAATACCCATAAGGTCATCCGCCGGCCGCAGGCGCCGAGTCTGGTGGTGGTCGATAAACGCACCGGCCAGCTGCTGGCGGTCGATGCGGAAGGCATGGGCGCGGATACGTTTCATTGCACGTGGTCGTCGCCCGCGTTCGGGCGCGTCGATGGCCGCGACACCATCGTCTTCGCGGGCGGCAATGGGATTCTCTATGGCTTCGATCCGCTGCCGGCGGACACACAGGCCGGGAAGGGACTGGTTTTGAAATTGAAGAAGCGCTGGCAGTTCCGCTTTGATCCCACGGCGACCACGGACGACCCGCATCCCTACCTGAACAATCGCGCGATGGGGCCGGCGAACATCTATGGCATGCCGGTGGTGTTGGACGGCCGGGTGTATGCGACGGGGGGGGGCGATTGGTTCTGGGGCAAGAACGCGGCGTGGTTGAAGTGCTTTCAACCGGCTGGCACCGGGGATCTGGGCACCAACGCGGTGGTGTGGTCCTACGATCTGGGCCGGCACACCATGGCCACGCCGGCGCTGGATCCGGCCGAGGGTTTGGTTTTCAGCACCGATTCCCAGCGGGTCCTGCACTGCACCGATGCGAAGACGGGAGCGGTGGTTTGGACGCACGAGTTGGCGGGGGAGATCTGGGCGTCGGCGTTGGTGGCGGACGGCAAGGTGTATGTGGGAACGCGGCGCGGAGACTTCTGGATCTTCGCGGCGAGCCGGGAAAAGAAGGTGTTGCAGCGCGTGGAATTGGGCGCGCCCACCAGTGCGACCGCCGTGGCGGCCAACGGAACGTTGTACGTCGCCAGCGCACGACGGTTGTTCGCCCTGCAAGTAAACCGGCAATAACGGGGTACCCGGATTCGCGATGGCGATCCGCGGTCGACCGGTGGAGCCCGTCCGAGCTTCAGCTCTGGATGTCGGTGTAGATCCGGGTCTGTGCCCGTTCGCGGAGGACGCGGGCCAAGGGCGTGGTTCCGCCGTCGCGTAGACTTTCGCGCAAGGCGTCCACCTTGCCGGCCCCGGAGGCGATCACCCAGACCTCGCGTGCCCGGGCCAGCATCGGATAACTCAAGGTTAAGCGTTGCGGCGGCGGCTTGGGACCGATCACGGGCAGAAAGACCGCGGTTGAATCCGTGACTTCCGCGGGCGCCTCCGGAAACAGCGACGCGACGTGTCCGTCCTCGCCGAGACCGAGAAACACCAGATCCAGCTCCGGGATTTGTCCGGCGCGCGTACCGGTGGCGACCCGGAGCACGACTTCCGCCGCCCGGGCGGCTTCCTCGGGCATGGCCTCGCCGCGGAGGCGATGGATCTGCTGGGCGGAAATGCCCAGAGGCTGCAGAAAGCGCTCCCGACCGAGCCGGAAGTTGCTGTCGTCGGAATCGGGTGGCACGCACCGCTCATCGCCCCAAAAGAAATCCAGCTCGTCGAGGCCGGCGCGCTCGGGCGCCAGCAAGCGGGCGGCGGTCTCGAGGAAACGCCCGAACACCCGCCCGCCCCCCAGAGCGACGGAACGACGGCGACCGGTGCCGGCACCGAAGTGGATCCAATCCTTCCACGCGCTGGCGACGGCCTCGACCAACGTGGTGGTATCTTTCTGCGGAACAATTTCCCAAGCCATTGGGGCCGTACTTTGGAGCCCTCCCGCGCCCCGACGCAATTCGGTTCGCCATCCGTCAGTGCCGGAGATGGGGGCAGGCTCCCTATTGGGCGCGGTCGGCTTTGATCGGGGGGGCGCCTTTTGATTCAACCCCGATGGGGTTGGGGCTATTGGGGGGCTTAAACCCGGGGTAGCGCGAGGCGCGCAACCCCGGGCTGAAGGATTCCATCCCGTTGGGATTGGGGCGGCCTATGCGTGGGGGCAGGATCACCGTTCTGCGGGTGCCGTAGATGGTGCCAGGCTCCCCATTGGGCTCGGCCGCGAATGGAGTGCCAGGTTCGTTATTGTGCCCCGTTGAGCTCCGGGTCCGGCGGAGGCGGGGATGCCCGGGCGACTCCCAAGGCTATGGGATGGCGGCCCGTTGGGGTTGGGTAGAGGGGCGCGAAGATTGGGGCAGGTTCACTATCCGGCAGTGCCGCAGATTGGGGCAGGCTCCCTATTTGGCCCAGTTGTGAATGGGGTGGCAGGTTCGCTTTTTGGGGCGCGTTGGACTGGGGAGTCGGCTTCGGATGGGGGCGGTTCACCGTTTTCGGCTGCTGCGCTTCGGTTTGCGTCGGGTGGGTCCGGGACGCCAAGTTACAGGCCTGTAATCATGTTCGGTTGGGGTAAACCAAAGAATCCGGATGAACACCGCTACTACCTGCTGCCCGGTCAGGGCCGCGGGGTGAAGCTGAAGCGTCAACGTCAGTTGATGGCTGCCTTGTTCGTGGGCGCGCTGTTCTCCGCCTTGCTCGGCGGCATCATCTGGTGGATGGATCAGCGCCAGTGAGTTGCTGATCGTCCTACCTTCGGGGACGGTGCTACCGGATGGGAACGGGGAACTGGAGATTACCTAGGGCGGGTGGCCGGTGCCACCCAGGTGCGGTGCCAGAGATAGTTCCATAGGGTGTCCAATCGCGCAAAATCCACGTGGCCGTCCGCACACACCAGATTGATGCCGGCTGGCAATGGCTCACCCGCCGCGACCTTGAAGGACGATTTCACGGTGCCCTTGCCGCCGTGCCGGGCGATCAGGAAACGACCCAATCCTCCGGCGACACCATCGCCCACGTAGAGATCCCGCGCCGGGGCGTCGGTCGGCTCGGGCCAGGCGTCCACCCACATGCCGTCGCCAAACACCGGGGTCTGTGACGAACTGGCGATGTTGGCCTCCTTTTGATAGGCCTTGGCCTCCATGTCGGGGGCGGGCTCGGGCGAGTACAGCCAGCCATTGATGCAGTAGCTGCCTTGGTATCCGCGGGTGCCGTTCGTGGGCCAGATCCAGGTTTCATCGGTCGTCCCGTAGTTCGGATTCGCCGGATTCCGGACGATGCGCTTCAGCGGTTCCCGCGTTGAGGGACAGTACCGCAGCTTGTGCACGTTGGCCTGATACGACATCAGGGTGCCCAACCAGAGATTCTGATCGCCGGCCGGCGTATAGGGAAGCAGGCGGCTGGTGTCGTTGACGTAGGTGAAGTGGGCGAGCCCAAGCTGTTTCAGATTGCTCACGCAATTGATCTGCAGCGCCTTGCTCTTCGCCCGGGCGAGGGCCGGCAACAGCATGCCGGCCAGAATGGCGATGATCGCAATGACCACCAGGAGTTCGATGAGGGTAAATCCGCCGGTCCGAGTGCGAGGTTTCATGATGAACAGCCGACTTCGGGCAGCCTCCGTCAGGCGCCGGGTGCGTCAACGTCAAAATCCTCCGAATTACCGGTGATGCGGCTCATGCGGACGATGGAAGGTAGACGCCGAAGGGAAGCGGGGAACCGACGGATGTCTGCGCTTTCCCCGCGGAACAAAACCGCCATGGTGGGCGGCATGAATGCGATTACCGTCGTTTGGGTTTATACCGCCCTGATTGTGGTGGGCGGGCTGATGGGGTTCCTGAAGGCGAAAAGCAAGGTGTCCCTGATCATGTCGGCCGCCTGCGCGGTGCCGCTGGTGCTCGTGGCACTGGGCAAGTTGCCCGTCCTCGCGGCCCAGGCCGTGGCCGGTTTTCTCATGGTGCTCTTCACGGTGCGCTATGCCTCCACCAAAAAGATCATGCCGTCCGGCGTGATGGCGGTGGTTTCCATCATCACCCTCGGCTTGCTGCTCTGGCTCAGCCCGCGCTGATCTTCGTTCCCTTCCCGTGCCGAACCTTGCGCTCCCTGTCTGGCAACTTCATGCCGACATCGTCCGCCTCCTGACGACCGGCAATCAGTTGGTGCTGGTCGCGGCGACCGGCTCCGGTAAAACCACGCAGGTGCCCCAAATGCTGCTGGATGCCGGCCTGGCCGGCACGCGGCAGATCGTCGTGCTCCAACCCCGCCGCGTGGCCGCGCGAACCGTGGCGACGCGCGTCGCGTGGGAACGCAATGCGCGAGTGGGCGGCGAGGTGGGATACCAGATCCGCTTCGAAGATCGCACCAGCCAAGGAACGCGGATCTGTTTTATCACGGAGGGTGTGCTGCTGCGTTGGCTGCAGGATGATCCGGATTTGGCGGACATCGGGTGCCTGGTGTTCGATGAATTTCACGAACGCAATCTGCTCAGCGACGTGTCTCTAGCCTTGGCCAAGCGCATTCAGCGCGAACGCCGGCCGGACCTTAAGCTGCTGGTGATGTCGGCGACGCTTGAAGCCGAGCCGGTGGCGCGGTATTTGGCGGCGGGAACGGGGGAGACAGCCGCGGACGGATCTGTTCCGGCGGCACCGATTCTGGTCTCCGAGGGACGCGCCTTTCCGGTGGAGGTGCGCTGGGCTGATTACGCGGATGAACGGCCCCGGACCGAATTGGCGGCGGAAGCGGTCGAGGCGATCGTGGCGCAGGGTTGGGACGGCGATGTGTTGGTGTTCATGCCCGGCATGGCGGAAATCAACGCCACCATCAGTGCCTTGCGCGCCGCGTCGCTCGGCGAACGCGTGGCCTATATTCCCCTGCACGGCGATCTGCCCATGGAGGAGCAGGATCGGGCGTTTCAACCGCATCCGGTGCGCAAGGTCGTGGTGGCCACGAATGTCGCAGAGACATCGATCACCATCGATGGCATCCGCCACGTAGTGGATGGCGGGCTGGCGCGGGTGGCCCGATACGATGCCGAGCGCGGCATTCAGACGCTGCTGGTGGAGGAGATCAGCCGGGCGAGTGCGGATCAGCGCGCGGGTCGCGCCGGTCGAACGGCGCCGGGCACGTGCTGGCGCTTGTGGACGGAGAGCGGTCACTTGAACCGCGCTTCCAAGAACACGCCGGAGATTCAACGGGCCGATTTGGCGGAAGTGGTCTTGTTGCTCCACTCCCTGGGTATTCGGCGGGCGGCGGATTTCGATTGGCTGGATCGTCCTGACCGGGCCGCAGTGGAGCGGGCGGAGCGGTTGTTGCGGACCTTGGGAGCCTTGCGGCCCGCAACGGAAGTCCCGCTTCCTGCTACGTCGGAGTCGGATCTAACCCCTGTCGGCCGTCAGATGCTGCGCCTGCCGATGCATCCCCGGTATGCGCGGATGCTGGTGGAGGCGTCGACCCGAAATTGTGTTCCCGCAGCGGCGCTGTGCGCGGCGTTGGTGAGCGGGCGGGATCTGCTGATGCGGCTGGGTCGGGACGACGCCCATTTGAAGGAGGCTCGCGAACTTTTCGAGGGTAGTGCGGCGAGTGATTTTTACACGCTCCTGCGGGCCCAGCAGTACGCCAAAAATCAGAACTTCAGCGTCGACGCCTGCCGTCGGATCGGCATCCACGCCCAGACGGCCCGTCAGGTCGACGAAACCTATCGGCATCTGATGCAGGTGGCGGAACGGGAGCGACTGCATCGATCGGAGCCGGCAACGACGGCGCCGGGAGCGGGACCGGGCACGGATGGGGAGATGCGATCCGCCCCGGATGCCTTGGAGCGCTGTTTGTTGGCGGGATTTGCCGATCAATTGGCGCAGCGAACGAGCACCGGAACTTTGGATTGTCGACTTACGGAAGGGCGCGTTGGCACGCTCGCGCGCGAGACGGTGGTGACGGAATCGCCGCTGTTGGTGTATGCCCACATCCGGGAGATCAGTGGGCGCAATGGAGCCCTCACTTTGCTGAGCCACGCGACGGCAGTGAAGCCCGAGTGGTTGTCCGAAATGTTTCCGCAGCACATTCAGGAGACGGTCGAGCATCTCTATGATCGCACCCACAAGCGGGTCGCGGCGGTGCGGGTGCGGCGCTTTTTGGATTTGGTCATTGGACAGGAGCATCAGCGGGAAGTGGATCCGATGGCCTCGGGCGCGTGTCTCGCCGATGCGGCGGCGCGGGGCTGGTTTGAGTTGCCGAATCTCGATCACGGCGTGCGACAGTTCCTGGCGCGCGCGGCCTGTGCCCGCCGGGCGCTGCCGGAGTTGGAATTGCCCGCGTTGGATGCCGCCGCCATGAAGCGATCCCTCGCGCGCGCCTTCCGCGGCCTGACTTTGGCGAAGGACGCTCAGGCCGTGGCGTTGCTGCCGGCCTTTCTCGACGAATTCGGGCGGGACCGCCTGCCGTGGCTGGACGAACTGACCCCCGCCACCGTGTTGTGGGGCGAAACCCGGATCAAACTCACGTATGTCGGAACGCCCCCGCTCACGGCGGAGGGGGATGCGGAGGCGGAAGCCGCGGCGGGACCGGAGACGCAGTTGAAGTTGAGCGACTGTTTCCCGCACAAGACGCATCCCACAGTGGCGGAAGGCTTGGTGCCGGTGCGGTTGTGGCTGCAACTGCCGGAAGGCAAACGACTGGATAGCACCACCGATTGGCCCGCCTGGCGGGAGAAGATTTATCCCAAACACCGGCCGATGCTGCGGACGAAGCATGCAGGTTTTGTCTGGCCGTAGCTTCAGACGCCAGTCGGGCGCGGTGTTTCGGCGAAGTGGGTTCCCGGCTTGGCAATCGACGGCCGCGCCCCCATTCTTATCAAGTTCCATTTTATAGAAGATGAAAACGCCCGCCTCGGCCTGGGTTGTCCCCCCGGTGCAACCGCTCCTCATCCGTGATCTGCTGACCCGTGTGCGCCACTGGGCAGGCGGGCAGCGCATTATTTACCGGGATCTGCGGGAGCATTCCTACGCGGAATTTCTTGCCCGGGTGGATCGACTGGGACGAGTGCTCACGGACCTGGGGGTGAAGCCGGGCGACCGGGTCGGGGTGCTGGATTGCGATAGTCATCGGTATCTGGAGTTGTTTTTCGCGGTGCCGATGCTGGGGGCGGTGTTGCACACCGTGAATGTGCGGCTGACCCCCGAGCAGATTGCGTACACGATCCGGCACGCGGCGGACTCGGTGATGCTGGTGCACACGGATTTTCTCCCCCTGGCGGCCCAACTGGCGCCGCAATTACCGGACGTGCAGGCGTGGGTGGCATTGACCGATGGGGCGCTGCCGGCTGACCCGGGGATTGCGCTGGCGGGCGAATACGAAGCGCTGCTGGCCGGGGTGTCGTCGGAATTCTGTTTTCCGGATCTCGACGAAAACACCGTGGCCACGCTGTTCTACACGACGGGCACTACGGGTGAACCGAAGGGCGTGTATTTCACCCACCGCCAACTGGTGCTGCACACACTGGCGCTCGGACTGAACTTCTCGGTCCACCACGATCCGCTCTCGTTGCAGTGTGATGACGTTTATCTGCCGTTGACCCCGATGTTCCACGTGCACGCGTGGGGTTTTCCGTATCTCGCGACGCTGCTCGGACTAACCCAGGTTTACGCGGGCCGCTTTGAACCGGCGTTGTTATTGCGCCTGATCGCCCGGCACAAGGTTACCATTTCGCATGGGGTACCGACGGTGCTCCAGCTTCTGTTGAATCATCCGGAAAGTGCCGGCGTGGATTTGTCCAACCTGAAGCTGGTGGTGGGCGGCGCCCCGTTGCCGGCGGGACTGGCACGGCAGGCGCGTGCCCGCGGCATTCGACTCCTCAGCAGTTATGGGATGTCGGAAACGTGCCCCGTGGTGGCGTCGGCGCACCCGAAGCCGGATCGCGCCGACACCGACGCTGAGGCGGATCTGGAAGTTTGTTCGCGCACTGGCTTTCCGCTTCCGCTCGTCGAGGCCGGGATCTGGAGTGCCAACGGGACGCTGTTGCCGCCGGGGCGCGATCAGATAGGCGAATTGGTCCTGCGCGCGCCATGGTTGACCGGGGGCTATCATCTGGATCCGGTCCGCTCCGCCGAATTGTGGCGCGGCGGCTGGCTGCACACCGGGGACATCGCCTACCGCGATCTCGACGGTTATGTGCGGATCACCGACCGGCTCAAGGACGTCATCAAGATCGGGGGCGAATGGATTTCGTCGCTCGAATTGGAGAATGCCCTGAGCCGGCACGAAGCGGTGAAGGAAGTCGCGGTCGTGGGAGTGCCGAACGCCAAGTGGGACGAACGGCCCCATGCGGATGTGGTCCTACATCCCGCTCACGCGGGACAGGTTACACCGCGGGAATTGCAGAAGTTCCTGCACGGCTTCATCGAGTCCGGAGCGATCCATCAGCGGGCGGTGCTGACGGAGATCCGGCTCGTGGAGGCGATCCCGCGGACGAGTGTCGGCAAGATCGATAAAAAGGCGCTGCGGGCCGCCTTGGTGGCGGCAGCGTCGACCTGATCGCGACGGATGTCGTGGGTGCGGCAGCTGTTCAGGCCGCCGACAATTGTGCGACCGTGGCTTCAAGGCTCGCGACGTCCGCCACGTTGAGCACGGTGGCGGTCTTGTCGATGCGCTTCAGAAAACCGGTCAGAGCCGTACCGGGTCCGAGTTCAATGAAGCGGGTGAAGCCCTGGGCGAGAAGATACCGTATGCTCTCCTCCCAACGCACCGAGGACGTCACCTGCTGGACCAGGGTGTCGGCGATGGTGTCGAGGGCGCCGTGGGGTTGGGCGGTGACGTTGGCGATCACGGGAACACCGGGAGCGTGCGACGTCACGGCGGCGAGGGCGGCGGCGAGTTTGGGCTGCGCGCTGGCCATCAGCGGCGAGTGATACGCGCCGGCGACCGGCAGCGAAACCGCGCGCTTGGCGCCGCGGGCCTTGGCGGCTTCCACCGCGGCGGGGATACGGTCCGCGTCGCCCGAGATGACGATCTGGCCGGGACAATTCAAATTCGCGAGAGTCACCCCGGTGGCAGCGCAGACTTCGCGGGTGGCGGCTTCGTCGAGTCCAAGAATGGCAGCCATGCCGCCGCGGGTGGACTCGCAGGCTTCCTGCATGTATTGGCCGCGGGCTCGTACCAGTTTCAAACCGTCTTCAAAGGACCAGACTCCGGCCGCCGCGAGGGCGGTGAACTCGCCCAGGGAAAGTCCGGCGGTGGCCTGAAACTCGAATCCGGGCACGCGTTCGCGCAAGAGGGTGAGGGCGACCCAACTCACCAGATAGATGCCCGGCTGGGCGTTTTCGGTGCGGGTTAACTCGGCTTCCGGGCCGTCGAAGCACACGCGGGTCAGATCGTGCGCGAGCACCGCATCGGCGCGGTCGAACAAGGCTCGGGCGGTCGGAAACGCGGCGGCGAGATCGCGGCCCATGCCCACGGTCTGCGCACCCTGGCCGGCAAATAGCACTGCAGTTTTGCTCATCGGGCCGGAATAAAGCAGGCGGTCCGGCCGCGGGCCACCGAAGTCCGCTCAGCTCCGCGCGGTCGCGGTCATCTGCTCGTAAATCCACGCGTACGTTTTCGCCATGCCGTCCTTCAGCCGCGTGCCGGGTTCCCAGCCCAGCGTGGCCTGGATGAGCGTGTTGTCAGAATTGCGGCCGTTGACCCCCTTGGGGGCGTCCAGTTTGTAATTCCGCTGCAACTTCACTCCGGCGATGTCCTCCACGATGTCGACCAGCTGGTTGATCGAAACCAGTTCGCTGCTGCCGATGTTCAGGGGCTCGACAAACGCGCTGTGGGTCAGCATCTGGGTACCCTTCAGGCAGTCCTCAATGTACATGAACGACCGCGTCTGGTGGCCGTCGCCCCAGATTTCGATCTCATGCTTTCCGGTGAGCTTCGCGGTGATGACCTTGCGGCAGACCGCGGCGGGCGCCTTTTCGCGGCCGCCCTCGTACGTGCCAAACGGACCGTAAACATTGTGGTAGCGGGCCACGCGGGTGGCGACGCCGAAGTCCTCGCGGAAATGCCGGCACATGCGCTCACTGAAAAGCTTTTCCCAGCCGTAGCCGTCTTCGGGCAGGGCGGGGTAGGCATCGGCCTCCTTCAGCGCGGTCACGTTGGGATCCCGTTGTTTGTCGCCGTTGTAAACGCAGGCGCTGGAGGCGTAGAAGTAGCGTTGGATGCCGAGATCCTTGGCGGCCATCAACAGGTGGGTGTTGATGAGCACCGTCAGCATGCAGAGCCCCTTGTTGAGTTCGATGAACCCCATGCCGCCCATGTCGGCGGCCAGATTGTAAACCGTGTGCGCGCCTTGCAGCGCGGCGTAGGCCGCCGGCTTTTCCTCGAGGTTCAGGACCAGATTCTCCACGTCGGGAAAGCGCTGGTACCACTGCGATTGGGGCTTGGCATCGACCGAACGGATGCGGGTGTAGCCCTGCCGGCGGAGATCCGCCACCAGATGGCCGCCGATGAATCCGCCGCCGCCACAAATCACCACGAGGTCGTTTTTCATGCCTAAAAGTGCCGCGGAAGGTGTAAGGCTGGGCCCAGGGAAGCCAGTGTTTCCTGCGGTGGCAGTCGGTTCTGGGTCATTGTCCGAAGGCCGCCCGGAGGTTCGCCCGGCTTTGCGTGGCGATCACTTCGGGGCCTTCGTCGAAATTGAACACCTCCACCGAGACCACCCCGTCGTAGTGCGCCTCCCGCAGGGCGGCGGCGATGGGTCGGAAATCAACGTCCCCGAAGCCCGGTCCCTTAAGATTGCGATCGTTGGCGTGAAAATACGCGAAGCGTCCGGCGCAGGCGCGGATGATCGCCGGCACGTTGGCCGCGGTGCCGTCGCCGCCCGGTTCGCCGCACAGGGCTTTGACGTCAAGGATGACGCTGGCGGCGGGGGAGCGGAAGCCTTCCGCGAGTTGGAGGGCGTCGGCGGCCCGATTGATAAAATTGGTCTCAAACGGCGCCAGCGGCTCGAAACAGAGCACCACCCCACGGTCTTCGGCGTCCCGTACGGCGTCCCGCAGCACTTCGGTGGCCCGTTCCATGCCGACAGTGGTGGGGGTGTGGAATTCCAGATTCCTTTGTTTGGGGGAACCGACGATCATGCGGGTGCCGCCCAGATCCGCGCAGAACGCCACCAAATCCCGGAAATAGCGGGAGGTGCGCTGGCGGATCGCAGCGTCGGGAGCGGTCAGATGCAGGCCCTCAGTGCCGAAGAGCACCCAATGGATGCCGGAGATGCCAATGCCGGCCCGGGCGGCCTGATCCCGGATTTCACTCCGCCGGGCTGTGCTGAGGTCCGTGACGTAGGGGCTCAGGGTGAAGGGCGCGATTTCCACGGCGTCGTAGCCGGCCTGCCGGGCGTGGGCGAAGGTGTCGGGCAGGGTCCAGCCACGATAGATCTCGTTGCAGATGGCGAAGGTCATGGCGACACCGTAGCGATTGGGCGGCCGGGGCCAATTTTTGCCGGTGCGGCGGTGCGGTGCGCGGTGGTGGAGCGTGCGGCCCCAGCGGAGTGGACACTTTCTTGCCCGGACAGGGTTGACCGGCATAATGGCGTCTCGATGTCGGAGACAAATACCACGAAAGCCCTTTTGGGCGGGATCACGGTGTTGCTGGCGGTCGCCGCGGGCACGGCCACTTACCTCGGCACATTTCAGGTTGCGGCGCCGTCGACGGAACTGCGGAAGCTCGACGAGCTGGTGTCGGCCGGGGTGAAGGAGGCGGACGCTGCCCGGGAAGCCTCCCGCCACGCGGGCGAACTGTCCGAGGCGAAAGCGGAGGAACTCCGGCGTGCGGTCCATGAGGTCGTGGCTTCGGGTCATGGGGCCGCTGCGGCACCCGTTGCCGCCGCCCATGCCGCGGAGCCCGCCAAGCCGGCGGAAGCGGCCAAGGCACCGGAAGCACCTGCCGCTTCCTCAACGGTCGCCGATTTGTCCAAGCTGCCTCCGTCGGCCGGTGGCCCCCATGTGCGCGGCATCGTCGCCATCGGCGGCGCGCGGCCGGCCGAACGAGTGATCGTTCCGCTCAAATCCGACGCGAACTGCGGCAAGTTGCAAACGTCCGAACCGCTGACCCGTAGTTGGGTGGGCGAAGGACAGGGGCTGGCCAACGTGTTCGTCTACATCAAGAAGGGTCTCGAGGGTAAGTCCTTCCCGGCGCCGGGCGCCAAGCCGGTGATCGATCAGAAGGGCTGCATTTACGAGCCGATGATCACGGGATTGATGACCGGGCAGATGGTGGAAATCCGCAATAGCGACCCAGTGCTGCACAACGTCCTTTTTAACAAATCCGCCACCGGTAATTCCACTTTCAATCTCGCCCAAGGACCCGGGGCCAAGGCGCTGGAGAAATCCTTCGCCAACCCGGAAGTTCTCATCAAGCTCGTTTGCAGCGTGCATCCGTGGATGGCGGGCTATGTCGGCGTGGTGCCGCATCCCTTCTTTGCGGTGACGGATGCCCACGGGGTATTTGAACTGCCGGCCGGTCTGCCCGCGGGCAAGTATACCCTGGCGGCGAATCACGTCCGGGGCGGTGAGGTTACCGCGGAAATCACGGTCGGCGCCGATGGCGCCGCGACCGCGGGTGTGGTGATTCCGGTGAAGTAAGGCGTTCGCGGTACTCCGGTGGGCGGGTGATAAATCTCCCCCTCCACCGCGGGGCCTGCTCCGATGTCGGCGCGGCGGTTGCCGCGCCGTTTTCTTTTTTCAGTTTGCCTATCCGGCTTCCGGTTTTCCGGCGGCCTCGCTCAGAGCCGGAAGAAAATTCCGCGCCGATACAGGAACCGGGCGAACAGGAACATGATCAGCAGGCTGCCCGCGGTGACAATCACCGGTCCGCCATTCCCGAAAAACTCCGCCACCGGGCCACCCAAAATTCGTTCCGATATGGTCCGCCAGGGGAGGATGCTGTTGACGAGATAGATCGTCAGCGCGTTGGTGCCGATCCAGACAAACGGCTTGGCCCAGCTTCGCCAGCACAGGACGTCGATGACGTAGTGGAAGACCGCCATCAGCAGGTAACTGCAGCCCCCGGCGACCAGCACGAAGCTGGAACTCCAGAGCTTCTTGATGATCGGGAAGGAGTAGCTCAAGCCCAGTCCGGCCACGATACAGCCGCAGCCCAGCAGGAACAGCCATGCGGATTTGCCGCCGATCGGCATCCGTGGGTTGGCCAGAATCAAACCGGCGAAAACCCCCAGCAGACAGGTGGCCACGGCGGGGATCGTCGAAAGAATTCCCTCGGGATCGTAGTAGGTGTCGTAGCGACGTCCGGGGAGGTGTTGGAAATCGAAGTGGTTGACCACGTTGAGGCCCGGCAGCGTGGGGCCTTTGACGGTTTCGGTCGTGGCGGCAAAGAGCGCCTCGGGCGTCGCGTTGGTCTGGTGGGTTTTGGTGGCCAGCGTCTTCAGTCCCGCGGTTTCCAACTGGATGTTCCGCACGTTGCTTTGAGTGACGAACAGCCAGTAACCGACGAGGATTCCCGCGGCCACGCCGATCAGGTATTTCCACGGCACGTAGAGAAAGAGCAGGCCGGCGGCGGTGTAGCTGAGGGCAATGCGCTGCAAAACGCCGAGCCAACGGACACCGTCCAGACCCTGGCTGAGGCCGCCCGAATAGAAGACGCCCACCAGAAAAAGCAGCAGACCTCGGCCCAGCAGACGCTTCGCCGCGCGCGCTTCGCCGCCGCGTTCCCGGGCCTTGGACAACGAGAAAACCGCCGAAACCCCGGCGATGAAAACGAAGAGCGGGAAGATCAGGTCATAGAAACGGAAGCCGTCCCATTCGACGTGGGTCAATTGCGCCCGCAATCCGCTGATCACTGGAATGTCGCCAAGGCGATTCAGCGCGCCGACAATGGCGCCGCCGCCGACGATCCAGAACATGTCGAATCCCCGCAGGGCATCGATCGCGAGCACCCGGCGCGATCCGTCGGGCAATTCGGTGTAACGGATGGACGACTCGGTATCGTCGGAATGGGAATACGGCATGGCAGGGAAAAGTGGTTGCGGGGAAGAGATCGATTGGGGGCGGGTTCAGAGGCGGAGATAAATCCGTCGGCGATGGAGCAGCCACGCGAGCCAGAATCCCCAGCCGATCCCCAGGAGCGCCACCACCAAGGCCCCAACGCCGGGATTCCAGGCGCCTAATCCGTGCCAGACCGTGACGCCGTCCTGCGTCGTACTGCCGCCCACGAGGCGGGCGCCCAGGGGGTCGAACTTAATCAAGTTGCACGCGAGGTAGATGGTGATGGGGTTGAGTCCCACCCAGACGAACGGAGTGCACCAGCGTTTCCAATTCTGGACGTCGATCACGTAGTAGAACAGGGCCAGCGCAAAGGCACTCCAGCCGCCCGCCACCAGCACGTACGAGGACGTCCAGAGCTTCTTGATGAGCGGATGGAAGTAACTGGCGGTGTAACCGGTGGCGAGCAGGGCGGCGCTGTAGCCGAGCAGCCAAAGGGCCTTGCCGGTGGGGCGTCGGTTGGTGTCCCGCAGGACCAGGCCGGCAAAGACGCCCAGCAGCCCGGTGGCGATCGCCGGGAAGGTGCTCAGGATTCCTTCCGGATCGTGCGTCTTATCCCACTTGTAGCCGGGGAGATAATTCGCATCGAACCAGTTGGTCAGGTTGTGCCCTTCCTGCAGGTCGCCCGCCCCGAAGCCGGGCACCGGGATGAACGTCAGGGCGGCCCAGTAACCGATGAGGATTGTCGCGGTGACCGCGATGAGCGTGCGCGGTTTGCAGAAGATGAAGAAGAAACCGGCGCCGAGGTAGCTGAGGGCGATCCGTTGCAGCACGCCCATCCAGCGGATTTGATCAAAGCCCTTGCTCCAAAGTCCGTAGTAAAACAACCCCAGGACGTAGAGGAGGAACGCGCGCTGCAGGAGGCGGACGAAGGCGGCGTCCTTGCCCCGTTCCTCCCGGATGCGCCCGAGGGAAAACACGGCGGAGATGCCCGCCATGAACACGAACGTGGGAAAAATCAGATCGTAAAAGCGGCAGCCTTCCCAGGAGACGTGCTCGAGTTGCTGGGCGAACCAGTGGTGCTCTCCGAGAGCGGCCGCGGTGGCGCCCCCGATGGAATCGCCGCCCATGATCCACATCATGTCGAACCCCCGCAGGGCATCGAGCGAGACCATGCGCTCGCGCCGCGCGGGAAGACTAGTTTCTTCGGCCATCGACGTAGAAGAACACGTCATCCCGGCGCGGTGAAACCAAAGTTGCGGACTTTTGCCGGAGCGCCCCGGCATGGTGGGGGAAGAGTTGTTGCGGGAAATTCGGCTCGGGCATTGCCGCCGCGCCGGGACTGGGTAATCTGCCGGCGATGTCTTCATCCGCAGGAAAACCGGTCGCCTATGTTCCCGATGAAACCTCGCTGCCGGAGTTCACCTGGCGGAGTGTGCTGACCGGTACCGTGCTGGGACTCGTTTTCGGAGCGTCGTCCTTGTTTCTGACCCTCAAAGTCGGTCTGACGGTCAGTGCCAGCATTCCCGTGGCGGTGATTTCCATGGCCCTATGGCGGGCACTTTCGAAGCTGTTGCCGGTGCGCGACGGCACCATTCTGGAGCATAACATCGCCCAGACGGCGGGTTCCGCCGGGGAGTCCCTCGCGTTCGGCGTCGGTGTCACGATGCCCGCCATCCTGATTTTGGGATTCGATCTGGAATTGATTCGCGTCCTTGTGGTGGCGCTGCTGGGCGGGCTGCTGGGCATTCTGCTGATGATCCCCCTGCGCCGGGCGCTCATCGTGCAACAGCACGGGATTCTTAAATATCCGGAGGGCACTGCGTGCGCGGAAGTGCTCAAGGCCGGGGCGTGCGACCGTTCGCGGAACGCGGCGGCCGGGGAACATCAGCGCGAAGCCCGGCTCGGCGGCGTGAATGCGAAGACTATCTTCGGCGGATTGATCATCGGACTGCTCTACAACGTGATGAGTCGGTCCTTGAAGTTATGGAACGATGCCGTGGGCTATGCTTTTGGGGCGCCGTTGAAGGGGGGCTCGGTGGCCGCGGAGATTTCGCCGGAAATGCTGGGGGTGGGTTACATCATCGGCCCGCGCGTGGCGGGCGTCATGATGGCCGGTGGCGTGCTGAGTTATCTGGTGCTGATCCCGGTGATCAAATTCTTCGGGCAGTTTGCTCCCGGTCCGGTGGCTCCCGGGACCAAGCCCATCAGTGCCATGGGCATTGGGGAAATCCGCTCGGAGTATATTCTGTATATCGGCGCCGGGGCGGTGACCGCGGGTGGTTTGGTGAGCCTGGCGCGCGCGCTGCCCACCATTTGGCGCGGGTTGCGGGCGGGGTTGGCGGACTTTGGTGGGGATGAAACCGCGAAGCGTTCGGCAGTCACCCCGCGCACGGAGCGGGATCTGCCGCTCAAATTTGTGGTGGGGGGCGTGGTGGTGCTGCTGGCGGCGGTGACGCTGTTCCTGCGGGAGGTCACCGGTCAGAGTTCAATTCCACTCGCCGTGGTGGGCGCCCTGTTGGTGCTCGTGTTGGGATTCCTGTTTGTCACCGTGTCGTCGCGTCTCACCGGTGAAATTGGGTCCAGCTCGAATCCGGTTTCGGGCATGACCATTGCGACGTTGTTGTTCACGTGCCTGCTGTTTTTGGTCTGCGGTTTTAAGGGCGGCTCGGCGTATGTCGCCGCGCTCAGTGTGGGGGCCATCGTCTGCATCGCGTGTTCGAACGGGGGGACCACCTCCCAGGATTTGAAGACGGGATTTCTGGTGGGCGGCACCCCGGCCCGGCAACAGATCGCCATCCTGATTGGCGCGGCGGCCTCGGCGCTCGTCCTGGGGCCGGTGCTGCTGTTGCTGAATGACAACGCCACGACCTATGTCCCGGCCGCCCGGGTGGGCGCTGCGGCGTTGGTGGCCCCGGCCAGCGAGCTGTCACCTCGACGCGAAACCACCGTGGGACCCCACCGGCCGGCAGGAGATACCCGGACCTATGGCGTGTGGCATCAACCGGACCCGGCGGGCGGGGCCGCGCGGAAGTTTTTGGTGGATGATGCCGGTCGTCCGGTGTGGCTGGTGGATCCGGGCATCAACGGCAAGTTCCCGAAGACGGAAGATGGCCGGGAAGTGCGCAAATACGATGCCCCCAAGGCGACCCTGGTCAGCCTCATCATCAAGGGAATTTTGGATCAGAAGCTTCCGTGGGCGCTGGTCCTGTTTGGCGTGATGATCGCCGTGGCCTTGGAACTTTGCGGTGTGGGCTCGCTGGCCTTTGCGGTCGGGGTTTATCTCCCCATGGCCGTCTCCGCGCCCATTTTCATCGGCGGGGGAATTCGTTGGTTGGTGGATCGGGCCACCCGTCCGGCGCAGCAGCGCGCGGGATGGACGGAGGAGCAGATGGCGGCAGAGAGCGATAAATCACCCGGCGTGCTGATGGCGTCGGGCTATATCGCGGGCGGGAGCATCGCCGGGATCGTGGTGGCGGCGTCCCAGGGTCTGCTGGAAGGCTTCGACAAATGGATCACCGACTGGTCGCAACGGGTGAATCCATTCTTTGAAGCGGACGCCCATGCGTATTCCGGGGCGCTTTCCCTGATTCCGTTTGCGGTGCTCTGCGCGCTGCTTTTCCTGGCCGCGCGCGGCCGGATTCTGGCCGTCCGCCGCTAGGGGTTTCGCCCGCGGGCGCGGGCGGCGGGCGGTCCCGGACCTTACCGGGATCCTTATTTCGCCGGAGCGGCGTGGGCCGCGGGCTCGGCGTGGGCCGCCGGAGCGGCGTGTTCCCCGCCCGGCGGGTGGGCTTTGAGCACCAGCGTCTTGCCGCCCCAGATTCCGCCCAAAATCGCCACGGCGATGCCGACCCGCAGGAAATTCCGGTTGCTGGTCAGTAGCGTGAGGGAGCACAGCACCACGGCCACCTGCAGCAGGATCTCGGCGTGATCAAAGCCGTCGTTCTTTTCCCCGGACACTTCCGATTCGATCTTCGCCTCGAGCGCGTCTTTCTGAAGCTTTTCATTCTCGGAGTGGTACTCCTCGTTCTTGGCTTTGAGATCCGTGGCCAGCTTGGTCAGAGCCTCCCGCTGCGCGGCCGTGGGGGTGCCGGCGAGCTCGATGGCGATGCGTTTGATCTCGAGATCGTTCAGGTAGCTGCGCTGACGTTTGGCCTGGTACCAGGCGAACCCATTGGAGGATTCCACCGCCTTCACAATGCGCTCGTTGGCGGCATTGTTGCCGAGCGCCCCGACGATGGCCATGACGACCGCAATGATTGCGATCATGATGCCGATCTGCTTTTCGCCTTCCTTGCCTTCTCCGTGAGGAATTTCTACTTCAGCCATGATCGCCGGGAAGTAGAGGGTTCGGGGGGCGATAACAACCCCGAATGTGGTGACGATCAGGGCTCCGGACTCAGCGTCCGGGACGTTTGCCCCGGGGGCCGCGCCGTCCTCGGATCAAGGGGTTAGCGTTATGTGCTCGGTGCTGACCCGGAGTCCGTGCGCGTCGACGATCGCCAGGAAGGCCACCAACGGACGCTCGCGCGGCAGCTCGGCGGAGACCGCATGAGGGCCGACCTGCGCGGCCACACTCTTCCAGGTACGCTTCTGCCACGGCCCGGAATCCGTGGTGTAGTGCAGGGTGGCGGCCGTGATGGGCGAGGAGCTTTTCACCGGCGCACCTGCCCGGCCGTTGGCCTGCTGGAGCGGACCCAGGCGGGGTAAATCGGGACCGCCCCGGAGCGCGTTGTCCACAAACGCATCCACCTCCCCGAACGTCCAAATGTGCCCGTGCGGCAGACCGACGACGACGCTAACGTGCCGGTGGGGTTCGGGTACGAGGCGATAGGATTTTTGGTAGCTATCGAGCGGATAGGCAAAATCGGTCGCGCCGTTCAGGAACAAGGTCGGGCAACTCACTCCGGCCAGATATCGGCTGGGATCAAAAACGCGCAGCCACCGTTCGCGGGATTCCGGGGACATGGCGGCGAGGGATTGATCGGTCCAGACGCTGTTGTCGCCGAGAAAGCCGCAGCCGTACACGGGCACCGCCACTTGCAGTTCCGGGTCGATGCCCGCCACGATGCAGGTCAGGTAACCGCCCCAACTGATGCCGGTGACGCCGATTCGTCGCGGGTCGACTTCGGGTAGCGATTTCAGCAACGCATGTCCCCGCAATACCGCTGCGACGGCGTGGTAGGTCCACATGTCCCGGATTTCGTCCTCGCCGAAATTGCGGAACTTGGTTTTATCGGACTGGTCGGGCATGCCGTCGGGCAGGGGACCGGCGGGACCGTTGCCGCCAAGATCCATGGCCAGGGCGACGTAGCCCCGCTGGGCCCAGTGATCCGCCCATTCCTTGAAGGCTTTACCGCCGCCACCGTGGACCAGCAGCATGGCCGGCAATTTTCCAGAGTGGGCGCCGGCGGGTTTGCCCAGATAGGCGAAGACCCGGGTGGGCCGGCCCTGCCGGAGCTCACCTTCGTAATAGATCTCCTCGACCAACCCGGCGCGCGCCCCGGCGGACCAAGTCGGGGGGTGCCGAAGGGTGGCGGGGTCCCAGGGACCCGTGTTTCGGGCGTGGCGCGGGACGGCGGTGCAGCTGGCCAGCAGCAGGGGCACCAGGAAGAGCCAAAAGCGTTTCATGAAATCCGGGAGACCGATGGGAGGAGACCGATGGGAGAGATCCAAGCCAAGGCTACGACGTGGCCGTTTTGGTCTTTTTCCGCTGGTTAAGCAGTTCTTCCGCGTGGCGCCGGGCGGCGGGGCCGCCGCCGAGCATGCGGGCCAATTCGTCCACCCGGCCACCCGCTTTCAACTGGGTCACCTGCGATTCCGTCCGACCCGCGGCGACGTCCTTGGTCACCACGAAATGCGCGTCGCCGTGCGCGGCGACGGGAGCGAGGTGGGTGATGCACAGCACCTGATGTTGGCGGGCAATCTGGCGCATTTTTTCGCCGACGGCGTGGGCGGTCTCGCCGCCGATGTTGGCGTCGACTTCATCGAACACCAGCACCGGCACTTCATCTTCGGCGGCGAGGACGGTCTTCAGCGCCAGCATGACGCGGGCGAGTTCGCCGCTGGAGGCGATGGCCCGCAACGGCCGGGCGGGCTCGCCGGGGTTCGGCGCGAACTGGAATTCCAGCACGTCCCCGCCGGAGCTCTGGATGCCGTCGGGGTTGAACGTTACGGAAATGGCGAATTCGGACTGACGGAATCCCAAGGCGGACAATTCCAGCTGAACGGCTTTCACCAGCCGCGGAATGACCGCCTGGCGGGACTGGGACAACTTTCGGGCGGCGGTGAGAATCTCCCGCTGCAATCGCTCGCGCAGGGTGTTGATGCGGGTGAGTTCAACGGATCGCCCTTCCAAAGCCGCGAGTTTCTCCCGCGCGGTGACGCCAAAAGCCTGCACCTCGTCCAGCGTGGGGCCGTACTTGCGTTTCAAGGACTGGAGGAGATCCAATCGCTGTTCGAGTTCCGCCAGGCGGCCGGGATCCACCTCTGCCCGTTCGCCGTACGATACCAGCCCGTGCTGCACGTCGCGCAGCAGCGACACGGATTGATCCAATCCGTCGGCCAGGTCTTGCGCGGTCGGGTCGAGGCGCACCAACTCCTGCAGGGCGCGGCCGACAACCGCGAGTCGGGTGGTGGCGGCGTCCTCGCTTTCGCTCAGGGCGTCGAGGGCACCGAGGCTCAGTTCCAAGCGGCGGGCCGCGTGGTGGGCCCGGTGATGTTCTGCGGCCACGGTCGCATCCTCGCCCGATTGCAGGCGGGCATCGGTGATTTCGCGGACCTGATGCCGGGTGAGGTCGAGTTGCTGGGCGTAGGTGCGTTCGTCGATGACCAACGCCGCGAGTTCGGCCTCGGCGGCATTTCGTTGGCGGACGAGTTCGGCGAGGGATTGGCGTGCGGCTTCAAGGTTGCCGAAGGCGTCGAGGATGGCGAGTTGCCGGTGGGGTTGGAGCAGGGATTGATGTTCGTGCGGACCGTGCAGATCGACCAACCAGGCACCGAGTGTGGTCAGGGCGGCCAGGGTGGTGGGTGAACCATTTACGAATTGCCGATTGGCCCCCGCGCTGCTGAACGATCGTTTGAGGACCAACTGCCCATCGGCACAGGGTTCCAGGCCGTTTTCCTCGAGAAAGGCACTGAGCGGCGGCCGCAGGCGTGAGATATCAAAGGCCGCTTCCACCGTACATTGATCCGCCCCGGCCCGGATGGCTCCGCGGTCCGCCCGCTGGCCCAGGACAAGGTTCAGGGCTCCAAGAATTACGGATTTGCCCGCGCCGGTCTCGCCGGTGAGGACGCTCAACCCCGGTCCAAAATCGAGGGTCAATTCCGCCACCAAGGCCAGATTGCGAATACGGAGGGTGTGGAGCATGGGTGATCCCTCAGGGGTTCGCGGGCGAGGCGGCTGGGGTGACCGGACTGCCGAGCAGGGGTGCCACGGCGCGGTTTAATTCCGCCTCGGAAATGGGCCCCAAATAACGGGCCGCAACCCGGCCATTGCGATCGATGACCCAGGTTTCCGGAATCTGGGAAACGCCCCCGAAGCCATCGCGTTCCGGCGGGCTGGCGATCAAGACGGGGTAGGGCGGGGGCGACCGTTGCAGGTACGTGCGCAGTGCGGGTTCGGGTGGATCGTCGATCGATGCCCCGATCACCGTGACTCCCTGGTTGGTGTGGGCGCGGTGGAACGCGGCGAGTTCGGGGAGTTCCCGGACGCAGGGCGGACACCACGTGGCCCAGAAATTCAGGACGATGATTTGGCCGGCGAAATTGGTCGCGGAGAAATGTCGACCGGCCAGATCGGTGAAGTTCCACGCCGGCGCGTTCCCCCGTCCCGGGAGACGGAGGAATTGCGGCTTGTGGGGGCGCATGAACCAGACCACCGCGAGAAACACGGTGACGCCCACCAGCCAGGGTTTGTAGGCGCTTGGTTTCATTCCCATGGTGGCGGGTGTGGCTCCGCGTGCGGTTGGCGTTGGGGGCGATCCGGGCTCGGGGAACCCGGATCGCTGCCGGGTGACGCCCCGGGAGGGGCGGCCGCATTAAACACCCATCAGATGCTCCAACACCAGCTGATCCAGATCCTGGTAATTGCGATCAGCGATCAAGCGGGCGGCTTCCTTCTCCGGATACGTCCGGGCCTTCTTGAGCAGGTGGACAAACGTGCGCTTGGAGTTCGCGAGGTGCTGCAGGAAGTGCTCTTCCCGGGTGGTCCGGAAGGGATGCACATCGAAGCAGACGAACTCCCCATTCTTGCCGTAGCCGGTACGTTCGAGCGCCCGCACTTGATTGAAGGCCACGCGCAGATTCGCCGAACCGAAGGGCTTGTCCTGATCGTACTTCAGCCCGTTTTGGTCGTTGAGGTGCAGCGACCAGAGCTTCTTGAAGCTCATGGCAAATTCGATGTCGTCGGCCGGATCGTGGCCGGACAGCAGCGAGTGGGCGGATTCGATGACGCAGCCGACGCGTTTCGGATCGCGGGTCTGCTGGGCGATCGCGAGGGCGTGGCCGATGGTCGGCAGGTACGCATGATCCATCGGCTCGTTGGGCTTCGGCTCAATCGCGAGGCGGATCTTCTTGTCGTGTTTCAGCAGGGCATCGAAGGCGGTGACCAAATGTTCGGTGGCCTGACCGGCGGATTTGGATTCGCGCAGGTACGAACCTTCGCGGGCGAGCCAGAGGACGAGGATATCCGTGCCGAGTTCGCGGGCGATATCGCAGGTCTGCTTGGAGCGGTCGATCGCGTACTGCCGGTGCTTGGGATTATTGGAGGTGAAGGCACCGTCCACGGTCTGGGGCGCGAACCAGAGGCGGGGCGCGACCATTTCCGCCACGACCCCGGCATCATCGAGCTGCCGCTTCAGGGCGCGGGCCTCGGCGAGGACCTGCTTGGCGGACTTGGAATCAATGTCCGGCACGGCGTCGTCATCGTGGAACATCATGCCTTCGAAGCCGAGTTCCTTTAGGGCCTTCAACTTCCAATCGAAGGACTTCTCTTCGCGCACGGGCGGACCGTACGGATCCTGACCGGCGCTGAAGTTCCAGGGGCCGACGCAGAAGCGATACTGTGATTTTGCCATAGAATGGCGGGACGATGCGGGAAATCGGCCGCGCCGTCGAGGAGTTTGGCGCGGGAGATTCTCGTTATTCGGCCCGGCCGATTTTTCGGACCGCACGCAGGAAACGGTTCATTTCGTCATCACTGCCGATGGTGATGCGGAGGTAAGCGTTGACGTCGGGGGCTCTGAACCAGCGAACGATGATTTTCTCCGCCCGCAAGGCCTCGAGCCAGGTCCGGGCCGGGGGACCGGCGGGTTCGGTGAGGAGGAAATTCGTGGCGCTGGGCAGGACGCGCCAACCCAGACCGGTTAATTCGCGGCGTACCCGTTCCCGCGTGGCTTTGATCCGGCCGAAGTTTTTCCGGTAGTACGGCAGTTGATCGAGCGTGGCCAACGCGGCGATCTGACCGAGCCCGTTCACGTTGTAGCTGTCCCGCACTTTATCGAGGGCGCCGATTAGCTCGGGGTGGCCCACGAAATAGCCGACCCGCTGGAAACACAGCGAATAGGCCTTGGAAAAAGTGCGGGAAATCAGGACGTGCGGGTGCTGGCGGATCAGTTCGAGAGCGTCGGACTCCGCGAAATCGACGTAGGCTTCGTCGAGGATGACCAGTCCGCGTTGCGTGGAGCAAAGGGCGTCCAATTGAGCCAGTGTGTACCCGCGCCCGCTCGGGGCATTGGGGGTCGTGATCAGCGTCAGGGCGGCGCGAAAATCCCACTGCCGACCGCGGCGGAGTTCGGCGACGGTCGGGAGATCAAAGTCCGCGCGCAGTGGCACCGGATGCGCGACGGCGCCGTGGATTTCCGTCAATACCGGGTAGAGCGAGTAGCAGGGCCAGGGGAACTGGACGATCGACTTGGAACCGGTGCCGGGGGCGGCGGGTTCGACGAAGGTGCGGATCGCCAAAGCCAGCAGTTCATCGGAGCCGTTGCCCACGATGACGTTGGCGGGTTCCACCTGATGGAGGCGCGCGAGTTTTTCGCGCAGGGGTTGGGAGGTGGGATTGGGATAGAGCCGGAATCGTCCGTCCACCGCGGCCCGGGTGGCGGCGAGCACCTTGGGGGCCGGGGGATAGGGGTTTTCGTTGGTGTTGAGCTTGATGAGCCCGGACACCTTCGGCTGCTCTCCGGGTACGTAGGCATGGAGAGACCGTACCCGCGGGGGAATCCATTTCGTAACGGCGGACTTCTTCGACGACATGCGGGGACACTGGCAGACCTTCACCGCGGGGCGAGGATAGAGCGACATCACCCCGGGGCGTGCCGTTGGGTCCGTACCGGTAACAGCTTGCCGGCGGCGAGGTCACCTTACACTATCGGTTTGTGCGTACTCACGTCATCGCCGTGGCCAACCAGAAGGGTGGCGTCGGCAAGACCACCACCACCGTCAACCTCGCCGCCTGTCTGGCTGCGATGGGACGGCGCGTTTTGCTGATCGATCTCGATTCCCAGGCCAACGCCACCAGCGGCGTGGGGTTGGAGAAAATCGAGGGTGGCAGCGTTTATCGGCCGTTGCTGGGCGAGGGCACGCTGCTGGAGCGCATCAAATCGACCGCGTTTCCGAATCTTTCCGTGATCGCCAGCGAGGTCGATTTGTGCGGGGCGGAAGTGGAACTGGCGCGGGCCGACGATTACCTCAACCGACTCCGCGTCGCCCTGCAGCCGATCCGCGAGCAGGGGATGTTTGAAGTGATCCTCTTCGATTGCCCGCCGGCCCTGGGTATTCTCACGCTGAATTCCTACGCGGCGGCGGATTGGCTCATTGTGCCGCTCCAATGCGAATACTACGCGCTGGAAGGCATCGCGACGGTCAATCGGATCCACGGACAGATCCGCGATAACGGGATCAATCCGAACCTGGAACTCCTGGGGGTCCTGATGACGATGTACGACGGTCGGACGCGGTTGTCCCAGAGCGTGGTGGGTGAAGTCCGGGAGCATTTCGGCGAAAAGGTGTTCGATACGGTGATCCCGCGGACGACGCGCCTGGCGGAAGCGCCCAGTTTCGGCAAGCCGATCATCCATTACGACAAGTACAGTGCGGGCGCAGCGGCGTATGAGGTCTTCGCGGAGGAAGTCGTGAAGCGCCTGGGACTGAAGTGAAGCGAAGGGGCGGGGCCGGGGATTCTCTCAGAGTCACCACCCCGCTTATCGCCCGTTGATTCAGCGGCGGAACGAGGCGGCGAAATCGTCGGTTCCACCGACCCGGACCGCCTTCTTGACGGACGAGGCCGCGGCCAGTTCGCGCAGCATCTGTTCCCAAGCCAGCCCATCCATCGGCAGCGCGAGGGTTTTCTCCATCAACGAGGAGTAAACGGCGGCGTTGGCCAGCTCGAGCGAATGTAAGCCGGCGGCTCCGGGGGCGATCAGGTCGGCCCCATCGAGAACGGCCGCGGTGAAATTCCGCATCAATTGGGCGTGGGGATCCGTGGCGTTTTCGAACGGGATGGGGATCTCGGTGAGGTCCGGTTTGGTGAAGCCGCCGGTGGTGGTGCGGCTGAATTCCAGCATGTCGACCGCGTTTTGGTAGAAGCGCATCCGGCCGTCCTCCATCACCACCTTGCCGCGGCTGCCGACCAGTTCGAGCCGGTTCGTGCCCGGGGCTTCGCCAGTGCTGGCGACAAACACGCCCTGCACCCGGCCCGGCCATTCGAGATGGACGGTGATTTGATCCTCCACCTCGATTTGGTGGAATCGGCCCAGCTGAGCGAAGCCCCGCACCGACTGGGGCGGTCCGAGCAGCCAGGTGAGCACGTCCAGATTGTGCAGGCATTGGTTCAACAGCACGCCGCCGCCTTCGCCCGCCCAGGTGGCCCGCCAACCGCCGCTGGCGTAGTAGGCTTCGGTCCGGAACCAGTCGGTGTTGATCCAGTTCACCCGGACGAGAGTGCCGAGTTCGCCGCTGGTAATCAGCCGCCGGAGTTCCTGGTAACGCGGTTCCATCCGCAGCTGGAACATGCCGGCGAAGACCTGGCGGGGATGCCGCGCGGCGGCGGCGAGCAGGCGTTCGGCGTCCGCCTTGTGGGCGGCGATCGGCTTTTCCACCATCACGTGCAGTCCGGCTTCCAGCGCCGCGATGCCGAGCGGTGCGTGATCGTAGTGCGGCGTGGCGATCAGAATCGCGTCCACCGTGCCGGATCGAATCAACGCCTGGGCATCGGTCCAGGTGGCCAGACCGCGGCTGGCGTACGGCTCGAGTTTCGCGGCGGTGGTGGTGCAGACGGCGGTGAGGGCGCACCGCGGCACCTTGCCTTCCAACAAATAGTTGGCGTGATGGCGCCCAATGTTGCCCAGACCGATCAATCCCAGACGCAGCGAGGAGGACATTGGGCTAGGATGCGCCAGAATCCGGCGATGGCGAAACAAAGGCGGTGAAGGGAGGGCCGTTCGGTCCGGTGGAACTGGTTCCCGCTGAGATCGCCCGGCGTTGGGTCGCGATGTGGTTCCCTTTTTGAAATCCCCACGCCATCCGCCATGGTGGCTTTCGCCGCATACCCTACGATGAGTTCCTGCCTTTCTGATCCGCCCGCCTTGGGAGTGAAAGCAGCCGATCCCCGCTCCGGGGGCCGGTGGGGGAGAGCGGTGTGCCGGTCGGATTTCGCCGCTCATGTCTAAGCATGTTTTGATTACCGGCGGAGCCGGCTTCATCGGATCGCACCTCGTTGAGCGCCTGTTGGCGGAGGGTAAACGCGTGGTGGTGGTGGACGATTTCTCCACGGGCAGCCGGGCCAACCTCGCGTCGGTGCAGAACTATCCCAACTTGCGCGTCGTGGCTTCGAAGGTGTCGCTGTGTGCGGAACTGCCGGAGTTGATGGCGCAGGCGGAGTCGGTGATTCATCTGGCCGCCGCGGTGGGGGTGGAGTTGGTGGTGCAGTCGCCGATTCGCACCATTGAAACCAACCTGCACGAATCGGAAGTCATTCTGGCAGCGGCAGCGGTCCATCGCGTTCCCGTGCTGTTTGCCTCGACGTCCGAGGTGTATGGCAAGAGCGCCCGCCCGGCGTTTCGCGAGGACGATGACCTGCTCATCGGTCCGCCCACGTTGGGTCGGTGGAGCTACGCCTGTTCCAAGCTGATGGATGAGTTTCTGGCGCTGGCGTACCTGCGGGAACGGGGGTTGCCGGTGACGATCGTGCGCTTGTTCAACACGGTGGGGCCGCGTCAGACCGGCCAATACGGCATGGTGCTGCCGCGTTTTGTGAGTGCGGCGCAGGCCGGCCGGCCCGTGCGGGTCTACGGTGACGGACTGCAGACCCGCTGTTTCTGCCACGTGCTCGATACGGTGGAGGCCCTCATGCGGCTGCGCGCGTGCCCGGCGGCCAGTGGTGAGGTGGTCAATGTGGGCAGCGAACAGGAAATCACCATGCGCGGGCTCGCGGAAGAGGTGGTGCGGTTGGTGGGATCCACTTCGACCTTGGAATTCGTGCCCTATGACGCGGCGTATGCTCCGGGATTTGAAGACATGCGGCGGCGCCGGCCGGATATTTCGAAGCTGCAGCGGCTGACCGGGTTTTCGCCGCGGCGGTCCCTGACGGAAATCGTCCACGCCGTGGCAGCGGGGAATCGTACGTCCCGGGCCGGCTCGTAGACCCGGACGCCGGTCGCTACTTCTTTCCCGGTGGCGGAAAGGCGTTGATCAACCAGGGCAGCAGCGTCGGCGGTTTGGCTCCCGTCAGCTGCGAGCGGGCGGCCAGAATGCCGCTGCCAAAGGCAGTGGCGGTGCTGGTGCCGTTGATCAGGTAACGGGTGTCCCCAAAATTCACGAGGTCCGATCCGGGCAGACCGACATCAATGAACGCGCCGCGGTTGGCGTAGCTGGCGTAATTGCCGTCACGACCGATGGCGGTAATGGCGATGACTCCCGGATCCGCGGCGGGGTACATGTTGTCGGTGATCGGTTGGTTGCCGGCGGCGGCGAGGAAGGTGACGCCCTGCGGCTGATAGTAGCGGGTGAATTGGGTGACCAGCGGACTCTGATCGGGGCTGCTGAGGCTCCAATTGATGATTGAGGCGCCCTGCTGAATCGCCAGCTGCGTCCCATTCAGCACGTCGAAGAGATTGGCCCGGCCCTTGTCCTCGCTGGCGCTGTAAACATTCACGGGCAGGACCCGGAAGGCGGCTTCCTGACCGGGGCCCAGCGTTACCTGGGCGCCGTGCAGAATATTCGCCAACATCGCCGTTCCATGGGTCAGGTCGTTTCCTTCCGGGGCGGCGCCCACCACCGATTGCGGGGTCAGGACGAAGGCGTCAAATTCCGGTCCCAACGGCCGAATGGCGGTGTCGATCAGGCCGATGATCAGTTTTGAGCCATCGATCCGGGCGGGCTTCAACGTAAGCCCGCCGCCCCCGCCGGCACCGAGCGATTTCAGTTCGCCGGGGTTGGGGCCGTGCAGCAGCAGATTGTCGCCACTGGCGGCGATGTCGGGATTGTTCGCCAGACTTGCCCGGGCCTTGTTGGTGGCTTCCTCGTCGGGGAACCGGAGACGGTAGATGTCCAGTCCGTCGATTTTCCCCACGACCTTCGCTCCCAATTGGGCGGCGATCTCCTCGATACTGTGTTTGGCGTCCGGCTTAAGTTTTACCAGGAGTTCGTTGGCCACGCGTTCCACGACGACGTAATCCGGCGCCACTTCCTCGGTCGCCCCGGAGGCCGAGGAATGGTAGATCAGCAGCCGGGAGCGGCCGTCCTTGCCGGTGCGGAGGGCGAAGCTGCGTCCGTTCAGCAATCGCTCCAGCGCTTCCGCGGCGGGCAGCGCTCGAAAGGTGCTGGAGACCAGGGGGTCGTTGCCGGGTTCGATGAACACCTGCCAGCCCGTGGCGCGCGCGAGGCGCGGCAGCACTTGGGACAGGCGTTGCTTGGGGACCTGCGCCGCCAGCCTCTCGGTGGTCGGTTCCCACGTAATCTCCGCCGGTGCCGGCGTGGGCGTTGGAACGGGGGCAGGGGCGGGAATAGAGGACGCGACGTCTTCGACGGGGAGGGCCGAGGAAGTTGCGGGGGGTGATTGCGCGCCAGCGTACCGGGTCGTCAAACCCAGCAGACAAAGCAGAATCCAGCGCACCACGGACGTCACAACACCGTTAACATACGGAAGTTGTCCCGGGACGCGATGAAGATTTCCGCGGCCGCGGGTCTGTCGATTGCGTCCGGCGATCAGGAATCCGGGGTCAGACCGGCGGCGACGTCCATGCGGTACGCCACCCAGGCGGGGACCATTCCGGCCAGCGCGCCGAGGCCGAGCAGGGTGGCGGGAGCCCACAACCACACGGCATTGAACTGCCACGCATCAATCACGACGCCCGTCTGCTCGCGCAGAATCAGGGCCGTGGCGGAGAGGATCACGAAATACAGCCCGAACGCGAGCAGATTGCCCAGAGCCACCACGGCGACGGCTTCGCCCACGATGGCTCCGAAGATGGTGGTGCGGCGGGCACCGAGGGCCCGCAGGATGGCGAGATCCCGTCGGCGGGCGGCCATGGAATTGTAAATGCTGGTCAGGACACTCCCGGCGGCGACCAGCGCGACCAGCGCCGCGACGAGCGTCAAAACGCGATCAAACCAACCGATTTTGTCGAACAACTGGCTCATCACTGCCCCGATGGGCCACGCGAAGGTCAGGCGATTGCCCTGCTTGTTGTACATTTGATCCAGTTGGCGGCCCGCAGCGGGCGCCCGCAGTTTTACCAGCACGGCACTGACATCCGTTGCGGTGGCCGGGTCGTGTCCCGCCATGTTTTGCAGGCCGGCGAGGGGGATCCAGATCACCTTGTCCGCGGGCGTATTGCTTGGTTCAAGCACGCCGGTGACCACGTACGTTTCCTCGTGCTGGGAGTTGGCGTCGTAGTTGAGTCCGTGGTAGGGCTTGAATTCCGAGCCCACTTTGAATCCGAGTTTGCGCGCGGCAAACGAGCCGAGCACGGCCTCGCGATAGCCATCGTCAAAAAGTCGTCCGGTCCCGGTTACCTGCAGTTTCCGACCCGGTTGGTACTCGTGTTCGGTGAAGAGATTGGTGGTGGTGCCGACGATGCGGAAGCCTTGGTAGTTGTCGCCCATGGCAATGGGGACCACGTGGTGAACGGCCGGGTTGCGGGCGATGAATTCCACGTCGGCCGGGGCGAGATTGCCCGGTGACGCCTCGAGGTGGAAGATGGCATTGAGGACCAGTTGCAACTTGCTGGATCGGGCGCCCAGCACGGCATCCCAGCCGCCGTCCATCTGTTCAAACGTCTGTCGGGCCTGTTGTTTCAAACTCCAGACGGCCATGAGCAGTCCGCCGGCGAGGGCGATGCTGATGGCGGTGACCATCGTGGACAGGGCGTGCTGCCGGAGGCTGCGGCGGATGAGCAGAGGAAGGGTCACGCGGAAACGGGGTTGGGCCGGCGGGCGGCGCGATTGAGATCGGCGAGCGACAGCCGTTCGGGGAAGGTGGACAGGACCTGCGGATCGTGGCTCACGCAGATCAGGGCGGCCCCGGCTTCGTGGCAGATTTCGCGGATCAGGGCGAGGGCGTCGCGGGCATTGGCGGCGTCGAGGTTGCCGGTGGGTTCATCCGCGAGCACCAGTTTGGGGTGATTGGCCAGCGCCCGGGCCACCGCCACCCGTTGCTGTTGACCGGTGGAGAGTTGGCGCGGCAGATGCCGCAGGCGATCGGCCAGGCCGACCCGCCGCAACAACTCCTCGGCGCGCGCCCGGTCGGGGCCGCGTCCGAAACTCATGCCGAGCAGGACGTTTTCCAGGCAGGTGAAGCCCTGGAGCAGATTGAAGGTCTGGAAGATATACCCGAGGGAACGAGCCCGGATGCTGTCCCGCACGGCCTCGCTGCCCGGGCAGATGGACTCGCCGTCCAGTACGATGCTCCCGGCATCCGGGGCCAGAATGCCGGCCAGGCAGTGGAGAAAGGTGGTTTTGCCGGTGCCGCTGGTGCCGGCCAGCCCGATATGGGCGCCGGCAGAGAGCTGAAAATGGGGGACATCCAGCACGGCCATTGATCGGCCCTCCGGATCCCGGAAGGATTTTTTGAGACCCGTGACTTCGAGCAGTGCCATGCGTTCTTGATGGATACGTTAGCAGACGCCCCAGACAAGGTGGGATTCATTTCCCCAACGCCCACCGGCGGGGGCGATGTCGGCGTTCTTCCGGGGTGAATCCGAGGCCGTAGCCGCACACTTCCAGGAGGGACCGAAAAAATCTTCTCGCACCCCCCGCCGGGACCGCCTATCTACGCCCCGACTTTTCGCCGGTCCGCCGGCAACCACATGAAAGCAAAGCTCGTAATTACTCCGAAAAAAGCCGTCCTTGACCCGGTGGGCAAGACTGTCCAGAACGCCCTCGCGCACATGGGATACCAGGGCGTGACGGGGGTGCATGTGGGCAAGTACATCGAGATCGATCTCGCGCCCGGCACCGACAAGGCGCAGGCGCGGGAGGCGCTGAACGCGGCCGCTCACAAATTCCTCAGCAATCCGGTGATTGAGGATTTTCAGCTGGAACTCGTGGACTGAGCCGCCGCCATGCACGTCGCCGTCCTTCAATTTCCCGCCTCCAACTGCGATCAGGATTGCGTTCACGCCGTCCGCGTCCTCGGCCACACGGCCAATCTGGTGTGGCACAAAGACACCAGCTTGGGCGCTGCCGATGCGGTGATCGTCCCCGGGGGGTTCAGTTACGGTGACTATCTCCGTTGTGGCGCGATTGCCCGGTTCAGTCCGGTGATGCAGGCCGTGATTCAATTCGCCGCGCAGGGCGGGCTGGTCCTGGGGATCTGCAACGGCTTCCAGATTCTCTGCGAAGCGGGTTTGCTGCCCGGAGCGCTGATCCGCAATCGTGATCTCCAGTTCCACTGCGAACAGGTCTATCTGCGGACGCTGCAGCGCGATACGGCCTTTACCTCCCGGATTCCGGAAACGTCGGTCCTCAAGATGCCCATCGCCCACGGCGAAGGCTGTTATTTTGCGGACGAGCCGACGCTCAAAGCCTTGGAAGCGGGGCGACAGATCCTTTGGCAGTACACCGATGCCCTGGGGCAGGCCACGGATGCGGCGAATCCCAACGGTTCGGTGCAAAATATTGCGGGTATCTGCAATGCCCGTCGGAATGTTGCCGGTCTGATGCCGCACCCGGATCGGGCCAGCGAGACGCTGCTCGGGACGGATGACGGAAAGTACATCTTCCAAAGCATGGTCGCCGCGCTGCAGAAGGCGTAGGCCGGAAAAGCGCGCTGTGGCATCCGCGCGCTGCGGTATCCGTCGTCGACGGGTGCTGGTCGCCTTTCGCCGGTTCCGTAGCGTTTCTCCCCGGCGGCTGACTTCGCCTACGCTCCCAGCAACTGATTGATGATGTTGATGTAGCCGCTGAAGGAGGAGAAGATGTACAGCACGATCCAGGCCGCCACCAAGGTGTAGGCAATCATGGGGGCCGCCGTGGCGAGGGCCTGCAGGCGGGCGTATCCCTCTTCTTCGTAATGCTTGGCCAGCCAGCGCAATTGCTCGTCGAGTCGGCCATTCATTTCCCCGATCGCGTAGGAACTGACAAACGTGGCGGGAAAAGGCCCGCTCTCGGTGACCAATTCCGCCGGTGTCGTGCCGGAGGCGAGCGGCTCGACCCAACCGTTCACCACCCGCACCAATAGGGGAGAAGCGCTCGCCCGCGCCGCCATCGGCCAGGCTTCTGTCACCAGCACTCCCGCGGAAATCAACGCTTCCAAAGCCCCCGCCAGCCGTCCCAAGGCGAGCGCCGAACGGGCGGACCCCAGAATGGGAATCTTCAGCGTGAATCGCTCCAAGGCCGCCCGCCAAGTCTCCCGCCGCTGCCCCCGTGAACCCCAGACGGCCAAACCGATGAGGCTATAGACCAACGCCAGAACGCCCACGGATTGGGCCAGGTACCGAACAAAATCGCCGCTGATGACCAAAGCCGGTACGGGAATGATCACCACGGCCACGTGGAAGATGAGCACCGGGTAGGCGGCGCTTTGCAGGACCCGTCGAATGCTTTCAGCCCGTTGTCGATGGTGCCGGGCCAGGGTGCTAAAAGCCTCATCCAGTCGACCGGATCGTTCGCCGGCTTCGATTAAGGCCAGGTCAAAGGGCGGAGCCCAGCCCGGAATGGTGTGAAACGCCTCGGTCCAGGTGGATTGCTGGGCCATGGCCACTTGGAGTCGCTGGGCCAGGGAACGGAGTTCCGGTGCGGGCGGCGAGGCGATCAGTTGGGCCAGGATCCGATCAATGGGCACGGCGGCGCCGATGAGCGTGGCCAATTGGCCATAAAAAAGCGACCGCTGGCGCAAACCAGCGGTCGGTGACAAAAAGCTCATGTCGGCGGGACCTGACTTCCGCCGGGAGGCGGGATTACGCCAGCGCGCCGTCCAATTGCTGTTTCAGCGCGTTCTTCGGCTTCAGACCGACGCTCTGACCTACGACGTTGCCGTTCTTGAACAAGAGCAGCGTGGGGATGGAGCTGATGCCGAACTGGAGCGCCAGCTCCTGATGGTCATCAATGTTGACCTTGGCGATGGTGGCCCGGCCGGCGTATTCCGTGGCCAGCTCGTCCAGCACCGGGGTCAGCATCTTGCAGGGGCCGCACCATTCCGCCCAGAAATCCACCAGCACCGGCTGGGTGGATTTGAGCACGGCTTCGGAGAAATTTTGCGTGGTGGCGGTCAGTATGTTGGCGGCGGCCATATTAAGGATTGGGCTGGAACAGGAAGAGGGCAGCCACGGTGGCGATGCTGCACAGAACGGTGGCGAAGGCGAGTCCGATATCCAAGCCGCTGGAGCTGGCCCGGGCGGGGGCGGCGGCGCGCTGCGCCGGGGCCGCCGGTTTGCCAACGGGAGCCGGGGCGGCCGGCTTGGCGGCGTGACTGGACATGCCCATGGCCGGCGCCGCCGACGGCGGGGCCGGGGCTGCCGGCCGCGGGGCGGCGGGGGCCGAGGGAGCCGAAGGCGCGGCGGGGGCGGCCGGAGCCGACGACATCGAGGCGGCCATTGGGGCCGGTGCGGCACCGGCGGCGGGCAGACGAATCGACGGACCGCCTGCCGGCTTCGGCGGCAGCGAGATCCGCACCGTTTGTTTCTTCTGCGCCGCATCCGCGGGCTTCGGCGGTTCGGGCGTCGCTCCCGGGGCGCCCGGAGGAGGAGTGGTCTCTGACATAGCTTTAGGTAACGCAACCTACATAGCGTCCGGAAGACGTCAACGCGATTGCGGAATAGTTTCGGAGAGAACCCTACGGCTTGCTGGTAATCCGATGCCAATCCAGCCCCTGGGAGTCGGCGTACGCGTGGAACGCTTTTTCATGCAGGATCAGGACCGCTCGGACCACGCTGGAATCGTCCGCGTGCCCCAGCATTCCCACGCCGTCCGGCAGGATATCGATCTTCTTATGCGCATACATCAGGGCGAAAACTCCACTCGCCAGGGCGCTGTAGGGGAGTTCCTTGTAGGCGCCATCGGCGGTGTCCTCGACGCAATGGGCGAGGAATTCCAATTGATCCACCAGGTGCGGAAAATGCGGGGCATTGATCTGGTGAAACTCGGCCCGCCACATCGGCAGGTTGCGGACACACCGATCCAGCGTGGCGGGTGTGACCTGGGCCGCACCGTGAGCTACGTAACTGGCGATCTCTGACATGGACTCACCCTAGGCAGGTTGGGTGAAGAAAGGCAATCCGGGAGTGAACTCGCCGCTTTCCCTTTTCCGTGGCTTGCGCGCCCCCGGGGAGGCCCACCAGCCTTTCCGCCAAGGTAAACATCATGGCTGCCCCAATGACTTCGGACCGCGCCGCGACCGCCCACGACAAGTTTCATTGCCCTGCGTGCGGGGCCGAGGCGACTTGGAATCCGGCCAAACAAGCCCTGGTCTGCGCGTTCTGCGGGACGGCTGCACCTGCGACCCTCACGGAAGCGGCCGCCGCGGGCGGTATTGTCGAACACGACCTGGTCACCGCTCTGCGCGGGATCCCGGACGAGGGCCGTGGCTGGCAGGCGGAACGTACGAGTGTGCGGTGCCAAAGCTGCGAGGCGATTTCTGTCTTCGATGCCACCAAAGTGGGACAGCGCTGCGAGTTCTGCGGGTCCGCCTCCCTGGTGCCGTACGATCAGGTGAAGGATTCCTTCCGGCCGGAAAGCCTGCTGCCGCTGAAGATCAGCGAGGTCCAGGTCCGGGATAAAATTCGGGAATGGTACGGCGGCCGCTGGTTCGCGCCGGGTACTCTGGGAACCAAGGCCATGACCGACACGGTGCATGGTGTTTACCTGCCGTATTGGACCTTCGACGCCCAGGTGCAGGCCCACTGGCAGGCGGAGAGCGGGTATTATTATTACGAGACGGAGACCTATCAGGACGCCAACGGCAATCAGCAAACGCGACAGGTTCAGCGCATCCGCTGGCAGTACAGTGCGGGCGATGTGGCGCACTTTTTTGACGACGACATCGTCAACGCCAGCCGGGGAATCAATCCGGAGTTGCTGGCCCGGATCGAGCCGTTTCCGACCCGGGAACTGGTGCCCTACAATGCGGGCTACCTCGCGGGCTGGACGGTTGAGCGTTATCAGATCGATCTGGTCCAGGCGGCGAAGCGTTCCCGTGAGCACATGGAGGGCGCCCTGCGGCAGATGGTCGTGCAGTCCATTCCGGGGGACACCTATCGCAATCTGGGCATCACGGCGAATTGGTCGGGGCAGACCTTCAAGCACATCCTCGCCCCGGTCTGGCTACTGACGTACGAATATCACGGCCGCAGTTATCAGGTTGTGATCAACGGTTTTACGGGCAGCATTGCCGGCAAGCACCCCATCAGCGCCTGGAAGGTAATCTTCTTGATTCTCGGTATTCTGCTGGTGGTGGGACTGTTGATCCTGGTCACCCAACGGAACTGAGATCCCGGCGCCCGCCGGAACTCCGGCAGGCGAACGGGCCCGCGGTCGTTGATGGACCGCGGGCTGCCCGGTTCCTCGTTTACGCCCGGCGTTCCTTGATGGAGGCCAGGATATCCGCGACCACCTCGGCCCGGGGCTTGGCGCCCTGCGGACCTTTGCTGTGGATGCGTACGGACACGACCCCGGCTTCCAGATCGCGGGCGCCCAGCACCAGCATGGTGTGCACCCGGGCTTCCTCCGCGTGGGCGATCTTTGCCTTGATGGGGTTGCTGCTGAGGTCCGCTTCGACGCGGACAAACTGGGCCCGCAGTTCGGCCACCAAGCTCTTGGCGGCCTCGGTCAGCGCCGCGTCCTCGCCGATGGTCAGGATGCGGACCTGTTCCGGCGCGAGCCACAGCGGGAAGTTGCCGGCATAGTGCTCGATCAGGAAACCAATAAAGCGCTCGTGCGTGCCCAGGGGCGCCCGATGGATGCAGAGCGGTGTTTTGTCCGTGTTATCCCGATCCCGGTACGTGAGCCCAAAGCGCGCCGGCACGGCGAAATCCACCTGGTTGGTGGCGATCGTGAACTCGCGACCGATCGCGCTCCAGACCTGGACATCGATCTTCGGTCCGTAGAAGGCGGCCTCGTTCGCCACTTCCACGTAGTTGATGCCGGAATCGATCAGTACCTGGCGCACCATGTCTTCGGTCTTCTTCCACAGCTCCGGTTCGTTGACGAACTTCTGCCCCAACCGGGCGGGATCGTGCGTGCTGAAGCGCATCTGGTATTTCTCGATCCCGAAGATTTTGAAATACTTGAGGTACATCTCATTCACCGAGCGGAATTCGTCGCCGAACTGTTCGGTGGTGCAGTACATGTGGGCGTCGTTCATCTGCATCGACCGCACGCGCATTAGTCCGAAGAGTTCGCCGGACTGCTCGTAACGGTAGCAGGTACCGTACTCCGCCATGCGCAGTGGCAGGTCCCGGTAGCTGCGTGGTTCGGCGGCAAAAATCCGGTGATGATGCGGGCAGTTCATCGCCTTGAGATAATACCGCTCGGTGTGCGCGGGTGCGGCCCCAGGGACCGGCGTGCCGCCCTTTTCGTCCAGTTCCATGGGCGGGAACATGCTCTCCGCGTAGTAGGGAAGGTGTCCCGAGGTGGTGTACATCTTCTCCTTGGCGAGATGCGGGGTGCGCACGCGCACATAGCCCGCCTGGAATTCCGTTTCCTTGGCCAGCTTCTCGAGTTCCTCGACCAGGACCGTGCCTTTGGGCAACCAGAGCGGCAGCCCGGGGCCGACATACTCCGCGTCCATGGCGAACAAGCCCATCTCGGCGCCGATCTTGCGATGATCCCGCTTCTTCGCTTCCTCCTGCAATTTGAGCCAGTTTTCGAGCTCCTCCTTGCCCTTGAACGCCGTGCCGTAGAGCCGTTGCAGCTGCGGGTTCTTTTCGTTCCCGCGGAAATAAGCGCTCGCCACTTTGAGCAGCTTGAAGGCCTTCACGTTCCCGGTGCGCATCACGTGCGGGCCGGCGCAGAGGTCGACGAATTCGCCGTTCTGATAGAAACTGATCGCCTCGCCCTCCGGGATGTCGCCCAGACGCTCGACTTTGAACTTCTGCCCCTTGCCGGCAAAATACTCCAGCGCTTCTTCCCGGGTCTTGATGGTCTTGGCAAACACCTGGTTTTCCTTCACCACCTTCTTCATTTCCTCCTCGATCTTGGGGAAGTCCTCCGGCGAAAATCGGTGGGCCAGTTCGAAGTCGTAGTAGTAGCCCTCCTCGGTCGGGGGACCGATGTCGAGGATCGCGTCGGGCCAGAGGCGGAGCACCGCGGTGGCCAGGAGGTGGGCGCAGGAATGGCGGATGCGCTGGAGTTCATCCATCTGCGCCCGCTGATCGAGCGTCTTGCGTTGCACGTCGGTCTTGGCGGCGGCGAGGGCGGTTTGGTCGTTCATAATGTTGGCGGGAAAGGGAGAGGGTGGGAACCCGCGTCGGGGTTCCGTCGGCGGCGCTGCGGGGGCCGGGCGACGCTCCGGGGCGACGCCGCGAAAAAGCGGTGACACCGGGCGGACGTTGCGATTCGTGGTGGCATGGACGGTTTAAACTCGGTGGCTGAAAACGGAAACGCCCCGGACCAGTTGAGGTACGAGGCGGTACGCGTCCGGATTCAGCACCGGACGCTACGGAGTGGTCGTGTTACCGACGTAAAGCATCGGTGGAAATAAGGGGGAGAAATCGCCCGCCGGCAAAAGGAAATCCGGGGCGAACTTGCCGGCTTGCCGAGGGGCGGCCGCGCCGACCGGCCAGGGACGTGTTCCCCGGGGTCCGGCCGGAACTACCGTTGGCCCGCGGTGGCGGTGGCCGTGGTGGTGCGGGGTGTTAGAGGGATCAGCTTCTTTTCCAGACTTGCCTGGAGCTGCTGGCTCGCCGCGCGGGCGCGCACGGTGACCGATCGACGGGCCAGAGTCTCAAGCGCGGTCCGAAAACACTGGGCTGCCTCCGACGGTCGCCCGGCCAGGAGGAGGACGTCGCCCTGCCGATCCAGCCAGGTTTCCGGTCGCGGCGAGCTGGCGCCGAGTCGACGCAGGCGCGCGAGCGCGGCATCGTAGCGCTGCAGCTGGACTTCCAAATCGACGGCCGGAAGCCCCAAGGCCGGCAGGTTGCCGAGGCGGGTCAGTCCTTGATCCAGGACGTCCACGGCTTCGGCGCGACGGGAGGGATGCACCGCGGTTAATGCTTGGGCGTACTCCAGGTAGTGTTCGGGCTCCGGACGGGTTGGGAGTTCCAAGGCCCGGTGAAAATCGGTGGTTGCGTCCATCGGCCGGCCTTGTTTCACGCCGACCCGGGCGCGCGTAAGCCAGCCCTCGGCGACATCCGGTTTCTGACTCACGAATTTGTCCACTTCACGGCGTGCCTCGTCGAGACGCCCGGCCGCCAACAGCATCTGGCCCCGAGCGAGCCAGACTGTTGCCAGGGCCGGGGCCTGCACCTCGGCGCGGTCGAAATCGGCGGCGGACGCGGCCCAATCCGCGTGCGCCTGGTGGAGGCGCGCGCGTCGGAGCAGCAGCTCGACATCGTCGGGATGCTGCTGCAACTGCGCGGTGACCTGCTCGATCTGCTGATGCACGTCGCCGTGACCCCAGGCCGGCTGCCCGGCCCCCAAGGCGAGGAGCAGAACCGCGAGAGCAACGGCCTTGCCGGCGCGGGGTTCAGCGGACGTCATCGGCGCGGCGTTTTGGCCGAAGCGGTGGCGGAGTACGCGGAGTTGCCGCCCGCGTTGGTGGAACGAATCCGATAGGTATAGGTCTTGTTCGCCGTCACCCCGGTGTCGGAGTAGGTGGTCGCATTGGCGGCCGCGGTGCCAATCTGCACGAAGGCGCCGCCGCTGACCGAACGTTCCACGAGAAAGCTGGACTCGTTGGAGGAGGTGTCGGTCCAGTGCAGGTTAATCTGAGTGGCGGCTACGGCCGTCGCACTCAGCCCGTTGGGCGCCGTTGGCGGAGCCACCGGGGTGGCCGTCGCCTGGGACGAATTGGCACTGGCTCCGCCGAGATTCACCGCCGACACCACGTAGTAGTACGGGGTGCCGTTCACCAACCCCGTGTTGTTGTAGCTGGTCGTGGTGAGACCGCTGGCGATCACCGCATAAGGGCCGCCGGAGACCGTCGCCCGTTTCACCGTGTAGCTGGTGGCGCCGGCGCTGGCGGACCAGACGAGGCTGACCTGTGCGTTGCCGGCGGTGGCGGTGAAGCCCGTGGGCGCGGCGGGTGCCGGCGGCACGGGGGTGGCGCTGGCCTGGGCCGAATTGCCGCTGGCCCCGCCCAGATTTACCGCGGAGACGACATAGTAGTAGGGCGTGCCATTCACCAGCCCAGTGTTGGCGTAGCTCGTTGAAACGATGCCGCTGGCAATCACCGTGTAAGGTCCGCCCGAAACGGTCGCCCTCTTGACGGTGTAGCTGGTGGCGCCCGCGCTGGCGGACCAGACGAGGCTGACCTGAGTGTTCCCGGCGGTGGCGACCAGACCCGTCGGGGCGGCTGGGACGGTTGGGAGGGGCGTGGCACCGGCCTGGGCCGAATCCCCGCTTTCACCTCCGGAGTTCACCGCGGAGATGACGTAGAAATAAGGGGTGCCGTTCACCAGCCCGGTATTGCTGTAACTTGTCGAAACGATGCCGCTGGCAATGGCGGTGTAGGGTCCACCCGAAACGGTGGACCGCTTGACCGTGTAACTGGTGGCGCCGGCACTGGCGGACCAGATCAGACCAATCTGTGTATTGCCGGCCGTGGCGACCAAGCCCGTCGGTGCCGCCGGGGCGGGTGGGTTGACCGTGACCGTGATCGGCAGCGACGCCGTGCTGGCTCCCTGATTATCCGTCGCCACGGCGGTCAGCGTGTAGCTGCCCGCACTGACAGTGTTCCAATTGAAGACAAACGACGGACCCGTCAGCGATCCAATCAGGCTGGCATTGGCGTAGAAATCCACCTGCTGCACCGTACCGTCGCTATCCGCGACCGTGGCCGTGATGGCAATGTTGGCCGGCGCCGTTGGCGACGTGCTCGTCGCGGGACTGGTCAGGCTAATCGTCGGCGGTTGGTTCGGAATGCTTTTAACAATGCTGAAGGAATCGTCCACGACTCCCGTATCCCGAATCATCTTGGCGTCCAGGCGGTTTCCGTTCACATCGAGAACCAGCGATCCCACGTGCAGCGCGGAAAAATACATGGCCGGGTGGGGCGTGGGATTGAACTCCGCCGTGCTGCCTCCGGTCCAGCTGGTCGCCTGCCCACCGTTACCAGCGACGATGTAGACCGATCCCTGATTTGCCGCCAAGCCGTCCGGCTTGGTATAGGCGCCGTTGCCGGTATCGCGACCATCGCCCGCGTCCACTTTCATCGCCGGTGTGAACGTGGCGGACAGGCCGTAATGACCGTTGATGAGATACGATCGCTCGTAGGAGTGGCTGTGGCCGGATAGCACCAGATCCACGCCGCCGGCTTCCAGAATCGGCAGCACATTTTGCCGCATCTCGATCAGCTCGGTTTCCGTGTCGGAATTGTGCGAACCCTTGGTGTAGGGCGGATGATGCCAGAAGGCGATGATCCAGTCCTGCGTCGTTGAGGCAAGATCCGTCTGCAACCAGGTCAACATCGCACTGCCGGGCTGGCGCGAGGAGGTCATGGAATCCAGCGCGATGAAATGAACCCGGCCGTAGTCGAAGGAGTAGTACTTCTCGGTGCCCGACGCGACCCCGCCCGCTTCACCGAGCGTGGGCATGTCAAAAATCTGAAAGTAAGGGATCGTGAGCGCCGGGTTCGTCAGTTGGGCGGTTTCGTGATTGCCAATGACCGAAAACAGGGAGGACTGGCGCAGGAACCCCGGATACATATTGAAGAGGGCTGTTTGGAATTCCGAGTCAGTGCCGGAATTGTAGGCGTCATCGCCCAGCATCAGCCAGACGTCGGTGCGGCGTCCGGCGGCAAATGTGGTGTAGCCATTGCGCACGGCCGTGGCGGTCGCGTTGGCGGTACCCGAATCACCCAGCACCCAGATCCGGGTTGCCTTGGCGGTGCCCACAGTGGGTGAGGTTACGAAGGTATATTCCGGGCCGCTGGCCAGCACGGCGGCGGACGTGCCGATGCTGTAGAAATAGGGGGTATCCGGATTCAATCCCGTGATCCGCACCGAGTGCTCGGTGGTGGCGGTGGCATCGTCGTTAATCAGATTGAGCGCCCCCGCGCTGGTGCCCACACTAACCCGGCTGTTGCACGCCACGTCTGTCCGCCAACGGACCAGAATGCTGGTGGACGTGGCCGTTTGCAGGTACGGGCCACGGGTCACCACCGGCGCCGTGAGGCCATCGGTCAGGCGGAGATCGAAACTGATGTCGCTGCTGGTGCCCGACTGTTGATGAATCTCGACCGCCACCACATTCGCGCCGGCGAGGAGGGCCGTCGGACTCAGGGTAAACGGGAAGAAGGTCGTCGTTTCCTCGGCTCCCGATACGGCCACGGGCGCCAGGGTGGTGTAGTCGATCGCGCCCGTCGGCAGGTTGCTGCGGGCGACCTCGGTGCCATTCAGATACACCACGGCGCCGTCGTCGCGCAGCAAGTCCAGCTTCAGGCCGGCGACCGCATTGGGATCCGCCACCGTGAACGTTCGCCGGAAGTAGGTGGTGATGTATTTGGCCGACGAGTTGGGGCCGAATTGCAGTACCGTCGCTTCATCGCCGTCGCCATAGCCCAGCTGGGCGGGACCGCTGGCCCAGGCACTGTCGTCAAATGCCAACGCCCGCCAGCTCGTGCCTTGATCGCTGCCGTTGTCGAGGTACTTCCAAGTCGCTCCCTGGGGAATGAAGACGGTCTGGGCCTGCAGGTGCGCCAAGGGGAGGGCGGTCAAGGCCAGGGTGGCCAGCGACCAGACGGTACGAAGGAGTTTCATGGGCAAATTGGACTCGACAGGACGGCCGCCCCGCTGATTCCCGACCCGGATTCCGGCTGCGGCGGGAAAAAGCGGCAGTGAACGCGGGTGCGTAAATTCATTGGAAGGACTTCCGAAGGCGTTGGGGAAGGAAATCGAGCGGCATTGCAGCGGCAAGGAAAATCTTTAGGGGAGGGAGGTCGGGGCGGCGTCAGGAACCGGTAGAATTTGAACGGTAGTTCGGCCGAAGCGTTGGGTATTTGACCGCTGGCCTGGGGACTTCCCAAGCTCTGGCCGGAGGTATCAACCCAAGTTTCCGCCCTGGGGAATCCGGCGATACAGGAGAATCAGGTTCCGGGCGTGTCCCCGCGTTGAACGGCCCGGAATCGCCCGGCGGCGCACTGTCAGCGCGACATCCGCTTGGTCCGTTTGGAGCCATTGCGGGCGTGGCGGGGATGTTCCGCTGGAAGTCGCGGCCGCCGATTCGTTGACGGACTCCGCCTCGCCGCTCACTGTTCCGGCCTAGCAAAAATTTCACCGGCACGTACGCATCCAGTTCTGCTCCTTTCGTCATGATTCTCCGACCTCTCTCTCGTGGTAGATTCGTCGCGCTCTGTCTCACCGCCGTCCTCGTCGGCAGCGGTTGTGGGCCCGCCAAGGCGCCGGATGCCCCGGCGGCCGGTGGCGCTGCCCCCGCCAAGAAATTGAAGGTGGCCTTCGTTTCCAATGGGGTGGCGGCGTTCTGGAAGATCGCGGGCGCCGGGGTCAAGGCTGCGGGCGAAAAACTGGGCGTCGATGCCCAAACCCTCATGCCGGTCGAGGGTATCGGTGATCAGAAGCGCATGATCGAGGACCTTTTGACCCGCGGTGTCGATGGCATTGCCGTCAGTCCGATCGATCCGGTGAACCAGACGGAATTCCTCAATCAGGCCGCGCACCGCGCCAAACTGCTCACCCACGATTCCGATGCGCCCAATTCGGATCGTCTCGTTTACATCGGCATGGACAATTATAAGGCCGGCCGCCTGTGCGGGGATCTCGTGCGCGAGGTGCTTCCCAAGGGCGGGACCATCATGATTTTCATCGGCCGTTTGGAACAGGATAATGCCAAACGCCGTCGTCAGGGCACCATCGATGCCATCCTCGGCCGCCCCGAGAACCCCACAAATTTTGATCCGCCGGGCGCGGTGCTGGAGGCCAATGGGTACAAGATTCTGGGCACGCTTACGGACCAGTTCGATCCGGCCAAGGGCAAGGCGAACGCCGAAGATACGCTCGCGAAATATCCCGACATCAGCTGCCTCGTCGGGCTGTTCGCCTACAATCCGCCGCTCATGTTGGAGGCTCTGTCCCAGGCGGGAAAACTGGGCAAAGTGAAGGTGGTCGCCTTCGATGAAGACAACGCCACCCTGGAAGGAATCAAAAAGGGCACCGTCCACGGTACGGTGGTGCAAAACCCCTACATGTACGGCTACAAATCCGTGGAAATCCTGACCGGCGTCCTGCGGGGCGAGGCGGGCGTGATTCCCGCGGCCAAATTCATCGACATCCCGGCCCGGCAGATCCGGCAGGATTCCGTCGAGGCTTTTTGGGCCGATCTGAAGGCCAAGGTGGGTGGCGGCCAATGAGTGACCAGACCTCGGTGTTCGGGCATTGATCTGGCATGAGCGTCCCGCTGCTGGAGGCCCGCAATCTGGTTAAATCCTTTCCGGGCGTGCGCGCCTTGAAGGGGGTCAGCTTGGAATTGTACCCGGGCGAGGTATTGGCGGTCATCGGCGAAAACGGTGCGGGGAAAAGCACGCTGATGAAGATCCTGGCCGGGGTGCAAACTCCGGATTCGGGCACAATCCACATGGACGGCCAGGTCCGCGAACTCCGATCGGTGCACGATGCCCTGGCGGCGGGCATTGCCCTGATTCATCAGGAATTGAATCTGGCCGATAACCTCGATGTCGCGGCCAATCTTTTCCTCGGCCGGGAGCCCTTGCGCTTTGGATTGATCGACCGCCCGCGATTGCGGCGGGAGGCGCGTCCGTATTTGGAGGCGGTGGGGTTGAAGGTCGATCCGGACGCCTTGGTGGGCACGTTGGCCATCGGGCCGCAGCAGTTGGTGGAGATTGCCAAGGCGCTCTCGACGCAGGCGCGGGTGCTGATCATGGATGAGCCCACCTCCAGTCTTTCCTCGGGCGAGGCGGAGAATCTGTTCCGGGTCATCCGGGACCTGCGCTCGCGCGGGGTGAGCCTCATTTACATCTCCCACCGACTCGGTGAGGTGACGGCACTCGCCGATCGGGTCGTGGTCCTGCGGGATGGGGAAAATGCCGGGGAGCTGGCGGCCGGCGATATCCGGCATGCCGCCATGGTGCGACTCATGGTGGGGCGGGATCTGTCCCAGTTCTACGCTCACCAGGTTCATGTTCCGGGCGAGCCCCGTCTCGAAGTCGAACGGTTGCGCACCTCGGCGCATCCGCAGCAGGAGATTTCGTTCCAGGTGAGGGCGGGGGAGATTGTTGGTTTGTCCGGGCTGGTGGGGGCGGGGCGAACGGAAGTGTTGCTGACGCTCTTTGGCGTGACCCCGGCGCTCGGTGGGCGCGTTCGCGTGGCGGGCGCCGAGATCGCAGCCCAGACGCCCCGCGAGGCCATCGACGCCGGGCTCTCGCTGGTCCCGGAGGATCGCAAGCAGCAGGGCGTCGTGCTCGGCATGGACGTGCGCAGCAACGTCAGTCTGGCCAGTTTGCGGCGCGATCAACGCCACGGGTTCCGCAATCGCCGTCGGGAAACCGAATTGAGCGCGGAAATGATCGGGGCCATGCGCATCAAGACGCCGGACGATCGGCAGGTGGTGCAATTCCTGTCGGGGGGGAACCAGCAGAAAGTGGTGCTGGGCAAGTGGCTCGCCACGGCTCCCCGGGTCCTGCTGCTCGACGAACCGACGCGCGGCATTGACGTCGGGGCCAAACAGGAAATCTACCAGCTGATGGAGGAACTCGCCCGCCAGGGCGTGGCCATCCTGTTTGTCTCCAGTGAGATGGAGGAGGTGCTCGGCATGAGTGATCGGGTGCTCGTCATGCACGAGGGCCGCCTCACCGGTGAACTGCAGCGGGCGGAACTGAGCGAGGAAGCCATCCTGCACCTGGCCACGGGTGGCACCCCGGGCGGCGAAGGGAGCCACGAATGAGCGCGCACCCACTCCGGGGCGGGTTCATGGGCGCGTTTTTTGGGTCGTGGGTGGTTAAATCCGTTTTTTAAGGATGAAGAAAATTCTCGGGATTCTGGGTCTGCTGGTGGCCGTCTGTCTGTTCGCCTCCTGGGCGAGCGATAGCTTCCGGTCCGGCTACAATGTGGAGAACCTCTTCCGCCGCACGGCGTTGTTTGGGATCATCAGTATCGGCGTCGCCTTTGTGATCGTTACCGGCGGGATCGATCTCTCCATCGGGTCGGTCATCTGCCTGGTGGGCTGTGGACTGCCGTGGCTGTTGACCGTCCATCACTGGTCCCTGCCGGCGGCGTTGCTCGCGGTGGCGCTGGTCTCGATGGGCATCGGCCTGGCCCACGGTTGGCTCATCACCCGCCTGCGTCTGCAGCCCTTCATTGTCACGTTGTGTGGATTGTTGCTGTACCGCGGAATCGCCCGCGGATTTACCAACGACCAGACGGTGGGCTTCGGGGATGGTTTCAAGGGGCTGCGAATCCTGGCCACCGGTAAGATTGCGCTTCCGTGGATCCACGGCTTTGAAATCCCGGCGCCGTGGGTGGTCCTCGTGGTGGTGGCCCTCGCGGCCGCGGTTTTTCTCAATCAGACGATCTACGGCCGCTACCTGCTCACCTTGGGACGCAATGAGGACGCCGCCCGCTACAGCGGCATCAACACCGGACGCATGATCCTGCTGGCGTACGTTCTCAGTTCGACCCTCGCCGGCCTCGGCGGGGTTTTGTTTGTTCTGGACGTCAATTCCGCTCAACCGGTGGATTTTGGGAATTTTTACGAACTTTACGCCATTGCCGCCGCCGTGCTGGGCGGGTGCAGTCTCCGTGGGGGGGAAGGTTCGATTTTTGGGGTCCTGATTGGCACCGCGCTGATCCTGGTTTTGCGCAACGTGGTGACCTTGGTGACCAACCATAGCAACATCGAATTCGCCATCATCGGGGCCGTGATCCTGATCGGGGTGATCGCCGATGAATTGGTCAAACGGCTGGCGCTCCGACGCCGGGCGGCCCGGGAGTCAGCGGAATTGGCCTGAACCCGAGGACGATCACGCGACCCTGGGCCGTGCTCTCGTCTGTTTGGGGATCTCCTTTAGCATGTCAGGTCTGCCATTAAGTCATTAAGTAATTGCCATTCTGAAGGATCGGTGTGTAAAAGGGGCGGATTTGTTGCCGTTCATGAGGTTCGGTCGATTCCGGGCCGATTCCCCACGAGGGAGTTCGTTTCCTTGGCAGACGCGGTCAGGCTCCGATGAGTAAAATGACACAAACTAATTGTTGATGTCGCCTAGCGGATTTTCTTAAGTTGAACTTCGAAAAATGAACGGTTCAACTTGTGCGGGAAGAATCGGGTCGGTTTCCCTGTTGAGTTCGCGTTGGGTGGGCTCTCCACCCGGGATCCACCGCGCGACCTCGTTCGTCTTCGTCGCCTTGCTGGCACTGATTTGCCTCGGCAGCCGGGTTTCTGCCGCCACCGTCACGCGCATCCATTCCTTTGGCGAGGCGGCGACCGCCCCGAAAAATCCGCAAAGCCGGGTTATTGAGGGTGCGGATGGCAAGTTGTACGGCACGGCCGCTCAAGGCGGAACCACATCCGATGGCGCCGTCTTCCGCCTGAACAAGGATGGAACCGGCTACGAAGTGCTGCGCAGTTTCGTCGGCCCCACGGAGGGTGCGTTTCTTTATGCCGGCCTCATCCAGGCGACCGACGGCCGGCTTTACGGTACGGCCTTCAATGGCGGAACCGATTTGTCTGGCACGGTGTTCGGCATGGATACCGATGGCGCCAATTTTGCGGTCCTGCACCATTTTGATTTGGTCAATGACGGTGGTTCCGTTTACGCCGGCGTCACGGAAGGCCCGGATGGATTTCTCTACGGCACGACCCAAGCGGGCGGCAGTGTGGGGACCGGGTCGGGAACCATTTTCAAAGTGGCCAAGAATGGTACGGGATTCTCCGTGCTTTACACCCTGACCGCCGCCACGGACGGCGGCTTGTCTGTGGGTGACCTGGTGATCGCTCAGGTCGGGATGGAAACCTTTCTTTACGGCACGGCTTTCAACGGAGGCAGCAACGGGGCTGGGACAATTTTCAGCTATGGATTAGACGTATCGGGCTTCTCAGTCCTGAAGAATCTCATCTCGGCGACCGATGGCGCATCGCCCCAGGCAGGCTTGGTTCTGGGTAGCGACGGTGCGCTGTACGGAACGACGTACAACGGGGGCGCGGACGGTTCCGGGACCGTTTTTCGGATTACCAAGGGTGGCTCTTTCACCGTCCTGCAGAACTTCGATTTTGCCACGACCGGCGGTTTGTTGTACGCGGGGTTGGTGTCCGGCCCGAGTGGCGCTCTCTATGGCACCGCGTCCCAAGGGGGCGCTCTGGGCGAGGGTACGGTGTTTCACATCCATGAAAATGGGTCAGGATTTGAAGTCCTGCTGACGTTCGGTGCCGTGGTGGGTGGCCCGCGGGAACTCCGCGGGGGCGTCACCTATGGTACCGATGCCCATCTTTACGGCACCTCGTACTCGGGTGGCTCGGCGGATCTGGGAACAGTATTCTCGGTGAACATCACCGAGGTTCCGCTCGGCGTGGTCGCGCGCTGGGGCTTTGAGCCGACGACGCCGGTCAATCTCGTTCCTGACCTCTCCGCCAGCGGCAACATCGGCACCGTGGTCGGGACGCCGCTGCCGACGACGGTGGGTGCCAAAGTGAATTACTCCTTCGGATTAACCGGTGCCAACTACATGACGGCACCGTCCCGCTTGAGTTTGAACTTCGGCACTGAGGCCTTTGCCGGGGAACTCTGGGTCCGCTGGTCGGATTCTGGGGAGAATTTGGGCGAAACGCCGCTGATCGAAAAGTTCACCCCAGTCCCCACGGATAGTGGCTACTGGTTTGGGTTGACCCCGGGCGACGGGATTCCGACCCCCGGGAAACTGACGCTTAAATGCTATGATTCCCTGCTGGATCCCGCACCGATGGAATGGGTGACGGATGCCGCAGCACTGCCCTCCGACGGTGTCTGGCACTTGATTGGGTTTTCCTATGATCCCACTCAGGTCACGGCGGGGGATCGCGTCACGTTTTACGTGGATGGCGCGCCGGTGCTGAGTTCGCACCCCGGCGTTTTGGATTTCATCCCCAACGTCTCCTCTCCGGCGTCCTTGCGCCTGGGGGCTTCCTGGGAGTTGCCCACGCCGGCGACGCACTTCATTGGCAATATGGATGAGGTGCGACTTTTCAAGGGAACGCATGAGTCGGTTCTGCCCGTGGTAACCGGGGAAAGCCTGACCCGCTATGACAATACGGTGGTGGCCAAGGTCTTGAAATCCTCCCTGCTGGCCAACGATGTCGGACCCGATGGCGCTACCTTGACCATTACCGGGGTGGGTAACCCGACGCCCGTGGGCGCCGGTGTTTCCCTGGTTGCCGGGTTTGTGGTCTACACGGCGCCGGCCAAGTTGGCGGGCGATGGCAGCTTCACCTACACCGTCAGCGACGGGACCCATTCGGCGGTCGGCACGGTGTCGGTCCTCCAGACGTCGCGGGTCCAGGGCCCAGGGGCTCCGAATTATGCCAAACTGGTTCCCAGCGGCGCCGATTTCCTCCTAACCTTTCTCGCTGTCCCGGGTCGGAGTTATCGGGTTCAATACACGACCAGTCTGACGGCTCCCTTCGATTGGAATGAATTTGATCCGGCGGCCGTGGTGGTGGCGCCGGCCGATGGCATCGTTAGTTACACTGACGTGGCTCCCGTGGGCCTTGGCCGCTATTACCGCCTCATCCCAAATCCGTGAAGTCGCACTTTTTCTTTTACCGTGACGCACTGCGAGATCCCATGAACAACCTTCGCTTCCCCTTGGTCTTGGCGGCTGTCGTCTTTTCGGCGGCCCCGACCCAGGCGTTCATCCTGACGGAGCCCACCCGCACCTACACGGTGACCGCTCCCGCCGGCGACATACCGGACCAGCAGGATCCGCCGTTGACCTTTCTTCAGAACATCAATGATTCGCTGATCCAGCAAGTGCTGCGCATCGAGGTGGGCCTCCATCTGGTGGGCACCTCGGTGGGGTCCGGCTTTGCCAGCGACATGTTCGTGTCGCTCAACAAGGATCTCAGCGTTACCAGCGTTCTGATCAACCGGGTGGGTATCACCGATACCGATCCCGTAGGGCAGGGGTATGATGGCTGGGACGTGGTGTTCGCGGATGGCGCCATCAATGGCGACGTCCATAGCGCGTCGCTGGCGTCGGGCATCCTGACCGGCCAATGGGAACCCGATGGGCGTACGGATCCCACGAGCAGTTTGCGGCCGTCACCGCTTTCGCGACTGATCGGCGGCGACGCCAATGGCGACTGGATCCTGGCGGTGGGTGATTTGGCGGCGGGCGGCACCATGACCTTGGTGAGCTGGTCGTTGACCTTGACCGGGGAAACGGTCGTGCCTGAGGCCTCCACGTGGGCGGCGGGTGTTTTGGTCGGTGTGGCGTTGACCGGTATGTGGTGGCGACGTCAGCGGCGCGGTGGCGTCTGATTCGGTTGCTCCAGTCGGGCCGGATTCGCGTGGTTTCGGTTGGGTAAACGCGGGGTGGCTCTCGCCCCACGAGTAGCCCTTCGCGAATCACTGGTGGGCGGTGGAGTAGATCGCCAAAAAGGGGAAGTGAGGTTGGGTTGCGTAAAATAGACCCAGGTTTATTTAAGCATTTAACGTCGAAATGAGAGTAGGCTATTGACTTATCTAGCTAGGAGTGTCAAATAGGAGGCTTACCTTTCGGAACAGAAGGAATCTTTTTTTTGAAAAAGTTTCAGCGAAAAAATTAAAAAGAGTGCTACAATCGTTACTTGATTTTCCAGACCGGCCGGGGTTGAACCCGGAGGGGCGGAATAATCTTAATTCATTTGCTTAAGCGCTTGGTGGCGCATTCGGGGACGAAGTAGCTCGGTGTCGGATATGACGGGAACAATGGTTCCCAAAAAGCTGCATGACAATTGACACGGAAAGGCGGATTTTTGTCGCCGGCCATCGGGGGCTGGTGGGCAGCGCCATCGTCCGGGAACTTCAACGGCAGGGCTATCCGACCGTCCTCACCCGGACCCGGGCGGAACTCGATCTCTTTGATGCGCGGGCGGTGAATCAGTTCTTCGCGGATCAGCGTCCGACCCACGTTTTCGTGGCGGCCGCCCGGGTGGGTGGGATTCTGGCCAACAGCTCCCGTCCCGCCGAATTCATCTGGGAGAATCTGGTCATCGAGACCAATCTGGTGCATGCCGGCTGGAAGCACGGACCCAGCAAGATGCTCTTCCTCGGCAGTTCCTGCATCTACCCGAAGGATGCCCCCCAGCCGCTCCATCCACATCACCTCCTCAGCGGTCCCCTGGAGCCGACCAACGAATGGTATGCCTTGGCGAAGATTGCGGGCATCAAGCTCTGTCAGGCCTTCCGGCGGCAGTACGGCTGCGACTTCATCGCGGCCATGCCGACGAACATGTACGGGCCCAATGACAATTATCACCCCGACAGTTCCCACGTTCTGCCCGCGCTGCTCCGGAAGTTCCATGAAGCCAAAATCTCCGGCGCGACCGAGGTGGTTTGCTGGGGATCGGGCAATGTGCGGCGCGAGTTTTTGCACACGGACGATTTCGCCCGGGCCGCCACCCTGCTGATGGACCGCTACAGCGAGGAGCAGTTCGTCAACGTCGGATCCGGAACCGACCTGACCATTCGCGAAATCGCCGAACTGGTGAGCGAAGTGGTGGGCTTTTCGGGTCGGATCGTCTGGGACACCTCCCGGCCGGACGGCACGCTGCGGAAGCTGATGGATTCCTCCCAGATTTTTGCCCTGGGCTGGAAGCCCCAGATTAGTCTGGAAGAGGGCATCCGCGCCACCTACGGAAGCATTTTTGGTAACGGCAAAAACAGGGTCCTTGGCAAGCCCTTGGTCGAGGTTTTACCGGTGGATGGGCCGTGACCCATTGACCAACTTCCGGTCGGACCCCAGTTTGAAATCCGTCCGCCTGAATCAAAGTGCCCGCCGGCCCCCCGCCGGGGTCTATGGCGAATGGATTGCCTGGCACTGCTGCCGGATGATTCTTAAAGCGTGCTTCTTTCCGAAGGAAAAGGCCATTTTTAGCGAGTGAAGCAGGCCAGGCAAACCAACGCCTGCGAACTGACGGGCACGAAGTGCGCCCCGAGATTATTGACGATTTGAATCCCTGACCGGTCGTTTTCAAATCGCGCTGCAAGACGTCGTGCGCCGGCCCAGGTCTCCGCTCCCCGTGTCCCGGTTTCCTTCCCTCCCTTTTTGCCCGTGAGTGTCATTCTTGGAATCAACGCCTATCATGGCGACTCCTCAGCCGCCTTGGTCCGCGACGGCCGGCTCGTGGCGGCCGTGGAGGAGGAACGTTTCCGGCGCATCAAGCACTGGGCGGGCCTGCCGATAGAAGCCATCCGCTACTGCTTGCGCGAGGCCGGCATGGAAATGCGGGACTTGGAGCATGTTGCCATCAATCTCAATCCGCGGGTCAATAACGTCCGGCGTGCCCTGTACCTGCTCACCCGTCGGCCGGATCTGCAGTTGATCCTGAACCGGCTCAAGAAACGAACGCAGACGCGTTCGTTGGAGGACTCGCTCCGGGCGGCTTTCCCGGGCGGAGCGATGCGGGCCAAGGTGCATTACGTCGAACACCATCTCGCGCACCTCGCGTCGTCCTATCTCTGCTCGCCGTTCCCGGATGCGGTGAATGTCTCCGTGGACGGTTTCGGCGATTTCGCCAGCGTGGCTTGGGGGCGGGGACGCGGGCAGGATCTCCGGGTCGAGGGGCGCGTGTACTTTCCGCACTCGCTGGGGATTTTTTACTCGGCGCTCACGCAGTATCTTGGTTTCCCCCATTTCGGGGACGAGTACAAGGTCATGGGGCTCGCGCCGTACGGGCAACCCCTGTTCCTCCAGCAATTGCGCCAGGTCGTGCGGTGCCAGCCCGACGGTGGGTTCGAATTGGAGTTAAAGTATTTCCGCCATCATCGGGAGAACGTTCACTACACGTGGAACGACTGTTCGCCGGAAGTGGGACCGCTCTTTACGCCCGCCCTGGAACAATTGCTCGGTCCGGCGCGTTCCGGGAGCGACCCGTTGTTGCAACGGCACAAGGATCTCGCCCGCTCCATCCAGGGAATGTACGAGGAGGCCTTCTTCAACCTGCTCAATGCCCTGCACAAAAAGTACGGCGGTGAACGGCTGACGCTGTCCGGCGGTTGTGCGATGAATTCCGTTGCGAACGGCAAGGTGCAGATCGAGACGCCTTTCCGTCGCGTTTACATCCAGTCGGCCGCTGGCGATGCCGGCGGTGCCATCGGTGCCGCCCTGATTGTCGCCCAGAAATTCCCGGTCGCGCCCGTAGCCACCCAGACTACCGGGGGCGAGCCCGCCATGGTCGGACGATTCCGCATGGACCACGCCTACTGGGGGCCGGCCTATGCGGATACCGAAATCGCCGCGCTCTTGCGCGCGCGGGGATTCTCCGTGCCGAACGTAGCCGCGGAGAATCTGGCCCCGAGCACCGCGCGCGCCGAAACCGCCGCCACCGTTCCGGCGTCGTCGGTGGGAGCCCTCGTGGATCCCACCGATTTTCAGCTCACCGATTTCCGCTCGTGTCCCGACGACCTTTGCCGCGAGACCGCTCGGGCGATCAGTGAGGGACTGGTAGTGGGGTGGTTCCAAGGACGCTTGGAATGGGGTCCCCGCGCGCTGGGCAACCGCTCGATCGTCTGCGATCCGCGCCGGGCGGACATGAAGGACATCCTCAACCAGAAAATCAAACGCCGGGAATCCTTCCGTCCCTTCGCGCCGTCCATTCTCCGCGAGCAGGTGGGCGAATGGTTTGAGACCGACGCCGATGTCCCGTTCATGATGCAGGTCTTCCAATTCCGCGCGGAAAAGCGCCCGCTCCTACCGGCCGTCTGTCACGTGGACGGCTCCGGGCGGCTGCAGACGGTGGATCGCGCCAGCAATCCGTTGTACTACGACCTCATCAACGCCTTCCGGGAGATCACGGGTGTGCCGATGGTCTTGAACACTTCGTTCAATGAGAATGAACCGGTGGTCTGTCGCCCGGAAGAGGCGTTGGATTGCTTTCTGCGGACCAAGATGGATCTGCTAGTGCTGGGGTCGTTTCTGATCCGCCGCCGCTCCCGGTAAGAAGCGAAAATCGGGAGTTCTTGGTTCTTGGTTCTTGGTTCTTGGTTTTGTTCGGTCCCAATCCCTCATGCGTTCCGGATGAATCTTTCCCGTACAGTCTCCGCTGGTCCGCCCGCCCTCATGGTGCGGCCGTCGCGGCTGAAGCGCCGGCTGATTCGCCTCGGCATCTGCTTGGGGCTTTTACTGGGAGTCTGGTTTCTGCGGGCGCCCATCCTGCGGGGCATCGCCCACGGATGGATTGTTTCCGATACCTTGGCCCCGGCAGATGCGGCCGTGGTGCTCGGCGGGAATCTCGACCTGCGCCCGTTTGCTGCGGCCAGCCTTTATAGCAATCAATGGGTCAAGGCCGTCCTGGTGATGAATGTCGCCCAAGGACCGAGTGAACAATCCGGCGCGATCCGCTCCCACACGGAATTGAACCGCGACATCCTGCTGAAACTGGGAGTGCCGGCGGATCGAATCCAGTTGGTGGGTGACGGCGTCACGAGCACCCATGACGAGGCCCTGGCGGTGCGTGATTGGGCACGGCGCACCGGCGCCCGGCAGATCATTGTCGCGACGGATATTTTTCATACGCGGCGGGTTCGCTGGCTTTTCGGGAAGGTCTTCGCGGATACGGGTATCCAGGTGACGGTGCAAGCCCTCACCCCGGCCCGCTACTCCGCTGCCGATTGGTGGCAGCAGGAAGAAGGTCTGATCGCCTTCCAAAACGAGTTCCTGAAATACCTCCTCTACCGCTGGCGGTACTGAAAAAAGATAGCCGAAAGCCGCAGATTGCGCAGATGAGCACCGATGAATGTTGGAAATGGAATCAAATATGCCGATCAGGGCGATCCGGAGACCTATCAAATAATTGGAGCCGCATTGGATGTCCACGCGGCACTAGGGCCTGGATTTCTCGAACTGGTCTATCAGGCAGCCCTGGCTGAGGAACTTTCCACCCGATCAATTCCATATCAGCGAGAATCTGAGCTTGCGGTTACCTACAAAGGAATCGTTCTACCCGTACATTTTCGAACCGATTTCATTTGTTATGGCACGACAATAATTGAGCTAAAAGCATTACCGGAAGTTGGAGGTGGCGAAGTAGCCCAGACCCTCAATTACCTTCGCGCCTCTCAGCTACCCAAAGCCTTACTAATCAACTTCGGTGAACAACGCCTGTACTACCGAAGATTTATCCGCTCCCAGAACTGGAAGTAAAAGTCAAATCTGCCGCCGCAATTACTACTCTTCAATCTAGGTACTTCTGCAAAATCAGAGGCGTTCTGCGAAATTTTCGGCAGCAATTGTAACTCTCAGATCTGTGTTCTTCTGTGAAATCTGTGGCATGCATGAATTAATTATAGAATCCGGTCGGGCCGAGAAAAACTATTGGCGCGATCTGTGGCGTTATCGGGAGTTATTCTACTTCCTCGCCTGGCGGGACATTTTGGTCCGGTACAAGCAGACCGTGATCGGTGTGGCGTGGGCGGTGGTGCGCCCGCTTCTGACCGTGGTGGTCTTTACGGTTGTTTTCAGTAAGATTGCCAAACTACCGGCCCCTGGCGCTGTACCCTACGCCCTGCTCGTCATGGCGGCCATGCTTCCCTGGCAATTCTTCGCCACCGCCCTCAGCGAATGCAGCGGCAGCCTGATTGGCAACGCCAACCTCATTTCAAAAATCTACTTTCCCCGCTTGATCATCCCCGCGGGATCGGTGATCACCAGCTTGGTGGACTTCCTGATTACTTTGGGCATGATGGCAGCGCTGATGCTCTGGTACCGGTATCTTCCGGACTGGCGGATCCTGACACTCCCACTCTTCACTTTCCTCGCTTTTGGCGCCTCGTTTGGACTTGGTCTCTGGCTCTGTGCCCTCAACGTGGAATACCGCGATTTCCGCTACATCGTACCGTTTATTGTACAGTTTGGGTTGTACATCTCCCCGGTCGGCTTCAGCAGCGCCATCGTACCGGAAAACCTCCGGCTACTCTACATGATGAACCCGATGGTGGGGGTCATCGACGGGTTCCGCTGGGCCCTACTGCGCGGCGAAACCCCCTTTCAAGTTTCCAGTTTCAGCATTTCGACAGCTATAACCTCACTACTCTGTTTGAGCGGCATCTGGTACTTCCGAAGGATGGAAAAAACCTTTGCTGACGTAATCTGAAGGGCTGCAGCTGAGATTGAGAAATTCGGGGATCTTAAGTCTGGCAGTATCAAAAATCAAAAACAGACCGTCCAACGTCGGTTGAAAATCTAAAGCATCCCACAGCCGACGCTCTCACCTGCGTAATGGGCATTTCAGCCTTAAAGCCTCTCAACTCCAATTTCAAAAGTTCACTCTTGTCCCTTCCCATCATATCTGTTGAAGGTCTCGGAAAGCGCTATCGCCTAAAGCATCAGGCGGAGCGCCCGCGTTATACGGCGCTACGGGACGTACTTTCGGATCGAACCCAAAGCCTCGCGAAACGCCTCTGGTCCATTACCCGGCGCGGACAGTCCGTGGGGCGACCGGAAACGGTTACCAATTCCCGATCCACAGAGGATTTTTGGGCGCTGAAGGATGTCAGCTTCGAGGTGAAGCGGGGTGAAGTCGTGGGCATCATTGGACGGAACGGAGCCGGCAAATCAACCCTGCTCAAGATTCTAAGCCGCATCACCGAACCGACGGAAGGGCGGATTCGAATCCGAGGCCGCGTGGCAAGTCTGCTGGAAGTTGGTACCGGTTTCCATCCGGAACTTACGGGTCGTGAAAATATCTTTCTCAATGGAGCGATACTCGGCATGACGAAGGCCGAGATCCGGCAAAAGT
>CANIZL010000011.1 GCA_947471985.1 Verrucomicrobiota bacterium | reverse complement strand
GCGCCGTTGAGGGACTGAACAACAAAATCAGAGTGACTACCAGACGCGCCTACGGGTTTCGGACGTTTAATGCCCTCGAAGTCGCTCTGTATCATAGCCTTGGTAAATTACCCGAGCCGCCACGTACCCACAGATTCTGCTGACGAGGCCAATGTTGGTTGCACGCTCTTTTCGTCGGATTCTCCATACCTTGCAGAGGCGCTTATCATTACATTGGGAACGCCCTTCCCCGCTGGATCGGTGACCAGGCCACCAATTCGAATCCCGGAATCAAGCACAAGAGCCAGTTGTTCGGGAATGCGGTCATTTCGACCTATATTCCAACGAAGCGCCATGTCCGCCCAGCCCTCGCGGACCGTGTTGATATCGAGCCACTCCACGTTGGGCGGATACTCGATTCGCGCCAGTCCGCTCACGTCATTCGTTGTCACGAGAGTACCTCGCCCGTCCGGGCCGTAATACTGCGCCTTCAAGACGACATCGCCCACCGGTTGCCCGCTCGCGGAGCGAAGCTCGAGCGTCAAAACATTCCGGGTTATACCACCAACTGCATCAGCGCCAGCACGTGGCGCCCCCTCCTCCCTGACAGGCCCGACCGGATTGGCTGGTGATACCGGAATGGCGCCACGCGACGGTGCCGGCCCCGAATCGGTCGGTGTGGCCGATGTCACGGCAATCTGACTACGCCCCCACCAGCCCCCCACGTCGGACTTCAATACTACCACCACGGCTACCAAGGCCACACCGATGGCGGTGCCCAGCCCCCATCGAACGGTGCACCACGCCCCGGTTAAGTGGGTCGTCGCGACACCAGCCGGCGAGGAACCCAACTCGACGAGCGCCCGGGCGCCGATCTGCTCAGTCAAGCCGGGTGGCAGCTCCGCACAGTACGCGTGACCGGCCAGCGCTGCGGCTAAGGCAGCCGTGGTTGAGGTCACGCCACGGCGAACCAAAGCCTCCCGCAAGCGCCCAACGGCCCGTTCAACGCGCATCCGCGCCGCATTTTCGGAGACACCCCATCGGCGCCCCAACAACCCGTGTGGTTCGTCTTCGAAGTAGCGTCCGAGGACGGCCGCACGATCCGCTTCCGGGAGATCAGCCAAGGCTTCGTCGAGTAGCGGTCGGACCTCCGTCCAGACGGTATTCGAGGCGTTGGGAGCAGGCATTTGTTGGACAGCGAGGGATTCACGGTGGCGGCGGCGGGACTCATCACGACGAACATTGAGGGTGCGTTGGCGGGTCGCTGTGAAGAGCCACCCCGAAAGACTGGGATGCGTCGAAACGATCTGAGCCTTGGCCGCCAGGTCCGTAAAGACCCCGAGGGCGACATCCTGCGCCGCGGCATGATCTCCTTCCAATTGACGCAAGGCCGCGTGATAGACCAACGGCAAATGCCGCCGTACAACGCCGTGAAACGCGCCTTCGTCATGCTCCCTGGCAAAACGCCCCAGTAGCGACGCCGAACTTTCCGGATCGAGTTCCTTCATTGCCCATTAACCACCAGCCAACCACCAAATCGCACTCGCGTGCGGCAGAATTTTTTCACCCGCCCGTTATGCGCGATGGACGGCGGAGCGGGACGTTAGCCCAAAGACCGGTGTTACTTATATCAAAGCCAACCAAGGGAAGGAAGAATCGGAGGACTCGCCACGAGAATGCCGTGCATTTTGCCTCATCCGCGAGGCGAACCCCGTCGTGGCCAAACGCGCCGCAACCGGGACCGCGACCGTTGTTCCCATCCTTACCCGCTGTGAAATTGAGTTCCGCTCTCCTAATGGAATGCTATTTTGCCGGACTGCCGCCGAGCGTCCGCAGGAAGGCGAAGAGATGCGGGACTTCCGCCGGGGGCAACGATTCCAACAGGCCTTCCGGCATCATCGAGCCACGGAGGAATTCCGCCCGGCGCACCGTCGTCCGCAGGAATTTCTGATCTTCCGTATTGGGTTGCCGCAGGGTCAGCGAGTCAGCATCCGACGCGGCGAGCAAGCCTTCGTGAATCTCGCCGTCCTTGGTTTCAATGCGGAAGCGGCGATAGCCCGCTTCCATGGCGGCATTCGGCGTGAGGATGTTGCGCAGCAGGGCTTCATCTCCATTTGCTCCCGCTCCGTCCAGCGCAGGTCCAATCTTGCCGCCCTGCCCGCGCAGACTGTGGCAGATCCCGCAGGTGGTCGTGAACGTCGCCCGACCGCGCTCGACGTCGCCCGGCTTCGCCACCCCTTCGCGGAACTGACGGAACTTGGTCCGCATTTCCGCGGCCTGGGCTTCGGTCTCGATCGGCGGCAGATCTCCCGTCCGCTCGATCCGCGCACCGGGGCCCGGATTGCCCCAGTCCGTGCCATGTCCGTGGAAAATCAACCCGGGCGGTCCCGGCCGAAGCGCGAGGTTCGCCGTGGATCGAATTTCATCCGCGGTTCGCGCCGTGTTCCAAATGCGGTATTCGACGAAGTCCGCCGCCGTGCCTCCGGCCGCAGTGGAAGCGCCGATACGCAGATGCTTCAGATCCTGCGGATCCCGTTGCGTGCTGACGCGGTCCAACTCGCCATTGAGATAAATCCGGTACGTGCCCGCCGTATCCCGCGTCACGGCGATGTGCGTCCACACTTCGGCGGTGGCCAGTTTTGTGGCCACCGCGATGTCGCTATATTGGCCGCCGACAAACACCCGGAAGCGCGCGTCGTAGAAATTCAAATCCAAACCCGGCCCGCCCAACAGGGAATCCGCATTGCTGAGGCCCGGTTCCAAACGGATCCACGATTCCACCGTGAAGGCACCGGTCAGATGGATATCATTTTCCAATCGCGCATCTTCGGTGCCGTTGAGCCGCAATACGGGTTGCAGCGAGATGCCGAGCTGGATTTGCAATTCCCGGACAAAGGCGTCGGCGGGCAGAATCGCCGTCAACTTGTCGAGCGTTGAACCGTCGAGATCCTCCCGCGGCAGATCCCCCGCACGGATGGCCGCGACGAGGCGCGTCGCTCCTGCCGGAGTCGTGGCCAGGCGATCCACCACCATGCGGCGTTGGCTGGTGGCGAGTCCGGGCCAGAGCGGCAACAGCGCCGGCAACGCGGACTCGGACGGCGCCGACGCCAGAGCCGTGATCACTTCCGTGCGCAAGGCCGCGTTCGGATTCGCGGCGAGGCGACTGAAGACATCCACCCGGGTCGAACCCATTTCCCGCAGCGCCCGCACACCGCCGATCTGTCGGGCGATCGGGGCATCGGGCGCAGTGACGAGCCCGATCAGCTCTGCCTCCAGCCCCCGCAATCGGAATGTCGCCGCCAGCCGGACCGCTAGATCCGCGGAAGCGCCGCCCGCAGCTGATGCCAACACGGTGCGGATCGATTGTTCCAACAACGGCAGCAAGGCCTCGGCCGATCCCAGGCGCGCCCGCTGATCCAGCAGCAGTTGCCACGTGGCGGGATTCATCAAGGCCTGCTGCAGGGCGGTCCGGACCGACTGATCCTGCGCCGCGGATGCCGCCAGCAGCAATTCCTCCGAGTTCAGCGGCCGGGTCAATTGCGGCAGCCAACGGGCAAGCATTTTTGCGCCGTCCGGCCCCCCGATGGCGACCGCTCCGAACAAGGCCACTTCACTCTGGATCCCCGATGAATCGCGCTCCAGCAAGGCCACCACGACCGACCGATGTCGCTCCAAAGTGGTGCGCACCAGGTACCGCTCGAAGTCACGGAAATACGCCGGCGCCTTGGACCACGCTCCCGTGGGATTATTAACCGCGGCGTTGAGGAGATTCCGCACCGCGTCGCCGGCCACCGGACCGTTCCGAGCTTCGGTCCGCGGACCGTCCACGCCGTCCAGCACCTTGCCCAAACTGCGCAGACCTTCCTGACGCACCAGATGATCCGAATCGGCGAGCGCGGCTTGCGCGAGATCCACGACGACCGGGAGCGGCAGATTGGCGTCAGCCGAAATGCGGACCAGTTCCTTGCGGAGAGATCGGCTGCGGGTTTGACCGAACACGGCGCGCAGCGAGGGAGCGGCAATTCCCTGCAACTCCTCCAGCGCCCACAAGGCACGCAGACGTTGATCCACCGGCAGGGCTTGATTCTCGAATTGCCCCTGCAAGGCGGGAATCAAACCGCGGGTCTGGCGATCCCCGATCGCCTGCCACGCAGCGTTGGCCTCCCAAGAGTTGACCGCCGCAAGATGCTTCAGCAAATCGGCTTCCGGAACCCGGGCCAAGTCCGGTATCGCGGTGCGCACCGGTTGCGATTCATGCCGCACGCGCCAGATGCGACCCCGGAGTTTGTCGCGATCCGGATGATTCCGCGGCACTTCGTTGTGCGAGATGATGTGGTTGTACCAATCGACGATATACAGACAACCATCCGGTCCCAGACTGAGGGCCACGGGACGAAACCACGGATCGCTGCTCAGCACGAAGTCGGGGAGATGCTCCAACTGCCAGCCGTTCGCGTAATCCTCCGGTGCGTCCGTGACGCCGCCGCGATGCACCCGGATGGCCTGGATCTTCCGGGTGATGGGATTGGCCACAAAGAAGACGTCCCGCCACGGCGCGGGAAACGCGTCCCCGCCTTCACTCAACGCCAGACCCGAGAGCCCGGTGCCGCCCATTTCCATTTCACCGATCTTCGGAAACGGCGGTGCGTACGGCCGGGGAACATCATCGCCGCACAACGGATACGAACCACCCTCCAAAAACGGCATGAGCGGCCAGCCCTGATCGTTGGCCTCCTGAATAAAAACCTCACCGTACCGATCCTGCACGAGTCCCCAAATGTTGCAGGGGCCGTGGCCGATGATTTCAAAACGGCTGCCGTCCGGGCGGAATCGCGCCAGCTTGGTTTTGTTGAAGGGCGTCGTGGTGCCGTCCGTGGATTTCACCTGCGAACTGTTGAAGGCGCCTTGGGCCATAAGAATCCAGTTGCCCGGTGCCCGCGTGAATTGATGCGGCAGAAGGTGGGAATCTTCCATCCCGAAGCCCGTAAGGATGGGATCGTGACGATCCTCGCGGCCGTCCCCATTGGTGTCGGCGTAGCGGCGGATCTCCGTGCCGTACAAGGCCAACGCGCCATCCCGATACGGCAACACCCCGAGCGGCATGGCCAGTCCTTCCGCAAACACCCGCGCCTTCTGCCGACCGGCGGCCGTGGGGGTGTCGAACACCAGAATGCGATCACGCCCACCCCGCGCATACAACGCCTTCGCCTCGGCCGGGGCCTCATTCGCATCGACGGGATATTCCAACGCGGTGGAAGTCCACAACCGGCCTGCGTGATCGAAGGTCAACGGCACGAACTTTCCGCCGTCGGGCTCGGCCGCCACCAGTTCGATTTGGAATCCCGGCGGCAGCGAGAACGTCGTCACCTGTTCCTCCGGCGACAGCGGTGAAGCGTGCGGCGGATTCGGCGGAGCGGACGCGCCGGTGGGCCGAACCCGCTCGGGCAACTCCTCCAACTCGATGTTGCGAAACGACGCTTCCGGCGCGCCTTCGGCATGGATCTGAAAACCCAGGTGCCCGCCCACCCGCGCGATGACCGGATCCGGTTCGTAGTAATCCACGCCCGGGACACCATTGATCCAAGTCGCGATCCGCGGGCCATCCGCCACGATGACGTAGTCATTCCACTCCTCGCGTCGGAGAACGCGGTTCAGCGAGTCCATGTCCGACCAGGCCAGGGTCCGATTGCGTCGCGATTCGTCGTAGAGACTTCCCCACCACGTGGGATCGCCCAGATCGCACTGGTAACCGGCCATTTCCGAACTCTTGGGAACGCGATCCGACCGGATCTGCACGCCACTGTTGATGAACCCGTTGGTGCCACGGATCCGGAACTGAAGGCGCAGCACGAAATTCGTGTAGCGGGCGGTGGTGGCGAGGAACTCGTTACGGGTAAGAATTCCCGTCGGCGGATGCCCGACAAGTGTGCCCGCCTGCACCGACCATAATCCCGGGGTACCTTCCCAACCGTCGAGCGTCCGACCATCAAACAACGATCGCGTGGGGCCCTGCGGTGCCGGCGGCGGCGCCGCGTCCAACGACAGAACCGCACCAAGGGCGAGCACCACCCATCCACCAAAAACCAGATTCATAAAATGTTTACCCAGCGAACCCTTCAACGCGCGTGAACTTTCCCGAACCACTCCGCGTTGGCCGACGCATCAAGGTGTCTGCCGACCAAAGCCTTCCCGCCCGCAGTGGTCAACCAGATGACGCTGTGCCCGCGGCGGTAGTATGTGGGACAAAAACCTTCCAACCGTTACCCGGCTAGGCGCGAGGGAGGATATCAGCGCAGCTGGCAAGCTGTTGCCGAAATGGCACCGCCCTCAGGGTACCAGGTTCAAAGTCCACCCCAGCAGCACCGGGCCAGGTTCACTGCCACCTGCAAGCGGTACCACGCTCCCTAATCCCCCCGTACCAGATTGGGGGGGCAGGTTCACTGAATCGCAGCCCGTCCGATAGCGTGCCTGGCTCCCTATCGCCGTCCTCTGGAGAACGTTGCCCGCCTGAAAGTGGTGCCACGCTCGCCATCCCCCAGCGTGACAGATTGGGTGGCAGGCTCAGGGATCCGTAGTCCCTCTGATAGCGTGCCAGGCTCCCTATCCCCGCCACCCCTCGGAGTCCGTGGCAGGATCCCTGTTAAAAAGTCGGTAACTCTCGCCCGAATTTTCCGTAGCAGGGCGTGGAACCCCGCCCGGTCGGGCGAGGACCGCAAACACCACGAAGAACGACATGAGACTGAAGCGAATCAAACCGGTCGGGGAGACCGCCGTGTATCACTGCCTTTCACGGATTGTGGGTGGGCAAATGCTGTTGGATGACTTGGGGAAGGAGAAGTTGGTCCAGCTCCTCTGGCCCCTGGCCGCCTTCTGCGGGGTGGAGGTGCTGACCTACTGCATGATGTCCAATCACTTCCACCTGCTGGTGCGAATTCCCCCACCGACCGAACTCTCCGAGGAGGCCCTGCTGGACAAACTGACGGCGTTCTACGGCCCGCAGGGCGTCTGGACCGTGCTGGCGCAGGAGAGCTTGAAACAACGGGGGAAGATCGATGCCAACATCCGGGCATCAGTGGAAGCGCGTCAGGGGGACGTCTCGGCCTTCATGAAGGAGTTCAAGCAAAGCTTCAGCCGGTGGTACAACGAACGGAACGACCGCTTCGGTACCCTGTGGGCCGAACGCTTTACGAGTCTTCTGGTGGAGGATTCCCCGACCGCTTTGAAAACGTTGGCGGCGTACATTGATCTGAATCCCGTGCGGGCCGGGTTGGTGTCGGATCCAAAGGACTACCGGCACTGCGGCTACGCCGCCGCGCTGGTGGGCAACAGCACGATCCAGCAGGGATTGATGAGTTTCCTAGAACCCAAGGACTGGCCGCAAGCGGCCGCCGCCTACCGCTGCTTGCTCTTCGTGACGGCGGGATCCGCGAATGCGAGCGACAAACAGGTGCTGGATCCGGACACGATCCGATCCGAGCTGGCGCGTGGGGGTGAGTTGGCAGGAGGCCAGGTGCTGCGCCTGCGGATACGGCATTTCAGCGATGGGGTAATTCTGGGTTCACGGGAGTTCGTGGATCAGCAGTTCATGCGGTTTCGGGACCGCTTCAGCCCGAAGCGGAAGGATGGGGCCCGCCCCATCCGGGGTGTCCCACTCCCCGGAATCAGCGTGCTGCGCGACCTCCGCGTCGACGCCATCGGCTGACGCCTTAAAGAACCCAATCTTCAACCGACTGAACCGGCGAAATTCCCGCGCCGGACGGGGAGAGTTCTGCCGATCGCCGGTCCCCTCGCGCTGCCCGGGGCCTCCCGAAGACCAAAAGTGAGCGGACCACCGGTCAAAACCGCCATCCCGCGCCAATTCCACCGCCCGAAGTTCCCTCCGCTGACCGCGGCATCGCCGTCGGCGGCCGCTGCGCAAGATACTGAGGCTGGCTCCTTATCTAGTGAAGATAGCGAACCTGGCACCATCTCTGGATAGCGAGAATGGGGAGGTTGGCACCGGTTCTTGGAGAGGCTGTGGGACGGAAATCTTCTAACCGCTGCCAGAGGCGGAGAGCGGCAGGGTCTCGGCGACGACACGGTCGAACTACTGCTCGATGAGTTCGCGAGTTCACTGATAAGCCGCGATGTATTCCTCATTAAAAAGGCGGATTCCAGCGACTCGAAGATTTTCGTCCCACACCCGCGGCGGTATTCGACGCCTCTCCCGGCCCCGCGAATTAATGCGTTCGCACCGATCGCAAAAACGCCACGAGATCCCAACGTTCTTCGTCGCTGAGACCGTCGCGAAAACTGGGCATCGGCGTCCCATCCATCCCGGTCAGCAGCACGCGAAAAATGTCGACCGGCTCCGCGCCGGCCTTGAGCGCTTCCGAAGTGAGGTCCGTCGGCGGACACGGTTCCTCCGCGAGGTCGACCAGTTCGGTCGCCAGGCTCGACTGGCCATCGGCGCGGGTGCCGTGACACGCGGCGCACTGCACCGCGAACAGCTTTTGCCCGGCCAATTGATGGGGCTTCGCGGCCGCGGCATCCGTCAGCCATTCCGGCTCGGCGGGCAAAGAGAGGGGTTCGGCGAAATTCTCCGAGTGCAGCCAACGCGGCGACAGGGTTTTCAAAAACGCCACCACCGCAGTCACATCGCGCGCCGGCAAATGCGCGAAGGTCGGCATGGAACTGTTGGCCAAGCCGCGAAGGATGGTTCGCTCGAGATCGTCGTCCGTGGGCAGGAAACCGGTCGGGGTGCTGCGAAACTTGAAGATGCCCAGCGTCAGCTTTCGCGGCTTCGGCCGCATGCCTTCCGCCATGTCCCCCCGGCCATCGCCGCGTCGTCCATGGCACACCGCACAGTTCTGTTCGAAAACGTAATTCCCCCGCAGGACCTGTTCATTCACCAACGGCTCGGCCACCGGCGCCACGACGACACCCGCCCAGGCCAGCCCGCGCGCGCGACGCCAAAGCACAGTTCCGGCCAGTAGAATTACCAGCAGAACGGCAACTGGCGCACGCCAGCGTTGAAGGACTCGAGCCCGCACGAAAAGGCGACCACCAGCGCCAGACGCCCGGCTACTAGTGGTCGCTGCTATTCAAGGTCCGGCGACTGCCGCGTCAACGACAGGAATGGCCCGGGGGTTGTCCGCCGCCGCACAACGGGAAGCCACCGCTTCAGTCCTCGGGCCGCTCCCCGGACGGGGCCATCTTCACCAATCGCGGTTGGAATTCGGCGAGGATGTCGACCAAATCCGTCTGCGCGGCCATCACTTGATGGATGTCCTTGTAGACCATCGGAACTTCATCGAGCCCGGCGGAGAGCAGGTGCACCTGGCGTTCCTTCAGGACCGGGGTGACCTCGTTCCAAGCGAAGGTAGCGATCGCCTTGGTTCGACTCATGGCCCGGCCGGCCCCGTGCGACGCGGATCCCAACGATCCCGCCCCGCCGCGACCCCGCACCACGAACCCCGGCGTCGCCATCGACCCGGGAATGATCCCTAACACGCCGGCATGCGCCGGGGTGGCCCCTTTGCGATGCACGACGACGTCGCGCTCGACGCCATCAATGCAGTGCCGCTCCTGCCAGGCGAAATTGTGATGGTTCTCAATATCCAACAACACCTCCGCGCCCAGGTGGGCCGCGATGTGTCGATGAATGAGCGCGTGATTGGCGGCGGCGTACCGCCCCATCAATTCCATCGCGGCCCAGTATTCCCGGCCCTCGAGCGAATTCAGATCGAGCCACGCCAACCGCCGGTATTCCTGCGGCAGTTCCGGATGCAGGGACATCGCCAGCTTGCTGTAGTGATCGCACACGGCCGCACCCGTACCGCGGCTTCCGCTGTGGGACAGCAGGGCCAGGTACTCCCCGGGCGCCAGCGCCAGGGGGTCCGGCGGTGTCGGCCCGGAGGCGGCCGACACTTTGAGCACACCGAACTCCACAAAGTGATTTCCGCTCCCACTGGATCCCAACTGGAACCAGGCACGATCCTTGTTGCTGCGGGTAACGCGGCTCACCGACCAATCCGCGTCGAGGACCTCGTGTTGCCGCCGATCGCGAAAGCCCGCACCAACCCCGAAACGCGTCTCGGTCTCGATGGCCTTCACCAATTCCGCCTGGCGCTCAGTCAACGCGGAAACGGGCCAGTCGAGCACGGTGAGCTTCATGCGGCAGGCGATATCCACGCCCACGGCATAGGGGATCACGACGTTCTCGGTCGCCAGCACGCCGCCGATCGGCAGGCCATAACCCAAGTGGGCATCGGGCATGAGCGCGCCCGCCACGGACACCGGCAGCTCGCAGGCGCGGGACATTTGGGCCACCGCCTGCGATTCGAGATCGACGCCCCACTGCCGCCACGGCGCCTGGCCGGGGACAAAAGCCGTGGGCACGCGCTGCAATGCTTGCGCGAAAGCGCCGCGCAGTTCGTCGCCGACAAACGCGGTAGGATCCGCCAACACGGCTTCCACCGCGGCCGCAATCCCGGATTTTTCGTTACCGGCGAGGCAGTAGCGCGAAATGAATTCAAGGGCCGCCCGCGTGGGCTCGCCCGGCGGTACGCCCATTTTAGCCAAGTGTTTCTGGTTCATGTGAAAAATTACGATTGAAGTTGGATGCGCCACGTCTCCGCGGTTTCCGGCGTCAGTGCGATCTGCACCGGCAGGAAGGCCTGGAGGATGGTGGCATTGGTTCGGGTGTGTTCGCTCGGCGCGCTGGTGACCAAACTACCGCCCCGCGCCAGGGCGAGCGGCAGCAACAATTGGTCGGCGAGCTGTTCCCCGACGGCGGCGCCGCTGGCATGGAACGTCTCCGCCGCCGCACAGGCTTCCTCGGCGACGGCTTCCGCCCGGACGCGTGGTGCGCCAAAGCCCGTGAAGACTTCCACCCCGCTGCGCCGTGTGGCGATCAAATGCAGCGTATTGCCAGGACCGATCGCTTCGGGACAGGTATCGATCCCACAGCGATCCGGAGCCAACGGTAAACGACGGCGCACCGACGCGAGCTGTCGTTCACCGACCGACGCGGGCAATCCCGCCAGACAAACCCGCGCGGACTATTCGATCGGATCGTCCGGGCCCGTCTCCCAGACGCCCTGGGTCAACGACCGGGCCGGGCCGATCCGCACCCGACAGCGCCCGCCGCCGTTTGGGTAGAAGCCCGCCCGTTCGAGCACGGCCTGGACGTCGTAGCCCAATTCCCGCAACCGCGGCAGGAACGCCAAGGCGATAAATGGGAACGGCGGCGCAAAGGGATTGTGGGTGCCGCCTTCCAGCACGATTTCACTCGGCTGGTCCAGCCGCAGCAGCGGCGGCAGAATCGTCTGCAGGAGCAACATCGCACTACCGGCACTGGAGATTTTGAACTCGTAGTGTCCGGCCACCGCCCCGCCGGGTTCAAACTGGAGTTCCGTGGAACCCAGTTCCGCCCCGGTCGTCCGGGCACATCCAATCCGTGCCGACGCCTCGACACACGCGAGGTGCTGGCGCATCAACCCGGGCTTGGCCCGGCCCGCCCGAATGCGGGTGATGCGAAAAGGCTGTCCCGTCACCACACTCAAAGCGAGGGCGGACCGCAGGATTTGTCCACCGCCTTCACCCAGGGATCCATCGAGAAGTATCATGGGTAATCAGGGTTGAAGGTTCAGGACCGCCGTGCGGCAACCGGCATCGGGCCGGCCGGCGAGGCGGGAGGAGTAAGTCGGAGTCTTCATCAGCGGATTCTCAGTTCGTAACGTTCGATTACCTCCCACCGCAACCCTCATGCCAAGCCGATTTACCCCGTTCATAATCCATTTAACCCGTTGTACTGGAACAATTAAAACCAAACCCACACCTAAACCGCTGTTTTTTGCGATTGGCAACGATTCGCTTATCCGCGAATCTACTCGCTCAAAAGCTATGAAGGCGAAAAAGACCGTCGTCCTGGGGATTCTGGGAAGCATGCTCGATTCCGGGTTCCATCGGGAACGCTGGCAGAAGTGGCGTCCGACCGTGTCGTTGTGTCAGCACGAGGATCTGGCGGTCCACCGCCTGGAACTGCTGCACGACTCCGCGCACGTGGATACCGCCCGCTGCGTAGCGGCGGACATCGGCCGGGTGTCACCGGAAACCACCGTGCGGCTTCATCCCCACGAGCTGCGGAATCCCTGGGATTTCGAGGAGGTCTTCGCCGCCCTGCACGAATTTGCCCGCGGGTATCCGTTCGATCCGGACCGCGAGGAGTATCTGGTTCACATAACCACCGGCACCCACGTGCAGCAGATCTGCCTATTTCTGCTGACCGAGAGCCGGCACTTCCCCGCCCGCCTGGTGCAAACCGCGCCGCGGGATCGAAAGCTCAAATCGCCCGAGGGCAGTTACAGCCTGATCGATCTCGATCTCTCGCGCTACGACCGCATTGCCGCCCGCTTCCGCAAGGAGGCCACGGAAGCGCATTCGATGCTGAAGTCCGGCATCGCCACGCAGAACGTCCCGTTCAATCGCCTGATCGAACAAATCGAACACGTGGCCCTGCATTCCCGCGAACCCCTGTTGCTCATGGGGCCCACCGGGGCGGGCAAATCGCAGCTCGCCCGACGGATCTTCGAATTGAAGAAAAGCCGGCACCAGGTCTCCGGCGGCCTGGTGGAAGTGAACTGCGCCACGCTGCGGGGCGACTCCGCCATGAGCGCGCTTTTCGGTCACGTGAAGGGCGCCTTCACCGGCGCCCTCAAGGATCGGGCGGGCCTGCTGCGGACGGCCGATAGTGGACTGCTGTTCCTCGATGAAGTGGGCGAACTCGGTCTGGACGAACAGGCCATGCTACTGCGGGCGCTGGAGGAAAAACGCTTTCTGCCCTTTGGCGGCGATGCGGAAGTCACCAGCGATTTCCAACTCATCACCGGCACCAACCGCGATCTGCTGGAACAAGTCGCCGCCGGTCGGTTTCGCGAAGATCTCCTCGCGCGCCTCAACCTGTGGACCTTTCGCCTGCCGGGCTTACGCGAACGTCCCGAGGACATCGCCCCCAACCTCGATCACGAGCTGGACCAATACGCCCGCCGGCACGGCACCCGCGTGACCCTGAGCCGGGAGGTCCGGGAGCAATTTCTCACGTTTGCCCGCGGACCCGAAGCGCGGTGGAACGCGAATTTCCGCGACCTGAACGCCGCCGTCACCCGCATGGCCACCCTCGCAGAAGGAGGCCGCATCACCGCCGCCGGTCTCACGGACGAACTCGCCCGACTGCGCGCCGCGTGGTCGGGGCCCCAGGCCGCCGCCTCCGACGAAATCCTGCTCACCGTTCTCGGCGAGGAACGGTTGGGAAAAATCGACCCCTTCGATCAGGCCCAATTGGCCCACGTCGTGAACGTGTGTCGGGAGTCGCGAAATCAATCCGAGGCGGGTCGACAATTGTTCCGCGTTTCACGGCTGGAACGAAAACACACCAACGACGCCGATCGCCTCGGCAAATACCTGGCCCGCTTCGGCCTCACCTGGTCCGATTGCGCTGCCGACTGAGCGGCCGACTGAGCGGCCGGGCTCCGCATTTTCCACAAACTTTTGCGCGTGATCTTTTTCGACCGGCCCGGTCGGATGACAAATTCACCGCCATCACCGACGGCCGGGCTCTCTCCCGGCTACTCCCGCCATGAAAAAAACGGATTGCTTCAGAAATCTCCCCCGCCCCCTCTTCGCCGGCGGCCGTGGCAATCGTCGCAGGCTTACCGATGGCCCAACTCCATTCTCCGGCCCACCAAGAACACCGGGATGGTCGGTGGCGCTGGTCCGTGGTGTGGCGGCGCTGCTCTTCGGGTTCGCGGGTGTCGCACGGGGCGCCGGTCCGGCACTTTCCCCCGAGATCAGGAAACAGGAGCTGATCTCCCTACTGACCCATGGTGATCAGGTGGAGGCCACCACCAGCGAAGGATTCTATCAGGCGGACCGCCAAGCCCGGGTCTGGCGTCCGGTGGAGGTGCCGCCGAGTTTGGCGCCCGGCGGCCAGTTCGTGGCCGGGCCGCCGGGAAGCGGAGTCATTTACTATCATCCCATCCTGAATTTCGACGGCTCGAAGCCCCGGACGGGTTCCTGGGTTTTCGGGCTCTATCGCCAATCCGCCCGCTCGCCCCGCTGGGAATTGGTCCACGGCCCCGCGTATTTTCAATCGGTCCTCGTCCTGGAAAAAAGCATTTATGGGATCACCCTCGGCGAGCCCTGGACGAAGCCCGTCCAGAAGTTCATTCGGTCGTTCGATCAGGGGAAAACTTGGGAGGATCTCACCGCGAAACTCCCCGCCACCGTAACCTGGGTGGGGCTTATTCCCGATCCGGATCACCCGGGCCAGGCGTGCGTGCGGGCGCAGGGACTGCGGGCGTCCATCTTACAGGCCGACGAAAATTCCGACCACTGGCGTGAGGTCCGCGGCACCCTCTGGGGACCTTGGGAGGGGAAGCACCCCACGGAGGCTACCCATTTTGCGCCCCGCTTCACAACCGGCAGCATGGCACCCACTTTGCACGCCACCTTGCAGAACTATTTCGAGTACCCCTTCGGCGATACCGTGGAAATCCCGTCACTGGCCATGACGGTGAACGGCGATCGCACCTTCGCCGTCGGCGCGCCCCTGCTGCTGCCCGTGGAACTCAGTCTCCGCACCGACGTCAAGGTCGGTACCCTGATGGACACGCCCGACGAAACCGTTTGCTGGAGTTTGCGACGCCGAATGCCCAACGGAAAATATGAGGCCGTAGGTCCCCGGCCGTTGAGCGCGGGCACTCCAGCAGCGCAGGGGCATCAACTCACCCGTAAAACGCCCTACCAGCGAACGATCAACCTCCGGGCCCTGGCGGATTTCCGCGAGCCCGGAAAATACCGGGTCCAATTGCTCTACACGAGCTATGCGCTGGCCCAGCGGGCGAAGGGGCAGTGGCCGTTGGAAATCACCGGGCCGATCCTGGACCTGGAAGTGAAACCGTGAACGGGCCGGCGGATCGGTCTCGGCACGGAAGGGCTCACCTCGCGGGCGAAGCAACCGGCACCAGACGACCGCGACGGAACGGCGGATTCCGCGTCCCCGCGATGGCTTTTCGGATTATTTAGCCGGCACGACCCGGAGAATTACCGGTCGACTGACCACCGCAGCGAAAACATCCCGCGGCTTGGCCCGTTCCTCGGCCGCTTTCACACTGTCCGTGGCGGCTTGCTTGCGCTTTTCGGCGGCGGCCTTGTCCGCCGCGCCCGCCTTGGCCAAAGCTTCCTCCGCGGCCTTCAGTTCCGCCTTGGCCGCATCGATGGCCTCGGGTTGGTTGCGGTATTTGCCCGGCGCCCGGCCTTCCCACCAGATCGTGTGCGTCCCCACCGGCAACGCCGCTTCCGCGAGGTTCAGCTCCACCGTCGCGTTGGTGCCCTTCTCCGCCACTTCCAATTCCTTGGCCTTGTCCAATTCCGGCCGCCCCGCCGCCTTCAGCTTGAAAGCCGCCGTAAATTCGCCGCGACGCTCGATCTGAAACGGCAGGGTGATCTTCCCGCCCGCCGCCACCTCGAAGACGTTCGTCGCCGGCCCCACCGTGAGCGGTGCGGCCTCGGCCCCAATGCGCCCCACCACCACGGCATCCGTGAGGCGCACCAGCGGACGTTCCAAATCCCAATCGGGCACCGACCACAAGGCCACCCCCGCCTGCGCCGAGGTGCTGAAGCTATTCGTCTCCACCGTGTACCGACCCAGAACGGTGATGACCGCCACGCCGTTGCTGAGGTTGCTCGACGCCGTCAGGAGCACCGATCCGCCGCGCTGTCCCGCGGCGATGCGCGTGGTGGCGGCCGTGACTCCGGGCGGGAGATTGGTCGCCAGCAGGTCGATGTCCCCGTTGAAGCCATCGCGTCGATACGCCAGCACCTTGAGCGCCACCGTCTCACCGCGGCGCAGGTTGAGGGCGGAACCGTGGATTTGTCGGTCGTTGTCCACCTGCCGGGGCGGCGGCGTCGGCAAAACCAGCAACGAAACTCCGCGGGTTTCCGGACGAACGCTCAATCGCCAGGAGTGCAGCGGCGACTGCCCTGACTGCGCGAATTGATCCCGCACCAAAACGCGATAGGTCGCGTCCTCCGGCGCCTCAAAACGGCCCGCCACATCCCGGGAATTCGACGGGTATTCCGTACCACCCGGGCTGCCGTCGAGTTTGGGCAGATCCACCACGTCCGCGTAGAGCGCTTCACCGTGGTCACCTCTCTCCGGGCGCAGGCGCTGAACCAAAACCAGGGGATCCGTCACGTCGCCCAATCGTTCGGACAACAGCTCCAGCCAGAACACCTGGCCTTTGCGCGCCGTGAAGGTTGCCCCGGTTTTCTGTCCGCGACGGGGAAAGGTCCCGCGGAGTTCCGCCGGCGGTTTGAATTCCAAGAAGGTGTTCGGCGGCACCACGAGGGGCTCGCGACCGATCGGCGGCGGTTGATTGGCCGCGGCCAGCGGGGGCAACGCATTGGGCAGCGCGGCCTGGGCAATTTCCGCCAGGGCGCCGTGCGTCAATCGATACCCAAAGCCGTCGCCGCCCCGAAAGCGGAGGTCATTCAGCGAAATCAAAAGCTCCCCCTCGGGCACCTTCGCGAGCGTGATCACTCCGCCGCGGCGATTGCGGGCCAGCTCCTGACCGGTCGCATCAAATACCGCCAGATCCGGCTCGACCCGCGAATCCAACGCGGTCGCCGCCACATGGAGCGTGAGCCCCTTCGTCGCGGGCGAGGGCACTCGAAACCACGCCACCTGACCGGCTTCCAACCGACCATTCAGCGCCGAACCCGCAGGCATCAACAAAGCGGCACCGCGCGAATGGTTCGTGGGGGGCACGATCAGCTCCGGGTTGTCCGCGATCCAGAGCCGACGCGGGGTCGACACCCCGAAGCGTCCCACCCAACGCGCCTCGACGACGCCCGGCGTGGCGTTCGTCGGCACGATCACCGTAAAACCACCGGCCCGCGGGCGGGAAAGAATGCGGGGATCGGAAAAATACAGGTACTCCGGCTCGTCGAGTTCCGTTCCGGAAACCGCGATCTCATTCGTGGAGCCGCGGCTCAATCCGAGCGGCGTCAGGGCATTGAGTTTGGGCTGCGGCACCTGCGCGTCCACGTGCGTCGACCAAATCCCGATCCACGCCAGTGCGAAGGCGGCGCTGCGTCCGACGGCACCGGCTTCACCGAATTTCCGCACGCCACCGCGCAAAAGCGGCAGCGCAGCCCGCAGACGCGGGGCGAGAGAAGTCGCCAGGGACACCGAACGGGAGATCATTGCGGCAAAGATTTAGCGGCAATTGGTCCGCAGGCCATCTCCAATGCTTCACGATTCCTGAAATTTTCGCGGCTCCCCGGGCGGCGCCGTCACGCCCACCCGCGCCCGAAAAATGCCGCCCGCCAGCGGTTGCTCCATCCGGCCCGACGCATCGAGGTCGCGACCGGCGCAGGTAATGAAGAGTTCATCGCCTTCGCCAAAGCAGCACGAAGTCACCGCCGACACCGGCACTCTCACGAACGCCAGGCGTTCACCGGTCCGCGGATCATGACAGGCCACACCCCAGCCGCCCCACAGGGCGATCCAGAGATTTCCAGCCGCATCCACACACAAGCCATCGGGGAAACCATCCGTGAGGGTCACGACCGGGCGGCGGCGGGAGATCTCGCCGTCCGCGAAATCAAACGCGTCCACGCGGTGCGTCGGCGAATCCACGTAGTACAGCGTGCGACCGTCCGGCGACCACCCCAGGCCGTTGGAAATGCTGATCCGTTCCACCTGCCGCGTAATCGTCCAATCACCATTCACGCGGTACAAACTGCCGCGTTCGGGGGCCTCATTCAACGCCATGGTGCCGGCCCACAGCCGGCCCGCAGGATCACACTTCGCATCGTTGAAGCGATTGCCGGGTTGGTCCTGTTCCGGATGCGCCATCGGAGTCACGAGCCCGGTGGCCGGATCAAAGCGTCCCAGTCCCACTTCGCTGCCCACGATCCAGCCCCCGCGGGTGGAAGGCACCGCGAATCCAATGCGGTGCGGCAGACTCCATTTCTGGTCGATCCGCGTCGTGGGATTGAACCGATGAATCTCCCCCCGCTCGATGTCGACGTACCAAAGCTCGGCGCCGTCCCAATAGGGCCCTTCGCCCAGCACCGCGCCGCCGGCGTGCAGACATTCTGCTTCGATGATTTTCATGTGATGCCGCCACCTTCCACCACCGCCCGCATCCGTTCCAATCCTTCGCGGGCAACCGCGAGCGGATCGCGCCGCCACAAATCCTCCCGAAACAACTCCAGCGACAACCATCCGTCGTACCCCGTACCCCGCAGCACGTGGAGGTACCGCGACAAATCCAGATGCCCCGCACCCGGCCAAACGCGATCCGCATCGTGCTGCAGTTCCCGCTGGGGTTGCGCCGGGCTGTCGTTGAAATGGGAAATCGCAATCTGCCGTCCGCTCAACCGGGCCAGACTCTCCACACTTCCGCCGCCGCGAAAAACATGAAACGGATCCACCACCAACGTTCCCGCCGGATGAGCGGCCAACTCCAGCACCTCCCGCGCGGAATCGATCGTGCAATACTGTTCCACGAAGCCGAGAAATTCCATCGCGGGCAGCGCCCCGATCGCTTGCCCCAATTCCAGCAACTCCCGATAGCGGAGGGCACCGTGGAACACATCAGCCCGCCCCGCCGGTGGTCCCGCAATCACGTGCGCCGCTCCCAGAATCGCCGCCTGCTCCAGGCGCCGCATACAGTGTTCGCGCACCGCGGGCCAAGACGCGTCGGGGGCATCAAACCAGCCGGCCAGATAAATCATCGTGGGCACCGCCAGCCCCGCGTCGTCCAGGGTCTGGCGGATCTCCTTCAGCGTTCCGCCGGCGGCGACTTCGGCGTCCGTATCCGCAAACCACAATTCGATCGCCCCATAACCCGCCTGACGGGCGACCTCGATCTGACGCCGCACGGGCGTACCGCGAATCGTACTCGCATTCAGACAATAACGGAACGCGGCCATGCTCGGGAGGCGGCTAGTATTTGACGGCGGCCTGCCCGGTGCCGCGGCCCAGTGCGGTCACGATTTCCCGCGTGTGGGCCAGCAACAGACCCACCTCGCTCGAAATCGCCACAAACTGCCAGCCTTCCGCAATGCGCCGTTGCGCCTGTTCCGCGTTGGCCACGTGAATCCCCGGCGCCACGCCGTGCGCCCGCGCGCTGGCCAGAATCTTGGCGAGCGCCGCATTGAATTCCGGCAGATCACTCTCAAACGCCGGCGGCACCCCGTACGACGCATGCAGATCGTTGGGCCCGACAAACACCACATCAATGCCCGGGACCGACAGAATGTCATCGATGTTGGCCACGGCATCGACGTGTTCCGCCATCACCACCACGAGCACCTCGTCGTTGGCGCGGGCGTAATACGTCGCGGCGTCGGTGCCGAAATTCACTGCGGGCAAATGCCCGCCAATGCTGCGCTGGCCAATGGGCCGATAACGGGCGGCATCCACCACCGCGCGGGCTTCGGGACCGGAATTGACCATCGGCACCACCACGCCCCACGCCCCGGTATCGAGCACGCGTTTGATGTTTTCGACGGAGTTAATGGGCACGCGGACAAGCGGGACGCAGCCCATCGCGGCAATGATCGCGCAACTGCGGGCGGCGTGTTCGATGGTCAGATGCGAGTGCTCCAGCTCGATGGTGAGCCAGTCCAGTCCGGTGGTGGCCATCATTTGCGCGGCGATCGGTTCCGCGAGCATGAGCCAGGTGCCGACACAGGATTCGCCCCGCTTCAGCCGGGCACGGACAGTATTGGATTTCATGAGGAAAGGGTCACGCGCAGGGCCGGCGATTCGAACACGGCGGGATTGACCACCCATTGGGGTCGATGTCCGGCGCGCAGATCCAGCAAGGCCTGCGCGGCCGCGTCGCTGACCCGGGCGCCGGTGTCGAAACCAAACGAGGCCTGGTGCGGCGTGATCAGAATGTTGGGCACATCCACGAACGGGTGATCGGCCGGGAGCGGTTCGGTGATGAACGCATCGAGCGCCGCCCCGGCAATCCAGCCCTCGCGCAACGCCCGCACCAGGGCCGGCTCATCAATCATCGCGCCGCGTGAGGTGTTGATGAGATACGCGCTGGGTTTCATCTGGCGGAGCTGCGCTTCGCCGATCAGCCCGCGGGTCTCCGGTGTCAGGGCCGCGTGCAGCGAAACGAAATCGGCGCGCGCCAAAAGTTCTTCCAGCGACACAAACCGCACGCCCAGGGCGCTGGCCTCCGGATGCGGCGTAGGGTCAAACGCGATTAGTTCCATGCCGAAGCCACTCGCCCGACGGGCCACCGCCTGACCAATCCGTCCGCACCCGACGAGCCCCAGCGTCTTGCCGCCGATGTCATGGCCCCACGTCGGTTTCCAAGCCCCGGTGCGCAGCGTTTGATGCCCCTCGTGCACCCGCCGCGCCACGGCAAACAACAAACTCATCGCGTAGTCCGCCACCGCCTCGTTCAACAAACCAGGCGTGTACGCAACGACGATCCCCTCGCGGGTGGCCGCCGGGATATCGATCGAATCAAAACCCACACCCCACCGCGAAATGACCTTGAGCTGCGCCGCTTCCGGCGAGGCCAGGACCGCGGCGGTGTATTGGTCGACACTGGCGTACACGGCATCCATGCCGGCGAGCAACGGCTGAAGGGTCGTCGCCGACAGCGGACCCCAACGAGCCGGCCGCACCAGCTGAAAGCCTGCGTCGATCAGATGTGCGTGCGCCCGGGCGCCCACGGGATCCATCAACGGCGATGCCGTCACCAAAACATTCCAATTCATAAGTCCCAGCAATCTCTTCCGAAGCTGCGGTTCACTCCCACCCGATCTGCCGCCCCGCGTTTTCCTTCTCCAACCACGCCTGCAACGGAGCGAAATAATCCTTCATCGCCCGCGTGCTCAGCTCCTCGCCCGTGGTCTCCTTCAACAACTGGCGCCAATCCCGCCTCCCGCCGGCCCGGAGCATCTTTTGCAGGAAAACACCGACTTCGCGATTCCCCGCGTAACTGCACTTTTGCGGCGGCTGTTTCAGGATCCGACGGGCGATGTAATCGTGAAACTGAAACTTCAAAACCGTGGCGATGGCGTAGCTGTAATAGTAGCAGGGATTGTCATTGATATGGGTCTTGGTGGCGGCGTCGCACCATTCCTCCCCGCGCGTGCCGGCGCCCTGCGGGGGCTCGACGCCCTGCAACTTCGCCACGTGCTCCCACCAACGCTCGTTCCATTGCTCCGTCGGGAGACCGCGCGCGTACACGTCGTGCTCCCAATGGGTCATCGTGCCGCTGGACCAAAACATGAACGGAATCGAATGCGCCAGCGCCGTGTCCAGCAGCGTCGCAGTCGCATCCTCCTGATAATCCGCCGGCAGGATGCCCATCTGCTGCAGATACGGCGTCTGCCCCGCGGCGAGCGCGATCAATTCACCAATGCCCTCATGAAACGCGGGATTCGCCCCGATGCGCAACAGGGGCGGCACTTCCGGCCGGGTGTACGCCATGAAATAATAACCGTGCCCCAGCTCATGATGCGCCGTGGTGAACCACCAGTAATTCGGCTCCACGCTCATCAGCGAACGGATGTCGTCCTGCAAATCCACGTGCCAGCAACTGGCGTGGGAATTCTTGCGCCGATTCTCGCCCGGTTTCGCCGGAAACAGATCGCTGCGACTCCAGAAGGATTCCGGCAACTTCGGGAATCCCAGGCCCACATAAAATTCCTCGGCGGTTTTGGTGATCCATTCCGGCGCGCGATTGGTCAGGTACCGATCGTAGTCCACCCCTTCGACGAGACCGCTCCACTCCTGCGACCAACGATTGTTGATCCAGTGGGCGGGAATGCGCTTGGGGACGGGCTGACCGTACTTCTTCGCCAAACGGTGCTTCGTCCACGTATGGAGCTGGAGATACAACGGGCGGAGTTCGCGGAGGAAATCGTCATTGAGTTTCAGCATCTCATCGGCCGACATCTCGTAACTCGCCACCTGCAGCGCGAAGTAATCCTTGTGACCGAGTTCCTGCGCGCAGCGATTCCGCAGATCCCGGAGTTTGACCAAGCCCGCCTTCAGCGCCGGCCCGGTCATCTTGCTGGCTTCCCACGCCGCCTGACGCTCTTTCAGATCGGCCGACTTGGTGAGCACCCGATCGAGGTCATTGGCCACGCAGTTCGTGCCGTTCAGCCGAAACTGGAATCCGTTAAGAATGGAAGCTTGGGCGGTCTCGGCGGTGACGCGGGCGTTGACGATCTCGGGATTCGTCATCGGACCTTCGGCGGCATTGAGCAGGCAGCGTTCGAGCTGGCGAATCTGGAGTTCGGTCAAATCGGCGCGCTGGGTGAGCAATTCCCGGGCCTCGCGGATGATGGCCGGATTGCCGTTGAACGCCGCCCGGGCCTTACCGGCGACCTCGGCGCCGGCGTCATGAACCGGCTTGACGTCGGTCCCGGCCTTCCACTGAGCCTCGGACTCCACCCGATACAACGCCTGGTAACCGGCATTGACGAGACCGAGGAACCGATCCGCCCGCTCCTGCACCGGAGCGGCAGCGGCGCCCGCCAACTGACCGGCGATGGTACCCACCAAAAACGACCTGGCGACGAGCCGCGCAAGGAAATGCATGGGCCGACTCTATGCCGAACCCCACCGCCGTACAACATCGGATGGAGCGGGTCCCGTCCGTGAGAGACGGCAAAATGGCACGCGGAGGCGCGGAGCCGCGGAGAAAAGGCCGGTTTTGACGGAGAAAATAATAATGAGGGAACGCGGGTCAAAATGCGCGCCGCGGGTCCCCATCAACACGACGCCCGGACTGCGCCGAACCCGCCGCCATGCCCTCCCCCTTCTTCCGTTTTAATTCCCTCGCATGGAAGGAATGGGACGGGCGGGTCATTTGAAAACAGCATACCTGCCAAGCCTCTGGTGCAATCCAAGCTCAAGCGTGGCAGTTTTTTTGTTACCCATAACCGAAAGCGGCGGGCAGAAGAGGCACCGGATATGAAAAAGACCACCTTTGATCGATATCCGGATGCGCAGATGAAAGACCCCGCCTTTGCCGCGCGTTTCCGGCAATCCGGCGAGGCTTGGGATGTGGCGCAGCAACTCGCCGCCCTGCGGGAGCAAGCCGGGCTGTCCCAGCAGGACCTCGTCCGCAAGCTCAAAACGTCCCAGCAGCAAATCAGCCGTCTCCAATCGCCCGGCTGCGAAGGCCATTCCCTCAGTATGTTGCGCCGGGTGGCCAAGGTGCTCCACGACCGCGCCCGCGTCGTGCTGGAAGCCGACGATGCCGGCCAAGCCGGCGCGTTGACCGAATCCAACGTGCCTTATCGTGTCCGGCGGAAAGCGTCCAAGGCTGCGCCTTCCCAAGTGCAGCCGGAACATGTCTGAGTTTGCCTCAATTCTCTCTCCATCGATTCGATGGCAACATCAGGGGTGGTACGGCAACAAAGTGGAGCAGCAAATCCCATCGGTGAGCGTGCGAAGTAATGCGCCCGCCAATGGGACACTTTTACCGGAGTGTTTTGCTGACGGATTGAAGTGGGGGAAGCGGCGGGACGCCGCTGCCACCTTGCAGCTTGCCACTTTGCGTTGGGGTCAGGCAGTACCTGGGCGACCACACTGGGCTTCGTGGCGGAGGGCGTGGTCCAGCAATACCAGCGCGGTCATGGCTTCCACCATGGGCACCGCGCGGGGGAGGACGCAGGGGTCGTGGCGGCCGCGGCCTTTCAGCGTCGTATTCTGATAGTGCACGTCCACCGTGTCCTGTTCGTGCATCACCGTGGCCACCGGTTTGAAGGCGGTCCGGAAATAAATGGTCTCCCCGTTGCTGATCCCACCCTGCACACCGCCGCTGCGGTTCGTCAGCGTGCGGACTTCGCCGTCGATGTTGCGGAAGGCATCGTTGTGCTCCCGGCCGGTGAGGTGCACGCCGGCGAAGCCGGAGCCGATCTCAAATCCCTTGGTCGCGGGCAGCGAGAGCATTGCCTTCGCAAGGTCCGCTTCCAGCCGGTCAAACACCGGGTCCCCCCAGCCCACCGGCACACCCCGCGCCACGCCCAGCACCACGCCGCCCAAACTGTCGCCGTTTTTCCGGGCGTCCTCGATGAGCGCAATCATCGCCGGGGCCTGCGTCGCATCGGGACAGCGCAGGATGTTGGCCTCGACTTCGGCAGCTGTGAAGCGTTCGGGATCCACCGTGGCGACCAAATCCTTCACCTGGGTCACCGCCGCCAGCACCTCCACGCCGTAACGTAGGCGGAGGAGCTTCTTCGCAATCGCCCCGGCGGCCACGCGGCCAATCGTCTCGCGCGCACTGGTGCGGCCGCCGCCCGGCCAGGCGCGATGCCCGTACTTGGCGTGATAGGTGTAGTCCGCGTGGCTGGGGCGGAACTTCTCCGCCATCTCGTTGTAGGCTTCCGAACGAAAATCCTCGTTCTTCACCCAGAGGGAAATCGGCGTCCCCAGGGTGCGGCCCTCAAACACCCCGGAGAGAATCTGCACGGTGTCCGTTTCCTTCCGCGGGGTCACAATGCTGGATTGACCGGGCCGTCGGCGATCGAGGTCCGGTTGCAGATCGGCGACCGACAGCTCCAGGCACGGCGGACAGCCATCGACGACCACACCGACCCCGCCCCCATGGCTTTCCCCCCATGTGGTGATGCGAAACAATGTCCCGAACGTATTGCCCATTGAACCGCAGCATGACCGACGCCCCGCCGTCGGGCCAGTTCGGAACGGGCGAATCCCCGCCCTGGTTTCCGGAGCCGTCACCCCGGAATTTCCCTCAGGTCACCGGATCCAACTTGCCGCCCGTGCTGCGGAAATCGCTGGGGCGCCGTCCGGTCCACTTCTTGAACGAATTGGAAAACACGAACGCATTCGCATACCCGATCTCCGCCGCGATCGCTTCCAGTTTCAAATCGGTTTCCGTCAGGAGATTCGCCGCGTGGCGGAAGCGCAGATACGTGACGTGTTGCATCGGCGAACGACCCAGCTGCTTGCGACACAACCGCCGCAGGTGTTCCCCGGAGCAATGCGCGAGCCGGGCCATCTCGCCGAGCGACCATTCCTCCCCGGGCCGGGCGGCCACGGCGTCCCACAATTGGCTGAGTCGATCCTCCACGTGCCACGGCTGGGCGAAGCGCACGACATAACCGTGCAGCAACTCCGCCCAGTGATGCAGCGCCGCGGGGTGTGCCGTGCCGCCCATTTCGGCATGCAGACCGAGGACCGCATGGCGCAGGGGGTCGGGCGAGAACTCCGCCAGCACGGGCGCGCTCGCCGCGCCCAGCGGCCCGGCCCCGGCGCGTTCGTCATAACGCACCCAGGCGAAGCCCCACGGCTTGCCCGCCACCGCATGAAACGCGTGCAACACATGGGCCGGCGCCAGACACGCCTGACCCGCGCCGCACTGACGCCACCGGCCATCGAGCAAAATGCGTCCCTCGCCGGAATAGCACGCGAGGAAATAACCCCCGGGCAGATCGGTCCGCACCATGGCGTACGGATAGCGGGCCTCCGCCACGCCGACGTGGGCGATGTGATGCCCGGCCAGCGCCGGGCATTCCGTGGCCCGCACAATCCATTCGGACGTATGCGGACCCAAACGGTGTGTCTCAACCAGCGGTGGCGGCGCGGTGACCATGGTTGGGGGGGATAAAAGCGGCGGATTCCTCCCCTTAAAAGGAAAGAATCAAAAAAGGCGCCGCTCACCGTCCGCCCGTTCCCCGCGCTAAAGGCCACTTTGAACCCAGCCCCGGAGGGCGAGGCTCAAGGGCGTCCGCTGCGACCGAGCCAGGTGAAGGCCGCCACCAGCAGCAACACCCCGCCCAGCACCAGGACACGGCTGAACCACGAAACCTCCCGGATCTCACGCGCACTCAGCGTGATCCGCAGATCGGTCTGAGTCTCCACCTGCAGCGACCGGGCGAAGGTCAGTTGCCGGCCCTGTTCCGGCACCGTGGCGTGGATCGCCGCGGGATTCGCCGCGGTCGCTTCCTGCTGCTGAATGAGCCGCTCCACCAGGCGCATTTGGCCCGCGTTATCCTCCGCCGAATTCCGCGCCAGCAATTGCTTCGCTTCCTGCTGCGTGTACGCGGTCTCCTGCCCTTCCCGCAGGCTGCGCGGAGTCGCCGCCAACGCCGTGCTCTCGCCGGCCACCTTGGCCTGTCGCACGTTCAAGCCCACGATGGCCTGCTGCGTTTTCAGATTGTGCAATTGCACCCGCGCGTCCTCGTTGAAGGCGTTGTCGTGTTGCGACAGGCCGTAGGCATTTTGAAATGCCCGGCGGGCCTGTTCCGGATCGCCCTTTTCCAACAGCGAATTGGCCGTCGACAAAAACTGCTCGGCCTCCCGCGTCTTCACCTGCCGCGCGCCGGCTTCCTGGCGGACATACGAATCCAGATCCAACGCCACGGCTGGCACGACGATGGGCGGGGCCTGGAGTTCCAGCGAACCACCCCAGTGCCGCACCTGCCATTTGTCATTCAGGAAAACGCGCCAGGAGATGTTCTCCAGGGGCAGATCAAAGCGGGGCCCCACCAGCGCCAGCTCCAAAGAGCGCGTCCCGGCCGCACCCGCCCGACGGGTGTAGAAGAGTTCCACCGTCACCGGCTCGCGCGTCTTGGAGTGCTGCTCCAGCGGCACCAGGATCTGCTCGCCTTCGCGCCACGGCATCACGCTGTTCTGACCCACAAACGCAAACCAGAACCGCGCAGCTTCCGGCAAGGAGAACCGGAGCAATTGCTGATCGCCCGGGATCAGCAAAAGGCGCACCTGCGTGAAGACGGTGCCGTCGTCGGAAACCACCGACGTGAGATCGACCCGATTCACGCGCGCGGGCAGCAGTTTGGCCGCGTCGTGCCGGTCCAATTGCAGGTTCAATTGGAAGGCCGGTTCGACCAGCCGGAACGTGTGACTGGGCGTTAATCCCGGGAGATCCGCCTGCAAGGACCGGGGCACCGCGCTCCACTCGGTGGCCTGCAAGGCCGCGGGCACCGGGTCCACGCGCACCTGCAGCCGGCTCGCGGATTGCACCGTCACAAAGCCGCGTTGCAGGTTCACCTCCTGCACTTCGATGCCGGGCACCACCACATTGGTCGCCAACGCCGCCAGCGGCTGATGGTAGTTCACCTGCAGCAGGAATTTTCCGGTGACGCGCCGACTGAGCTTGATCTCCCAGTCCTTCATCGCGGCGTTGGTCTGAGTCGTCCGGGGGATGAAGTCGGCCACCTGTTCGCCGCGGAAGCGCAGATTCTCGGCATTCGCGGGCAGGCGGACGAACAGCGATTTCACACCAGCATTTTCAATCTCGTACTGGAGATTTCCGGTGACCCGGATCTGCGCTTCGTTGATCAAGAGGTGCTGCAAGCTCACCACCTGCGTCCAGGCATCCACCCGTTCCAGATCGAGCGCGAGATTCCATTCGGTCTGCAGCAAACGGAACGCGAGCACGCCCTTCTGACGCACGCCCGATTGCAGGGGATCCAACTGCGTCACGGCGTCGCGGGCGGCGACCTGCAACCGCAAGCCCTGCTCGGGAACCACCAGCAATTGCCCCCGTTGTTTGGTGGCCTCCCGCAAAATCAGGCGCGGCACCGACCAACCGGGCGTCGCCCGAACTCCCGGCGCCGTCAGGCTCACGGCGAACTGCTGGGTGCCGTCGGTCCGTCCCTTCAGATGGAGAGTAATCAGCCGGTTCGTCGCTTGGCGGAGTTCCGTCCAGTGACTCAACGCGGCACCACTGATGGTTTCCACGTCGAACGCCGGGGGCAGCACAAAACTCAATTTGAACAGGCCCGCCCGCGTGATCGCCACGGTCAGGTTGGCCGCCAGCACGGTGCGATCCTCGCCCAGGGAGAGCGTCTGCTGCGATTCCACGCGGACGTCCGGTTCCACCGCGGAAACCTTCAGCGTGGCCGTCGCCTGCGGATTCGCATAGCGATACGCCCGGCGCAGCGTGAGTCCGGCCACCTGCGACCGCACGGTGTCCAACAAGCCGGCCGGGAAATCCTCCAGATTGATCGGCGACAGCGTCGTGCTCCGGACGTCATCCAACTGCACCTCGGAACCCGTGGCGAAGCCGAACAAGCCCACTTCACCCGCCGCGTTTTCCAGCGTCAGCACACCCACGGCCGCTTCCGTCGGCAGCGGCCCGGTGGCCATTTGCGATTTGATCAGCACCGCAAACGGTTTGGACTGCGCGGGCGTGAGTCCGATGCGCAGGCGGCGCTGCGTCGGATCAAAACGCCACTGCGCGACCTGCGGCGACACCACGTCGGTGATGGTGAGGCCCGGCGGCACGACCACCACGAGCTCATTCAGTTCGCCCTGCGCCGGCCGGATCTGCGCTTCGTGCCAGCCTTCCACAATGCCGCCCCCGGGGACCAGGAGTTGCTGCAGTTCCGCATAGAAAACCGCTTTCTCCCGCCGGGTATCGCGCCGCCGGGGCTGCCAGCCGATCCAGGGATCGTTCGCCGGCGCCAGCACGACTTCGAACACCGAATCCTTGCGGACCTCCATCGCCGGCGCGCGTAAGGACACCGCCTGCGGCACACTCAAATCCGCTTCCATCCCGATCAGCGTCAGGGTCAGTTGATTCACCAGACCCGCCTGGGTCGGCAACCCAAAGCCGCGTTCCCCCGCCCGCGCTTCGACCGGCAATTGATAGTCCAACACCACATCGAGCGGCCCGGATTTTTCGGCCAGAAAGGCCTGTCCCTCGCCCGCCGCGAGACGCACCAAGCGACCCGCTTCCGGCGGGAACGTGGCCTGCGTCAGCACACCCGGGGCATGCAGCAACGGCAGCACCTGGCCCGCCACCGCCTGCCAGTGCAGCGTCGCGTGGCCCACGACAAAATCCTCCTGCACGCGCACCTGTTGTCGGACCGACTCCGGCAGGGGCGCCGGCGACAATCCTTGCGCCTGTGCCGCGGGCGGATTCATACCGGCCAGCGCCAACCAACCGAGCAGCACCGCCGAGGCCGCCGTGGCCACTGTCGAACCCGTGGTGGCCGAACCGTCCGGCGGTGGCGTCAGCGTCGGAGATTTGCGCGGCACCGCCCACCAGCGGCGCAGGGAAGGAAGAACTACCAACCCAAAGGCCAATGCCGCCACCGCGAGAAGGAACGCCGGAACCCCATTGTCCAGGCGCAAGGCCGCCCAGAGCAGCAGCGTCCAGCCCACCACACCCGCAAAACGTCGGACGCCGCCCGTCCACGCCACGGCCGCATAAATCCACAGGATCACCGCCACGATCGCCGGCCAGAGCCGTCCCAGGTACTCCCCAAACGAGGGCGCGAGGGGCAGATTGGTCAGCTCGGTGGTCCATTCCGTGTCCGGCTGTTGGATCGCCGCAATCAGGCGCAGATCCAACGTCGGCGCCACCTCCACCGCGGCGGACAGCGTCAGCAGTTGCCCCAGCAGAAGGAGCATCCCCCCGCAGCCCACGCAGCCTAGCAAGCCACCGACCGCATGCCGGAAACTGAATTTCGTCACGCCGGCGCCGGACGCCATTCGTTCCACCCAAACGAGGATCAAAAGCAGGCCCAGCAATCCGGCCGTCGCCAGCACGAGCGGCTCCACCGTTTCTGCGTGCAGGAGCCGGAGCAACCCGCCGAAACCGGAGCGATCGCCCCCCGCGGCGACCGGCGTCACCGTGCCGCGACGAAACTCCAAGCGCTGCCCGGATTCCGGTTCGATCTTCCATTCCGAAAGCAGGACCGGCGCGGCGATCTGCGGAAGCGCCACCGTCAGTCGACGCGCATCGCCGGCGCGCGAGGCGATCTTCAACTGCAGATCGATCATCGTATTCGGATCCGCCTGCGCCGGCAGGGGCACCAGATGCGCCGTACCGGCGGTCACCGGCACCACCGGATTGCCGTTCACCGTCACCGACCACAATTGGGCGCCGATCGGGAGGCGCAGGCGCAGATTCGGCAGTCCCTGGTTCTTCACAAAATACCGCGCTTCGGTGACCACCTGGCCTTCTTTGGAAATGCGCGACGTCATCGCGGCGCGATCCACCACCTGACTGACCGTCTCGCCTTGCACGAGGGGTTTCAGTTCCAATTGAAGATTGTACGGCCGGGCGGTGAAACGATACGCCGCGAGAATCGGGGCATCGAAGAACAGCCGGTATTCCGCCGGCACTTCCCCCGGTTCCAGCCGCACCAGTCCCGCGGAGACATTCACGGGGACCACCTGGAATTGATGCGTGCTGACGACAATGCTGTGGCCCTGCTCCGATTGCGCATCCAACGGCTGCGCCCCGCTGAAGCGCAGCGTCTCGCCCTGCGCCTTGAACGGCCGTTCGTACGTGGCCAGGAGCGAGTACGTGCCACTCACCGGCGTGTGCAATTGCACCACATAGCCTCCCTCCACCTTCTGCCAATTTCGCACATCCTTGCCGGTGAATTCGACGTTGAAGTATTCGTTGGTCAGGGCCACGCGGAAGCTCGCCATCGGCGCGCCGGAAATCAGGTAGTTCACCAGCGTGCTCCCGTAGGCAATGCCTTCGCCCACCGAGAACAGGTGAAAGGAATCCGCCTGCACCGATTGCGGCATCCGCTCCACCTGAATCGTCGCCTGCCACGCCGCATCGCTCAGCCGGAACGCCGACTGCAGGCCCGCGATCTTCTTCGGAAAAAATGCCGTGCCAATCTCGGTCAAGCCCTGCGTCAACGTCGGCGTCAATCGAAAGCCCGCATCGGCACGGATCGCGAGATGACCGCGCACCGATTTGGCCCGGACGACCTCCGGCCGGGGCAACACCCAGCTGGCCGCGCCCAGCGCCCCGTTGCGTTCGAGGCGCAATTGCAGCACCTGTCGACCGGCGATCGGGGCTCCGTAAACCAGCCGCAATTGGGCGTCGGGTTCGCCCGCGGGTTCGGTCAGGAAATAATCGCTCAGCCCGGTCGCATTCAACCGCGCCACGGCATAACCCTTCGGCACGCGCAGGAGCAGTTCCCGCAGGGGCGCCTCGCGCACGTCGAGTTCGATCTCCGCGTCGATGGCCAGCTCGGTCTCGCCCAACTGATACGCCAGCACCTCCGACACGTGCACCTCGGGCAGAATGTTGTCCGCCTGAATCCGCAGTCCGAAGGCCTCGCCGGAAAAGCGGTAGGCAAACACTTGCGACGACGCCACCGCCGGCAGGGCGAGCGCCGATTCCTTCGCCGGAAATTGCTCCGGCGAAATCTGGGAAAGTCCGTTGGCCTCGAGCACTTCCAAGCGCACCGCACCGTCGTTGACGATCCGATAGTACCCACCGAAACGCGTCGCTCCTTCCGGTCGGATCAGCACCACGTTCGTCGCCAGGGGAAAAGTCCCGAGCGGCGTCTGCGTCTGAATCTGCACCGGGAACTGATCCTTTTGCGCCTGATTGAGCTGCACGGTCAGCTGCCGTTCCGCGCTATTGGGAATCGGCGCCACCGTCCACGACAAGACCTGCGGTCCCTGCACCCGGATCACTTCACCCTCACCCGCCAGCCGCAGGGAGAGGCGATTCAACTCCCCTTGCATGACCTTGAAATCCAGCAACGCCGTCTGCCGCATCACGCCCGGACTGACCGTGATCTGCGAAAGTTCCTCCACCGCGAAAAACAGCGCGCCTTCCGCCGCGGGCCGGCTTTCCTGCCAGCCGAGATTCAAGCGTCCGTCCGCCGGCAGGAAGCTGCGAAAATCCTCCCCCACACGCTCCGGCCGCGCCGCTCCCACGAAACGGAACTGCGTCTCGGTCTTCAGTCCCTGCAGAATCACCGGCTGCAGCGTGCTCGATGCCACCGTGAAGTCGACCTGGCTCCAGCCATTGGTCCGCTGCACACCGGCATGGAAGCGGATCTGCACGGGGAAATCGCCCGCCCGATCAAACACCGCGCGGTAACGACCCCGCTCAAATTTCAACCGCCAATCGGCCGACGGCGACACCTCCGTCAACGCCACGCGCCCGGACAGCAATTCCACCGACGCGCCCTGCGGGTGTTTCACGCGGGCGATGGCCGTCAGCGTGAACGCCGCGGTGTCCTCGGCCAACTGGCCGGTCAGTCGAAAATCCCGCAGGACGACCCGACGGGCCTCCGGATCGGCGGTGGTCACGCTCAGCGGCAACGAATACGCCGTGCCCAGGAAGCGATAGGCCAGACGGACCGACGGCGCATTCGTCGTCCCGCCCGTCCGTCCGCGCAGGGCCTCGGGCAGGAACGCTGCGTCCACGGGCACGAGGCCCGCCGGATTGCGCAGTTGAACTTCCAGCCCGGACTCGGGTTCGAGGACTACAAAGCCATTGGCCAGCGCCGGCGCGGCCAGCGAGAACGTCAGTGCGGAAAGCGTCGCGTTTGGATCCGGCCGCGGCGTCTCCGCGGTGAGTTCCACGGTCAGCGTCTTCACGGGCGCCTCCGTCTTTTTGACGCGCAACACCAGCGTTCGCCCCGCCGCCCCGCCTTGTCGCACACTCCAATCCTCCAGTTCCGCGCCGGTCACCTGCTTCACGTCGCCATCACCGGCCAGCGCCACCACGACTTCGCTCAAGCCGCCCTGCAGGGCCTCGGCACGAATCGTCACGCGGTGTTTCACGACCGCCGTGGCCACCTGCAGCACGTGCTGAAACGTGGCGCCATAAATCGCCTTGGTGCGGCCTTCCCCCGCACCGGTGAACTCCGCCTGAATGGCGAAGTGCGCCTGGTCCGCATCCCCGCGGGCTTCGATCGAGGCCTTCTTGAGTTCCGCCGAGACGGGGGCTTCGGCGCTCCAGAGATTCAGGGCCACGAAACAGCCCAGCAAAAGGGCGATCCCTCGGGCGAACACAGTTCCCGTCGGGCGACAGCAGATAGTTTTCATGCGTGGATTTGAGCGGACGTAAAATTGAGACTCTCCCGAAGCCGGTGTGATCCGGCCTCGGGGACGGTTATTTTCCGGACTGGGCTTTGGCCTGACGAATCATCCATTCGAGTTGGCTCGGCGCGGGATCGGGCGCGAAGGCCCCCGCCACTCCGGGCAGGAGATTCATCAATCGATCTGGCGTCACCTCGGCCGCGAACGGACTGCCGGCGAGCCATTCCGAAAAAGCGGAGGCCGTGGCCGCGAGGCGCAACGACGCCGGGGCGCGCTCCAGCGGTGAAGCCTGCCCGGTGTAGGGCACCGGCCATTCCAGCTCCCGATAAAGACCGCTCTGCGGATCACGGAACCGCGCCCGCACGGTGGCCACCGGACCGGAACCCTCGGCATTCACCTCGACCACATACAGGGCGTTGCCGGATTCCGCGGCGGCGAGTTCGGCGGCATCGACCGTGTTGTCCCGGAACTGCGCCTGCGTGAGCTGGTGTTTGGCGTAACCGACCTGCCGCCACACCGCGACGCGTTGCGGATTGAATTCCACCTGCATTTTCACATCCGTCGCCGCGACGTGCAGGGCGCCGGCGAGTTGGGCGGCGAAGTTTTGCGACGCCTCCTCCGGCGTGTTCACGAAGCCGTAGCGTCCGTCGCCATGCCGGGCGAGCACCTCGAGCAGGTCGTCATTCAATCCCTCCCAGCCGATGCCAAAGCAGTCCAGGGCCACGCCCCGTTGCCGCCAGCCCTCGACCTTCTTTTGCAACGCGTCGGGGCTGACCTCACCGAGATTGGCGGCGCCATCCGTCAGCAGGACTACCCGGTTGACGCCGGCCGCGAGATACTGCCGCGCCGCGGTGGCATACGCGAGGTTCAGCGCTTCCTCCAAATTCGTGCCGCCTTCCGGAGTCAGCTCGGCAATCCGTTCCACCAACGTGCCCGCCTGATCGCCGCTCACCGCATCCACCCACAAACGGGGCGTGCGGGCGAAGGTCACCACGCTGATACGATCCTGGGCCTGCAATTGTCCCGCCAAAACCCGCAGCGCCTCGCGCAAGATGGCCACGCGATCGGCCCGCTCCATGGACCCAGAATTATCGAGCAGCAGAACCAGGTTCAAGGGCCGCCCGGCTTCCCGCCCCTGTGCGGCCGTGCGGACGGCGAAGCGATAGACGTCCCGGTGGTGGGCAAACGGGTATTGTGCACGCTCCCAGTTGAAGGCGATCGGCAGGCCCGACGCGGCTTCGGGATCGCGATACTTGAAGGCATTGATGAATTCCTCGCTGCGGATCGACGCGGGATCCGGCAATACACCCTTTTCGAGACTCGCAGCGGCGAGCTTGAAGGAGACATCCGTGACGTTCAGGGAAAACGTGGAGACGCTGTTTTCGGTGGTGACGATCTCGGGCTGGGGTACCGCGGCCGCGGCGCGATTGGTCACCTGCGCGTAATGCGCCAGGGGCTCACCGGGGCCCGTCGGCACCGGTGCCGCCGAGGCGGATGCCGCATCGAGTTTGGTGGCCGCACCGGCAGATGCCCACGCCCGGCGCGTCAACGGCTCCGACGCGACTTTCGCCTTACGATCCAGTTCCCGGCTCTCGGCGAGCAGTTGCACTGGCTTTCCCGCCGATTCCATCTTGGCCCGACCACCCCCCAGTCCGCCGTCCACTCCGCCCTCCACTCCGCCGGCCGACCGCGAAAACCGCGCTGACTGGTCGAGGGATCGCAACTTGTCCTCGCCGAAACCCGCCCCACCGGCGCGGTCATCCAACCCGGAGACTGATCGACCGTTGTCGATCGACTGACGCAGCGCCAATTCCGGCACCGCAGCCGTGGCGTCCACCTCGCTGAGCGCGAGAGTGGACGAAGCGGGCGAATTCAGCTCGACCGCCGCGCGATTCTGACTCACTGCCGGGCGGCCCGCGCTCATCGATTTCAAAGCCACCCCGCCGAACCCAGCGCCACCAACAACACCGCCGGACGACGGTACGGTCTGTTCTAAATTCGGCAGTGCTCCGTTGATCACGCCCGACGGGGCGTACGCCAGGTTGATTTGATCGTTCGCCGGAGACGTCGCCGGTCCATCCGCTGCCGAATCGAAGAAGGCGTCCACGGGTTTGCCGAACGCGGCGCGGCCATCTTCTGCGCGATTCGCCTCCGCGGTCGCAGCTCCGGCCGCATCCCCGGTCACGGCCACGCTAAAGCTCAGGACACCCTCAGCGTCCTTGGCCGGGAGGTTCTGCGTCTGCTTGCGGCCAAGTTCCACAACACTCCCCGAGTCAATGACCCCGCCCCGGCCAACCACGGTCGGACCTCCGGCGGGTCCTGAACCCAGTGTCGCCGACAAGAGCGCGCCGGTGGCTGCGACCAGGCCTCGGGATTCGGCCTTGGTTTTTTGGGGGGGATTGGCCGCCAGCCCGTATCGCTTCGCCAGGAACGGATCGATCCGCGAGCGCAGGGGATCGGCCGCACTCGCCGGTTCATCCCGCAGGGAGATCGGACTTTCCGCCACACGTTCCGCCACCTTGATCTCCGACGTGGAATTCACGTTGGGCTCGCGCAGCATCACCGTGGTGGCGGGCGCTGGCGGCGGCGGCGAGACCGGGGTCTGGAGGGTCACGCCCAAAGCCAGCCGGTTATCCACGGATTCCCTTTCCGCGAGGGCCGCCTTCGCCTCCTGCGCGGGAGCAGCAAAGGATCGCAGCTTGCTGGCGTCCGTCGGCCGCACGAAATCCGCCAAGGACGCCATCCGATAACGAAAACTGGCCGTCTCGCCGTCGCCCCGCTGCCCCGCCATGCCCTTCGACTTCCCGAGGCTCCCGGAATCCAGACTGGCGACGGTCAAAGCCACCATCAGGGTCGCGGCCAGAGCCATTGGCAAATACCACGGCAGCGTCCGACGCCGCGGCGCCGCGGCGACGTCCGGGACCGCCTTTTGAAATTTCTGCAGCAACGCCAGCCGCCGGTGCGCCGAGAGCTTGGGCTCCAGCTGTCGCCCCGGCGCCGGGACCGCCTCCCTCACCCGCCCGATCGTGTGCTGCAATCGATCCTGCAGCGCCCAGAGCTCCGGACTGGCGTCCACGGCCGCCCGAACCCGTGCCTCCTCCTCCGGCGGGAGTTCGCCCAGCAACAGCGCGGTGATCCGCGATTCAAATTCGTCCGACATGGTTTGCGGGGTTTCGGGATTCATGGGACCAGGCCCGCTTTCGCCAGGGCGGCAGCGAGTGATTTTAAGGAGTGATGCAACAAATATCCGACGTGCCCCACCCCGAGCCCGGTGCGGTCGCTGATCTGTTGATACGAAAGTTCCTCGGTGAATTTCAAACGGATCAGTTCCTGTCCCCGGGCATCCAGTTTCTGCAAATTCTGCCGCACCAAACCGATTCCCTCCCAGCGCGCCAAGGCCTCATCCGGCAAGGGCTGGGAATCGACCACGACCACAGGGGTACCCTCCTCGGGATCCACCGGCGACGTCATGGGAACCACTTTGGCCTCATCGCGACGGTGGTTCAGCGCCAGATTGTGCACCGTCCGATACAGCCAACTCCGCGGCTGCCGCACCTCCGCAAACTGGGAGTGCAATCGCAGGAACGCTTCTTGAACCAGGTCTTCGGCCATATCGGTATCGGTCGTCAGACGAAACGCATACGCCAGCAGGGGCGATTCCAGGGCATGGAACAGCTCCTCGATCGACTCGGCCCGCGGAATATCCGCGGCCGCTGCGTCGGGCTCGGTTGCCATCTGGGGAATCGGGGTCACGCGAACGTCGTCTCCAAGTTCAGTGACCCGCCGGTTTTGTCATCATCGTCATACGCCGTACCAATGAGACACCGGGCCATGGGATTCCTTAGAAGATTTTTTAGTACTAGCCCGCCATGGACGACTCCGCCCCCCCCAGAGATCGGGCCGGGAGCAACCTTGGGGAATGGAAAAACGATCATCCCCCCCGGAAGGAGATGATCGTTTTGCGGTCGGGACGTGTGGTTTCTTCCCGATTCCTACCCGTTCAACATCCCGCAACGACCCGGATCTGGTTGGCCTTGGCGATCAGGGCGTCGGCCTCCGCGAGGGTCAGCGCCTTGCCGCGCTGTGCCTGCACCAGATTGATGAACGCCCCAAACTCATTACAGGAAGGCTTCAACTGACCGGCCTGCAGCTTGCCCAACGCGCCGTTCAGCTTGACCAGCAGGGCGTTCTTCGGGCCCTTGCCGACATTCAAATTGCTAACCTGGGCCACCAGATCGGCGGCCTGCTCCGCGGCACCCTTCACGTGGATGGTAAAGCTGCAGGTGACGGAATTGCCCGACGGATCCTTGGCCAGGCAATGAACAGTCGAATCGCCAACGGGAAAGAGACTCCCCGAGACCGGCAGACACACGATGCTGGCGATCGCGCAGTTGTCCGCCGCCGTCGGGGAAAAGGCCACAGTCACACCCGACGGCCCGGTGGCATCGACCACCTTGGGCGAGGGACAGGCCATCACGGGACTCTCGGTATCCAGCACCGTCACCGTAAAACTGCACGGCACCGAGGATCCGAGATCGCTGCTGGCATGACAGGTCACCACCGTTTGGCCCACCGGAAAAAAGCTGCCGGAGGACGGCTCACACACCGCCACCACCGATCCGCACGGATCACTGACTACGGGAACGAAGTGCACCACCGCACCGCAGCCATTGGGGTCATTTGTAACCGAGATGGGACCCGGGCACACAATCGTCGGGCCCGGTTCCGTGAAATTGGGGGTCAGCGCGATCGTGGTTGTATCGCCACTTTCAAGATATCCCGAGAAGGTGCCGCTGTAATTCCGGGCCTGATTAAAATCGGGCCCCAACCAACGCGCACTGCTCACGCGAACGCTTTTCAACAGCCAGCCCGCCGCATTGCCCGAGCCGTCATTCTTGATGGTTACCGAGGTCAGCAAGCCCAGATCCGCGCTGGGGATTGTCACCCAGTCCGACTGATCCCCCTCCATCCGCCCCGTGGGATAGAAGACGTTGATATTGCCCGTATCCACCGTGATCGTCGCACTCCCTTTGCAGCCATGCAGCGTGATGGTGAGATCGGCATCCGTCCCGGCATCGCCGGCCTTGCCCGTGACGAAGACCAATCCGTACGCCTCGTTCGGCGGTTGAAACGGATTGTCCTCCCGATTCGCCATCCGAATTTCCGAATGCTGGTTCACCACGGCCACCAAAGCCGGAATCTTGTCGAGCTCCGGAATAATTCCATCGGCCCCGCCATTGATGAACGAGTGCTCGGAGGATTCGTTCGCGAGCGTATAGACATAAGTCACCGACTGGGGAAAACCGATACTCGCGCGCAGGAAGGCGGCCTTGTCCATGGCCCGCGGCAGGTTGGGCCCCTGGGTCGCGGTACCATCCCCGTAACCGATGTTTCCCGAAAACCCGAGGTCGAAGAAATGCTGCACGATCTCCGCGGCATCGTCCTCCTGATCAATCTGCACGGCTTCGCGCGGCCCCAGCGTCCCCGGCGCCAGCAGGTTGTCGAAAATGCCGGCATCGTCCCGACTGGCCACACTGATGATGACATTCAAATTCACGGGGCCGTAGTTGAGGTGGTTGCGAATCGAATTGAGGATTTCCACCCCGCGGGCCGCCGTCGCCGCCGGCGTTTTCACATCAAAAGCCACCATGGCGAGTTGGGGAAACTTTACCGCCAGACCGTGAATCCCCTCGAGGTATTGGTTCAACGTCAGCGGGATCCGGGTCGTGATGTAGACGTTGTCATGATACATGACCAATCCCGCGGGATCGGCGGTGCTCGAACCCAGATCGTAGGCCCCGTCCGGCAAGTCCATGATGTCAGGCTCCAGCGCATTGGCACCATCCTTCAGGGCCTGCTCCGCCTCTTCCAGGGTGTTGGGATTGTGGGCGTAAATGTAAAAGGGGCGCGGAGCGGCGCCATTCAGCACCGTTCCGGCTTGGGCTCGGTTTACGAGGCTCACCGGCAAAGCCAGGGCGAGCAGCACTGCCATCCCGATTCTGCCGACTGGCCAGGCGGGGCGGACGGAAGCCAGAACGTGGGAGGGGGTCGACGGGCAGAACCCGGCCGTATCCGGCGGGATGCAGGCAGGGGCATGCGATTGGGGGGAAAGTATTTTCATTTTGGAGCGCTTGGCGATGGGTGCCGCGTGAAGAAATCAGGCGATCCTGGAAACCTCCCAAACCTCCCGATCCTTTGCAGCAGGTCAGCGAAGCGGAGGCCACCCTCGGAAGGGAATACGACTTTGGTCCTAGAGGGCCTGCCGGAATTCCCCAACCTGGAGCCCCCCGTGACGCGCCGGCCTTCGGCTCCAGATGCAGGTCCAAGGGAGCGAAAACACCAGCGCGTCGGGGCGCATCAGCGTTTGACGGAACCCGCGGTCCCCGGCAATGCTGGCATGATGCCAGTTTCGAAGTTCTCCCGCACCAGCCTGCGCCTCCTGGCTCTGGGCGCGGTCGCCGTGCTCTGGACGGATCGGGCCGCCGCCGTCAACCCGACCCCGCCGCTGAGTCGTTCGCCCTACCTCCAGTTCGCCGGCCCCACGATGATGCATGTGGCCTGGCGCACCGAGGGACCCATCGACCCGGTGGTGCGCTGCGGCACGAATCGGAGCCAGCTCAATTTGAGCACCCCGCCGGAGTCCATCGTGCGGCGCGCCGCCCTCGGCACCAACGGCCAACCCATGCTCCCGCAGTGGTCGGCGCTGCGCACTCCCGAGAATCTCCGCCTGCCCAAACTACACTCGGCGCCCATCGGCACCTTCCAATACGAAGCCCGGCTCACCGATCTCGCCCCGGACACCCGCTATTACTACGCCGTCTACGACGGTTCCAAACGGCTGACGCCCGACGACGAATCGTACCAATTCACCACCCATCCCCCGGCCGGCACGGTGCGCCCGTACCGCTTCTGGGTGCTGGGCGACGGCGGAACCGGCCGGGAACCCCAATACGCCGTCCATCAGGCCATGTTGGATACCACGGCCAAGGAGGCGCACCCGATCGACTTCTGGATCCATGCCGGCGACATGGCCTACGGCACGGGACGGGACCTGGAATTTCAGACCCGCTTTTTCGAGACTTACGACACCACCCTGCGCCGTCAGGTCTGCTGGCCCACCATGGGCAACCACGAGGGCCATACCTCCAAGGGCACCACCGGCGTGGGCCCCTATTACGATGCCTACGTCGTGCCCACCCGCGGCGAAGTGGGCGGCGTCGCTTCCGGCACGGAGGCCTACTATTCCTTCGATTACGGGAACATTCATTTCATCTGCCTCGATTCCCACGATCTCGACCGCAAACCCACCGCCGCGATGGGTCGGTGGTTGAAAGCCGATCTCGACAAGGCCCAGGCCCAATGGATCATCGCCTTCTGGCATCACCCGGCCTACACCAAGGGCAGCCACGACAGCGACAAGGAAAAGGATCTGACCGAAATGCGGAAGTACCTCATGCCCATCGTGGAGGCCGGCGGCGTGGACCTGGTGCTCACCGGACATTCCCACACGTACGAACGTTCGATGTTAATCGATGGCGCGTATGCCACCCCCACGGTGAGTGAGAATGTGGTTTTGGATGACGGGGATGGCGATCCCGGCAACGACGGCGCGTACCACAAGAGCGCGGGCATCAACGCCAATGAAGGCCTCGTCCATATTGTCACCGGCAATGCCGGCCAAACCCTCGGCCGCAATGGCACGAGCCCGATCATGAAGCGCACCATGGTGGAACACGGCTCGGTCCTGATCGACGTCAATGGCGACACCCTGGTTGGTCGCATGATCAATCGAAACGGCAGCCAGCGAGACCTCTTCAGCATCGTCAAACGCGGCACCGTCACCGTAAATCGACTGCCCCTGCCCTGGCAGCCGCCGGAATACAAGAAGCCCGCAAGTGAGCCGAAAGAGAAGTACCCGCCCGCCGTGGATCATAAGGTGATCATCCCCCGCGGGGCCGCTTGGGAATACCTGGCCGGCAGCACGCCGCGCGGTCTGGCTTGGACGCGCCCGGGATTCGCCGCTCAGGGTTGGTCCACGGGCAACGGCGCGTTCGGCTTCGGCGAAGGGAAATACCAGACCGATCTCAATACCCTGCGCCGCAAGTCCACCTCGATCTATCTGCGCAAAGAATTCCAGATTCCGCAGGCCGACCGGGTCGCGGAAATGGGCCTGTGGATTGATTATCAGGACGGATTCATCGCCTACCTCAACGGCCGTGAAGTGGCCCGCGTCGGCGTGACCCGCAGCAGCGGGAACAAGGCCCAGGGCATCAAACGCCGGGAGGAATCGGGTCCGGCCTACGTCACCTTCAACGATCTCTACAAGTGCCTCAAGGACGGCCCCAATGTCCTCGCCATCGAAGCGCACGTGGCCTCTGACGAGGCGCTCGACTTCCTGATCGATCCCTCGCTCATCGTGGAGGACTAACCGGTTATGAGCATTCAACACCGCTTTTTGCCCACCCTGCGAGCGCTGGGGCTAGGGCTGTTGGCCGCCGGACAGGTGTGGGCGCATGAAGGGCCGGAACACGAGATTGAGGAACTCACCGACCTCATCGCCAAAGGCGAGACCGCGGATCTGCTGCTGCAACGCGCCATCGAATACCGGGTCATCGGCAAGAACAGCGAAGCCGCGACCGATCTCGAGCGGGCTTCCCAATTGGACTCCAGCTCCCTGCTCCTCCAACGCGAGCTGGGCCGGGCTTATTTTGCCATCGGCAAAACGAACGAAGCCGTGGATCTGCTGAGTCACGCCTTGAAGGCCAAGACGGAGCAACCGACCGAACTCGCCTCGCTGCGGGCCTTGCGCGCGGAATTCCTGGGGGCCCGCAACGAGAACAAGAAGGCCCTCGAAGACTGCGAAGCCGCCATTCGGCTCCAACTTTCCAACGTCGAATGGTATCTGCTCCGCAGCGATTTCCACCGTCGTTTGAAGTTGACCAAGGAACGCATTGCCGGTCTGGAACAGGGCATTCGGGAAACCGGGGCGGGAATCCTGGAGACCGAGCGCGTGGAAGCCCTGCTCGAAGATGCCCAGTACGCCACCGCGCTTCCGCTGATTGAACAGGAATTGAAAGCCTCGCGCATTCAAGGTTCCTGGTTGATTCGACGCGCGCGCGCGCGCCTGGGTTTGGGTGAAAAAGACGCTGCGAAAGCCGATCTCGAGACCGCCCTCCGCGAAATCAACCGTCGGGTCAACAGCACCGCCGCCAACCCCACCCTGCTGACCGAACGCGCGCTCGCGCACGAATTGCTTGGGGCCCGGGAGGAAGCCCGCGGCTATTACGAACAAGCGCGGGACGCCGGCGCCGACGACTGGGTCAAGGACAAGATCAAGACCCTGAAGGCAGAGGAGGAAGCCCGGGCCAAGGAATTGGAAAAGGAAAAGGAAAAAGAAAAGTCCCGCCAGGCCGCGGGATCCGATTCCAAATAAAAGCCGGCGGGCTGGCCACCAAAACGGATGGCCGGCCGGCGGGTCGCAGCGGGCTCAGGGCGCGTTCTTTTCGAAGTACGCCTTGGCGAGATCCACAAATTCGGCGGGGTTCTGGGCGAAGACCTGACTGTCTGTTTCCAAGGACAGCGTCCCCTGCCAGTTGGCCTTTTTCAGTTCCGCGAACAGACCGGTAAGATTCGCGTTCCCCTGCCCGATATGGGTATCCGCGGCCACGGGTTCGCCGACTCCGGGTTCCACCTTCTTGTCCTTCAGGTGGATATCAAAAACCCGGCCCTCGTATTCGCGGAAAACCTTGGCCGCATCAAAACCCGCGGCGGTGACCCAGCCGACATCGAGACAAACGCCCAGACGGCGATCGCGGTGCATCAGGATGTTTTTCAAAACGGCGGGATTCCCGTAAAGCGAACGGATGCCGTGATTATGGACGGCCACGCGGATGTCGTATTCCACCGCCAGCTCCTCCAATTGATCGAAGATTTTGAAATCCTTGGGCTCAACCACGATCAGGCTCATGCCCATCAGCTTGGCCGTTTCAAACAACCGGCGGTTCTCCTCCTTGTCGAGGGAGGTGCCGGCGACCCCGAACGTGTATCCCTCGATGCCATTCTCAGCCAACAACGCCTTTTGCCGCAGCAAGGTCTCCCGGGGTGCGCGGGGATCGAATTGAAAACTGAGCCCCAGGCGTTTGAAGCCATGGGTCTTGGCGAAATCGACCGCCTGTTCGAATTTGAGATTCCGCAGGGTCCAGCTGTGCACCCCGAGTTTGAGCCCGGTGCTCGGCGGCGGCTCTGCCGAACGACCAAACGGAGCAGCGGCCAGCAGCAGAAGCGCGGCCAAGGCCGACGAAAGGGCGCGTGGTTTCATTTTCAACGATTGAGTAGGACCAACGACTAGCCGATTCCCTCCCCCGCGGAAATCGAAATCCACCCCCGGGCAGGCCCACCAAATAGCGAACCTGGTACGCAATCTTGAGCCTGGTACCCAATAACGAGCCTGGGGTACCGAATATTGAACCTGGTACCGCTACTTCCCCGGGGGCTCGCCGCCGGGATGGGGTACCCGGAGTTCGCGCGTCCCGGGCGGGACCACGAGGTGGTTCGTTCGACCGTCCGGCCAGCGGACGTCCACCGCCGTCGGGAGATCACCGCCGATCACCGATACCGCGCCGGGTTGCGACCAATAGCCACCGCCGGCCGTCACCGTCTGCGCGGCACCCCGCCCGGCCGACCACACCGGCCAGAGAACGGCGCCGACGCCGTCGGGATTCCCGGCCGGTCCGTCCAGCTTCACCCGCAGCCCCGGCCGCCCCCCGGAGTTCCGCAGCACCTGCGTCGCCGCTCCGTTCTGCGTCACCACGAGGTCCGGCCGACCGTCCTCGTTGAAGTCCACCGCCACCGCACCTCGTTGTTCGCCGTAAAGCGCGATACCGCTGCGATCCCCCGGCAGCGGCGCAAATCCGCCCTTACCGTCGCCGCGCAAAAGCAGGCCCCGGCCGGAATCCAGGCGGTTGTCCTCCGGCCGCACCGCGAAAAGGTTCTGCGCGAGAAACACATCGGCTTGGCCGTCCCCGTCAAAGTCCGCCACCGCCAATCCAAAGGCGGGTGCCCACTGGGCCGCCGCCGGCAAGGGACGCATTTCAAACCGCCCGCCCCGGTTCAGCAGCACCACGGAGGCCAGGGTGCTGGCGGACACCTCGCGCGACTTCGCGGCCGCGTCACCCAGCAACGTGTTGACGGACGCCGCCGCAAACCCCACGTGCGTCGGAAACCGCGCCGGCAAGTCCGGCAATCCCGCGGTGAGAATCAGTCGGTTCCGCAGCGGCCGTGCCATGCCCCCGTCGTTGACCATTTCCAGCACGCCCGTCACCCCGCTGCCGTCGAAATCGCCCACCCGCATCCGTACCCGACCATCTCCCCAGGTCGGCCACGCGGAATTCAGCCCAATATTTCCGGCGAGGAGATCCAATCGCCCGTCACCGTCAAAGTCCCCGACGGCGACGCTGTTCCACCAACCGGTCAATTCCGCCAACCCAAGTTCACGGGTCATCTCCACCCACTTATCCTCCGCCCGCCGAAACACCCGAATGGGTCCCAGTTCGCAGGCCAGGATGAGCTCGGGCCGCGCATCCCCGTCCACGTCCGCCAGAAGCGCGTCACTGATGGGACCGACGGCGGCGAACAGTGCGGTGGCCTCGGGTTCCTCGACCAGTTTGCCGCCGTCGTTGCGGAAAAACTTCGATCCGCCCGGCTCCGGCCAATGCCGTGCCGTGAGACGGGCGCCGACAAACAGGTCGAGGTCGCCGTCGCCATCCACGTCCCCCAGCGCCACCGCACCATAGCTGGCGGGTCCAGACGGTAACGCCGTACCGGGTACCCAAGTGCCGTTGGTCAGATTCCAACGCTGCGCGAGGGGAACGGCCGGTTCGCCGCCGCTTTCGTAATTCGCCCGCGCGGCCAGCACACTCTTCGCTCCGCCCGTGCCGGGCAACACCACCACCGCCCCGAGATCGTCCGGCGCCTCGGGTCCGCTCACGGTGACCGGCGTGAACCCACCCTTGCCGTCCCCCGCAAACGCCGACAACCGGCCGCTGCGACCGGTGCCGATCAACAGGTCCGCGTGCCCATCTCCATTGAAGTCCGCCGCCGAAACACCCGGACCCAGCTGGCTGTAGCGCTGCGGCAACAACGGTTGCACCGAAAAATCATCGTACGCGGGCTCCAGGTGCGTATGCCCCAGCACACTACTGACGTTGGTGAACAGGACCGGCGCCGCTTCACCCGGCGGCCGCTGGCTTTCACCCAAAACGTTCGCTCCCCCGTCCGCCTCGATCACTTCGTAGAGATGATTCGCACGAACCCCGGCAATCGTGCTCCGTTTTCCCGTGGGCCATTTCACCTCCAAGGTCATTTCACCCGCGCCCGCCGCAAAAGTCCGCTGCGTCTGGCTGTGCGAAAGATACTGCCCGCCCGCCACCATCGCCTGTCGCTGCTCCACCGGTCCGCCGCGCAGGATGATCTCCGCGCCAATGCCCGCTGTATTCGGCGCCCGGCCCTTCAGCCGCACCGCCACGCGCGGCGCCACCGTGTCATTGCGGTAAATGAGCGGCGGGCCGTCGGCCGCATTCGCCACCAGATCCATATCGCCATCATCGTCGAGATCCACCGCAATCATGCCGTGTGCAATGCGCAGTGAATCAAAGCCCCACGCGTGGCTGGTGTTCTCGAAGGTCAGGTCGTGCCGGTTCCGAAAGGCACACTTGGCCACTTCCAACGGCGGGTACAATTGCAGCAGCTCTTTCGCGGAGCGCTGGCTGGACCCGGCCGCAGCCTTCTTCCGCTCGTTCACGTCGCGGTCGTTCACATCATGGCGATACCCGTTCGAAACCAGCAGGTCCTCCCAACCGTCGAGATCCACATCCAAAAACAACGGCGTCCAGGACCAGCCGGTCGCCGCCACACCGGCGAAATTCGCGATCTCCGCCCACGTGCCGTCACCCCGGTTTTGATACAGACAGTTCCGCGGAAATTCCTCGCGGTCCGCGATTACCCCCGGCGTGCGCAACACGGGCTGCCGCCCACCCACCGTCCGCAAATGCTGCCGCAGATCGGGGTTCAACATTTCGGCCGTGAAAAAATCGTACCGACCGTCCCGATCCAGATCCGCAAAATCCACCCCCATCGACGCCAGGCTCATATTGCGCAGGGATAAATTCCCCGCTTCCTGGAAGTGCCCCTTGCCGTTGCCCAGCCACAGCCGATCGGGCGTCTGAAAATCATTGCAGACGTAGATGTCCATGAACCCGTCGCCGTTGACATCGCGCATCTGCACCGCCAGGCCGAGGTCCCACGGCACCGCCATGGGCTTGCCCTCCTTGTCGGTAAACCCCTGCTCCCACGGCACCGCGGTGAAATGCCCCCGACCGTCGTTCAGGTAAAAAACATCCGGATCCCCAAACTCCTTCATGATCCCGTCAATGATGCGGACGCGGTTGGCGAACCGGCCCGTCACCACCGTCTGCCCGTTGACCGTCCGGGTGGAGATCACCCCGCCATCGCGCAGCAGGGCCTGCACGGCAAAGTTGCAGATATAGAGGTCCAGATCGCCGTCACCATCCACGTCCCCCAGCGCCATCGACGAACCACCCGATTTGCCGGTAATGCCCGCGGCGACCGCAATGTCGGTGAACCGCCCCTTGCCGTCATTCAGGAGCAGGGCATTGGGTCCACCGAACGCCGACACCACCAGGTCCGGCGCGCCGTCGCCATTCACGTCGGCGAAGACTGCGCCGGAAGAAACCTGGTTTGTGCAACCCACCCCGGCCCAGGCGGTGATGTTGGTAAACCGCCCGCCCCCGAGATTGCGATAAAGCGGGTTCGCCGCCTGCTTGTGAATGAAATACAGATCCACCAACCCATCCCCGTCCACATCCGCCGCCGCCAGGCCGGCACCGTTCATCAGGTTCTGGAACTGATCCACCCGCGTCGCCGACAGCGCGTTCGTGAAATCAATGCCCAGCGCCGCCGGATTCAGCAACGTGAAACCCGTCTTGCCGGTCGCCGGCACCGGCAACTTGGCCACGCGATAGCCCGGCTCCTCGCGCCATTCCAGCGCCTTGGCGGAGAAACCGGCGCACACAGCTGTCGCGATGAAGAGTGTCAAAAATGACCCGAAACGCATGGGAAGCGGCCGACAGACAAGGCGAACCACCCGGCCGGGTCAACTCCAATCCGGCCTCCAAAGCGGTCCCCGCGAAATCCCAATCCCTTGCCCCTCGCCCCCCACACCGGATACTCGGCGCGACATGGAACAGGTACAATCGACCCCCGGTGCCGCTTCGCTCTACGATCTAAAAACGCGAACTCTCGTCGGCGAGCCGGCGGACCTCGGTGCTTACCGCGGAAAAGTGACGCTGGTCGTCAATCTCGCGAGCCGCTGCGGCTACACGCCCCAGTATGCGGGACTGGAACGGCTGCACCGGGAACTCCACGCTCAGGCGTTCTCCGTGCTCGGTTTTCCCAGCAACGATTTTGGCCAACAGGAGCCCGGATCCGCCGCGGAAATCGCCCAGTTCTGCCGACTCACCTATGACGTGACTTTTCCCCTGTTCGCCAAGCTCGTCACCCAACCCGGCCAGGAACAGTCGCCGATCTACCGGTTTCTGGGAGCGACCGGCCACCTGCCCGACTGGAACTTCTGCAAATATGTCGTCGGCAAGGACGGCCAGGTCCGCGCGTTTTTTCCCGGCGATGCGGAACCGGATGCGCCCGAGCTGCGGAAAGCGATCCAGGACGCGCTGGCCGCTTGAACGGCTCCGCGCGACGCGTTGCCGCCTCGTAGTCGCGGGACTCCTTAGCCCACATTCTTGTCATTGCTCGTGCCATGAACGCTTCCGTCCCCACCGCGCCCTCGATCGTCGACGACGTCTATTTTCCGATGATGAAAGCGTCGGCACTCATCGCCGCTGGCCGGCTCGGAGTGTTCGCCACGCTCGGCGACGGACCACTCTCCGCGGCGGATCTTGCGCAGCGAGTCGGTGCCTCAGTCGATGGCATCGAACGTTTGAGCGCGATGCTGATTCAAGCCGGCTACCTAAAGCGGGGCTCCGATGATCGCCTCACCAACACGGCGTACGCGCAGGAGAGGCTCGCCGGAAAAAACGCCGCCGGCGCGAGCGATCTCGGCGGCCTCTGCTGGTCCGCGCACGCCTGGCAATTGATGTCCGGTCTGGAATCGGCCGTGGTCGCCGGCCGACCGGAAACCGTGTTGTGGGACCTGATGCAGAAACGCCCGGAACTGGGACGTGAGTTCGCCGTCTTCATGAAGGACCACGCGACCGGCCTGGTGGAGGCGCTTCAGCGCGTAGTCCAATTACCCGCGCACGCCACGACGCTACTCGATGTCGGCGGATCGCACGGCCTGCATGCCGCGGCGTTCTGCCGACGCCACCCGGCCCTCCGGGCGGTGATTTACGATCTTCCGGTTTCCCTGAGCACCACGCCCGCACTGCTCGCCGAATGGGGACTCGCGGATCGTATCCGCTGCGTCGCAGGCAACATCCGGCAGGATCCGATTCAAGGCACCTTCGACGTCATCACCTATTTCATGGTCGCCCACAACCAGAGCGACGCGGACAATGCGCAGGCGGTGGCGAAAATGGCCCGGGCCCTGAATCCCGGCGGCCTGCTCGCGGTGTACGAGTACGTCCGCAATCCGGCGGGGCGGTTCGCGGTATCGCCAGCGGAGACGGCGGCCGCCACTTTTGATCTGACCTTGCTGGTGGAGACCGGCACCCGGATCCATACCGCCGACCGCATCACGGCGTGGCTCACGAAGGCGGGCTTGGAAAATATCACGCGAACGGATCTGCAGCCTGCCGAACAAGGCGCGGTCTTTTGCGCCCGCAAAGGGTAGGTCTGCCGGATCGTTGATCAGGTCCACGTTTCGGACCGGATGGGGATCTCGCCCTCCCCGCACAAAATTTTCCACTTTTCTGCGTGAGACTCGGCCGGCTTGACTGTCCTAGTGGTATAGGACAGTGTCCTAACGTCATCCATGATTCTGCACGTCAATTTCAAATCCGGGGTTCCGGTCTACCTACAGATCGTTCAGCAGATCAAGGAAGCCGCGGCGGCCGGATCCCTTCGGCCGGGTGAGCAGCTTCCCTCCGTTCGGGCCCTGGCCGAGGAGCTGCGCATCAATCGGAATACCGCGGCACGGGCCTATGCGGAACTGGAGTCCGAAGGAGTGGTGGTGAATCGCCAGGGGGCCGGGTGTTTTCTCGAGGCCGCCCGTCCTTCACCGCTCCGCCACGCCGTCCGCTCCGAGCGTCTCGCCGCCGAACTCGATGTGCTGATCGTTCACGCCCATCATCTCCAGATTTCCCCGTCCGAACTCCTTTCCCTGCTGCACGAGCGCCTGGCGGCGTTCCAGGAACGCCAATCTGAAAACGTCCGTCCCTCCTGACCTCTCCCTGCCATGAATACTCCCGTCATTGAAGTCCAAAATCTGGTCCACCGATACGGCGCCCACGAGGCCCTGCACGGTTTGTCGCTCTCAGTGGAGCCCGGCTGTTGCTACGGGTTTTTCGGCCGCAACGGCGCCGGCAAAACCACGACCATCAAGTGCCTCCTAAATTTGCTGCGGCCCCAGTCGGGATCGGTCCGCGTTTTCGGACTCGATCCGCGCCGCCACGAAGCCGAGATTAAATCGCGGCTCGCCTACGTGCCGGATTTCGTCGCGTTCTATCCGTGGATGTCCGTCCGGGAATCCCTGGATTATCAAGCCAGTTTCCGCCCCCGCTGGAGCCGCGAGACCGAGGCCCGACTGCTCGCGCAATTCCAACTGAATCCCGCCGCGCCCACGTCCGGCTTGAGCAAGGGCCAACGCACGCAACTGGCGCTGGTCTGGGCGATCGCCAGCGAACCGGAGCTTCTGGTCCTCGATGAACCCACGTCCGGACTCGACCCCATGGTGCGTCGTGAATTCATCCGTACCATCATCGGTGCCTATCAGGAAGCCGCTCCCGGACAACGCACCGTCTTTGTCTCCACCCACCTCATCGCCGAGTTCGAGGGCCTGATCGACCGGTTCACGGTGGTGGATCAAGGACGCGCCGTCTTCGAAGCAAATGCCGATGATGCCCGCAGCAAATTCCGCCGCCTCCGCGCCCGCTTCCCAGAGGAGGCGCCACCCGCGGCAACCTTCGCTGCGGCCAAATCGGTCCGACGCGACGGACGCAATCTGGAACTCATCGTCAACGGCAACGGCGACGCCCTTCTCTCCCAACTCAACACCTACCGGCCGTCCTCGGTGGAATCCGAGGCGCTGTCGCTGGAGGAAATTGTCATTGCGACCGTGGGCGGCTCGGTGGCCTGAAATCCAACTTCGGGAGCTCTCCCCATGAATGCCCTTTCTCTCACCTGGCCCGCCGGCCGCAACAGCTTCCATCCCGCGTGGTTGCTGATCCCGCTTCCGCCCCTGCTGCAGCTCCTTTATGCGGCCAGCGCGAACGGGCCCGGGATCGATCCCGCCACCTTGTTTCACCTCCTGCTCGGCCTGCTCTGGATTGCCCCGTGGATTTGGTGGCGCTCCGGATCGGCCCCGGGCTGGGTGATCCAGGGGCTGAAGGAAATTCGCGGGCAGATGCCGGCGGTGTTGCTGGCCACGCTGGGGCCCTCCGTCGGCGCGTGGGGATCGGACACCGAAGTCCTGTTCATGTTCACGCTGTTCATTGGCGCCATCCTCATGGCCGTGGGGATCTTTGCATCGGAGTTTGAAAGCCGGACACTTTCCACCTGGCTTGGACAACCCCGCTCCCGCAGTGCCCTCTACGGCCGCAAGCTGGCCGTCCTCGCCCTCCTCTTCGTCTTTGTCGCACTCAATGCATTGCTTGCCGCGATTCCCCATGCGTCCGATTGGAGCCTGCGCTTTTCGGAAGTGGCGGTCACCGGCGGTTCGCTCCTCGTGGTCTTCGCCTCCGCACCGCTCCTCGCTCTACTGACGCGTAGCACCATCGCCGGTGCCACGTTCACCGTCGCCGTGCCCATGATGCTTTATACACCGCTGATTTACGCGCAGGGGTGGTACTACTTGCGTTGGGCGGGGCAAAGCTATCCGCCCGAAGGAGCCATCCTCACCCTCACGCTGCTGGCGGGCACGATTTATGCCGTGGTTTGCGGCGTGGCGAGCTGGCGGACGTTCCTCCATCTGGAGGCCGCGGACTCGGCGGTGGCCACTCAGGCCCCGGCCCTGCTCCGACTCGGCCGCCCGGCGGAATGGGTCACCCGGTTCATCGGCTTGGGCGGGGTTCACCCGAATCCAATAGCCAGCCTGGTGCGGAAGGAGCTCCGCTTGCAGTCGACGCCCTGGATCGTCGGCCTGTTGATGGTCGGTCTCGCGTTGTTGGTTTTGCTGGCTCGAGCTCTGGAACTTTTCACTGAGGAAACTGAGGCCCCGAAGATTGCGTTGATTTTCATGAGCCTGGCATCCGTGGTCAGTCTTTTGGGCACGGGCGCCAGCTGCGTGGCGGAGGAACGTCAGATCGGCACGCACGATTGGCAGCTCACCCAACCGGCCTCGGTGAATCGCCAGTGGCGGGTAAAACTCGCCACCACCCTCGTGGTCGGAGTTCTGATGGGATTCGCCTGGCCTTTGCTGCTGTTGCGCGGTTCGCTGGGAACAGCGGCCTTCGCCAGTCTGTGGCCCAACGAAGGCCCTGGGCTGATTGCGCTGGTCCTGGGCGCGGCTCTCGTCTTGCTCCTCCTCGCCACCTACGCCTCGTCTTTTTCCAAAACGACGCTGAAAGCCGGAGTCTCCTGCATCGCGACGGTCGTCACCGTGACCACCGCTGTGGCCCTGCTCTTCGGCACCGTTGACACCTGGCGGGCGGAACCCGACTTCCGGGCGACGTACTGGTTCACCGACCAGGACTCCCGCCTGCCCTGGGTCCCAACTTCCGAACAGGCCTCCCGCGTGGTGAGTTGCCTCGTTGCCGGCTTCGCCCTTCTAGGGCTGATACAGATTCTCATCTTTTCCCGTTATAACCATCGGCAATCCCTGGTCGCCTTCCGGGTCATCGTCCGCCAACACCTCGCGCTCGCCCTGCTGGCCATCGGCGCCATCGTGGTCCCGAGTTGGCTGATTCACACTTTATCGGTCCGGCAGCTTTACCGGACGGAGGTGGAGAGTCTGACGGTGGTCATTGAGCGCGCCAACGTCGCGCAGCGGTTACGGCCCGACCTTTGTCTCCAGGTCGGTCTTCGCCCGGACGCCACCGCCTCTGAACTGGCCGTCGCCCTACTCCGCGAATACGGCCTCTCGGCCGTCGAGCTGCTGACTCCGCCTGTCCCGCCTCCTCCCATGGGCACGAATGTCCGGCTCGATCCCATACTCGCGAAACGGTACGGAATCGCGGTCCCCACGAACGCGCCCAAGGCAGCCACCTCAGTTGTCCGAATCGATCCCGCGCTGGCCAAAAGGTATGGTCTGGTAATTACGACCAACACGGCCAAGCCAGCCATCGCAAAATAGTCCCGCGCCGCACCCCGGGCGGGGCGCGACGCGGCGAGCGGTGGATCCTGCCTCCGGCTTGCCCTCGTCGGGGCCGCTTGCTCCTTTCGCGGGGCCATGTCGGCCTCGACTCCCACCCGTCCCAGCCTGCTCCTGGCGCTGCGCGATTTGCGCGATGAACAGGCGTGGGCGGAGTTTGTGACCCTGTATACCCCGTTGATCTATGGGCATTGCGTGCGGCGTGGTTTGCAGGACGCGGACGCCGCCGACGTGGCCCAGGAGGTTCTAAAATCCGTGGCGGGGGCCATGGGAAATTTCGCGTACGATCCGGAACGTGGATCCTTTCGCGGCTGGCTGCTCACGGTGGTGCGGAGCAAATTGAATCGGTTTCTCTCCCGCCAATCGCGACTGCCGCTGACTCCCGGTGACACTCAGGTCAAGGATCTGGCGGGCGCACCATCGGTCGCCGAAGACGACGCGGCCTGGGAGGCCGAGTGTCGTGAACGGCTTTTCCATTGGGCGTGTGCCCGGGTGCAGGGGGAATTTCAGGAACGGACCTGGCAGGCTTTTTGGCAGACCGCCGTCGCGGCACATTCCGTGACTCAAGTGGCCGCCGAATTGGGGCTCTCCGCCGGTGCGGTTTATATCGCCCGCAGCCGGGTCATCGCTCGGTTGCGCACGGAGATCACGGCGGCCGGTGGCGAGGGGAATTGGCCCGTCGCCGAGGGTGGGATTCCGTGAAATCCGTCAACGGATCCAGGTGCTCCGTGAAAGATTGGCCGGGGGCACGGGTATCCTTGAGAGCGTGGTCCCATTTCCCAAGATGAATTCCAATCCTCCTGCCAGCCCGACCGGGCCGCCGTCGAACTGCCCGACGGACATGGTCTGGCAGCGACTCTTGCGGGAGGAGTTGGAGCCGGCGGGCACCCCGGATCTCGCGGCGCACCTGGAGGCGTGTTCGATCTGCCGCGCGCGATTGGATGCCCTCGCGGGCCTGGACGCGGTGGTTCCGGCAGCGTTTGCAGCGGAGCCCCCGAAGCCCGACTCGGCCGCGCTCCGGGCCGTTCTGGAACAAACTTCCCGCCGCGAGTTTCTGGTTCGGTCGACGGACTCCGAACCGGAACCGGTGGCCGATCGGGAAATCTTGCTGCCAGCGCAACGGCCGGAAACGCTCGGTCGCTTTGCTGGATACGACGTAGTGAAGCGGATCGCCAGCGGCGGCATGGGCGTGGTTTACCAGGCATGGGATCCGGCGCTCAATCGCATGGTGGCCCTCAAGATCCTCGCACCGGTGCTGGCCGCGAGCGACACCGCCCGGGCCCGCTTCCTCCGGGAGGGCCGGGCCACGGCCTCAGTCGCCCACGACCACGTCGTGGCAATTCATGCCGTGGGCGAGGATCGCGGTCTGCCCTATTTGGTGATGGCTCTGGTTTCCGGAGTCTCCCTTGAGCGGCGATTGCAAAACGGACCGCTCGAGCTGACGGAAATCCTGCGCATCGGCCGGCAAATCGCGCTGGGACTGGCGGCCGCTCATGCCCAGGGTTTGATCCACCGGGACGTCAAACCGGGCAACATTCTGCTCGAGAACGGAATTGAGCGGGTCAAGCTGACCGACTTCGGTTTGGCCCGGGCGGTTGATTCGCCCGGAGTGACCCGTCCGGGCACCATCGCGGGAACACCGGAGTATATGTCACCGGAACAAGCCCGCGGCGAACCCGTGGACGCCCGGAGCGATCTCTTCAGTCTGGGTTCCGTCCTCTATGCGTGCGCAACGGGCGTCTCGCCTTTCGCGGCCGATTCAACCCCGGCCACCCTGAAGCGGGTCTGCGATCACGAACCGCCACCGCTTTCGCAGATACGCCCCACGATGCCCATTTGGCTCGGGCAGTTGATTGCGCGTTTAATGGTCAAAGGCCCCGCCCAACGCTGGGGGGACGCGGAGGAAGTGGCCCGTTGTTTGGCGGACTGCCTGGTCCAACTCGAGGCCGCGCGCGGCGATGCGGCGGCGGTTAATCCACCTTTTCTCCCGTCCGCCCAACGCGATCACCGCCGATATCCCAAAATCGGCTGGGCCGTGCTGGGATTCGCTGTGGTCGCGGCGTTGATTTTCGGCGGCTGGTATTTTTCGCGAAAGGGTTCGGTCGATCCTGCCGCTCCCGTTCAATTGTTGCGCACCGGGGCTCGCCCGTTGGGATTTGCGCAGGTGGCCGATGCCATCGAACGGAGCGGCCCGGCCGGGGGCGTCATTGAACTGGCCTTCGACGGGCCACGGGAGATGGGGCCGGTACAAATCGGCGCTCAGGGACTTACCCTGAGGGCGGCGGCCGGTAGACGGCCCGTCGTCGTGGGTGCGGCGGCCGGAACCTCGTGGATTCGATCCGACGGCCCCTTGGTCTTGGAAGACCTGGAACTTCGCACCGTGGCGGCCGATGCCGACTCAACCGCCCTGGCGGATCCGGATCTCTGGCAGCAACGCATGGCGCCGGAACAGCGGCGGGAGCGGATTCAGGCCAGCGATCAGTTTCCGGCGATCGTTCAGGTGCGGGCGGGTAATTTCGTTGCCCGACGTTGCCGGTTTGTGGTCGGTTTGGGCGAAGGAACACCTCCGGATGCGGTGCTGTTGACGGGCAGCCCGCGGGCGGAATTTTGGGGATGCGAATTCTATGCGTTGGGAAACGTCGCCATCCGCTGGCGATCGGGCGGCCGGGAAAAAACGAACTCCGCAAATGCGGCAGCGCCGGCAGTGCTGTGGGTTACCAACTGCCTGTTCTTTGCCGGCCGCCCCCTCGCACTCCTCAGCGGAAATGACGACGACCGCGTAACCTTGACGCAAAGCACGTTTATCGCGGGTGCGCTGCTGACCACCAGCGCCCGCACGCTGCCCAACGTGTCGGCGGACCACAATGTCTTCGTCGTACGGGCGCTATTTGACCCCCGATCGGGATTAAATGCCTCGCCCGGCCCACGCTGGCAGGAGCAGCAGAACATTTTTTCCAATCCGCTGCGGACGAATTCAACGAGAGAATGGTTCGCCCGAAAGCCAGGCCCCCAATCCCGCTTGGTGCAGTTGGGTTTTCATGAAAGGATGCGCGAGATGTCCGCCCGCCCCCGCCCGATGACGCCGATGGATTTCCGCATAACCGACGACGACGCGGCGGGGACGGATTTGAGCGGCGATCAACTCCGCTTGCTGGGCTGCCAACCTGCCACGGTCGGCCCGCGGACACCCTCAGAAAAAAAACCTCATTGATCTCCGACGGAGCGTATGGTGAAGCCCAGTCACAATCGGCCATCAAATCTCATGTCATTACCCAAGGATAAAGCGTGGTTCCCGGCGAAGAGGTATGGCTACGGCTGGGGCGTACCCCGGCGTTGGCAAGGCTGGCTGGTACTGGGCCTCTACGTGATCGCGCTCGCAGCAGGGAGTATTTTCGGCCGGAAGCATCCGGGATACTTCACTACCTACACCGTCGGCCTTTCGACGCTGCTCCTTCTGATCTGCGTCTGGAAGGGTGAACCCGCCCGATGGCGCTGGGGCGGGGACTAACGATCCCCCGTGGCACGCGAAACAGCGCCACCACCCCCGCGCGCCAGGTTCAGAGTACCGAGCTCACCAGCAGAGGTACCAATCGAAGGTGCCAAGTTCACTATCGATCTGACGAAGGGCCAGGTTCGTCATCCAATGTAAGCGCCAACACCGGGCCAGGTTCACTGCCGGGTGCAAGTGGTGCCACGCTCCCTATCCCCCCCACGCGCCAGATAGGGCGGCAGGTTCACTGATCTGTAACTCGCCCGACAGCGTACCAGGCTCCCTATCCCCGGCCGTCCCTCGTATACCGAGCCAGGCTTACTGTAAAATAGTCTGTAACTCCGTCCCGAATTCTTCGTAGCAGGGCGTGGAACCCCCGTCCCGTTGGGCGGGGTTCCTCAAATTCCACGAAGAACAACATGAGACTCAAGCGGATCAAACCAGTCGGGGAGACGGCCGTGTATCACTGCCTTTCACGGATTGTGGGTGGGCAAATGCTGTTGGATGACCTGGGGAAGGAGAAGTTGGTCCAGCTCCTCTGGCCCCTGGCCGCCTTCTGTGGGGTGGAGGTGCTGACCTACTGCATGATGTCCAATCACTTCCACCTGCTGGTACGGATACCTCCTCCGACCGAACTCTCCGAGGAGGCGCTACTGGAGAAACTGAGGGCTTTCTACGGCCCGCAGGGCGTCTGGACGGTGCTGGCGCAGGAAGGCTTGAAAAAGACGGGGAAGATCGATGCAACCATCCGGGCGTCGGTGGAAGCCCGTCAGGGGGATGTCTCGGCCTTCATGAAGGAGTTCAAGCAAAGCTTCAGTCGGTGGTACAACGAGCGAAACGACCGCTTCGGTACCCTGTGGGCCGAACGTTTTACGAGTCTTCTGGTGGAGGATTCCCCAACCGCTTTGAAAACGTTGGCGGCGTACATTGATCTGAATCCCGTGCGAGCGGGATTGATCTCGGATCCGAAGGACTACCGCCACTGCGGCTACGCCGCCGCGCTGGTGGGCAACAGCGCAATCCAGCAGGGATTGATGAGCTTCCTGGAACCCCAGGACTGGCCGGCGGCCGCGGCCGCCTACCGCTGCTTCCTTTTTGTGACCGCTGGATCCGCGAATGCGAGCGACAAACAGGTGTTGGATCCGGACACGATCCGCGCCGAGCTGGCGCGGGGGGGCGAGTTGGGCAGCGGCCAGGTGCTGCGCCTGCGGATACGGCATTTCAGCGATGGGGTAGTCCTGGGTTCGCGGGAGTTCGTGGACCAGCAGTTCATGCGGTTTCGGGACCGCTTCAGCCCGAAGCGGAAGGATGGGGCCCGCCCCTTCCGGGGTGTCCCCCTCCCCGGAATCACCGTGCTGCGCGACCTGCTCATCGACGCCATCGGCTGACGGCTCAAAGAACCCCACCTTCAACCGGCCGAACCGGCGAAACCACACGCCGGAAGGGGAGAACTCTGCCTAGCGCTGGCGTAGGCGAGGCACCGGAGGCGTTTTGGCCTGCCTAACGGGCTGACCGACAGCCCAAAATGCCCGGTCCAGGTCCGCCGCGATAGCTCGCTCCGCCGCCTGCTGCATCACCAGCGGTGATGCCCCCCCGCAAGATACTGAGGCTGGCTCCCTATTCGGCGCAGATGGCGAACCTGGCACCATCTCTGGGCTTGGCGAATAGGGAGGTTGGCACCATCTTCTGTGGGTTCGAATGGCGAGCCCGGCTCGATGGTTTAGTCAGTGAACCTGGCACATTTATTCGTGGGCGTAACAACACTGAACCCGGACCCCTAAATCGGATTCCAATGCGTGGCCGGCCTGCGGGGACACCATCGCTGCCGCGTAGCGCTTGCCGGAGGGAGATGCTCCGCTCAGCTTCCACCTCGCATGAAATTACTCACCCTCCTGGCTGTCGTCACCCTCTCCGCCAGTGCGGCCGACAGAATCAAAGTCCTCTTGGTGGATGGTCAGAATAATCACGACTGGAAGCACACTACGCCGGTATTGAAACAGATCCTCGATGAACCCGGGATCTTTAACGTGGAAGTCAACACCGCGCCCGGCGCCGGCGGCGATCTGAAATCGTGGTCGCCCAAATTCTCTGACTACGCAGTCGTCGTTTCCAACTACAACGGGGAATCCTGGTCGCCACAGACGCAGGCGGATTTTGAGAAATTTGTCCGCGGCGGGGGCGGGTTCGTGAGCGTGCACGCGGCCGACAATTCGTTTCCCGAATGGCCGGCGTATAACGAGATGATCGGCTTGGGCGGTTGGGGGAATCGTTCCGAAAAGAGCGGCCCTTATCTGCGACTGCGCGATGGCACCTGGACGCCCGACATGACTCCCGGTCCCGGCGGCAGCCACGGCGCCCAGCACGAGTTCGTCATGACGACCCGGGCTCCGGAACATCCGATCATGAAGGGATTGCCCTCGGCCTGGATGCACCGGCAGGATGAGCTGTACAACCGGCTGCGCGGTCCGGCCCACAACGTCACCGTGTTATCGAGCGCCTTCTCCCCCAAGGAAAAGGGCGGCACCGGCGAGGAGGAACCGCTGATCATGGTAATCCCGTTCGGCAAGGGCCGGGTGGTCCATGACGCCTTGGGCCATGGCATGGAAGCCGTGCACTGCCAGGGATTCGCTGTGACGTTGCAGCGCAGCGTGGAATGGGCGGCCACCGGCAAGGTAACCCAAAAGATTCCCGCCGATTTCCCCGACGCGAAGGCCAGCAAAGCCCGCCCCTGATCGAACGGCCTGATTACCTGACGGAGGAGACAGACACGCAGCAGTGTCCGTCTCGCCGCCCCCGACGATCCGGAATCGCCACGGAGTTTGTAGCCGGCGCGTCAGGCGCGTCGCGCACTTTGTGACGGCCCCCTAATGGTCCCGCCTTTGAAATCGCTCAGGCCGTAGGGGTCCCCTTTCGCCAGCCAGGCTCCCCGCCGTGAGTTTTTTTAATTTCGGGCGTCGGATTTTGCCGCGGGCGGGTGTATTCAAGCAGCTATGAACGTCCTCGGCGATTTGCAACTGCTGGAACGATGGGCCCAACACGGTGCCGATGAAGCCTTCGCCGAATTGGTGCAACGGCACGTATCCCTAGTGTGGGGCACCGCCCGACGCATCACCGGCGATCCGGACGTGGCCCGCGATGTCGCCCAAACGGTGTTTTCCGATCTCGCGCACAAAGCCAGCGTGCTGCCCCCCGCCACTTTTCTCCCGGGCTGGTTGCATCGCGCCACCGTTCACGCCGCCCGCAACTGCGTCCGCAGCAACACCCGACGCCAGGAGCGGGAACAACGTGCCATGAACCAGCCCGATACCACTCCCGATCTCGCCGAAGCCCAGGCCGTCGCCACCCTGCAACCGCTGCTCGACGACGCTCTGGCCACACTTCCCGACGCCGATCGTGATGCCGTCCTGCAACGGTATTTCGGCGGCAAATCCTACGGTGAAATCGGCGCCGCCTTGGGCGCCAGCGACGACACCGCTCAGAAACGGGTCAGCCGTGCACTCGAACGATTGCGCGATCATTTTCGTCAACGCGGCATCGCCGTCGCGGCCGGCTCGGTCGCCGCCAGCCTCACCGTCGCAGCGGGGAGTCCGGTGCCGGCCGGAGTGGCCGGCGGCATCACGGCCGCCATTCTCGGCACCACGGCGGTTACCGCCCCAGCGTTCGCCCTATTCTCCATGAAAACCCTCCTCGCCTCCCTCACCGTCGCCACCGGCGTTCTGGCCGTGGTCAGCGTCCGGCAACACCAGCAGGTTAAATCCCTGGCGGAAGCCAATGCTGCATTGACCCAACAACTCACCCAAGCCGCCACTCCCGCGCCCCCGCCCGCCGAACCCAACGCCGGCAAGCTCAGCGAAGCGATGCTGACGGAACTGCTGCAACTCCGGGCCGAAGTCGCGCGGCGCAAAAAAGAGACGCCGAAGGTCCAGGCCAACCAGGTGGTCCAACTCCAGGCCCAAGTCGCCGCCCAGGCGGCCCAACTGGAGCAGGTTCAGGCCGCGGCAGAATACAAAAAACTGATCATCCAGCGGGTGAACGCGCTCAAGATGCTCGGATTGGCGGCCCGCGTCTATGCCGTCGACAACGGTGATCGCCTCCCCACCACGTTCGAAATGATGCGCACCGAAATGAGCCTGGACGCCGAGGGCCACATGCCCGGCGGGCTGTCGCCGGACGATTTCGAGTTTTTCCCACAACCCCGCCCCGTTTCCGAGACCGAACCGCAACTCATCCTGTTCCGGGAGAAGAAGGTTCTGGAGAATCCCGCAGGCGGCGCGACCCACGTCTACTGCCTGGCCGACGGCAGCGTTCAACAGGTCAGTGGCAGCCGTGTCGCGGAATTCGAACGGGAAGGCACCGCAACCGGTGCCCCGCCCGCGCCCGCGCAGCCCGAACCCGACAAGTAATCCAGCGGGTCACCAGACCCGCGCCCAGATCACTTTCAGATACCGACTTTCCGGGCAGTTCGACATCATCGGATGATCTGCACCAGGGCCGGTGCGATCAATGATCTGGAGCTTGCGACCGACCCGATGCGCGGCCTTCACCACCGCCCGCTCAAAATCCTCGGCGCTCAACTGGCCCGAACAGGAGCAGGTCACCAACAAGCCGCCGGGCGCCGTGACCACGATGCCGAGGCTGTTCAAGTCCTCGTATTTCACGATGCCATCCTCTTCGCCCTCCTCGGGCTCGCGGCTGAAAACGAGTTTTGGCGGATCCAGCACCACCACGTCCCAACGTTCCGTGTTTTTGCGCATCTGCCGCAGATAACTGAAGCCATCGCAGTGCACCCATTCGATGCGGGCCTGGCCGTTGATGTTCGCATTGCGCTTGGCCTGGGCGATCGCCGCTTCGTCGAGGTCCACGCCGACCACTTCCTTCGCACCTCCGAGCACCTTGGCCGCGAGCGCAAAGCCGCCCGTGTAACAGCAGATGTCGAGCACCCGCTTGTCCTTGCAGAAATCCACCAGGCGACGGCGATTATCCCGCTGGTCACAGAAGAATCCCGTCTTGTGGCCGGTCGCGAAGTCCACCTCGTACAGCAACCCGTTCTCGCGAAACTTCACCGCCCGCACCGGATCGGACTTCAGCATCCGCATATCAATCTTCTCAAACCGTGCGATCGCCGGATCCACTTCCACGACGCAGCGTTTGGTTCCCAACCGGGCGTGCAGGTGCGGCAGCCAACCCGCGAGGCGCTGGGCCATCCCGAGGCTGTGCAACTGCACACTCAAGGTATCCCCAAAGCGATCAATGATCAGTCCGCTGAGGCCGTCGGCATCGGAGTGGATCACCCGGAAGGCTTCCGTTTGCGCGCCGAGTTTGAGCAAGTCGAGCCGAAGCTCGATTGCGCGGTCTAGATACGCGGTCAGTTCGTCCTCCCCAAACGGCTCCGTGCCGTGATGCAGGACCCGCAGCGGCACCCGGGCGGAGGGATTCCACAAGCCGGCCCCAAATTCCCGGCCGTCCTTGTCGTAGACACTGACCAGCGCCCCAGGCCGGGCGTCCGGCGAAGCGTCGCGGATCATGGACGGATAAATCTGGGGATGAAACGTCCAGGTCTTCAACTGCACCCAGGGCGTGCGCCAGCCGGTGGTGTTCGGCGGCGGGCTGGGCGGGGCAAAGGGCTGGGCGGACACCATCGGTTCACCGCGTGGAGCGCTGGCGCTGGCGCTGGCGGGAGCGGGAGCAGGAGCGGGTCGACGAAACCCCTCATCGCGACGGACCGGGGGTCGGGGCGAAAAGCGGGGCGAACGAGTATACTCAGACACCCGGAACCCATAGCCCCAATTTGCGGGGTCCGAAATGCCAGAACCGGCGAATCCCCAAAGCACGGCAAAACGCACCGCGCACCCAAAACGGAAGCATCAAGGCCCCGCATTCCGGGGTCCATTCCCCGGAATGCGTTGCCAGTCCGCGGGTTATCAGTCGTCCGACGCCATTTCGCGACCGCGGATCTCGCGGAATTGCCGACTGCGCACCAGGGTTTCCACCGCGACACTGAAGCGATTGCCGTTGGCTTCGAGGTCCTTCTGCATCTGGGTAATCAACGGTTGATCCGACAACCGCACCCCACGCCCCAGCGCATAACCCACCAGCATCCGGCTAAAATGACGCCGCACCACTTTGCGTTTTTGCGACACCAGATACTGCCGCAGATCCGTCGCGTCCTTCACCCGTGTGCCGTCGAACAACGCGGTCGCGGTATCGAGAGGACGGTCCCCCAAGTCCTTCGTCCGCCAACGCCCGATGGCATCATACGCTTCCAGGGCAAAGCCGAAGCCGTCGATGCGCCGGTGACATCCGGAGCACCGGGGATCGCTGCTGTGTTTCTCGGTGAGTTGCCGCACGGTCAGGGTCTCGGCCGCCTCGTCTTCGGGCAGCCGCGGCACGTCTTTCGGGGGCCGCGGCAGCTTCTCGCCCAGGAGCACCTCGGACACCCAGTTGCCCCGGAGGATCGGACTGGTGCGGGACGCCCCGGACTGCCGGGCCAGCGTGGCGCCGAAACCGAGAACCCCGCCGCGACCGAACGCCTGCACTCCATCCACCCGGCGCCATTCGGGGCCGGTCACGTTGGGAATGCCGTAGTGCTTGGCGAGCGCTTCGTTCAGGAAGGTGTAATCGGATTGGAACACCGACATCACCGAGCCGCCGTTCTGAAAGAGATCCGTCAGGTAGCGCACGACCTCCTCATACATATCGCCGCGCAAACCGGCGAAGGTGGGAAAATGGCGTTCGCTCTTTTCGTCGCTGGCTTCGAAATCATGCAGATGCAGCCAGGCACAACCGAACTCAGTGGCCAGCCGGCGCACCCGCCCGTCATGCAACATGCGACGCGCCTGCCCCACCAGCACCTCCGGATCGTGCAACAATCCCGCCGCCGCCATTGAGGTGAGTTCCGCATCGGGCGTGGAGGACCACAGGAAATAACTGAGCCGTGTGGCGAGTTCCCATTCGGTCACCGGCACCGCATCCCGCGCCGGCCCGGCTTGCTCGAGCCGATACAGGAACGCCGGCGTCACCAAAATCCGCGCCACCATGAGCCGGATCGCCGCGTCATGCGGCAATTCCTCTTTCCGCAACCGATCGTAGAGCCCACGGAGTTCGGTGCCTTCCTCGGTCGTAAGCGGACGCCGATACGCCTCGTGGGCGAACTTCAACACCGCGTCCAGATGCCGGGGCTGGGTGTCGATCAGCTTCTGCTTGAAGGCGGCCGCGCGTTCGTAAATCGGCTTCCGCATCGGCTCGAACACCTTGGGATCCGCATCCTGCGTGGCGTATTGCCAAAGCTGCTCATAGGCATCCACCAAGGTCAGTGCATCCTGACTGACGTAGTGCAGCTCGTCCCACAAGCGATCGAGCCGCGCCGCCTGGGCGTCGTCCAACATCAGGCGCGCCAACTGGCCGTCCTCGCGATGATACAACGTGAGCGTCACCACTTCGTCGACGGGTACAATCTTCACGTAACACAGGGCGGCCGGGAATTGATTGCGGAATTCCTCAAAGGCCCGTTCCCAACGGCGCCGGGCCGAACTGCCCTCGCGGGTGATGACCGGAGAGCGATGCGACAACTGCCGCGTGTCCGAGGTCCACGGACCGCTGCCCTGGGTCACGGTGGTGCCACTCGGCAGCAAGCCACCGTCACCCGCGGGTTTCGTGGTCAAGACCTGCAACTGCACGCTGCCTTCCGCCCCGACTTCGGCATCCAGCACGCCCGTGGTGACAAACTCGGCGCCCGCCACCAAATCGGCCGGCAGGCGGATTTCCAACACCGAAGGCGCCGCCACCGCCAGGCTGGTGGCCTCCGGTGCGGTTCGCCCGGGAGAACCCGGAGCAACCCGTCTAAACATCTCCGGAGCCAGCGACCACACCGCAGCAGCAGCCGCGGGTGCCGGCGAAACCGCCGGCAATCCGCGGGCCGCCTGCAACAAGGGCCCGCCGAGGGAGTTCAGTTGCTGAAAGAGCCGCCCGTCCGGCGTCGCCGCATCCGGCGGAACGCCGCCGGTCAGGAGCCGCTGCAGTTCCGTCGCCAGGGTCGCCCGTTCCCCGTCGGTGCCCGCCGCCTGCCAACGGGCCAGCAGCGATCCGGGAGGAATCACCGGCGCGAGGGCCGCGCCGGTCACCGGTTCCGTATAGAAGTGCCAGATGCCGGGATTGCCGAAGCTGTCCGCGTGCGGATTGGCCGCCAGCACGTCACCGGAAACATCGCGGGTCAGAACCCACTCCCGACCGCCGTCGCCTTCCGCCCGCACCCGCAACTCCACGTCGGTGAGATCGCAGGAATGATTGCCGTCGCGCGGATCGATGAGCAACGAGATCAAATCGCCGGGACGCACCGCCACGGCGTCGAAGGGCCCGGCAACTTTCTCGGCATTGCCCTGCGCGATGCCCGAGGCCAGGCGCTGCCGGGTGCTGCCCCGACGCACTTCGAGGGACCACGCCACACCGTTGCCGCATTCGGGATGAGCGTGGGTGATGTGCGCCTCCACTTGAACCCGACCCGCGAGCGGACTGCTCCAACCCGCCGCCACCTGGAGCTTGGGCGACGGATGCATCACGACGCCGTGAGGTTTCAATTTACCGGGAATGCGCACCGCCTCGCCCGAGGCATTGGCCATGACACTGGGGGTTTCCCCGGAACCCCAGCCGTTCACAAAATCGAAATTCGAGACCCGACGCAGTTGCGTGGTGAAGTGATCGAGCGGCCCGAGCGTGCCCACGCCCAACAGGGCCAGCCACGCCCGCAACACCTCGGGCTCCAGCACATGCCGCTGGGCCAGTGCGGGGATATCGATGGCCTCCTTGCTGGCAGCCGCTTCCGCCACCGCCGCCAGGCTGGGCACGGTGCCCGCGAACAGACGCTCGCGTTGCGAGGCCAGCGCACCCACGTAACTCCGCACATCCTTCAGCGGCAGATCCGGATACCCCGGCCGGACCAGTCGGGGTTGTTGCCACACGACAAAGTCATTCACGGAGCCATCACCCGCATCCCCGGCGGCGAGGTACACCGTGACCTCCGTGCCGTTTGTGGGCGCCGCGAGCTTCAACCGAAATTCCTGCTGCGCCGCCAGCGGCGTCACCGGCTCCATCCACGCCTTCGGCCCGCCCGCCTTGCCGATGTGACCCACGCTGGAGAACTTCCACAACGCCTGCTGCCAGGGAGCGAATCCCTGCGCGAGCGCCACGCCGTCGCCGGGCTTGGCCTGCCGCCAGCGGGCTTGCAGGGGCGCGAGCAAGGGTGAGGTGGTCTCCGTCGTCAGCAGGTGCCAGAGCGAGCCGAGATACTTGGGACTCAAGTGCTGTTTGCGCGCGATCTCCCCCACACTCCCCGGATCCGCCCGCAACGCCGCGCCGTCGGTCAGGGTGGCTTCCAAATACCGCTCCAGCGGCAACCGCCCGCCCTCGTTGGTATCGAAGACGATGCCCTGTAGATTCACCCGATCGGCGCCGCGGGCATCCGTGTAGTCGCGATACAAACCGCGGATCTGGGCGAGGAGTTCCTCGGTCCAATCACGCCGCGTGGTGGAACTCGAAAATCGCAGTCCATCGGGCAGGAGGACGGCATGGGCGGCGATGTCCTTGCCGGCGTCGAGGTATTTCGAGAACAAGGCCGGGGACATCACCAGCGCCTGACCGGTGTTCAGGAAACCCTCACCGGCCGCGCTGTCGGCGGGAAACTCCTTGGTGGGCGACAACGTGGAGACCCCGGTGAGATCGCGCACGGTGAACGTGTACTCGGTATTGTTCAGGCGGCGCAGCACCACCGGACCCGGATCACCAGCGCGGGCCCGGGCCGCTTCATCCAGCGCGCGGGACACCCAATCCAGCAAACGCGCCCGTTCTTCATCGGTCGGTTGGGGCTTTTCCTTGGGCGGCATTTCGCCCAGAGAAACCTGATTCACCACCTCCATCCACGCCTTGGGCTGACTCAGGATATCGGCGTAGGACGCGAAGCGTTCGAGATCGAGGTCGCCCTTGTGCTTGGCGGTGGAATGGCAGTCGAGGCAGACCCGTTGGAGCAACGGTCGGATGTCGCGCGGAAACTCCTCCGCCGTCGGGCTGGTGACGGCCGCGGTGGCGGCGACCAGTGCCGGCGCGGTGCAAAACGCGGAGAACGCCCGGGCAACGGACCGGCGGAATCGCAGGATATCCATAAGCAGCTTCACCATGGTGGATGGCGAAGCATGCGGTGCGGGCACCCGCGGAAACAAGAAGTGAATGCACCGGGCGGGCGGATTTTCGCTCCCCGGCGCACCAACCCAGCATCACTCCGCCGACTACTTCTTCTTCCGAGACGGCTTCTTGCCGCGGCCCTTGAAGGTCAGCTCCGCGATGCCGGATTTGTCGAGTTCGCCGAAGCCCAACTTGGTGAGCTTCGTGTACTGCGCATAGGTGGCCGCGGCGAGCGGCAGTTTCAGCTTCGCCTTTTTGCCCAGCGCCAGGGCGATGCCGGAATCCTTCGCCGCATGAGAGGCACTGAAGAAGCAGCTGTGGTCGCGATTCACCATGTCCTCGCCGTCCGTCGCCAACACCCGGCTGTTGGCCCCGGTCTGGCTGAAAACTTCCATCAGCGTCTTGAGATCGAGGCCCAGAGCCGAGCCCAGGCCGAGGCCTTCGGCGAGACCGGCGGTGTTGATGTTCATGACCATGTTCACCAGCGCCTTCACCTGCCCGGCCTTGCCCGCGGGTCCGATGTACCGCAGCAACTTGCCGTCGTCCGAGAGTTTGCTCAGGAGCGGTTTCAGGGCGTTAAACACGGCTTCCTGGCCGCCGATCATCAAATACAGGGTGCCATTGAGGGCCTGGTTGATGCTGGACGCCATGCAGGCCTCCAGGCTGTGGGCGCCGACTTTGGCGGCCCGTTTCTCAACCTCCACATGGGTGGCCGGCGATACCGTGGCGCAATTCACGAACGTGCGCCCCTTGGCGCCGATCAGGAGGCTGTCGCCCTTTTTGGCGAACACCTTTTCCATCGCCTTGTCATCGGTCACCACCGTCAGCACCACATCGCTGGCGGCGGTGACGTCGGCGAGCCGGGTCGCATGCGCGCAGCCCAATTCCTGGGCGATGGCGGCGGCGGCCTCGGGCCGGACGTCATAGATCGCCGTGACCTGATACCCCTGGTTCTTGAGGCGGCGGGCCATGTTGGCGCCCATCCGGCCGACTCCGACAACTCCAATGCGTTCGCTCATGTGTGCAGATTCCTAGATGATTTTACGGTTCCCGGTGCCAGGCCCCCGTGGTTCTGCGCGCCGGAAAGATGAACGCTGATTTAGGCGAACCAACCCACGCCTGCACGCACTCTTTTGCTGGCGGAGGGGACCGCCCGAAACCCACCCATCAACGACACCCGCGGATCAATCGTCCGCCAACTTCAAGGCCTTGATCCGCGAGGCGAGTGTGGTGGGCTTCATGCCCAGCAATTCGGCCGCGCCGCCCGGCCCAAAGACTTTCCCGGCACTGGCCTGCAGGGCCGCCCGCAAACTCTCGCGCTCCTGCCGTTTCAATTCGTCCCGCGTGAGAAACCCCGCCGCATCGCCGGGTCGCGTCGACTTGCGCGGACTCTCCGCCGACTTCGCCGCCGGGAGCTCGAAGCTCAGCGGCCCGCCCTGGGCCAGGATCACCGCCCGCTCGACCGCATTCTGCAATTCCCGCACGTTGCCCGGCCAGTCGTGGGCGACGAGTTGATTCAAGGTCGCCGGGGTCACCCGCGGCACCGGCCGATTCATCCGTCGGGCGCCCAACTTCACAAAATGCGCCACCAACGGGGCGACGTCTTCGCGGCGTTCGCGCAGCGGGGGAATTTCGATGGGGAAGACGCTCAACCGGTAATACAGATCCTGGCGGAATCGCCCGGCCTCCACCTCGCGCTTCAAATCCCGATTGGTCGCCGCGATGATGCGGACGTTGACCTTGCGGGTGCGCGGATCGCCAACCCGTTCCAACTCCTGCTCCTGCAGTACCCGCAGCAGTTTGGCCTGCATCGCCAGGGGCACCTCGCCGATTTCATCCAGAAATAACGTGCCGCCATCGGCCAGTTCGAACCGACCCGGCTTGTCCTTGAGCGCTCCGGTGAAGGCGCCCCGCGCGTGGCCGAAAAACTCGCTCTCGAACAGCGGCTCCGGCACCGCACTGCAATTCACTTTGATCAAGGCCCGCTCCCGCCGCGGGCTTTGTTCGTGGATCGCCCGGGCCACCAACTCCTTGCCCGTGCCGCTCTCCCCGGTGACCAACACACTCGCTTCCGTGGGCGCCACCAACTGAATCTGCTGCTGCACTTTGCGCAGCCCGGGACTGCTCCCGATGAGATCCCCCGCGCCCAACGCCGCCGTGACCTCCTGGCGGAGATACACGTTCTCCGCTTCCAATCGCGCCTTGAGCATGCCGATCTCCTCGAACGCGCGCGCATTGGCGATGCTCACCGCGGCGTGATCGGCAAACACCCGCAGCCAGGCAAAATCATCGGCCGCCAGCGCCGTGGTATCGAACACCGCCAGCACACCGAGCACCTCCCCCCGAAAAATGAGGGGCTGCGCGGCGAACGTTTGGATGCGTTTGCTCTGCACCCATTTGGGCTCGGCGATCCAGTCCTCCGCCCCGCGCACGGCGGACAGCAACAAGGGTTCGCCCGATTGCCCCACGCGACCGATCTTGCGAACGCCCAGCGGAAAGCGGCGAAAAGCCCCGTCCAACCGGCGGTAGTTGGACTTGTTATCCCCCGGGTTACCCGCGCTCGCCGCCAAATGCAGACACCGCGTCTGGTCCGGACATTCGGGACGGAAGCGGCACGATGCGCAGACATCGCCGGGAGCAATCAGCCAGATGCGGACCAAAACCACATTCCGACATTCGGCGATACCCTCGACAATCGCCCGCAGCACCTCGGGCAATGATCGATTTTGCGCCATGGACACCATGACATGAGGCAGGTTCGCGCAGTTCACGGTGGGAATCTACGACACTTCCCCCGACGACAAAACGAGCTTTCGTGATTACGAAAGCTCGTGACCCAAGGTTTCTCTTGATACCCGGCCAGCCCCGGCGCCGACCGACGCGATTCAGGCCCGCGGATGAATGGGGAAGTCCGTATAGCCCCGGGCGTCCGGTGCGGACCAAACCTTCATGTCGGCCGGCGGATTCAATTCCCAGCCGTGGGTGAAACGCTCCACCAGATCCGGGTTGCTCAAATAAGGCCGGCCAAAGGCGATCAGATCCGCCTGACCGTCGGCGATGGCCGCCTCGGCGCTGGCCTGGGTGTACCCGCAATTGCCCATCAAGGGGCCCTGGAAAACGGCACGGAATTCCGGGAGCACCATGGGTTGGCCGAGATTATGAAAACCAAAGGCCAGACCATCCACCACGTGCAGATAAGCGAGGCCGAACGCGTTCAGTTGCTGCGCCACATAGGTGAAGGTCTCGCGGAAGTCCGGCGATCCCATGTCGTTGAAGGATCCGTTCGGAGACAATCGCACGCCCACCCGGGCCGCGGGCCACACCGTGAGAATCGCTTCAACAATCTCTCGCAGGAAGCGGTACCGATTCTCCACGCTGCCGCCGTAGATGTCGGTGCGCTGGTTGGTCGACGACTGCAGGAATTGATCGATCAAGTACCCGTTGGCCGCGTGAATCTCCACGCCATCGAAGCCCGCGGCGCGGGCCCGCTCCGCCGCCCGGCGGTAGTCCGCCACAACGGCGGCGACCTCAGCCGTCTCCAGCGCGCGGGGTGTCTCGTAAGGAAGCTTGCCCACCGGGGTATGCACCGTATCCCCGCGGAGTTTGAGGGCGGAGGCGGAGACCGCCGGACGACCGCCATGAAACGCACTGTGCGACGCCCGACCGCAATGCCAAAGCTGCAGGAAAATCGGCGTGCCGTGGGTGTGCAGTCCCGCCACGAGCTTCCGCCATCCCGCTTCCTGCGCGTCGTTGTAAATGCCCGGAGAATCGACCCAGCCAAAGCCCTGTTCAGAAATCACCGTGGCCTCGGCAATGATCAATCCCGCCGATGCGCGCTGAACGTAGTACTCGGTCATCAAATCATTGGGCAACCGATCGCGGCCGGCGCGCGCCCGGGTCAGTGGCGCCATGATCACGCGATTGCGCAAGGCCAGTCCGCGCAGATCAAAGGCGGAAAGCAGGTGAGGTGAGGAAGTGGAGGGAGCCGTCGTGGTCATGATGTATAGGATGCGGATTCCACGGGTGGCCGGACCCATTTTCGTCCGACTGCCCGCAAGCGTTCGGCACCATATCGGGCAATGCCCATCCCGCAAGCAACGGTCCCATTGCGGCCACCGTCCGTGGTTTCGAGCCCACCGCTCAAAAGCGCCCCTCGACCCCGCCGCTACGAAATTCCCCGTTTTCTCACTACGACACTTCGTGTTTTACGACTTTCCGTAACAGGCCTTTCGTCGCAAATGTGTCAAAACGCTCCATTTTCCGCATCTTTCACCCTCGCGATCACTTGGCACGGCACGTGATCAACGGAGGCGTGCCCGCCGAAGGCCGGCGGAACGAAACAAGAACGACAGCCTACCACCAACCGGAATGGCGCGGCCAAACACCGCGCTGACTTGAAACGGAAAAACCGACTATGAAAACGACTGCCCTCACTCAGGCCACCTTCGACACCACGCTCGCCGCCACGCAGCAGCCCATCCTCGTGGATTTCTGGGCCGAGTGGTGCGGCCCGTGCAAGATGCTCGTCCCCGTGCTGGACCAGGTGGCCAGCGAGCAGGCCGGCAAGGCCGTGGTGGCGAAGGTGAACATTGAAGAGGAGCCGGAACTGGCCGTGCGCTTTGGGATCACGGCGATTCCCACGCTCATCGTCTTCAAGGGCGGCCAGCCCGTCCGCATGCTGCGCGGCGTGGCCTCAAAATCCACGTTGACCGCCGCGTTGGCCGAAGCCGCCTGAGCGCCACCACGACTTGGGCCTGGAATCCAGGAACTCCCTTCGCTCCCGGTTCATGTCCCAACGCCCGACCCAAACACCGCCCGCTCCCCGCCTCCCCGGGGAGTGGGCCACGGCGATCCGCGCTTCGGCTGCAGAACCTGCCGTTGGCGAAGGCGCACCTGCCGTATCCGCACCCGGCGTTGTCCGGTTGCGGCCCCCGGCGAAGGGGGTAACTCTTACCGCCAATCGCCGTTAACGGTTACCTTTTTCGTCGCATGAACCGCTTGCCCAATCACCCCCCGGAATCCGCCGTCAAAAGCCGCTATGCCGCCGCCGCCCAGGCGCCGGAGGCCGCGCTCTGCTGTCCCATCGAATACAATCAGGACCTCCTGAAAATCATTCCCACCGAGGTCATTGAAAAGGATTACGGCTGCGGCGATCCCTCCCGTTACGTGCATCCGGGCGAGACGGTGCTCGATCTCGGCAGCGGCACCGGCAAGATCTGTTTCATCGCCGCCCAAGTGGTCGGTCCCCAGGGCCGGGTGATCGGCGTCGACATGACCGACGACATGCTCGAAGTGGCGCGCCGCAATGCGCCCATCGTCGCCGAGCGTTTGGGCTACGCGAACGTCGAGTTCCGCAAAGGCCGCATCCAGGACCTCGCTTTGGATCTGGATCGACTCGATGCCACGCTGGAACAGCATCCCATCAGCGGCGCGAACTCCTACCTGCACGCGCAGGATCTCGCGCAGGAACTCCGTCATCAACACCCGCTCGTCGCCACGGAATCCGTGGACGTCGTGGTCTCCAACTGCGTGCTCAACCTCGTCAATCCCCGCGACAAAGGGACGCTGTTCCAGGAAATCTTCCGCGTACTGCGAACGGGCGGACGCGCGGTCATCTCGGACATTGTGGCCGACGAGGACATCCCGCTCGTCCTCCAGGCCGATGCCACCCTGTGGAGCGGGTGCATCAGCGGGGCGTTGCGCGAAGATCAGTTTTTGCGGGCCTTCGAGGACGCCGGATTCCATGGCATCCGCCTGCTCAAACGGGACCCGCAACCGTGGCAGACCGTCGAGGGCATCGAATTCCGTTCGGTCACCGTGGAAGCCTACAAAGGCAAGCAGGGGGAATGCCGGGAGTTCCACCAGGCAGTGATCTACCGCGGGCCCTTCCGCGAAGTACTCGACGACGATGGTCATCGGCTGCGCCGCGGCGATCGCATCGCGGTTTGCGACAAAACCTTCCAGCTCTACGCCAAGGCGCCCTACGCGGAGCACTTTGAATTCATCGAACCGCGCGTCCCCGTGAAGCCGGCCGACGCCGCGCCCTACAACTGTCTGCGCACCCCGCTCCGGCATCCGCGCGAAACCAAAGGACTGGAGTATCACGTGACGACCGCGCCCAGCCAGTGCTGTGACGCCGGGTCGGGCAACAGCCACTAACGCCGGCACCCGCATGAACCGCTTTAACGCGAAACTCGCCGACCACGGACTGCATCTCCGTCGGGGTCGTTTGGAGACGCTGCAGGTCAACGTCGGCCGCCAGTGCAATCAAACCTGCACCCACTGCCACGTGGACGCGGCGCCCTGGCGCACGGAGATGATGTCCGAAGCCGTCGCACACCGCGTCGGCGCGTGGATCCGCGAGCATCGCCCGGCCACGGTGGACATCACGGGCGGTGCGCCGGAGTTGAGCGCGCATTTCCGCTATCTGGTGGAGACCGCGCGGGCGGTGGGGGCGCACGTCATTGATCGCAACAATCTCACGATCATCGAGACGGCCGCCTTTGCCTGGCTGCCCGCTTACCTGGCCGAACACGAAGTGGAAGTCGTGGCCTCCCTGCCCTGCTATTCAGCCGAGAACGTGGATGCCCAACGCGGCGACGGCGTCTTCGCCAAGAGCATCGCGGCGCTCCAGAAATTGAATGCCGTCGGTTATGGCACCCGACTGCCGTTGAGTCTCGTTTACAATCCGCTGGGGGCGAAACTCCCCGGTCCCCAGGCCGAGCTGGAGGCGGACTACCGACTGGAACTGCGCGAGCGCTTCGGCATTGAATTTACGCGGCTGTTCACCATTACCAACCAGCCCATCGCGCGTTTTGCGGTGGATCTCCAACGCCAGGGACAGTGGGACACCTACTTGGATCTGCTCGCCCACGAATTCAATCCCGCCACGGTGGCCGGCCTGATGTGTCGCCATACCCTGAGCGTCGGCTGGCGCGGCGAAATCTACGATTGCGATTTCAACCAGATGCTCCAGCTCCAGATTCGCAACGGGCAGCCACTCTACCTTTGGGATGTCACCCCAACTTCGCTCGAAGACTGGGCGATTCAGACCGGGGTCCATTGCCTCGCCTGCACCGCGGGCTGCGGCAGCAGTTGTTCCGGCGCCGTGGCTTGATCCTTTTTCCCAGGGCGACGACCACCGCCGGTTTCATCCGCATTTTCTCGAACCTTAACAACAATCCCATGGCCGATCGTTATCTGCACACCGTACTCACTCCCGCCGCACTGGCCGCGCAGGAACACTATTACGGCCGCCACGCGAACACCGGTCCGATGCCGGAGCGCGATGCCCTCACACCGGAGGAAGGCGAGTTCATTGCCGCCCGCGACTCGTTCTATCTGGCCACGGTCTCGGAAACCGGCTGGCCCTATGTGCAGCACCGCGGCGGCGCTCCCGGATTTCTGCACGTGGTCAGTCCGACCCAACTCGCCTTCGCGGACTACAAAGGCAATCGACAACTGCTCTCCACGGGCAATCTCGCGGTGAACGATCGCGTCGCCCTGTTCCTGATGGATTATCCCCGGCGCGAACGCCTGAAGATCCTCGGCCATGCCCGCACCGTCGATGCGCGGGCCCATCCGGACCTGGTGGCGCAACTCGCCGAACCCGCCGTCCGCGGCCTCGTGGAACGAGTGTTTTTGGTGGACGTGCTGTCCTTCGACTGGAACTGCCCCAAGTACATCACGCCCCGGTTTACGGCCAGCGAGGTGGAAGCGGCCGTGGCGCCGCTCCAGCAGCGCATCGCGGAACTCGAAGCTCAATTGCAAAACCGTTCCTGACATGAACCCCCGACCGCCCCTGCCGCCGTTCAACGAAACCACGGCGCGGCAAAAGATCCAGGCCGCCGAAGATGCCTGGAACAGCCGCAATCCCGAGCGCGTCGCGCTCGCCTACACAGAAGACACCGAGTGGCGCAATCGCACCGAATTCCTCAACGGCCGCGCCCAGGTCGTGGAGTTCCTTCGCCGGAAATGGGAACGCGAACACGACTACCGTTTGAAGAAGGAACTCTGGGCCTACACCGACAACCGGATCGCGGTCCGCTTCGAATACGAATACCATGATGCGGCCGGCCAGTGGCATCGCGCGCATGGCAATGAGAACTGGGAGTTCGACGAATTCGGCTACATGCGCCGACGCTTCGCGAGCATCAACGATCAACCCATCGCGGAGGCCGATCGCAAATTTCGCTGGGAACGTCCGGCCGCCGCGCCGGGCGCGTGAATCCAAATCGCGCGGCTCACTGCAAAGGCCGCACTCCGACCGTGCGGATTTCCAATTCGCCGTGTTCGTGTTGGAAGCCGATGGGGCCGCGCCCCGGGAGCGCCGGGAGCACAGCACCGGTGATGACTTCCTGACCGTTCAACTCCACGGTGACCGCGTCACCGCGCAGCTGAATCCGCATCCGATTCCAATCGCCCAACGGGGCATCCGCCCGGCGACTCGGCGTGACCGCGCGCCGCGCCGCGCCGGCCAGGCTTTCGCGATACTCCCAGAATTCTCCGCTGCCCACGGGATAACAGAAGAGATTGGCCTGCGCCTTGTAGAGGCCCCGCAGAAATATCCCGCTGTCGCCCGCATCGAGCACGCGCTCCTGCCGGTCGAGTTGCTGTCCCTCGGCATTGATGACCGGAAAATCGACCACCTGGGGCGCACCGGGCCAGCGCCAGTCCACCAGCAGTTCAAAATCAACCAACTTCCGTTCGTGCCAGAGATCGCCCCCCACGCCATCGTGCCGGATGCGCCCGTCCTTCACCGACCAGTGCTGGCGATTCTGATCCGTCATCCGCCAGCCCGCGAGATCGCGCCCGTTGAAAAGGGCTTCAAAGCCGTCGGGCAGCGGCGGCGCGGGGTCGGTCCGGGGATCGCGCGTCCGACTAGCGACATACGCCACGAGATCCGCGAACTGTTCCGGCGTGAGCGCCGCGTGCAGCCCCTCGGGCATCATCGAGTCCGGCAGATTCTGGCGCACCTTGACCTCTTGCGGGGGAACCACCGTGGCCGTGCCGGCGACGTCGACAATCGTTAAGCCCGCCGCGGTCTCGCTGCGAATCACGCCGATGAATTCCCGTTCATCGGTGGTGGTGATCACGCTCTGCCGATAGCCCTCCCGGACGATTCGACTGGGATAAAGAATGCTCTCGATGATCTCCGCCCGACCGAACTGCCGGCCCGCCAGGGTAAGGTCGGGTCCTACGACACCCCCATGTCCGGCAACCTGATGACACGCGGTGCACGCGATGCCCGTGCTGCCAAAGAAGAGCTGTTGTCCGCGCCAAGGATCCCCCGGATGCGCCGTCGCGTAGGCGGCATAGACGGCCGGATCGGCGACCGGAAGCTGGGCGAACAAAGGATGATCCCGCGCGGCCGGCACGTCCTTGAAAACATCGCGTAACGAACCGCGCACACCTGCCGGAAGAGTGTCCGCCTGCCGCAGGATTTCCGGCAGCGCGGCCGCACCGAGTTTGGTCAGAGCCGACCGAACCGCCCCGACCACCACGGCATCCGACGACGCCAGCGCCTCCAGAAACCGCGGCACACTGCGCAAATCCGGCGCCGCTGCCAACGCGCGAACCGCCAGCGCACGCAGTTCCGGATCCGCCGCCGACGCCAGCAGCGCCGGGGTGTTCGTCGGATCGGCCAACCGGGCCAGGGCTCGCAGCGCCAGGGCCTTTTCCCCGGCCGTCCCGCCGGTCAACAGCCCGCGCAACATCGGAGAACTGCCCGGAGGAGGCGCACTCGCCAGCACCTCCAGCGCGGCCTGGCGCAAGGGTGGCGGCAGCTTTTCCTCGAGCAATCCCGCGGCCCGCGCCGGAGTACCGGTGGCGTCCACTTTCACGAGCGCGGCCAGCGCGGCCAGACGCACCTCCACCACGGCATCGTCCTTCAGAATCGTGCCCAACGCCGCCACGGACCGCGAATCGCGCGCCTCGCCCGTCGCAGTCACCGCTGCCGCGCGCACCGACGGATCGGTCTGCGTCAGTGCGCCGCGCAAGGCCGCGAGCACGGCTTCGGTCCCCGCCCATCGTTCCGTGCGGGCCGGGGGCGGGTTCTCCGCTGGATGATAGGCGCCCCAAACGTACGGCCCCGTCGGGACCCGCAAGGCCAACGGCCCGAGCAACCGCAGTGCCGACTGGATCGACGGGCCCGCGCCGTTGGCCACGACCCGACTTAACGCCTCCACCACGGCGTCCGTCGACAGGTCCCGCAAAGCCCATTCACAGCCTTCGCGAATCCGTGCATTTGCCGCGCCCAGTCCGGCGACCAACGAGGCGGCCGCTTCAGCGCGTTGCTCGGCAATCCGATGCAGGGCGGTAAAGAGTGAATAACGCACGACGTCGTCCGCCTCTTCCCCCAAGGCGACGATCAACGGAGCGACCGAATCCGCGTCCACCACGCGCCCCAACAGGGTCGCGGCCTGCAACCGCACGGCGGCCACCGGATGCCGCAAAGCGAGCCGGGCCACGGGCAGCGCCGAGTTCACTCGCCGCTGACTGAGCTGGCGCAGGGCCTGGGAAGCCAGTTCGGCATTCGCTCCACCGGCGACGGCCAACACGCTCCCCCGGCTGCCGCGGGCTTCGTCGAAGGCGTCCAGCGCCCAGAGCGCGTGAATCCGCGTAAGCGGGAGTTCCGTGGTGGATTCCCATCGGCGCACCAAACCCGCCACGATCGCGCTGCCGTCGTTCGCGGCGGCCCGGACCGACAACGCCCGCTGCGCCGTCAGCCGCACCGCACGCGCCGGATGAGCCAGGGCCGATAGCAATTCCTCACCCGCCACCGCCGCTGGCGGGATTCGCCCCGAAGCGAGATCCGCCCACCACACCGGACGCACCGCCGTCGGTGCGGCGCCGGTGGACGTCAGCTTCCATAAACGCCCCACAGACACGTTCGCCTTTTGATCGCGATACTGCCAATCACACACCAGCAGAGAGCGCCCATCCGCGGACCACGCGATGCCCACCGGACGAAAATCATCGGGTGGATTCGGAAAGAGTTCCTGACTCCCCGCCATCCGGTATCCGCCCCCCGCGCGTTCGACCTTCACTTGCAGGATCTGGCGTTTGCCGAAGTCCGATAGAAAGAGATTCCCCGCCATCGCCGACGGCAATCCGTCGTCGGTGTTGCACAGCGTGCCGCACGCCGCCCCCGCCCCGAAGTCATGCATCATCCACAACGTGTACGGACGGCGGGGAATGAAGTCGTGCGGGTAACCGTAGATGCCCGCTTCCACCATATGTGTCAGCCGGCCCATCCACTGATGCTCATCCGTGTTGTCGTAGGTGAAGCACTCGTCCTCGGCATTCAGCGCCACATCGAGAATGTTGCGCACCCCGGTGGCAAAAACCTCCAAGCCACTGCCATCCGGCCGGAATCGCACGACGCCCCCGCCGCGCAGGGAAAGCTTTCGTCCATCGGTGCCGGCACATTCCGACAATCCTTTGTCCCCGACCGCGAGATAGAAGTAGCCGTCCATGCCCAGCTTGAAATTCGCGGGAATGTGATCATTCCAACCCAGTGCCCAGGGCTCGGCCAGCGTGTGGGTCAGAAGGTCGTGCGGTTCGCGTCCAGTGTCCCCGCCATCCCGGAACACCGAGAGCACGGGGTTATGCAGCACATACAGGTTTCCCTCCAGATACTGCATTCCAAACACCGCATGCAGGTTGGTTGCATAAAGCGTGCGATGTCCGTCGGGATGCAGACACCAGATGCGCCCGGCAAGGGCATCCGGTTTGACGTCCTCGCGGATATCCATGGGATCCTCCGCCACAAAAATCCGGCCATCCGGCGCCGCTGTCACGACGCTGGGATGCGAGATATCCGGAGCCTGCGCCAATAGCTCCAACTTCCAGCCTGGCGCCGGCGTAGGCAGAGCCGCCCATGCCCCCAGTCCCAGGCTCAAAAGCAGCAACGCGAAGATTCGGACCGATGTGGTGGGCAACACGGAACACGGCACTCCTTGAGAGCAGTTCGGACCGGGGAACATGGACGATCCTGTAGCCCAGCTTTTCCGGGTGTCCACGGTTCCACTCGGACAAATCGACTGTTCCGATTTCCTCCGGAGTCGGACTTGGTTTTTCCTCGGGTTCGCGGTAAACCAGAGCCCATGACGACCGTCGATCCACCGCCCCCGTTCCCGACGCCACACGGGTATATCGTCACTCCATGAAAGAGGGCTCGCCGATACTTGTCTACCGCCTCATCGAAGCGGAGTCCATCGACGTCCTCCGCCCGTTGTGGGAAAAACTCCGGGGGTATCACGCCCCGTGGCTGGAGCGCTTCCCAGGCGAACAGCCGCCCTACAATTTCACGCCCCGCAAGGCAGGCCTGCTGGCCAAGGCCGCCCAAGGACATCTCCGGATCGAACTGGTCCGCGGCACCGGCGACCCGACGGACATCGCCTATTGCGTGACCACCGTGACCGCCGACGGCCGGGGCGAAGTGGATTCCATGTTCGTCGACGAATCATTTCGCGGTCACGGCATCGGCACCGAACTGCTGCGGCGGGCGCTGGCCTGGTGCGATGCCGTCGGTGCCGTTTCGAAATCCGTCTCGGTCGCCTACGAAAACCGCGAGGCCCTCGCGCTGTACCAACGCTTCGGCTTTCATCCGCGGGTCCTCCAGTTGCAGCAACACCTTCCCGGCCCGAAGGGCTGATGTCCGTGGAGGTATCGGCCATCGACCAATACCCCCTCAATCGGGCAATCGAATCCGATTGGCCAAACACGGGATCCAAGCCCCGCTCAGTTGCCTTCCTGCGGATGGACGGTTTCGGCTGCAACCTCGTCGGCCGCGAGAAAGCGTTGGTAAAGGAACGACGCCAGCATCGCGATGATGGCCACGGCCACGAAGGCGCCGATCCGGTAGAGCTGATTCAGTCGGGCGAGATCGTGAAAGAACAACTTCAGCAGGGCGACGCCCAAGAGACCGATGCTGGCGTAGCGCACGGCACGGACCCGGCGGCCAATCCCGACCAGCAACAGCACAAAGGCGAAGAGCGACCAGGCGATCGTGTAGGTCATGTCGCGCGCGAAGTTGCCGGAAAACTCGAAGGTCAGCGTCGCCCCCGAACCGAAATAATCGGCGATTTCCAGGTTCATCAGCAGAAACGCCAGCACCGTACCCCCGCCCTGCAGGAGCGGCGGGACGTTATAGCCGTTGAGTTCGTGCCGCGGTGGCGCCAGCAACCGGGCCGCCGCAAACAGGCTCATCGCCACCGTCGTGTAGGTGTAGAGATACCAGTTCAGAATCGGGGTGGCCGCACGCGGGTGATACGACAGCACCGCCGGATTCAATGCCAGCCGAACGAAGGCGGCCACCAACAAGGCCACCCCGATCTGGCGCAATCCGGGGTGCGGCACCCGACGGAAGAGCCAGCACAACGCCGTACCTTCCAAGGCCCACCCCACGGTAATCCATTGCCGGGAAAACTGGATCGGAAGGATGATCGTGAGGAAGAACAACGCCATCCCGCCCCACCACGCGAGCTGCGCGGATCGCGACGGTGCGTCGACTGGCACGAGCTTCCACACCGCCCACAATCCCCCCAGGCTGAACACGGCAAAGGCCGCCGGCAGCAGGCCCATCGCGAGGTGGGGATAGGCCGCCAGCACCAGCCAATAGACGAGGACAAATTGCAGCACACCGGTTAGAGCGGCCACCGCCCACGGCAGCGTCCGGAGCCGGTATTCACGCACGAAAACAAACGGGAACACCGACAACACGGCATAGAAACCCAGGTTCCACGCCAGGGGCACGCCGGCGCGTTGCGGATCGAAAGCCGACCCCAGCCACGCCGCCTGTAACAACCAGACACTCCCAAGCGCCCCGGCGAGGAGCGAATCCAAGCGGGTTATCCGGGCCAATCCCAATTGAAGGATCACCAGCACGGCCGCGAGACCGTAGACCGGCGAGGGATTCGCGGGTTTGAACTGCGCCACCACCATGATGAGCAGCAGAAACGGGAGGACCGCCGACAGCGCCGGAATCATCGAACGGAGATCCGTGGGACGGGATGCGTCCGATGCATCGCCCTGCTCTTCCAAGCCCAATCCCACGGCGAGGGCCGGCGGCAGCGTCTTCTTCCAAACGAACGCACTCGCCGCAAAGAAGAACAGGGCGAAGCCTCCGATCACCACGATGCTTTCGGAAAGATCCACCGCCTGGGTGGTCGATTGAGCCAACCACACCGCGGTGATGGCCACCGTGAACACCAGGACGGCCAGCAAGCCGAGCAGGGCACCCGCGACCAGCGCGAGCAGGACGGCCAGCAGATCGACCATCAGCACCACCGCCCAGAAGATCCAGGGAACGGTCAATTCGCGCACGATGGGCAACAGCACGAGCAACAAGGCGGCGGCGGGAATGAACTGACTCCAAAGCCCACCAGACGGCATTTCGCGCGGGCGGAGTCGCTCCAGCACCAGAGGAAACACCGTGTGCAGAACGGCGAACGCGAGGTACAAACCGAAGGCCCAGTACAACAAACCAGCGGTGAGCGATCCCAAGGTCCAGCACGCCAAAAGCACAAACAAAGCGCCGCCGCCCACAGACTCCAGCCAGCGCAACGACGGGCGCAGCGCCACCATCGCGAGCAGGATCAGATCCGCGCCAAAGGCGATGGAGAAGCCGCGGCCGGGCAGCCCGCCCAAAGTGCCCCCCAAAGCGATATTGAAACTAAGAACCAACGCCACCACGGCCGGCAAGGCCACCGCGGCAATCACGTGAGGACTCAGCCAATCCCGGCGATGCGCCCAAACAAAGGCGCCGAAAAAGAGCAGCGGGAACCCGAGAAATACCGCTTGGGCCACGAAAATTTCCTCGGCCGCAAAGAACTTGGCGAACCAGCCCACTTGCATCACCACCGTCCCAATGGCCGCCGACAGGGCAAGGTAATCCCAACGCTTGCGCCAGGTCACCGCGAGCAACCCCACGTCGAGCAAGGCGACATACCCAAAGAGTCCCAGGGGATTATTCTCGCCGGTCGACAACATCACCGGCGTCAGAAAACCACCCAGCATGCCCAGCACCGCCACGACTTGGGCCTCCAGCCGCACGGCCAAATAGAAGGCGGTCGCCGTGAGGATCGACATCAGGAGAAACGTCGTGGTCTGGCCGAAAAACGGAAAATGGTAGTAGGCCCGACAGGCGAAGGTCACCGAATACAGGATAACGATGCCGGTCGCACAAAGGGTCTGGGAGGTCACCAGGTACGCTTTGCGCCGGAGCAGGATGCCACCGACGACCAGACCGGCGCCCAACAGGAAACCGCCGGCCGCCCGCACCGCGGGCGGCACCAGATCGTGATCGAAGGAATACTTGAGGCCGAGTACCGCAGCAAAGAACAACGCGAGCCCGCCCAGCCACGCGAAGAGTTTCACGCCGACAAACTGTTCCCAATCGAACAGCGGTTCGGACGGGACGGGGGGCGGGATTGGGGAGGACAATTCAAACGCTCTCGGGAGGCGATTCGTTGGCAGCCGATCTTCCACCGGTTCGATCACGCGCACCGTCGGGGTGACTACCGGGGGCTCCACCGGCACCGGCATTGGCATCGGCATTGGCAGGGTCACTGGGACCGCGAGCGTTGGTGCGACGGGTATCGGCGGCGGTTCCTCCATCCCGGCCAGCGGCGGGACGACGCGGGCCTGCAGTTCAGCCAATTCCTGTTCGACGCGAGCCAGACGGGATTCGAGGTGCCGCGATTCCTGAACGAATTGATCCAGGGCCGCACGCATCTGCGAACCCCGGACCGCCCGCCAGATGAGGAGGCCTAAAACGAGAACGACCAGGAGGTAGATCATAACGGTTGGGGTTGAGGTGAAAGCGAGGGGCGATCGAGGCCGGCTTCGCAGGCGACGACCCGGCGATCGGCCGCCGCGGGGTCCGTCCCCGGGCGAAATTTCGTCCCCGGGTCTCGGACCGAGACCATGCCAATTCCGGCATTCATATCTGCGCTCTGTCTAGGACGACTTCGCGATCGCGGGATATCGATAATACCAGCGGCCGAATGCTTTTATCGATTTGGGGGCCGGAGATCGCTGGTGGATACGGCGGCCGACGGGAGATAGAAAATGGGCAGCCTTGAACCCAGTGAAGGGCAAGGTACGATCCCGCGCAACATGGCATTTGAAACGATGCCCGACGGCCGGCCGGCTCCGGCTCCGTCGGCGGACCAACCGGGGGGCACTTTTACGCCGGGCACGGAATCCGCGTCCCGATCCCGCGCCCGACGCCACCGATCCTCCCGATGACGTCCCCTACCCCAACGCCCCGCCTTCGTTTGCTCGCGGGGCTCATCTTTCTCTCCGGCGCCTGCGCCCTGGTTTATCAGGTGGCCTGGCTGCGGGAATTCCGCCTGATCTTCGGTGCCGCTACACCAGCCACGGCGGCCGTGCTGGCGGTCTTCATGGGTGGGCTGGGCGTCGGCAGTGCCTCCCTGGGCCGGCGGGCCGAACGCTCCGGCAATCTTTTGCGGCTTTACGCCATTTTGGAAGCCGGCGTCGCGTTGAGTGCATTTCTGACCCCGTTCCTGCTGGCCGGCGTACGCGCCCTCTATCTGCGCACCGGCGGGGTGCTGACCCTGGGCCAGACAGGCGCCACCCTGCTGCAACTGTTGCTCGCCCTCGTCGTGCTGCTGGTGCCCTGCACCCTCATGGGCGGCACGTTGCCCGTGGCGGTAAAATGCGTGGGCGACGACAAGGACGAACAACGGGGTTCCGCCGGCCTGCTGTACGGACTCAACGCCCTCGGCGCACTCACCGGCGTGGTGCTCAGCACGTTCTGGCTGCTCGAATTGTTGGGAACGCGAACAACGCTTTGGACGGCCACGGGGCTCAACCTGCTGCTCGCCGCTGGCGCCGGTTGGGCGGCCCGCGGTTCGAATGAAACCCCAGCGCCGGTCCCCCGCTCGCGTCCCGCCAATCAACCCGCCAATCAACCCGTCGAGACACGGCCCGCCGCCGCGGCCCCCGCCGAGTTTGTTTATGCGGCGGCCTTCATCACCGGGTTCGGTTTCTTCCTCAGCGAACTGGTTTGGTATCGCATGTGCGCCCCGTTGCTGGGCAGTTCGACGTACAACTTCGGCCTGATCCTGGCGCTGGCGCTGGCGGGGATCGGCGCCGGCGGTCTGGCGTACCGGGTCTGGATCGCACCCCACGCCGGACGGGTTTCGGCGGCACTCTTTGCCGCGATCACGGCGGCACAAGCCTGCGCCTTGGTCCTGCCCTATGCGGTGGGTGATCGCATGGCGGTGGTGGCGTGGGATGCCGGACAATTACGCTCGCTCGGGTTTGGGGGACAAATCGCCGGCTGGACGCTGGTGGCCGGCTCGTTGGTCCTCCTGCCCAGTTTTTTTGCCGGGGTGCAATTCCCGTTGCTGGTGGGGCTGCTGGGCCAAGGCCGGGCCGATGTGGGCCGACAAGTGGGTGCCGCCTATGCCGCCAATACCGCGGGAGCGATTGCCGGGTCGCTCTTGGGCGGCTTCCTGCTCTTGCCCGGCCTGACGGCCCCGGGTTGCTGGCGTCTGGTGGTGGGACTGGCCCTGGCCCTGGCGGCGGCCGCATTGTTCCTCCCCGGCCGCCGCCCGACGCGCGGCACGACCGTGACCGCCCTCGGTCTGCTGGCCGTCGGCCTCGCGCTGCTGCTGATTCCGTTGGGACCGACCGCCGTCTGGCGGCACACGCCCGTCGGCTACGGCCGGGTCGCCAATTTGCCAAGTTCACCCGACTCTTTGCGGAATTTCTTCCGCGAGCAAAGGCGCGCCACGCATCAGGAATTTGAAGGACGCGAATCCAGCGTCGGCCTCGTCGCGGGCAATAGTTACGCCTTCTACGTGAACGGAAAATCCGACGGCGCCGCCCTCGGCGATGCCGCCACCCAGGTCATGTCGGGTTTGATCGGGGCCGCCCTCCATCCGCAGGTGCGCACGGCCTGCGTCGTTGGACTTGGGACAGGTTCAACCGCGGGTTGGTTATCTGTCGTGCCCGGGATGGAACGGGTGGACGTCATTGAAATCGAGCCCGGCATGCTCCATCTCGCCCGCACGGCCTTCGCACCGATCAATCAGGACGTCCTCCAACGCCCCAACGTGCGGGCGATCCTCGGCGACGCCCGGGAAATCCTGCTCGTCCGCGGGCAACCCTACGATCTCATTTTTAGTGAGCCGTCCAACCCCTACCGGGCCGGGATAGCGAGCCTCTACACCCGGGAATTTTATGAATCCGTCCGCCACCGGCTGAACCCCGGCGGCCTATTCTGCCAATGGGTTCAGGGATATGAGGTCGATACGGCAACGATCCGGCGGGTGTACGCCACCCTTTCCGCCATTTTTCCCTTCGTGGAAACGTGGGCTACCCAACCCAACGATCTCTTATTCGTCGCCCACCTGGAAGCCCCGGCCTACGCGCTGGAGGGCCTCCGTCGACGGCTCGCAGGTGCACCTTTTGCCGAGGCGATGAGTCGGACGTGGCAGGTGGATACGGTGGAGGGTTTTCTCGCACACCATCTCGCGGGTCCCGGCCTCGCCCAAGCAGTGGCGGCGGGGGAAAGGGAGATCAACACCGACGACGCCAACCCGCTCGAGTACGCCTTCGCCCGCGCCCTTTATCGCCGCGAGCGCTTCGCCCCCTCCGACATCCTGCGGGTGGCCATCGGACAGAAGATCGATGTGACCGCGTCGCTGGCGGGGCAGATCGATGCCGCGCTTTTGCGGGAGGAACGGCTCCTGATGTTCGCGGCCAGCGGCGAATCCTTCCTCGTGCCCGAGGAACTAAACGGGGATGAACGGGCGCGGGCCGAGGCGATCGCCGCCTCGGTGGAGGGCAACTATGCCACCGTTCTGCGCAAATGGCGCGGCGAGGCGCGCAGCCTGATGGCCCGGCTGATTCTGGCCGAAGCCGCGGCCCACGCGGGAACCCCGGAGCAGGCGCGACCGATGCTGGGAGCCATCGAACGCGACTGGCCCGCCGAGGCCCGCTTCGCCGCCGCCCGCCTGGCGCAACGCCACGGCGCTCCCGCGGCCGCCATTGAACATATGAAGGTCGGCCTCGCGACGGTTCGCCAAAACCCCTGGCTGCGCACTCGTCCCTCCGGCGATGCCCTGGCCTTGGCCACCCAGTTGGGTCGCACCAACCCCGTCGCCGCCGCCGCGTTCTTCAGCCTGTTGGAAAAACCTTTGGCGGTGGCCGCGATGAACGAGAAACGCCTGGACACCCGCCTCGCGCTCGCCCACGCGCTGCCGCCGCGGGATCAGGTGGCGGCCGTCGATGCCTACGGTCCCCATTTCCCGTGGACGCGCGCGTTTCTGGAATTCCGTCTCCAAGCTTTCACAGCCGCCGGAGATCCCCGAACCGCGGAAGCCCAAAAGGACCTGGCCACGCATCTCGCCGCCACGGGAACCTCGTTCGTCGATTCCGTGCTCAGCCCGGTGAAGCCCAACTAAAACCGGACCGCCGGTGTACTTCAGCGCGCCGTCAAGAAGCCACCGTCCGCGAGCCACTCTTCATATCGGGTCAACCATTGCGCCACCGGCTTGGTGTTGCCCGCCCGCACTCCGAAGCCATGTCCACCACTGCCATAGACGTGCAGTTCCGCCGGCACCCCGGCCCGCTTGAAGCGCAGATAAGCCTCGGCCAGGCCCTCGGCGATATCGGTCCGGTCGTTGTAGGCACACGCGAGAAAGGCGGGCGGAGAATTTGTTCCGGGTTGGATGTCGCCCGAACGGCCCGGATAAATGAAGCCGAGGAAGGCGGGGCGAGAACTTTGCCGATCCAGGGGATCGCTGGCGTCGGGTCGGCCGAGTTCAAAGCGGGAGCTGGCGAGCCAAACCAATTCGCCGCCCGCGGAAAAGCCCATCGCACCGAGCCGGTTCGGATCCAGGTGCCATTCGGCGGCCCGGCTGCGCACCAGGCGCAAGGCCCGTTGGGTATCCGCCAACGCGTGCGTGGCGATCTGATACGTCGAGTTGGTCTCGCGGGCGAGGCGGTATTTCAACACAAACGCGGCCGTCCCATGTTCGCTCAAGAGACGGGCGGCGTTGTACCCTTCGTGATCCATCCACAAGGCGCTGTGCCCGCCGCCGGGAATGACCAGCACCGCACAGCCATTGGCCCGCGCAGCGGCGGGCAGATACGGCGTGATCGAAGGTTGATGCACACTCGAGACCACGTGATCCCCCGCGTCCGTCACGCGCACCTTTTCGGGTCCGGTCTTGCCTTCGGAACCCGGCGCCCCCTGCGGCCAAAGGAGAATTTCCGCCGGTTCCGCGGCGGGCAGTCGGCATAGTGACACGGAAAGCCCCAGCAAAATGAGGGCGCCCAAACGGGTGCGGGAAATCATGCGCCCAAACTCCACCCCGGCCGGGGCCTCCCGCAAAAATTCCTCCCGGAGACTCGCCCGCCGTCACGGCGTCACCAGAGGGCGCTCCGGCCAATGTTCCAGAAACGCCAACTGCGCCGCCTGATCGGGCATCGACTTGCGCGCCGGATCCGTGAGAAACCGCAGCGGATACGCGGGCTCCATGGATTCGATCTGTACCACCTGCCCATCGACGTGAAACACCGCCCGCCACGCCCCGCAACCAATCACCCGTTGAATTTCGCCCCGCCGACGGATGCGTCGACTCCGATGCGGGGTCGGATCCCGCGATAGCAGTTCGATCAGGCGCGCCCGGAAATCCACCTCCCAGTTCGTCCGCAGCCACGTCGCCTGCGTTTCCGCCAGGGGCAGGAACCCGACTTCAAACTGCGGTGGCGCGATGAGCGAGGCTTCCATTTCAGCCAGCCAGCCACCGCTCGCCTCGGGAAAGGAATCGTACGAGGCAATGTACGGCTTGATATCAAACACCGGCGTGCCGTCCATCAGATCGCAGGCCCCCAGAATCAACTGACACCCCTGCACACCGAGCAACTGCACCGGGGTGAGTCCCAGCGGATTGGGTCGATGCGGCGAACGGGTGGCAAACAGCCCGCGGCGTTGAGCGGATCCGCGCGGCGGCAGAACCAACGGACGCCATTCGGTATTGCGATCAAACCACCACACCAGCCACACGCGCGAGAATCCAGCCAGATCCCGCAGCGCCATTTCGTATCCGTGACCCGGCAGCAATTCCAAAATGTTGCGTTCCGGCTGATCCTCGGAGGGCTGATGCCGGGTCTGGAATTTGACGGATTTGCCGGTGCGGATGAATCCGATCGGGCGAATCGTCAGTGCACGCTCACCTGTTTTGTCCAATGCGGCAGCCTATGGGGCGGACGGATTCGCCGCAAAAGGGAGCGCTCGGCTTTCCGTCCGCGCGACCGGTCTCATCGACCCAAAAATGCGGCGTCGAGTTGATGGCGTTGGACGAACTGATTCAGAGCCAACAAGGCCCAACGGCGCGACCAGGTGATCGCGCGCACCGGACTCTGCCGATCGGTCTGTTCCAGCAGATCCTTCCAGTCCTGCTCCATCCAGGTCTGGAAGGGGAAGACAAAACCCCGTTTCGGTTGATTCACCACCCAGGGCGGCAGTTCCGGAAACGCCGACTGCAGCAGCTGTTTTTTGGGGGCCAGCCGGAACTTTGCCGGGATCGTCATCACCGCCTCCAGGAACCGGGCGTCCACCAGCGGCGTGCGCAATTCCAGCGACCAACCCATGCTCATCACATCACTGTCGCGCAGCAGTTGATTGCGCATGTAGCGGGTCAACTCCAGGCGGCTGACGGTTTCCCGATCCGATCCCCAACCCGCCGCGGGCACATCACAGCGCGGATAAATCGCGGACTCCGCCACCCGGGTTCCGAGATACGCGGTGGTAAGACGACCCGCTTCCATCGGGGTGAAGATCCCGCGCTGACACCAATACGCCGCACTCCAATCCGGCGGTCCGGCGAGCAAGGCCAGCAATCGTCGATACTTCGGAGCGAGCTGAACCCCTTCGCAGCACCGGGAGAAGCGGCGACGAAGCGCGGCCGGGAGCACCTCCGCCCAGCGGGCGAACCGACGAAACCGCGGCACCCGGTCAAAAGAAGGATAGCCCGCGAACAACTCGTCACCGCCCAGACCGGACAAGACCACCTTCGCCCCCTGATCATGCGCCAGCTTGGATACGCAAAAGGTATTGAACCCATCGATCGACGGCTGATCGCCCCGGGCCTCGTAGGCGGCCATCAGCGCCCGACCCTCCCGGCCATTGAGAATTAGCTCGTGGTGTTCGGCTCCGAAATGTTGCGCGGAGCGCCGGGCGGACTCCGTTTCGTTATACGCCGCCTGGTCAAAACCAATCGAGAAGGTCTGCACCCGATGCGTTTGCCGGGCCACTTGCGCCAGGAGCAGCGTCGAATCCACACCGCCGCTCAGAAACACACCCACCGGCACATCGCTCACCAAGTGCGCCGCGATGCTCTCCGTCAAAGCCGACCGCACGCGGGCCACCGCCTCGGCCTCGGTCATCGCCTCGTGCTGGGTTGGAAACTCCCAATGGCTGCCCGCTTGAATCGCGCCCTCACGCCATTCCAACCAGTGCCCCGCCGGCACCTGCTGCACCCCTTCGATCAACGTCTGGGGTTCCGAGACCGAGCCAAACAGGAAATAGTCATGCAGCGCCGTGGCCGACAGCTTTCGCGGCACCGCCCCGGTCGCGAGAAGGGCCTGCAATTCCGAAGCAAAAATCAACCGGCCGCCCGCCAGATGAAAGTACAGCGGTTTGATCCCGAGCGGATCCCGCGCCAGCAGGGCCGTCTTCTCCTGATCATCCCAGAGACACAGGGCAAACATGCCCCGCAGGGAACGAAGGAAATCGCGTCCGTGCCGGGCGTAACCGCGCAGGATTACCTCCGTATCACCTGTCGAAACGAAGCGCTCTCCCACCCCCTCCAAGGCCCGGCGCAATTCGCGGTAATTGTAAATCTCCCCGTTGAAGGTGATGCTGAAACGTCCATCGGGAGTCACCATGGGCTGGTGTCCGGCCGGGCTCAGATCCAGGATCGACAACCGGGTATGCACCAAACCGGCCTGGCCATCAGCGGACAAATGGGCACCCCGGTCGTCCGGCCCCCGATGGGCCAATGCCTGCTGCAGGCGGGACGCCAACTCCGGCCAGCCCTCCCGCGCATCCTCCCCCCGGGGAACCAGTCTGCCAGCGATGCCACACATTATATTATCGGCGGATCCGTACGTGGATTGGAGTGTCTCAATTCGCCACCTTTAGCTAAATATAAGAAAAACCTTCAGCCGATTTCACAGTGACGGACTCCACCAGCCTATCCTTCAAATCGCCCCAACACTCAAATTGCGACCAAAATTAACTCCCCATCCAGTGGTTGACGTAATGCCAATTAGCCACACTAATCCCCTGATACTCAGGGCCCTTTTGCCGGGGACGCCCGGGTGCTCCCGGTTCCGCGACGGCTCAACATCCACCCGACTGACGCACTCCATTTATTTCTTGTAAAGGACAGGGTATGAGCCGCCCAATATATCTTTCAGCCCGGCAATTTCCCCAAATCCGAGACGAAGGCGGTGTATGCCCGGCCTCCGATGGTCCTGGCCAGCAGGATGGCAAGCTCCGCCACCGCCGCCTTCAAGCCGCCTCTCATGCCGCGGCGGCGGCTAAACGCGGCAGCAGTGTCACCGCCCCGTGCGAATTCGGATCAGTGCGCAGGAAATAAATAAAGGGAGCGAGTCGGTAGAAACAGCAAAGTCAGTGGCGTGGCACGGACCTGGCCACCGATGAGGACGATGGCGAGGAATTCCCACCTTCCAGCAGGTGACTGAAATAACTCACCATCACGCGCCCGTTGAGCACCGCCAGGCGATGTCGTCCGCGTCCCGCAACAAGCCCAAACGGAGGAGGAGAAACTGTTCCACTTCGGTCTGCATCCAAGCAGGCCAACGATGCGGAGTAAGCCGGGAAACGCGACGGCCGACTGAACCTAAAAACGTGAGTCGACGAAGTGGGTTTTTCTGGCAACCTGTTACCACAGAACGATATGGAAGGAGATATTGATGCGTCGTCGCCTCCCTCACGGGGTGAGGTGCAAAAGTCGGCAAATCGGACCTTGGATTTGTC